>NZ_BAAAPZ010000008.1:0-424864 GCF_039531405.1 Brevibacterium salitolerans | reverse complement strand
CGGGGACCTCGACCCCTACCCGCCGAACCTCACCCGGCGCGCCCCCCCCACCGGATGTCCGAAGAGCCATATTGGTCATGGTGCACGAGGTCGTCATGACCTCGTTTCCGATTTGCTGCCGGGTCTGTGCCACGGCGCCCTCGGCGATCTTCCCTGTAGAGTCGCCCGGCCACTCCATCCAGCTGATCATCGAGCGCCACTTCCCCGATCCGCCCGTTGCCATCCGGGCGTCCGCCGCGGAAGAGCTGACAAGCACCAGGCCACTTGTCGCTACTGCGGCCGCAGCCGCAATGGCGAGCCAACTCTTGGCACGTCCGAGCACTCCTCCCCCGCCGGGTTCGGGGAGCGTGGGCGCACGCCCGCGCCCCCCATCTGGTGCATTTTGCTGGACCATGGAACAGACCCCCTCCGATTCATGCAGAGGGGCAGATTGGCAACCCCACTACATTGTGAGCAACTGCACAACCGACACTAAACTGGAATCCCGACATGTGCAATACATCACAATCGAGGCTCACGTGAGAACCTCGTGAGCAAAGCCTCGGCCCGGTGTCTCGACCACCCTTCACCTCGCAGAAAGAGGCCCTCCCACATCCCGGTTGATACACGACGCAGACGTCAGGGAAGCGCCTGCCCGCATCGATCTGGAATCCCGACATGCGTGCTGTTAGCGGTGTGCACTCATGCGACTTCACACTGACGGCAGAAGCAGCATCACGCTCAAGCCACCGAGCCCAAGCCGGCCCACGGACGAACCACCGGCTGACAACCGCTCCGGCAAAGGGTCGCACCGGTGCCGCCTCCCCCTTTATCTCGGTTCTATCCAAAGGAATCAGGTGCCACGGGACGCTGCGCGCGCGGCAGCTTCTCGACCACCAGCAGGTAGGACTCCGTGACGAGGTCCTCGACCAGCTGCGGGTCCAGGGCGGATCCCGCCCGCAGCGTGATCCAGTGCCGCTTGTTCATGTGATACCCCGGTGTGATCTCCGCATACGCCTCCCGGAGTGAGCGGCTGTCGTCCGGATGGGATTTGAGGGTGACGAGCGGCTCGTCCGCGAGGACGGTCAGCAGCATGAACACCTTGCCGCGCACCTTGAAGACGTCCCACTCGGGACCGAAGGGGTGTTCGAGACCCGCGCCCGGCAGCTCCTGTGTGCGTTCGGCCGCGAGTCGCTGCAGCTCCTCACCGTCCACGCCGCCTCCTCATGCTCTGTGCGCTCCGTGCTCTGTGCGCTCTCCGCGCGGTCAGACTATCCGGCCCTGCCGCCCCGGCGACGCGGACGCATACGCGGCGAGGGCGAGCAGGAGGAGCGCTGCGACGGCGAAGCCCGCCGCGAACAGCGGGAGGCCGCCCGGCCCGATGCCGGAGAGCACGGAGCCCCCGACCGCGGCTCCGACGGACACGCCGAGGTAGGTGCCTGAGGTGTTGAGCGCGAGGGCATGGCCGGATACGGGGCCTGCGAGGTGGTGCAGGCGGGCCTGGATGGCCGGTGAGTTCCAGAACGCCATGCCGCCCCAGACGGTGGCCGCGACGAGCACGAGCGGCAGCGGCACGGGGCGGGCGGCCCAGAGGCCCCAGAGCGCGAGCATGGACGCGACGATCACGGCGATTCCGCACAGGAGCGCTCGGTCTGCGCCCCAATGATCGGTGGCGATGCCGCCGAGCCAGATGCCGAGGATGCCCGCGATCCCGGACAGGCCGAACGCGAGCGCCCGCTCCTCCACCCCGGCCGCGGTGGTCGAGGCCAGGTACGGGGCGAGGTAGGTGAGCATCATCATCGAACCGGTCATGAGCACGCAGTTCGCCAGCAGTCCCAGAGAGATCGGCAGCTGCCGCAGTGTGCGCAGCTGCTCGCGCAGAGCCAGGGTCTCACCCGGCCTCTCGGCGCGGGGCAGGGCTGCGAGGACGAACACCAGCACCAGCGTTCCGGCGACGGCCATCGCCGCGAACGTGGCTCGCCACCCGAACGCGCCGCCGATCCAGGTGCCGAGGGGCACCCCGGCGGCGATCGAGCCGGTGACGCCGAGGGAGACGAGGGCGATGTACCGCCCCACCTTCTCCGCGGGTGCGTGCGCAGCCGCGAACGCGAACAGTGCCGGAGTGGTGCTCGCCGCCGCGAGCGCCGCGGCGACGCGCAGCAGCATCAGGACGGCGAATGACGGCGTTGCCGCTGCCGCGAGGTTCGCTGCGACGAAGACCAGCAGTGAGACGACGAAGAGCCCTCGCCGCGGGATCCGTGCGAGAGCGACCGCGGCGAGGGGTGCCGCGACCGCGACGGTGACGGAGAAAACCGTCACGAGCTGCCCGGCCTGGCCCTCGGAGACGGCGAGGTCGCGGGCGAGTTCGGGCAGGATGCCCGCGATCACGTAGTCGTCCGTGTACAGCACGAACGCGGCGGCGAACAGCGCGAACAGCCACGCCGGCATACTCATCGACCTCCGTTCGCCGTGGTCAGGGGCAGCTGGGGCCGTTCTCCGAGCGGGCCGAGGCTGCCGTGGGTGTCACACTCCCGAAACTATCACACCTGTGATAGCGAGACGGCGAACCGCCGCGGACCACAGCCCCTCCGCCCGCTCACGGGGCCACACCTGCGGCAGCCGGCCGGAATCCGGCGCGCACGTTCTCACAGCAGCCGGGGCGGCACACGTCGAACCACGGTCCGAGCGCGGTCTCCGCCGGGCGTGCCGCGGGATCGACCGCGGCCATGCGCTCCTCGACGAGGTCGACGATGCCGGAGACGAACGCGGGATCGGTGCCCGGGGTCGCCGTGCGCACCGCCCGGAGGCCGGCGTCCTCCGCGGCCTCGAGCGCCTCGGTGTCGAGATCCCAGAGCACCTCCATGTGGTCGCTCACGAACCCGATCGGGGAGATCGCGATCCCCTCCACCCCCTCCGCAGGCAGCTGTGCGATGCGCTCGCAGACGTCCGGCTCGAGCCACGGCTGCGAGGCCGGACCGGAGCGCGACTGGTACACGAGCTCCCATGCAACCCCACTCAGCCGTGCGTCACGCTGCGCCACACGTCTCATCACAGCCGCCGCGACGGCAAGGTGCTGCGCTTCATAGGCGCCTCCCGGACCGAAGTCCCTGTCACGCGGACCCGAGCGCTGCGCATCCGCAGTGGGGATCGAGTGGGTGGTGAACAGCACCCGGACCGCCCCGGCAGGCAGCCCCTCATCGAGGAAGCCGCCGAGCGACTCGGCGAGGCTGCCGACGAAGGAATCGATGAAGCCCGGATGGTCGAAGAACTGGCGGATCTTGTCGATGGTGACCGCTCCGGCCAGCTCCGTCTCCTCGAGCACGCGGGCGAAGTCCTCGCGGTACTGTCTGCAGCTCGAGAACGAGCTGTAGGCGCTCGTCGCGAATGCCAGCAGGCGCGTGTCGCCGGCATCGGCGGCCTGCTGGACGGCCTCGGACAGATAGGGCGACCAGTTGCGGTTGCCCCAGTACACCGGCAGATCGATGCCGCGCTCAGCGAGCTCCGCCTCGATCGCCGCCTTCAGCGCGCGATTCTGGGCATTGATGGGGCTCACCCCGCCGAACCGGCGGTAGTGGTGCGCCACCTCCTCAAGGCGCTCATCGGGGATGCCGCGCCCCCGCGTCACGTTCCGCAGGAACGGGATCACGTCCTCCTGGCCCTCCGGACCGCCGAACCCGGCCAGGAGAAGTGCGTCGTACCGCTGCGGTGCGGCAGCGAAGGACTCGCCGGGCGCAGAGGCCGGCGAGGCGTACGGAACGGATGATGCAGCTGTCATGACGGGGCCTCCGGTCGTCTCGGCTCAGCTCAGTATTTACTTCACTCAGTTAATAGTATTCTTAGTGTAATTTCAATCCAGGCTAGGATCGTGACATGGCCGCGAGCGCGAACGATGGGAATGCCGAAGTGCGGTCTCTCCTGGACCCCCGCAGCATGGACCCCGCGGGAGAGCTGCTGGACGTGCGTGATCTCCCCCGGCACGAGGTCGACCAAGTGGTCGCCGTCCTCGAGGCGATGAACGGCTGGAGGGACCTCGAGCGCTCGCTGAGCGAGGAGGCACGCAGGTACATGCGCCTCGGTGAGACCGATATGCGGGCCCTGCGGTATCTCATCGCCGCGCATCGACAGGGAGTCCCCACGACGCCCGGCATGGTCGCCCGGCACCTCGGGCTCTCCGCCGCGGCGGCGACCAAGCTCACCGACAGGCTCGAGGCCGGCGGACACATCCGACGGCGAGCGCACCCCGAGGACCGCCGCCGCACCGTCCTCGAGGTCACCGAGTCGACGGCGGCCTCCGCCAGAGCCTCGATCGGCCGCAGCCACGCGCAGCGGTTCCGCGCCGTCGCTGCGCTCACACCGGACGACCGCGCCTCCGTGCTCCGCTTCTTCGCCGCGCTCAGCGCCTCTTCCGAGCAGGCCGAACCGGACTGAACCCGGCCCTGCGGTCCATCTGCGACGGAGACTCCTCCGGAAGGAGCGCGGCCGTGGGCGCGTGCTGAGGGGACGCACTCCGGCGCAGGCGGCTGAGACCGAGCACGCCGGAGCACGCAAGTCCACCTGACAGAGCGAGGCCGGCGACGGCCGCAGGCGTGAGCGAGGCTTCGCCCAGCACGGTGATCCCGACGACCGCCGCCGTGAGCGGATCGATGATCGTGAGCGCCGCGAGCACCACCGGCGCCGGGAAGAAGCGGTGAGAGGTCTGGAGCAGCACATTCGCCACCACTCCGCCCGTGACGACCGCGAAGAGGCTCACATGGACGGTCGAAGCGCCGAGGGCCGCCTGCAGCCCCTCTGCCGAGACATGGGCAACCAGCGTCTTGAGAACCGTGGTGATGCTGCCGAACACCACCGCACTCGTCAGCAGACCCAGCAGGCGGATGGCTCGTGCGGGCACGAGGCACCGGACCACCAGGACTCCCGCAGCGGCCACCGTCGAGACGGCGAGGATCGAGGCGACGCGGACGTGCTGTGTTCCGAGGTGCAGATCGCTCCCCTCACCGGGGTGAGCCGCTGCACCACGCTGACCGGCGCGAGCGCCAGTGCGATGAAGCTCGTCGAAATGGCGGTGCCGAGCAGGCCGAGGCCGAACGCGGTCTCCACGGCTATTCACCGCGCGCGGGTGTTGCGAGCACGCGGCGCAGCACGGGTCGCGTCGACACGACTCCGCCGTGGACGAGCAGCAGTCCGAGCAGGAGGATGAGCACCGTCGTCGCGATGAACAGCGGTGCCGTGACCGCTGCCGCGACGACCAGCCAGAATGCGAGCGCGATGGCGGCCCCGGCGGCCCCGAGCACGGCGACGGCGGCGGGCATGGTCACCCGCAGCCTGCGTGCCCGATCCATCTCCGCGACCGGCATGCCGATGCGGTCGCAGGCGACGTAGAGGTCGCGGCGTTCGATGACGGCGGCGGTCTGCGTGATCGCCACCTGACAGGCGACCACGAGGAACGAGATCGCGGCGAGTGCGATGACCATGATGCGCGCATCGCTGAAGAGCAGCAGCTGGTCGGCCGTCATGATCTCGCGGCTCTCGCCGGCCTGGATGGTCTCGAGGAAGCCGAGCATGCTTCCCGCCGGGATCAGCACGAACGAGGCGAGCGCGAGTGCGGAGACGCTGCGCCATGCCGCCTGGGGATCTTCGAGCACACCGCGTGCGGCGAGCAGACGTGCCGCATCCTCCGTGCGCCGCGCACAGCGTCGGGAGAACAGCGCGAGCACGAAGGGGCCGGCCACGCCGAGCATCGCCATGATGCCGAGCACGGACGCGGCGACCGCAGCAGTGATGACGACCGCTCCCCAACCTGGTGAGATGTTCTGCATCACCAGCACCGCGCCGGCCAGCACCACCAGGGCGGCCACGAAGCGCAGCCGGCTCAGCGTCGGCGCGTCCTGTCGCATCCGCACGCCGAGCGGGGAGAGCACCACTCGACGCAGACCGAACAGGCCGCTGATCGCCGCCACCATCACCAGGACGACCGGAAGCGCCGTCGTCACCCACCATGGCAGCCAGAGATCCTCCGCACGCAGCGGCTGCCCGTAGATGGTGAGCAGGCTCAGCAGGAACGGGAGGGCAGCGGCAAGAGCGGTGCCGAGCAGCACCCCCGCTGCCGCGATCGCAGTCACCTCGGCGACCGCGACTCTGCGCACCTGCCCCGCGGTGGCCCCGAGCAGTCGCAGCGTCGCCAGCCGGTCGTCGCGGCTGCGGGCGGCGAGACGAACGGTGGCGGAGCCGAGCGTGAGGAGCGGCACGATCAGCAGCCCCACGAGTGAGACCGCGAGCACCGTGTAGCCGATCTCCTCGGTGGGCACGTTCCGGAACGCCGCCGCGAGCATGGCGACCGCGAAGGCGAGCAGCGTGGTCGTACCGGAGGCGAGCAGCTGCAAGCGCGCGAGCAGCACCGAGGAGCGGGACGGACGGATGAGCAGGAACACTGCGTACGGGTTCACGACGAGCTCTCGATCCGCCCGTCGCGCAGGCGTACGATCCGATCACAGCGCCCTGCGACTCTCTCGTCGTGTGTGACGATGACCAATGCCCGGCCGGCGCCCTCGTTCGAGGCCAGCAGGGCGTCGAGCACGTCGTCGGCGGTGCGGGAGTCGAGTGCGCCGGTAGGCTCATCCGCGAAGATGATCGCCGGATCGGCGGCCAGTGCACGGGCGAAGGCCACCCGCTGCGCCTGACCGCCGGAGAGCTGACCGATCCGGCGGACCCCGAGGCCGGGCATCCCGAGCCGCGCGAGTTCGGCGTTCGCCCGCTTGACAGCCTCCGCCCTGCCCCGCCCGGACAGGAGCAGTGGGAGAGCGACGTTCTCCTCGGCCGTCAGCTCCGGGATCAGCAGACCCGCCTGGAAGAAGAAGCCGAAGCGACGCAGCCTGAGCACGGAGCGCTTCGTCTCCGACGGCAGCGAGGTCGTCGATCCCGCTGCCGTCGGACCTGCGCAGGAGCACCTTTCCCCCATCGACGGCGATGATGCCCGCGAGCGCGTGCAGGAGCGTCGACTTCCCCGGTCCGCTCGGCCCCATGATCGCGACCGCCTCACCGGCACGGAGATCGACGTCCGCTCCCACGAGCGCCCGGGTGTCCCCGAAGGCTCTGCTGACGCCCTCAGCCCGGAGCACCCAGCACCGGTTCTCAGCCTCTGCCTCGCCCGCTCCGGCATCTGTCGTCACGCCCATGCTCCGCCCCTCTCGCATTCGCACTGCTCCGGCTGATGCCGCCAACGCTAGGAACCCTGCACCGGGGACGGACACCGGCCTGGGGTGGAGATGTCATGGGTGAGCCCGGGCGAGTCTCCACCCAGGGGTGGTGGTCGTGAGGGCGGCCCGTCCGTATCCTCGACGGGGAGAGGACGGCCATGACGCGCAGAGCAGCACCGCAGAGAGGGCACCCGCGCCCGTGAGCACCGAAGTGCCCGTGAGCACCGCGGGGACGCTGAGCGATCCGGTGCTGGAGCGGCCCCGGATCGTCCGCTGGTTCGCGGCTCGCCCGCGCATCTTCGACGTGCTCATCATCCTGGTCTGCACCGCTCCCCCGGTGGCGGCACTGCTGCTCGAGCCGCATGCGCATGCCTGGCTCGGGCACCTCTGCGCTGCGGGCGTGGCGCTGGTGGTCTGGTGGCGGCGCTCGCATCCGCTCGCGGCACTGCTGCTCGCGGTCGGCTTCGCCGCTCTCAACCCCCTTGCCGCGATGGGCACCACGGCCGCCACCATGGAGAGCGCCTTCGGTGTGTACACCCTGGCCTCCCTCACGAGACTGCGCACCGCGTTCCTCGGCTATCTCGCCGCTCAGGCCGTCATCCTCGCGTCCTCGGGGCTCGCAGTGCTGCTGGGGACCAGGGAGCAGCCGGCGGCGGTCGGCATCGACCCGATCGCGCTGGCGGCGCTTGCGACCGGCGTCGCCGTGCGGGCGAGCCGCGGCCGGCGGGCTGCGATCAGGAACCTCATCACGATGAGGGAGGAGCGGGCGGCGGCCGCGGAACGCGCCCGCATCACCGCTGAGATGCACGATGTCGTCGCGCACTCGGTCACCGTGATGATCGCACTCGCAGGCGGGGCGCGCGCAGGCTGGGAGAAGCATCCCGCCCGGGCGCGCGAGGCGCTGGAACAGCTGGGCACCGTCGGCGCACAGGCGCTCGAGGAGATGCAGCGCATCCTCCGCCTGCTCCGCGAGCACGACGATGCCCTCGGCGCCGATCTGCAGCACTCCGGCCACAGCCTGCCCCCGCTGGAGGAGCTGATCGCGGTGTTCCGCGCCGCCGGGCTGCCCGTCGTCCTGGATGCTGCGACGCAGCCGAGCGAGCCGGCGCTGCGGACGACGGTGTACCGCCTCGTGCAGGAGGCCCTCACCAACGCCCTCCGGTACGCACGGGAGGCGACGCACGTCGAGGCCGCCGTCCACGAGTGCGACGACCGCCTCGCAGTGACCGTCACGGACAACGGCAGACCCGGCACCGCCGTCGAGTCGCTCGGAGCGGGTCTGGGCCTCCGCGCGATGCGGGAGCGTACCGCGGCCTTCCACGGCACCTTCGAAGCCGGGCCGGTCCCCACTGCCGCAGACGCCCCGGGCACCGGCTGGCGGGTTCGGGCCGTACTCCCCCTGAAAGGACCGGAACAGGCATGAGCACACTCGCGCCGGCTTCCCTCCGCATCGTCGTCGTCGACGATCAGCCGCTCGAACGGGCCGGCAACGCCCTGATCCTCGACTCCGCGGACGGCATCGAGGTCATCGGCGAGGCCGGAGACGGCGCACCGGCGCTCGCCCTGCTCGACCGCGCGGTCCCCGACGTCGTGCTCATGGACGTGCGGATGCCGGGCATGGACGGCATCGAAGCGACCCGGATCATCACGGAACGGCACCCCGCGGTCAGGGTGATCGTGCTCACCACGTTCGACCTCGACGACTACGCCTTCGGCAGCCTCAGAGCGGGCGCGAGCGCCTTCCTGCTCAAGACGACCACCCCCGAGGCACTCGTCTCCGCGGTCAGGACCGTGGCCGGCGGGGAGGCGGTCGTCGCACCGCGCCTCACCTCACAGCTCGTCGAGCACTACCTCGCCTCGTCGGAACAGGAGGCGCGGAGAAGCAGGAGCGCACAGACGAGAGCCGTCCGGCTCGAGGTGCTGAGCCCTCGCGAGCGGGACATCTTCTCCGCCGTCGCACGCGGACTGAACAACGCAGAGATCGGCGCAGAGCTGCACCTCGCCCACTCCACCGTGAAATCGCACATCAACTCGATCTTCGCCAAGCTCCAGCTCAGGGACCGGGTGCACGCCGTCATCCTCGGCCACGAACTTCAGCTCGGGCCCCATGACTGATCCGCCCAGGACAGCGGAGCGGCGCCTCACCTGGACGTCAGGATCCTGGTGAGGCGCCGGCTGTGCGCATGGGGGGACTCGAACCCCCACGTCCTGGGACACTGGAACCTAAATCCAGCGCGTCTACCAATTCCGCCACACGCGCGCGGCGGTCAGTCTACCGAAGACCGGCCAGGCGCACCGGCGCCGGCCTCGGCGTCCGATCAGGCCTCGTCGATCCCCAGGTCCCGGCGCAGGCGCGCCACATGACCGGCGGCCTTGACGTTGTACCTGGCGAGCTCCACCACCCCCTCGGCATCGACGACCACGGTGGAGCGGATGACGCCCTGGACGACCTTGCCGTAGTTCTTCTTCTCACCGTAGGCGCCCCACTCGGTGAGGACCTTCTTCTCCGGGTCGGAGAGCAGCGTGAAGGTGAGGCCGTCGCGCTCCTGGAACTTCTTCAGCTTCGCCGGCTCGTCCGGCGAGACTCCCAGCACGCGGATGCCCTGCGCCGCGAGCGCGTCGAGCGAATCGCGGAAGTCGCAGGCCTGGGTGGTGCAGCCGGGGGTCATCGCCGCGGGGTAGAAGTAGACGACCACGCGCGAGCCGCGGAGGTCGGAGAGGGTCACCGGGCTGCCGTCCTGGTCATTCAGGGTGAAGTCCGGGGCTGCGTCGCCGGGTTCCAAGCGCGTCATGGGGGTCCTCGCTCTTCCTGTTCGGGTGCTGTGCCGTGCCGGGCGAGACCTGTCCCGCCCGCTGCCGTCCAGCCTAGCCGCGAGGCTCCCGGTACCGTGCCGCCGCACTGCGTGAGGGGCGCCTCTTCGCGGTAGGCTCGGAGGCGATCGGCGCGCGTGCGCCGGGAGGAACCGATCCACGCACTAGGAAGTGAGCGCATGTCCAGCAACGTGTACACCTCGGACGTCACGGTCGACACCGCGACGCGCGAGCAGCTCGTCGAGTCCATCCGCCTGCGCGAGCAGCGCCTGGCCGCCAACGTGGACGAGCTCGTGGGTCGCCTGCACCCCAAGGCTCTGGCAGCACGGGCGGCGGACTCCGCGAAGTCCCTCATCATCGACGAGAGCGGCTCGCCCCGCGTCGAGCGGATCGCGGCGGTGGGCGGTGCAGTTCTCGCGGCGGCAGGTGTGATCGGCTTCCTCGCCTTCCGTGGTCGCCGTGGCTGAGACGCCGGACCTGCCCATCCGGATGCTGCACGACCGCCTCCTCGTGGCCCCGGCGAAGGACGGCGGAGAGCGCAAGTCGTCCGCCGGGATCCTCATTCCGGCCACCGCCTCCGTCGGCAAGCGCCTGGCGTGGGGAACGGTGGCGGCCGCCGGCCCCCTCGTCCGCCAGGTCGAGCTGGGCGATTCGGTCCTCTTCGACCCGCAGGACCTCGCCGAGGTCGAGCTGGAGGGAGCCGGCTACGTGCTCCTCCGCGAGCGCGACGTGCACGCGATCGCGGAGTCCGCCACCGACGAGGCCGCCGGCCTGTACCTCTGAGATGCCCCGAGGTGCCAGCGGGGTGCGCCGCCCCACCCGCCGGGCGGCGCACCCGGGGTGAGACGGAGCACTTTTCGTCCGGATCCGCCTCTCCGGGTTGGAACCGGCCGCGCGGAGGGGTATAGTTTCATCCCGTTGCGCACCTCTAGCTCAATTGGCAGAGCAACTGACTCTTAATCAGTGGGTTCCGGGTTCAAGTCCCGGGGGGTGTACCGGAGAAGGCCCCTCACCAGGCATCGCGCCAGGTGAGGGGCCTTCGTCATGCTCCCGCCGCACGCGGCGGCACCCCGACCCGCACCAGGCGCCTCGGCCCGCATGCCGCCCTCTCGCGAGTGTGGTGCGAATCTCTCCCCCGAACCGTCTCGCCCGCTTCCCTCCTCGACCGAAAGCGGGTAGTCTTTCTTCTCGTTGCGCACCTCTAGCTCAATTGGCAGAGCAACTGACTCTTAATCAGTGGGTTCCGGGTTCAAGTCCCGGGGGGTGTACAGAGGACGAAGGCCCTTCGCCGGCGGAAACGCCGGCGAAGGGCCTTCGTCATGTCTGCACCCGCGCAGCGCGCGGCTCCCTCGGCGAGGACATCCGCATACACTACGGGGACCGCATACACTTCCCTCATGTCGATCCGCCTGGAGCCCATCGGGCGCATGCCGCTGCTCGGACCCGAGCATCTGTGCGCCCTGGCGTTCACCGTGATCGCGGGCTTCGCACTCGTCTGGGGAGCCCGCCGGATCGCGGGCACGGACAGGGAGGACCGCATCCTGCGGATCTCCGGCTGGATCGTCCTCGCCGTCGCGCTCATGGGATTCGCGCGGGACTTCCTGCCGTGGAACTGGAACATCGACCAGTCCCTGCCCTTCCACTACTCCGACGCGCTGCGGATCATCACCGCCGTCGCGCTGATCCGACGCTCCGGCTGGGCCATCGCGATCTCCTACTACTGGGGTCTCACGCTCAACATCCAGTCCGTGCTCACACCGGACCTCAACTACTTCTCCGTGCCCGTCGTCGAGTACGTGCTCTTCTGGTACCTCCACATCAGCGTGCTCCTCACCCCCGTCGTGCTCGTCTGGGGACTCGGGTACCGGCCCACCTGGCGCGGATACGGGATCACCTGCGCGGCGACGATCGCCTGGGCCTGTCTCGCCGTCACGGTGAACGGCATGACGGGAGCCAACTACTCCTATCTCTCACGGGCGCCGCAGGGACCCTCGATCCTGGACCTCCTGGGCCCGTGGCCGGCCTATGTGTTCTGGGAGGCTCTCCTCGCGGCCGTGCTCTGGGCCCTCATGACCCTGCCGTGGACCTCCGGCCCGCGTGCGTCCGCACCGCTCGCGGATCCGCGGCACGGCGCCGTCCGCCGTTTTGTTACCCGGCGGTAGTGAGAGTGGCCACGGCTTCGCCGTTCGCCTTGCGGATGCGCATGCCTGCGCGGATCATGGGACAGGTGAGTGTGGAGATGAGCGAGAGCGCGGAGACGGCGGAGCACCACCGCGAGCCCGCCGTGAGCGTCGACGGCCTGTCCATGAGCACCTCCCGCGGCCCCGTCTACACGGACGTCACCGCCGAGGTGCCCGAGGGCGGGCTGCTCGTGCTCCGCGGAGCCGAGGGGTCCGGCAAGACCTGCCTCCTCCTCAGCATCGCCGGCAGGATGCGGCCGAGCTCCGGCACGGCCTCGGTCCGCGGGTTCGACACGCAGAAGCAGGGCCGGAAGGTGCGCACCCTCGTGGGGCTGGCACACGTGCACGGGGTCACGGACCTCGAGAGCAACCTCTCCGTGGCGGAGCACATCGCGGAACGGCTCATCACCACCCAGCCCTGGTACAAGCCGTGGATCTCACGCTCGAAGGTCACCCGGGAGATCGACAAGCTGCGCGAGGTCGTGGTCTCCGCCATGACGATCCTGCGCGAGTCCGGAATCCCCGGGTTCCGTCCGGCCGATGTGCTGGACGCGGACTTCGTCCTGAGCGTCAGCGAGTCCACCTACGTCTCCGAACTCACGCCGCTCCAGCAGTTCTTCCTGCAGCTCGCCCTCACCTCGATGGACCACACCCCCGTCGTCGCGGTGGACGACATCGACCTCCTGCGCGACCCGCGCGACCGGACGATCGCCTGGCTGGGGGTCCTGCTGTACCGCCGCGAGGGCGTCTTCACCGACGAGCGCCGGACCTTCGTGGTGACCTGTGCTGACGATGCACAGCTGAACGAGCTCTGCGCCCGGGTGCCGGACCTGGCCGAGGACGTCCTCACCCTCGACATCTCCCGGTCTCCCGGCTGAGTCTGCTCCCCGCACACCCCGACGATCCGCACGCGCCGCGCCCTCGGATCGCCCCTCGCACATCGCGGCGGACGCCCGGTCCGCCGCACCCACGGATCCGCAGCGCATCGACGAAGGACCTCAATGCTCTCCCTGCCTTGGCTCGAGCTCTCCCGCTTCCGCCGGACGACCCTCACCCGCCTCGCGATGGTGGTGATCATGGTCATCCCCTCCCTCTACGCAGGTCTGTACCTGGCGTCCAACTGGGACCCGACGGGCAACCTCGACAACCTGCCGGCCGCCGTGGTCAACCTGGATCGGGGTGCGGAGAAGCCTGCGCCCACGGGCGCGGACGAGGACGCGCCGCCGGAGGAGCTGCACGCCGGGGACGAGCTCGTCGACACCGTCACGGAGAAGGATGCCGCGGGCTTCGCCTGGGAGACCGCGGACGTGGAGACCGCCGCGGAGGGACTGGCGGACGGATCCTACGCCGCGGTCCTCACCATCCCCGCGGACTTCTCGGAGAAGCTCGTCTCCGCCGGCGGTGACGACCCGGAGCGCGCGGAGCTGCGCGTGGCGACCAACGACGCCAACAACTACGTGCTGGGCCAGGTCGCGAACACCATCCTCACCGGCATCAAGGCGGGCCTCAACGAGACGACCACGGCGGAGTACGCCGACCAGATCTTCGTGGGCTTCAACGACCTCCACGACAAGATCGCCGAGGCCGCCGACGGGGCCCGGGACCTCCATGACGGCGCAGGGCAGCTGCATGACGGCACCGGCGACATGGTGGACGGTTCCGGGCAGCTGCGCGACGGACTCGACGAGCTCCACACCGCGGCCGACACCGCGGCGGACGGCGCAGGGACGCTGGCCTCGGGCGCCTCCGATCTGGCCGACGGCACCGCCGAGGCGCGCACCGGCAGCCGCGATCTGGCCGACGGCGCAGGGCAGGTGGCCGACGGCACCGGGGCGCTCAGCGACAAGGCGCACGAGATCCGCACCAAGGCGGACGACTTCGACGGCCGCGTGGGCGATCTCGTGGACAGCGCGGGGCCGGCTCTCGACGATGCCGCCGATCGCTTCGAGGACGGCCGGGCGAAGGTCTCCGACGATCTCTCCGCGCGGGTGGACGCCCTGGCCGAGGACTATCCGGACGATCCCCGCGTGGGCGAACTGCAGGACGCCCTCGACGGGCTGGAATCCGATCTGGACTCCGCACAGGACGCGGCGAAGGACGCGCGCTCGAGAGCCCAGGGCTATGAGGACGACGCCCGCGAGCTGGCCGACGGCGTGCTGGACGCGGTGCATGAGGCGGACGACCAGATCAGCACCCTGGACGACGGGGCGACCCAGGTGGCAAGCGGGGCCCGCACCCTGCGCGACGGGATCGTGCGTCTGGACGACGGCGCACAGCAGCTGGACGACGGGGCGGGCGAACTCGCAGACGGACTGGTGCAGCTGGCTGAGGGAGCCGGCAGCGCCGCGGACGCGGGCGGGCAGCTCGCGGACGGGGCCGTGCAGCTGGACGACGGCGCCGCACAGCTCGACGACGGCTCGGGAGAGCTCGCGGACGGGCTGGCGGACGGCGTGGAGGAGATCCCGACGTTCGACTCCGCGGACCGGGACGTCCGCTCCGACGTCGTGGCCCTGCCCGTGGACGCGCACAAGGACACCCTCAACCCCGTGCACGTCTACGGCCAGGGGCTCGCGGCCTTCTTCATCGGCCTCGCGCTGTGGATCGGCGGGATGATCACCTACATGGTGCTCAAGGCCTACCCGCACCGCGCACTGGCCTCGTCCGCGAGCTCGCTGCGGGTGGCGTGGTCCGGCCTCGTCCCGGGCCTCCTGTTCGGCGTCCTGCAGGTGGTGGTGCTGTGGACGGTGCTCGCCTTCATCCTCGACTTCTCCGTCTCCACCTGGCTGTGGACGTTCGTGTTCTCCGTGGTCGTGGCGTCCTCGTTCCACGCCGTCCACCACATGTGCGTCGTCCTGTTCGGCTCGATCGGCAGGCTCGTGGCCCTCGTGCTGCTCATGCTCCAGATCGGCGCGGCCGGCGGCACCTATCCGGTGGAGACGGCACCGGCGTTCTTCCAGTGGATCTCGCCGTTCCTGCCCATGACGTACGCCGTGAAGGGCCTGCGCGGGATGATCGCCGGCGGGGACACCGCGGCCGTGCTCAACGCCGCGGCCTGCCTGGCGCTGTTCGGCATCCTCGCACTGGCGGTGAGCACCTTCGCCTGCGCGCAGAAGCGGGTCCTGCGGATGAAGGACCTGCACCCGAGCCTCACCCTGTAGGGCCGGGAACGGCTCAGCCCTCACCTGCGGAAGGGCAGGTGAGGGCTGACGCAGTGGGGGATGCGGTGGGAAGCCTCTGCGACGACAGCCGCAGCCTCAGCAGTGCTCAGTCCGCGGGGGCCTCGGCTCCGTGACGCCGCCTGCCCAGGAGGAAGGCGATCACGCCCAGTGCGGCGAGGCCCACAGCGATGAGCAGCGCGAACGGCCAGGAGAGACCGCCGATCGCGACTCCGCCGGCCGCATCGGAATCCGTGCCGGCCGCGCCGTCGTCCTTGGCCGCTGCGCTCTGCGGGTTCTGCCCGGCTTCCTCCGTGATGGACTCGTCCTCGCCCTCACCGGGCGCGCGCGGAACCGGATCGGAGTAGTCCGGGCCCTGCTCCTCCGGGGGAGCCCAGGCACCGCCCGGCTGCGACGAGCCGCGTGAGCCGCCGTTGCCGGTCGAGGGATCCTCGATCCTGCCGCCCGGAGTGGACTTCCCACCGCCGGACGTGGGCACGTCGCCGGAATCGTCGCCGCCCGGCCGGTCGCCGCCGGGCCGTGAGGGCACGGGCATCGGCTCGCCCTCACCGTCGTCCCGGGACGGGGAGGGAGCGGGGCTCTGCGAGGGGGACTCGGTGGGGCCGTCAGTCGGCTCTTCCGTGGGGTCTCCGGACGGATCGTCCGTGGGATCCTCCGTGGGCTCCAGGCTGGGGTCTCCCGAGGGGCTCGGGGAGGACTCGGGCTCCTGTGTCGGACCGCCCGTGGGCAGCACTCCGCCGGAGGACTCCGCTCCCTGCACACCGGCCTCGGCCGGGGTGTGCGCCCCGGGGTCGCCGGCAGGGGCATCCGCCCCGGCGGATGCCGCCGAGGAGGTGGTCGGCACACCCCCGGCGCCCATGTCCGGCTGTGCATGGGCGGGGAGCGGGGAAGCGGCGAGGCACACGGCGACTGCCGTCGCGAGTGCGAGCCGTGGTCTACGCGTCATGGATCCTCGGGAAGGCAGGGATCGGTTCTCTCCCACTCTATCCGTCTTCGTGACCGTATCGCGATCTTATGTGTTCAAATCTTTACAGAAGTCGCCCCGGAGACCCTGCAGGGAAACCTGCCGCTTCTCGCGCGATTCCGCCGGTGAGAGAGCTGTCGCCGCAGCACGGCCGGAATTCAGTCCTGCGGGTACGCCACCACGCGGTCCGCACCTGAGCGCACGATTGCGTAACGGGCGTCGTCGACCACTGCGAGGAGGTCGGCACCCGTGGTGTAGGCGGTCGGACCGCCGGAGACCGTGTCCGCGAGGATGACTCCGGCGCCCGCCTGCGAACCCGGCACCAGGTCGCCCCGCGGCTCCCCCAGCTGCACTCCGCTCTCCGTGCCGTCCATGACGAGCAGGCCGCTGCGGAGGTCGTAGAGATACGGGCCGATGACCGCGAGCTTGTAGTCCTGCCCCCGCGTCCAGTCGGCCTCCCCGAGCTCCCCGCTGGAGACCTCGTTGACGGATGACAGGCTCCCGTCCTGAAGGCTGTGCACGGCCAGCTGCAGTCGCTGCCCTGATGTCGGGTTGGCCTCGGGCTCGCCCCAGACCGTGATCGCGAGGCCGTGCCCGGCGGACTTCCACTGCTTGATCTCGAGACCGTCGCCGGGCGACTCCAGGTCGAGGCGCTCCATCTCCCCGCTCGCGATGTCCGTGAGCTCCAGCGGGCCGTCGAAGGGGGCGCTCACCAGCCGACCGCCGTCCACCGCCATGGGCGTGGAGCCCGGAGGAGGCGTGGGGATGTCGACGAACGAGCCGTCGGCCGCAAGGGTGCTGAGGTCATTGCCCTCGCGGATGAGCACGCTGTCCCCGGCGGACGACATGCGCGCCGTGGGGCTGAGGTCGTAGGCGACCGTGCTGTCCTCGCCGTCGAACAGCGCCTCGACCCGGTTCTCGTAGCGCCAGACGAGCGCGGCCCGCCCCTCGATGACGGTGTCCGCGGCGAACGAGACGGTGCCGGAGTACTCGTTGGAGTAGCGGACCTCGCCCGTCGTGGGGTCCAGCACGGAGAGATCCCCGCCGTCCACCACCAGGATCCCGCGGGAGGAGGCGGTCACCGAGGCCGTCTGCGGCACCTCGGCCTCCCATTCCGGTTCCTCCGCGTAGCCGGGAACCGGAGTGGTGGACTTCTCCTGCGTCACGGGGACGCGGCTGGGGACGGTGGAGCTGGTGGGCACCTCGGATTCCTTCGCGGCGGGAGTGCCGATGAGATCGGGAAGGAAGAAGAAGGCCATCGCAAGGACGAGGAGCACGGCCAGGACCAGACCGGGGACCGTGAGGCGCATACCCCGCGGAGCGTGAACCGCTGGACGCCGGCGGGAACGTGCCGCGTCCGTCCCCCTGCGCCGTTTCGCGCCGCGCTCCTGCGGATCCGTCGCGCCGGAGCCGGGGATGGTCTCCGCAGGTCCGGAGTAGCGTGTGCCCACGGGGAACTCCGCCTCCGAGGCCGTCTCCCGGTCCTGGCGCTCCGCCCCTTCGCCGGCCTGCACCTCCGTGGACCGGGCGATCTCGTCATCCGCGGATCCGCTCGCCGGACGCTGCGAATCCGCATCGAGACCGGCGGGCGCCTGCGCGTAGAGCGGGTAGGCGGGGCCTTCGTCGTCCGAGGCCGGGACCGCGAGATCTGTGGGCGCACCGGCGTCTGCGGATGCGCCGGCCTCAGGGTCCGAGGCCGCTGCGACGGCGCCCTCCACCGGCTCCGCACCCGCACTCCCGTCCGGGACCCGGGCGGCGGCCTCGCCGTCCGGCGGCACGGCATCCTCACCCGACTCCCCCGCGGGCAGGGCGGCGATCTGGCCGTTCTCACTGATGCGGATCTCACGCGCGATGCCGCCGTCTGCGATGGTCACCTGCAGAGACACCTGTGCAGAGCGCGCATGCCCGGCGAGGTGCGCCATCGCGGACCCGAGGTCCGGGTGCGGGGTGACGGCGCCGTCGATGCTCACTTCTGCGCTGCGGTCCTGTGCAACGGCGATCTGAGCGTGGGGCATGGTGTGGGTCGACCTCGGGAAGTGCTGCGACGATGAAATGGCTGCGGCGCACTGAGCGCGACCACCAGTGTAAGTACGTTCGGGTCGAAGAACGCCGCCCATCCCCTTTCCGAGTCCCAATAGTTACCCCAGCAGGTGCTGCGACGCCGTCAGCGCCGGAGGTCTCCCCGAGGCCGCCGGAGGCATCCCGGCGCTGCCTGCAGACCCACGCTCGGCGCGTGCGTGACGAGCATCTCACCTCCCCATCCGCCTGAGAGTTGGCTCCCGCACCCCAACGGGTCTATGCTTTCTTCTGTTGTCCGAACGGCGCTCCGGTGCCGCTCGTGCACATGGTGGCTATAGCTCAGCTGGTAGAGCACCGCGTTGTGGTCGCGGGGGTCGCGGGTTCAAGTCCCGTTAGCCACCCCACTCCGAGAGGCCTCTCGATCCGCTTGTACACGCGGATCGAGAGGCCTTCTTCATTCCTCGCGAGGGCCGGGGGCGCACAGAAGGTGCACGCCCGGCTCACGGAACCCCACACAGATCGGAGCGCCCTCATGCAGTGGACGAACGCCGCCTTCATGCGCGGCGGGACCAGCAAGGGTCTCTTCTTCGCAGAACAGGATCTGCCTCCGCGGGGTCCGGACCGGGACGCGCTCTATCTGCGTGCGCTGGGCTCTCCGGACAGGTTCGGCCGGCAGATCGACGGCATGGGCGGCGGGATCTCGTCGCTGTCCAAGGTGGTGAGCGTCACCGCCTCCGACCGCGCCGGGGCAGAGCTCGACTACACCGTCGGCCAGGTCGCGGTGGATGCACCGGTGGTGGACTACTCCGGCAACTGCGGCAATCTGTCAGCGGCTGTTGTGCCGTTCGCACTGGAGAGCGGTCTCCTCGTCCTCCCCGACGGGCCGCAGACAGTGCGGATCTTCAACACGAACACGGAGAAGCACATCGAGGTGCAGCTGCGGGTGGAGAACGGCACGGCGTCCGCCTCGGGGCCTCTTGTGCTTCCCGGGGTCTCCGGGACCGGCTCCCCCATCGAGCTCCGCTATCTCCGCCCGGCAGGCTCACGGACCGGGGCACTGCTCCCCACCGGCGCCGCTGCGGACGTGCTGCGGCTCGAGGACGGTGAGCACCACGCCTCACTCATCGACGCGGCCAATCCCATGGTCTTCGTCCGTGCGGAGGATCTGGGACTGCGCGGGGACGAGCTCCCGGCGGAGCTGGATGCGGACTCCGCGCTGATGGGGAGGCTCGACCGCCTGCGGCGCGCCGGTGCCGTCGCGATGGGCATGGCCGCCGAGGACGCCGCAGCTCCCCGCGCAGTCCCCAAGATCGCGCTGGTGGCAGGTCCGCGCACCTGCCGGCTGCTCGACGGGACGACCGTGGCCGCCGAGGACGCCGACCTCACCCTGCGCGTGCTCTCGATGGAGCAGACGCACCTCGCCACACCCGGCACCGCAGCGCTCTGCACCGCGGCGGCGGCGCAGATTCCCGGGAGCACCGTGGCCGAGGCCGCGCGCCCGAGCGCGGCGGGCGGTGCGCTGCGCATCGCCACACCCTCCGGCGTCGTCACCGCGGGTGCAGACGTGCGCACCGCCCCCGACGGCAGGCTCACCGCGGAGAGCGCGTCGCTCTACCGCACCGCGCGGACTCTCATGCGGGGGCAGGTCGCGGTGCCTGCAGGGCAGCCTCGGGGCTCGCGGCGAGGGCCTCAGGACTCGACGCGATCCGCACGAGTTCGCGATGGAGCCGGTCGTCGCCGGTGAGCTCCGGGTGGAAGCTCGCGGCGAGGACCCGCCCCTGCCGCACGGCAACGGGACGCCCGCCGTGCGTGGCGATGACCTCAGCCCCCTCTCCGACCTGCTCGATGAGCGGCGCGCGGATGAACGCAGCCCGCATGGGCCTCGGGCCGGGCGAGCTCCCGCCGGGATCCGGCAGACTCACGGACACCTCCGCCTCGAAGGAGTCCCGCTGGCGGCCGTAGGCGTTGCGGCGGGTCCGGACGTGGAGACCGCCTATGGTGTCCAGTCCGGCGAGGCCGGCCTCGGGCACCACGGTCTCGCTCAGCAGGATGAGGCCCGCGCAGGTGCCCAGCACCGGCATGCCCTCGTCCATGCGCCTGCGGACGGCGGGCAGGAGACCCTGGGGATGGGCGAGGCGCGCGATCGCCGTGCTCTCCCCGCCCGGGATCACCAGTCCTGACAGGCTCGCCAGCTGGTCCGGCCGCCGCACCGGCACCACCTGGGCGCCGAGTCCGTGCAGGAGGTCCGCATGTTCGGCGACGGCCCCCTGCAGCGCGAGGACGCCGATGCGGGGTGCGAGCGCGGAACCGGCCGCCGGAGCGCGCGCCTCCCCGCTCACCTCGGGCTCCCGGCCCGCGCCGGAGCTGCCGTTCACCAGCCGCGCTCAGCGAGGCGGTGGGGAGCAGGAAGCTCCGAGACGGAGATGCCGACCATGGCCTCACCGAGCCCGCGTGAGACCCTGGCGATCTCCGCCGCGTCCTCGAAGTGGGTGGTGGCGTGCACGATGGCCCTGGCGCGGGAAGCGGGATCGCCGGACTTGAAGATGCCGGAGCCCACGAAGACGCCGTCGGCGCCCATCTGCATCATCATCGCCGCGTCCGCCGGCGTCGCCACTCCCCCGGCCACGAAGGTGACGACGGGCAGGCGGCCGTCACGGGCCACCTGGGCGACGAGGTCGTAGGGGGCCTGCAGATCCTTGGCGGCGGCGTAGAGCTCGTCCGGCTGCAGTGCGGACAGCTTCGCGATCTCCTCGCGGATGGTGCGGATGTGCCTGGTCGCCTCGGAGACGTCGCCGGTGCCGGCCTCGCCCTTGGACCGGATCATGGAGGCGCCCTCGGTGATGCGGCGCAGCGCCTCGCCCAGGTTCGTCGCGCCGCAGACGAAGGGGACGTCGAAGGCGCGCTTGTCGATGTGGTGGACGTAGTCGGCCGGGGAGAGCACCTCCGACTCGTCGATGTAGTCCACGCCCAGCTCCTGCAGGACCTGCGCCTCGACGAAGTGGCCGATCCGCGCCTTCGCCATGACGGGGACGGAGACCGCGCCGATGAT
This sequence comes from Brevibacterium salitolerans, assembly GCF_039531405.1. NCBI lineage: Bacteria > Bacillati > Actinomycetota > Actinomycetes > Micrococcales > Brevibacteriaceae > Brevibacterium > Brevibacterium salitolerans. The sequence goes on along the minus strand of NZ_BAAAPZ010000008.1, from coordinate 403,493 downwards.
CTCCTCGATGAGGTCCGGGTCGCTCATGCGGGCGATGCCGCCCTGCGCGCGGATGTCGGCCGGGACGCGCTCCAGGGCCATGACGGCCACGGCACCGGCGTCCTCGGCGATGCGGGCCTGCTCCGCGGTGACGACGTCCATGATGACGCCGCCCTTGAGCATGCGGGCCAGACCGGTGTTGAGGCGGGAGGCTGTGTCTGTGGCGTCTGCGGTCCGGTCTGCGGTGACGGTCATCTCGAACTCCTGGAAAACGTGGCGAAGGTGAACGAGGTCAAGCATGGCCCTCTCCACCGGTACAGCAGAAGATCCAGTTCCGACTTCTTTCATTGGACCAGTTGCGGTCTCGCCGGAATACGATTCGTTCATGGCCGCCACTCTCCCGCTCGTCCTCGACCTCTCGGCGCGCATGCCGGCATCTGCGCAGATCGCCGCCGGCGTCCGCACGCTGGTGGCGGCGGGCTCACTGCAGCCGCAGCAGGCGGTGCCCTCCACCCGTGCGCTGGCGGCCTCTCTGTCCGTTTCTCGTGGAACAGTGGTGGCCGCGTACGATCAGCTGATCTCCGAGGGCTACCTGGTCAGCCGACCCGGCGGCACCACTCGAGTGCATCCGGAAGCGGGCGAGCTGAGCCTGCCGCAAGGAGCGGACGCCCGCACTGCCGCTGTCTCCCGCACTGCGGCAGCGAGCGCCCCGGCTCCTTCGCTCATCGACCTCAGCCCCCATCGACGAGCCGCGCCGCGTATGGATGACCCCGCTTGGCGGGAGGCCTGGCGACGTGCCGCCACGGCTCCTGAGCCTTCGGACCGCCGGACCGTGCCCCAGCACCCGGGCGATGACTTCTGGGCGGCAGGTTCCTCTCCCGCGCAGGGTCTGCCGGAGCTGCGCGAGGCCGTGGCCGAACATCTGCGGCTCATGCGTGCGATGTCCGTGGATCCCGCGCAGCTGGTCATCACCGCCGGAGCACGTGATGGCCTCGCACTGCTCATTGCGGCACTGCGGGACAGGCTGGCGCCCATGGCTGTGGAAGATCCGGGCTATCCGGGTCTGCGGCGCGTGCTGCGCAGGCTCATGGTCCCCACACTCCCCGCGCCCACTGACAGCGCAGGAGCCGTGCCGTCGCTGACGCCTGCGGCGGCCGGCTCCGTCCTGCTCACGCCCAACCACCTGTTTCCCACCGGCGCGGGTATGCCTGCGCCTCGGCGGATCGAGCTGCTGCGACAGGCGGCAGATCGAGGACAGCTCGTCATCGAGGACGACTTCGACAGCGACTATCGGCACGTGGGCGCGCCTCTGCCTACGCTGTGGGACCTCGCACCGGAGTCCGTCGTGCACCTGGGGACGTTCACGCAGGTGCTCACGCCCGAGGCCGCGGTGGGTTACATCCTCGCTCCGCCGGCACTCGTCCCCGCGCTCGCACAGGCACGCAGCGATCTCGGTTCCGGGGCATCGGCGATCGCACAGCGCGCCGTGGCGGACTACCTGGCCTCGGGCGGGCTGCGGCGCAGCATCACTCGCAGGAGGCGAGCGCTGGTGCGCCGGCGTGCGCGGCTGCTGGAGACGCTCGCAGACTGGGAGGTGGAGATGGTCTCCGGAGCACAGGCGGTGGTGCGGCTGGGTGACGCGGGGACCGCGCATTCCGTCGCCGAGGCCTGTCTCGCCCGCGGGGTGCGTGTGGGGGACCTCGGCGGCTATTGGGAGGCGGGTGGACAGCGTTCGGCGGCTGATGCCAACGGCACCCGGCCTGAGGACGCGCACGGAGTGATGCTCAGCTTCACCGATGTCTCCGATGAGGCGCTGACGGCTGCCCTGCGCATCGTCGCGCGGTCGTTGCGGGAGAATCACGGATGAGGACGGAGACATGACCGAATGCTTGGCACCTTTTCCGTCATGCGCCGGCGTCCGACCCAGACCGAAGTCGTATGTAAAATGGCTCAACCAACGGTATTCCTGCAGGTCAGGAAGTGTCCGCCCCGCGTATGCGGGGATGAGCCCTCTTCTTCGACCTCGGCCCGGCGACGTGCAGCGTCCGCCCCGCGTATGCGGGGATGAGCCGGTGAGGCCATCCCCGTGGGACTGCCCGAAGGCGTCCGCCCCGCGTATGCGGGGATGAGCCCCACGTCACTACAGCCTCGACGGCGGTCTTGATGTCCGCCCCGCGTATGCGGGGATGAGCCCGCGTTGTTGGCCGCGTTCGGCCACACCGGGTCGTCCGCCCCGCGTATGCGGGGATGAGCCGTGGGCGCAGGAATTCGCGTACCACAACCGGGCGTCCGCCCCGCGTATGCGGGGATGAGCCCTACGGCCCCGGCGGCGAGAACGCGACGGAGAAGTCCGCCCCGCGTATGCGGGGATGAGCCCTCGGTGTAGCGCCCCGACTGCACCGAGAAGCTGTCCGCCCCGCGTATGCGGGGATGAGCCCACCCGCCCGAAGATCCGCACCGGAGACTCGCAGTCCGCCCCGCGTATGCGGGGATGAGCCCAGCTTTGGTCCCACCTCGGATGGGCACAGCATGTCCGCCCCGCGTATGCGGGGATGAGCCCCCACCACAGGAGACACCATGGCTTTCAAGGACGTCCGCCCCGCGTATGCGGGGATGAGCCCTCACTCGGCGGACCGGAGGTGAAGAAGATGTGGGTCCGCCCCGCGTATGCGGGGATGAGCCCTTCGTGGAGTCTCCGATGCCCCCGGCATCGCTGTCCGCCCCGCGTATGCGGGGATGAGCCCGCCGCGGCTCCGTCGTGGCGAAGGGTGCGGTCGTCCGCCCCGCGTATGCGGGGATGAGCCCGACACCACGCCATCCACGGGGGTTCCCAGCTCGTCCGCCCCGCGTATGCGGGGATGAGCCCTCGTCGGCGGTGTGGACAGGACGCTCGACATCGTCCGCCCCGCGTATGCGGGGATGAGCCGCTGCAGGCCCGCATGACGCAACGCCAGCACGCGTCCGCCCGCGTATGCGGGGATGAACCCAGATAGGTAGGCATTCAGCGCTGGTTGAGGCAGAGCCCCGTCAACCCCGGAAGGGGCTCGGGCTCAGCAACCAGACGAATATCTCCGTCACTGCTTCCAGGCCGCCAGAACCGTGAAACGCCGGTCCCGTGCCCACTGCTCCACATGAGCGAAGCTGCTCGCCAGGTGGCTGCGGTAACGCAGGTGCGAGTTCTGCACGAGGACGAGGAGCCCGCCGGGCCTCAGCAGCGCATGCGCGGAATCGATGAGCGCATGTGCCGTATCTGTCGTCACCGTGGTGCCCTCGTGGAAGGGCGGGTTCAATGTCACCAGATCGAATGCTCCGGCTTCGAAGCCCTCACCCCACGGCAGGGCAGCGGTACCATCCGCATGCCGCAGCACCGGGCCGCCATCACCCGAGGCGAATGCAGATCCCTCGTGAGTTCCCTCCCCGCCCCTGCCGCTGCCGTTCACGTCCAGCGTCATTCGCGCCGAAGCTGCGGCAGCCCAGGAATCGTCCACGCCTGCCAGCCGCGCACCGGGGAACAGCACTCTCACCTCGCGCAGCAGCCAGCCATTGCCGCAGCCCAGGTCGAGAACTCTCAGCGGGCTTCCTCCTGCATCATCTGCTGAGCCCGCAGGCCCTTCAGCGGCGTGCGCCCGCAGAGCCTCCAGAAGCAGCCGCGCGCCGGCGTCCACACGCGAACCGCCATAGCAGGCGCCGAAGGCCGAAATGCCGTCGCGCACCACAGGCGTGGGCAGACCGGGCGATGACCCCACAGCGCCTGAAGCACCCCGCCACCCGGTCGCGATGAGCAGCCGGGACTTCGCCAGGCCCGGCGAGACGTCCACACGGCTGAACCAGGCTTCGAGTTCCCCATTGAACGCCTTCGTCATGTGCTTCTCACGGCCGGCGAGCACCAGCTCGACATCGGAGTGCGGCCGGCCTTCCTGCCCTGCCATGATCGCGCCGACGAGATGCAGCAGATCACCCAGCGCCCTCACCTGCTTGGGCGCTGAGACGATCACTCGCAGACGGAGCCCGCTCTGAGCAGCGAACTCCGGAGCATCCTCAGCATGTCCCTTCCGGAACCCACCAGCCGCCGGTCCCTCCTCAGACAGAACTCCACGCACGCAGCGGCACACCTCGGAGAAGGGATTTCGGTCCTCACCCTGTCCAGAACCCCGCACCACTTCCACGGCGCTCAACGCGGCGACGGACCCACCCGAACCCTCGCACCGGGCCACAGCCGCGGCGACCGCAGCGGCCTCGGCGGCGGAATCACAGCGCACCACGTGCGGTGAGGACGAGATACCGGCACTCACCAGCGTGAGTGCGCCGTCCGAGTCGTCGAGGACGAGTGTGACCGCGGCCTCCCTCAGCAGCGGGGCCGCGGTCTCCGGCTGAGGAAACCGCCCGGACAGGTCGAGCTCTCCTGCCGCCCGCCCGGCCAGGTACTCCTGCAGCAGACGAGCTGTGGGATGACCCGCCGGCCACTCCGGGAACACCTCACGCAGCCGGCCGGCGGAGCGCTCCAGGGATTCCCGCGCAGCGGTTCGGTCACGAGGCAGGAGCGAAGCAGACATGCCGACGAGTCTACGGTCCGCCGGAGGCTCCCGGAGCGGGCACTGCCGGAACATGCGTCTCCTCACACTCGCGCCCCGCCTGTGAGTTCAGGCACCTGCACCGATAGGCTGGTAGCCGCCGCACTCGTACTTCCACAGGAGACAAGCATGACCATCCTCGTAGGCTTCACCCCCAAGCCCCAGGGCCACGCCGCTGTGGCCTTCGCTGTCCAGGAGGCGAAGCTGCGCGACGAGCGCCTGCTCGTCGTCAATGCGGGACTCGGCCAGCAGGTGATAGAAGAGCCCGGCATCGCGAAGAAGGACGAGCTCGACCAGCTGCGCGCCACCCTGGACGAATCCGGGGTGGAGTTCGAACTGCGCCAGAACCTCCGCGGCAACGACTCCGCGGAGGAGCTCCTGGCGCTCGAACGCGAGGACCCGTCGATCTCCATGATCGTGATCGGCTCCCGCAAGCGCTCCGCCGTGGGCAAGCTCATCATGGGCTCCACCGCCCAGCGCGTCATCCTCGGCGCCGAGGTGCCGGTCGTCTCCGTCAAGCCCTGACAGGAGGCGCGGCGCAGACGCGCGAACGCGACGAGGGCCCCGCCGGATCGATCCGGCGGGGCCCTCTCTGCGTCTCAGGCGCCCAGGAACCTGCGCGCCCGGGAACTCACCTGCCCAGCAGCGTGCGCAGCAGCTCCGCGGTCTCGGTGGGGGTCTTGCCCACCTTGACACCGGCGGCCTCGAGGGCCTCCTTCTTCGCCGCGGCCGTGCCGGAGGAGCCGGAGACGATGGCGCCGGCGTGGCCCATGGTCTTGCCCTCCGGGGCGGTGAAGCCCGCCACGTAGCCCACGACGGGCTTGGAGACGTTGTGCTTGATGAACTCCGCGGCGCGCTCCTCGGCGTCGCCACCGATCTCGCCGATCATCACGATGGCCTCGGTGTCCGGGTCCGCCTCAAACGCCTCGAGGGCGTCGATGTGGGTGGTGCCGATGACCGGGTCGCCGCCGATGCCGATGGCGGTGGAGAAGCCCAGGTCACGCAGCTCGTACATCATCTGGTACGTGAGCGTGCCGGACTTGGAGACGAGGCCGATGGGGCCGGACTCCGTGATGGTCGCCGGGATGATGCCGGCCAGCGACTCGCCCGGGGTGATGATGCCGGGGCAGTTGGGGCCGATGATGCGGGTCTTGTTGCCCAGCTCGCTGGCGTGCGCCCACACGGCGGCGGAGTCCTGCACCGGGATGCCCTCGGTGATGATGACGAGCAGGCCGATGCCCGCGTCCACGGCCTCGAACGCCGCGGCCTTGGAGAACGCCGGCGGCACGAAGGCGACGGAGACGTCAGCGCCCGTGGCCTCCATGGCCTCGCCCACGGAGGCGAAGACGGGCAGCTCCACGTCGTTGCCCGCGACGTCCTTGTGGGACACGGTCGTGCCGGCCTTGCGCGCGTTCACGCCGCCCACCACGTTGGTGCCCGCAGCGAGCATGCGCGCGGTGTGCTTGGTGCCCTCGCCGCCCGTGATGCCCTGGACGATGACCTTCGAATCCTTGTTCAGGAAAATCGACATTGTTCTGTATGTCCTTCTGCAGAGATCAGTTCGCGGCGGCCAGTTCAGCGGCCTTGTCGGCGCCGCCGTCCATGGTGTCGACGACGGTGACGAGCGGGTGGTTGGCCTCGGCGAGGATCGCGCGGCCCTCCTCCACGGCGTTGCCGTCCAGGCGGACGACGAGGGGCTTGGAGGCGGAGTCGCCCAGGATCTCGAGTGCGCTCACAATGCCGTTGGCCACTGCGTCACACGCGGTGATGCCGCCGAACACGTTGACGAACACGCTCTTGACCTGCTCGTCGCCCAGGATCACGCTGAGGCCGTTGGCCATGACCTCTGCGGAGGCGCCGCCGCCGATGTCGAGGAAGTTCGCCGGCTTCACGCCGCTGTGGTTCTCCCCGGCGTAGGCCACGACGTCGAGGGTGGACATGACCAGGCCCGCGCCGTTGCCGATGATGCCGACCTCGCCGTCGAGCTTCACGTAGTTGAGGTCGAGCTGCTTGGCCTTGAGCTCCAGCGGGTTCTCCGCGTCCAGGTCGCGCAGCGACTCGTGGCTCTCGTGTCGGAAGGAGGCGTTCTCGTCCAGGGACACCTTGCCGTCGAGCGCGATGATCTCGCCGGCACCGGTCTTCACGAGTGGGTTGACCTCGACCAGCGAGGCGTCCTCACCCTGGAAGGTCGCCCACAGGCGGACGAAGACCGGGATGAGCTTCTCCGTGGTCGCAGCGTCGAAGCCGGCGGCCTCCGCGATCTCACGGGCCTTGGCCTCGTCGATGCCGGTGATCGCATTGACCTCGACCCTGGCCAGAGCCTCCGGACGCTCCACGGCGAGCTGCTCGATCTCCATGCCGCCCTCCTTGGAGCACATGGCGAGGAACGTGCGGTTGGCACGATCGAGCAGGATCGAGAAGTAGTACTCCTCCGCGATGTCGGCGCCCTCGGCGATCATCACACGCTTCGTGACGTGGCCCTTGATGTCGAGGCCGAGGATCTCGTTCGCCCGCTGAGCCGCCTCGTCCGGGTCGTGCGCCAGCTTCACACCGCCGGCCTTGCCGCGGCCACCGATCTTCACCTGCGACTTCACCACCACGGTGCCGCCGCCCAGGGCCTCGGCGGCCTGCTTCGCGTCTTCGGGGGTGTCCGCGACCTTCGCTGCGAGCACGGGGACGCCGTACTCCTCGAAAAGGTCACGTGCCTGATACTCGAAAAGATCCACGTGTCTTCCTTCGTGTGTTGGTGGCACACCACCGGCGCACGTGATCCGCGCCGGCTGCGCGCCTCGTCCGGTTTGCCGTCGAGGGGACTCAACCGAGAACTCAGTCTAATCCGCATCCAGGAGGAAAGCGCGTGTGCAGAAAGACACACCGAGGAGAACCTTGTCGGACAAGAATCTTGACTTCAAGGTAAAATCACGGTCATGGACCTGCAGACCACGCTGACCGCCGAACCCGATGAGGTGGATCGGATCATCGCGGCCTGGCGCGAGGTCCGACCGGACATCGACGTCACCCCCATGGAGATCCTCTCCCGCGTCTCCCGCCTCTCCCGTCAGCTGGACCGCAGGCGCAAGTCCGTGTTCTCCTCCCACGGCCTCGAGATCTGGGCCTTCGACGTGCTCTCCGCCCTGCGCCGTGCAGGCGAGCCCTACCAGCTCTCCCCCACCGCGCTCACGGAGGAGATGCTCGTGACCTCCGGCACGATGACGAACCGCATCGACCGCCTCACCAGCGCCGGCTGGGTCTCCCGGCGCCGCGATCCCACGGACCGCCGCGGCGTCCTCGTGCAACTCACGGAGGACGGCCGCCGCAAGGTCGACAGCGCCCTCGCGGACTTCGTCGCCCTCGAGTCGCGCCTGCTGGAGGAGCTGGCGGACGAGGAGCGCGGGACGCTCGCCGCTTCGCTCCGCCATCTGCTCGCCTGGGTCGAGGCCGTGGACGAGCGCGCACCGGGCGCCGAGGACGAGGTCGCCTGAGCCTCCTCCCGGGCCTGAGCATCCGCCATGCGGGACCTAACCCACAGTCAGCACCCGCACACGCGTCCGAACACCCGCGAATCTCCGCAGACAGGCGGGTGTCCTGGAGCGAAGACGGGTGACATGCCTCGTAGACTCGACTCATCGGCCCGTCATCCGGCACACGCCCCGGCCCTCACACGTCCCCACCCGCACCCGCCCATCCTGCAGGAGGACTCGCCTTGCGTCCCTCAGCTTCCCCTCGCCCCGCGGACGCGTCCGCCACCGTCGCACACCCCGCAGACGCGGTCCGTGGAACACGCGCCCGCGCCATGACCCGCACCGCTCGTGCGGCGGCAATCGGCGGCTCCGCAGCTTCCGCCCTCGCACTCCTGCTCAGCGGCTGCGCGACCGTGGACTCGGAACGGCCCGCCGAGGTGCCCTCCGTGGAGCCGGAGACGATCACACCCGTGCCCACGCCCGAGGGCACCGCGGCCGTCGTGGATGTGAGTCCCGGAGGTGAGGAGTCCTCGGACTTCGTGTGGCAGGGCCTCGCCCGCGCCGCGGACGCCGGTGAGGAGACCTACGTGCACGCCTGGGTGCGCAGCTACGCGGAGCTCCCGAACGAAGGAGAGATCACCCTCACACCGGAGTTCCCCGACAGCGTGAGCATCACGGTGGACGCCGAGGCCGTGACCGTCTCCGAGGCCGATCCCGCGATGCGCCTCATCGAAGGCACATTCACGGTGGAGCAGCTGGGCACGAGTGCGTTCGCCCTCACCACGGAGGACACCGAGCCTCAGGAAGACCTGCACCCGCAGGGGCCGGACGACGCCCAGCGGTGCACGGCCGAGGACGGCAACGAGCGCATCCAGGCCGCCTCCCAGAACCTCGCGGAGGCGCTGCAGTCCGGGGATGACGCCGCACGCGAGGAGATGCGCCTCCAGTGGGCGGCGGCACCCGCGGTCTGGTGGGGCATTCAGCGCACGGCGATCGACCTCGCCGGTTCGGAGCAGGAGTTCGCAGGCGATTTCCTGCTCGAGGCCTGCGAACCGTACCTGCAGGGATGAGCCCTCAGATGCTGTCGCCGTCCGCGTCGACGGAGTGCTCCCGGCTCACGCGCAGCGTCACGCCCTCCACACCCTCGATGTCCAGCAGCTCCGGCAGCAGCATCCGCAGCGGCCGCCGGCCGAGGAAGCGGATGTCCAGCTCCACGAGCGGCTCGCCGTCCTCGCCGGAGAACCTGCGGCTGTGCTCGATCGAGGTGGCGAACCCGAGCCCGGTCGCCGCGGCCAGGACCTCCCGGAGGATGCCGGCCCCGTCGCGGTAGGTCACCCGCACGAGTCTCCTGCTGTTCGGATCCGGGAGCCGGCGGATCAGCGGTGCGATGACGAAGAGGGTCAGCAGCGTGAGCGCGGTGAGGAGTGCGGCCAGCGAGAGCATGCCGGCACCGCAGGCCATGCCCACCGCCGCGGAGACCCAGACGGTGGCTGCCGTGGTGAGGCCGCGGACCATGTTCCTGCCCTTGAAGATCACGCCGGCTCCCAGGAAGCCGATCCCCGAGACCACCTGGGCGGCGATCCGGGAGGGATCGAGCGTCACGTCGTCGGCCAGCACCATCGCGAAGCCGTAGGCGGACACCAGGGTGAAGGCGCACGAGCCCATGCCCACCAGCACGTGGGTGCGGAAGCCCGCGGCCTTCTGCCGCAGCTGCCGTTCGAGGCCCAGCAGCGAGCACAGCACGAAGGCCGCCAGCATGAGCTGCGCCTCGACGAGACTCGTCCCGTGCAGGAGGCCCACGAATCCGTCCGTCTCACTCACCTCCCGTTCGCGCGCATCACTCCGTCGTTCTCCCCGTTCTCTCCCGCCCCGTCCGCGGGACCCCGCTCAGCGGAGCGAGGACCCGCACCTCGGCTCGTCCACGGGGGCACGTCGTCGCGAGGCCTCGCTCACCAGCGCTTGGGCGGAGGGGCGGGCGCGGAGGGATGCGCCGCATGGTACTCCGCCCCGAGCTCGTAGGCACGCAGCGAAGCCGGCATGAGGATCGCGACGAGGAAGACGGCCGCCGGTGCGATCACCCCCACGGCGTTGAGCGGCTCCGTGCTGAACATGGAGAGGCCGACGAGCACCAGGAGGACCTGCCAGGCGATGCCCGCGGGCCTCCCCCACCGGTGCAGCCGCCAGAGCGAGAGCGCCACGGCGACGAGCCCCAGCGCCAGCACGGCGAACATGCCGGCGAGCGCGAGCACGGACGTGGCCCCCGCGCCCGCGCCCACGACCACGAACGCGACCGTCGCGACGACGAGGGCCACCGCCTCGAGAGCCACGACGCCCACGGCGATGACGAGGCTGGCTGGACGCGGCGGCAGAGCCTCCGGCGCCCCGCCGCCCGTGCCGCTTCCGGTACCCGCCATCTGCGTCAGAGGCTCGCCCGGGCGAAGCCGGGGACCAGCTGCTCGTCGATGATGGACTCCCGCACGCTGTAGGGCAGGAACGCACAGCCGAGCGCGGTGACGGTGACCCATTCGAGGTCGTCGAGCGTCCACCCCGCCTGGTCGACGAGGCGGCGCATCTCCTTCGTCACGCTCGTGTCCGACATGAGGCGGTTGTCCGGGTTCACGGTGACGGCGAACCCCAGTTCCTTGAGACGCGTGACGGGGTGCGTCGCGATGGACTCCGCCGCGCCGGTCTGCAGATTGGACGAGGGGCAGACCTCCAGGGGCACCTGCTGGTCGAGGACCCAGGCGGCCAGGCGGCCGTAGGCCGGAGCGGTCTCCACGCCGTCGCCGTCCGCGTCGCCCATCACGCCCTCGACCGAGGCGGCCTCGGACCAGCCCGGGATGTCCTCCGTGATGCGCACGCCGTGACCCACGCGCTGGGTGTGGCAGACGTGCACGGCGGACCGGATGGACTCCACGCCCACGGCCTCGCCGGCGTGGATGGTCACGGGGAAGCTGGCGCGGTGGAGGAGGTCGAACGCCTCGAGGTGGTTCTCCGGCGGGAAGCCGTCCTCCGCCCCGGCGATGTCGAAGCCCACCACGCCCGCATCGCGGTGCCGCAGGGCGAGCTGGGCGATCTCGGTGGCCCTGTCCGCATGGCGCATCGCGGTGATGAGCTGGCCCACGCGGATGGAGCGACCCTCCTGCGCGGCCAGGGCCACACCCTCGTCCAGGCCCGCCTGCACGGCCTCGACCGCCTCGTCGAGCGTGAGGCCCTTGGCGAGGTGCTGTTCGGGAGCCCAGCGGGCCTCGGCGACGACGACGCCGTCGGCCACCTGGTCCAGCACCCACTCCCGGGCCACCCGGGTGAGCGCCGGGGCGGTCTGCATGACCGCGAGCGTCTGGTCGAAGGTCTGGAGGTAGCGCACGAGGTCCCCGGAGTCCGCGGACTCGGAGAACCACGCCCGGAGCGCCTCCGGATCCTCTGCGGGGAGCGTGTGGCCCACCTCGGCGGCGAGCTCCACGATCGTCTGCGGCCTCAGCCCCCCGTCGAGGTGATCGTGCAGCGACACCTTGGGGAGGGCGAGGATCGGGTCATCTGGGTCGACTCCGGCGGGAGTCGGGAAGAGTTGTGCATCCACCCTCCCAGCCTAGCCCTCCTCGGCCTCGTCCTCCATGCGCGCCAGCTCATCCGCGAGCTCGCGGCCCAGCCCCGTCACGGAGCTCAGCGCACCGTCGCTGGGGACCACCCGCACGCCTTCGTTGCCGAGCGTGCCGACGGCCCGGCGGGAGCGCACCTCCAGCCCGGCCACCAGCTGCGGCTCCGCCGGCTGGGCGCCCTCCGCGGAGTCCGCGTCCGTCACCAGCAGCTCGGGGTCGCCGCCCTCCCCCGGCCAGCTCGCCAGGAGCGCACGCAGGCCGAGGCCGGGCTCCGGGACCACGGACAGCAGCACCTGCTGCCGGAGGGCACGGGGAAGCACCTTGGCACCGTCGGCGCCATACCAGATCAGCGACGGGGGCGCGTCCTCGGCGTCCTCGGCCGCATCGGCCTCCGCCTCTCCGCCGCCCTGGGCATCCTCCGCGGCAGGGGTGTCCCCGTCCTCCGCAGGAGCGGCCTCCGCGTCCTCCACCCGCTCCGCCAGGTGTGCGACCACTCCCTGCGGCGCGGCGGAGCCGAAGGGCGCGAGCACGTCCGCACCGGCCTCCTCGGCGCCGGCCGCCCATGCCCTGCCCGCGCTGACGGTGTCGCTCAGCGTCCGCTCCGCGACGCCGGCCTCCCCGAGGACCACGATCTCCTCGTCGTGGAGTTTCCCGTAGGCGCGCGCGCCCTCGTCGAAGGCGGCCAGCACCTCCGCCCCGCTCGGGAAACCCTGTCCCACGACTGCGGCCACCGTGCCGGTCTCCGTCGCCGAGGCCGCCGCGAAGCCCGCGAGATAGCCCGGGTCCTCGAGTTCGAAGTCGAGGGTGAGCACGTTGTCGGGCATCTGCGACTGCGCCGAGGCGCTCACGGCGAGGAAGGCCTGTGCCGGCGATTCGCGGGCCACCTCCGCGAGCTCCTCGCCTCCGCCCGGTCCCACCAGGACGGTGAGGGTGCAGGCCTGCCCGGCGTAGCGTTCGAGGACCGTGCGGGTCTGGGCGGGAGTGCTCACCCGCTGGGAGCTCGTCGAGTCGATCGCACCGTCGGCCATCGCCTGCCGCACCTGGTCGAACACCGCCTGGCCCAGGCTGTGATCGCTGAAGCCGGACGGGGAGGAGACGGCGCACACGGAGGTCCGCACCAGATCGTCCTTCTTCCCGAGCCCGGAGCCCCCGCAGCCGCTCAGCACGAGGAGAGCCGCGGCGGCGGCTGCCGCGGAGCGGAGGACCGGCACACGTCCGCGGCCGTGCCGCCGCGGCTCCGCCGGAGCGCACGCAGGGCCGGCAGGCTGCGGTCCCGGGACGCGCCTCATCCGCCCGCAGACCCCGTGGCCGCGGCATCGTCCGCGGGACCGGCCTGCTCCCGTGCCGCGTCGGCAGCCAGTGCGCGCAGCGCGATGGAGGTGAACACCCGCACGCCGGACTCCAGCGCGCGTTCGTCGACGGTGAAGTCGCCCTGGTGGAGGTCGTACGTGGTGCCGCCCGGGGTGCGGGTGCCCAGCCGGATGAGCGCGCCCGGCCGTGAGGTGAGGTACCAGGCGAAGTCCTCTCCCCCCATCGACTGCGGGGTGAGCTGCACGGTGTCCGGCCCCAGCTCGCCGCGGATCGCGGCCTCCGCCAGCGTCACCTCGTCCTCGGTGTTGACGACCGGCGGCACGCCGCGGCGGTGGTCGAGGTCGACCTCCACGCCGTATGGTCCGGCGATCCGGTCCACGAGGTCCGGGAGCACCTCGGCGACCTGGTTCCAGCCGTCCACGTCGAGGCAGCGCAGGGTGCCGGTGAGCAGGCCCTCGCCCGGGATGGCGTTGGGAGCGTGACCGGCCTCGATGTGGCCCCAGACGAGGGAGATCGCGTGCCGCGGGTCGATGAGGCGGCTGAGGGTGGCCGGCAGGTCCGTGGCGAGACGGCCGAGTGCGTAGACGAGGTCCTCCGTGAGATGCGGCCGCGAGGTGTGGCCGCCGTGGCCGGAGAGCCGGATGACGACGGTGTCGCCCGCGGCCGTGATCGGCCCGATCCGCGAGCCCACCCGGCCCACGTCCACATTCGGGTCGCAGTGCAGGGCGAAGGCACGCTCCACCCCGTCGAGGGCCCCCTGCGCGATCGTGGAGAGCGCACCGCCGGGAGTGACCTCCTCCGCGGGCTGGAACACCAGGCGGACGGCGCCGCCGAGGCCGCCCGGCCGCGTGCGGTGCAGCCGGTCGAGGACGAGGCCCGCGCCCATGAGCGCCGTGAGGTGGACGTCGTGGCCGCAGGCGTGGGCGGCCTCGGGAACGGTCGAGGCCCAGGGCAGGCCGGTGCGGTCCTCAAGCGGGAGGGCGTCGATGTCCGCACGGAGCGCGGTGCGCGCGGGCCCCTCGCCCACGTCGCACACGAGGCCGGTGCCCTCGAGGAGGCGCGGCTCCAGACCCGCCGCGCGGAGACGGCGGGCCACCCTCTCCGTGGTGCGGTGCTCCTGGAAGGAGAGCTCCGGATGCATGTGGATGTCACGGCGGAACTCGAGCAGCTCTGCGTGGAAGGGTGCGAACGCGCGGGTGAGGGGCGTCTCCGGCGCCTGGGCGGCGCTCTCCGGCGGACCGGCCGGCTCCCGAGGGCGCTCCGGCCCGGTCTGTTCCGCGGCCTCCGGCGACTCCACCGGCGTCGCCGCCCCCGGAACCGCCGTCCCCCGCTGCGCGATGCCCTCAGCTGCCACGTCCGCCCACTTCCTCTTCGTTGCTGCTCCGCACGGCCGCGTCCGCGGGCCCTGCGGGTCCCCGTCGTACGAGACGAGTGCGACCCTCGATCCTACGACGGGCTCCTGCACCGGCGCTGAGCGGATGACCCGCACCGTCACACTCGCGGGCTCCCGCGGCACTCAGAGCAGGTCGTCGCGGCCCCGGGCCTCGGCCTCGGCGACGGCCTGCTTGACCTGCTGCGCGTGCGTGCGCGAGGTCACGAGCACGACGTCGTCCGTGTCCACCACCACGACGTCGTGGACGCCGACCAGCGCCACCGCACGTCCGGTCTCCGAGACCACGACCCCGCGGGAGGACACGTCGATGACGTCCGCCTCGCCCACCACGGAGACCGCGGTGCGCTCCCCCGGCACGGGCTGCCGCAGCTTGGCGACGGAGTCGAAGTCGCCCACGTCGTCCCAGCCGAAGTCCCCGGGCACCACGATGACCCGGCCCGCGGCCGCGGCGGGCTCCGCCACGACGTAGTCGATCGCCTTCTTCTCCAGCAGCGGCCATTCGCGGGCCATGACCTCCGACCAGCGGTCCGAACCCGCCGCGTCCGCGATCCTCCGTAGCCCGCCGTGCAGCGCGGGTGCCTCCTGACGGATGAGCTCCAGCAGCGCGGTCGCCCGCATGATGAACATGCCCGCGTTCCACCGGTAGCCGCCGGAGTAGGCATAGGTGCGCGCGGTCACCGCGTCCGGCTTCTCCACGAACTCCGCGGCCCGGCGGGCGGTCGGCGCACCGGGGATGCCCAGCAGTGCGCCGGTCTTGATGTAGCCGTAGGCGGTCGCGGGATAGGTCGGGGTGATGCCGATCGTGACGATGTCTCCGGTGGAGGCGGCCGCGGCAGCGGCCTGCTCCACCACCGCCACGAACTCCCCCTCGTTGGTGATCGAGTGATCCGCGGAGAACGAGCCGATCACAGCGTCCGGGTCCGCATCGCTGATGAGCATCGCCGCCAGCCCGATCGCGGCGGCGGAGTCCTTGGGCGAGGGCTCCGCCACGATGCGGTCCTCACGCAGCGCGGGGAGCTGGGCGGAGACCGCCTCGACGTGCGCCTCCCCCGTCACCACCCAGGTGTGGGAGGGATCGGCGAGCCTGGCCGCCCGCGTCCAGGTCGCCTGCAGCAGGGTGGACCCGATCCCCAGCACGTCATGCAGGAACTTGGGCCGGTCACGGCGGGACAGCGGCCAGAGCCGGGTGCCGGAGCCGCCGGCGGGGATGACGGCGTGGAAGTTCTCGATCATCTGCGACATTATTCTCGAACCGGGACGGAAGTTCACAAAACGCACACGCGGCCGCCGTGGCGCGACCATGGGATCTGCGGCCGGAACCGGCGATCCTGCAGGTGCGGCCTCGAACGTGCGAGCGGGAGGGGCGCCCGGGCGCAGGCCGCCGTGACGGCCGTGACCAGGCGCGCGGCCGCCGCACGGCGCGAAGCCGCGCACATTTCCGTCACTCAGGGGTGACGTAAATGTGATGTGATACGGATCCTCTCGGTCACCGGGACGGCGATTGTGCGTTTTCACAGGGAACAGGGAGGATGAACTGACTCCGCACGTGTCGCTGATTGGCACTGCGACCGTCCGGGGCGTACTTTTCACAGGTACACATCTGCTCGTTCCCCTATGGAGGATGCCCGTGGCCAAGGCCTCAACCGGCACTCTGTACCGCGGAAGAGAAGGCATGTGGTCGTGGGTCGCGCATCGCGTGACCGGCGTCGGCATCTTCTTCTTCCTGCTCGTGCACGTGCTCGACACCGCACTCGTCCGCGTCTCGCCAGAGGCGTACAACGCAGTCATCGACACCTACAAGACGCCGTTCATGGCGTTCGGTGAGGTCATCCTCGTCGCTGCGATCGCCTTCCACGCATTCAACGGACTGCGCGTCATCGCCGTGGACTTCTTCAAGAGCGGTCCCAAGAACCACAAGAAGCTCTTCTGGGCGGTCATGGTCGTATGGCTCGTCGTCATGGTCGGCTTCCTGTGGAGGCACATCCCCAATTCGCTGGGAGGAGCATTCTGATGAGCGCCCCCGCCATCCCCACGCCCCGCACCGGCTACCAGCGTTCCAAGGCGAAGGGCTCCTCCTTCGAACTCGGCGCGTGGCTGTTCATGCGGCTGTCCGGCGTGCTCCTCGTGATCCTCATCTTCGGCCACCTCATCGTGAACATGTGGCTCGGCGACGGTGTGCACCAGATCGACTTCGGCTTCGTCGCCGGCAAGTGGGCCAGCCCGTTCTGGCAGATCTGGGATCTCCTCATGCTGTGGCTCGCCATGCTGCACGGCACCAACGGCGTCCGCACCGTGATCCTCGACTACGCGGAGCGTCCCGCCACGCGCCTGACGCTCCAGGTCGTCCTCTACATCGCATCCCTCGTCGTCGTCGTCCTGGGCACGCTCGTGATCTTCACGTTCGATCCCTGCATCGCCGGCAACACCTACGAGTTCTGCCCGGCCTGAGCCCGGTCATAAGGAGAACTGACACCTATGCAGGTACATGAGTACGACGTCGTGATCGTCGGCGCGGGCGGCGCCGGCATGCGCGCGGCGATCGAATCCGGTCAGCGCGCGCGCACGGCCGTGCTGACGAAGATCTACCCCACCCGCTCCCACACCGGCGCGGCGCAGGGCGGCATGTGCGCGGCCCTCGCCAACGTCGAGGAGGACAACTGGGAGTGGCACACCTTCGACACGATCAAGGGCGGCGACTACCTGGTCGACCAGGACGCCGCCGAGGTCATGGCGAAGGAGGCCATCGACGCGGTCCTCGACCTCGAGAAGATGGGCCTGCCCTTCAACCGCACGGAAGAGGGCAAGATCGACCAGCGCCGCTTCGGCGGTCACACCCGCGACCACGGCAAGGCGCCCGTGCGCCGTGCCTGCTACGCGGCGGACCGCACCGGCCACATGATCCTCCAGACGCTGTACCAGAACTGCGTCAAGCACGGCGTGGAGTTCTTCAACGAGTTCTACGTCCTCGACCTCGTGATGACGGAGGTCGACGGCAAGGAGCAGCCCGCCGGCGTCGTCGCCTACGAGCTCGCCACCGGTGAGATCCACGTGTTCCGGTCCAAGTCCGTCGTGTTCGCCACCGGCGGGTTCGGCAAGATCTTCAAGACCACCTCGAACGCCCACACCCTCACGGGCGACGGCGTGGCGGTCACCTACCGCCGCGGCCTTCCGCTCGAGGACATGGAGTTCTTCCAGTTCCACCCCACGGGCCTCGCCGGCCTGGGCATCCTGCTCTCCGAGGCGGCCCGCGGTGAGGGCGGCATCCTCCGCAACGCGGACGGCGAGCGGTTCATGGAGCGCTATGCGCCCACCATCAAGGACCTCGCTCCCCGTGACATCGTCGCCCGCTCGATGGCCAACGAGGTGCGCGAGGGCCGCGGCTGCGGTCCCAACAAGGACTACGTCCTCCTCGACCTCACCCACCTCGAGCCCGCGCACATCGATGCGAAGCTCCCGGACATCACCGAGTTCGCGCGCACCTACCTGGGCGTGGAGCCGTACACGGAGCCGGTGCCGGTGTTCCCCACCGCGCACTACGGCATGGGCGGCATCCCCACGAACATCGAGTCCGAGGTGCTGCGCGACAACACGGACGTGGTCCCGGGCCTCTACGCCGCCGGTGAGTGCGCCTGCGTCTCCGTCCACGGCTCCAACCGCCTGGGCACCAACTCCCTGCTGGACATCAACGTGTTCGGCAAGCGCGCCGGCCGTGCCGCGGCAGAGTACGCGAAGACCGCGCCCATGCCGGAGCTGCCGGAGAACCCCGAGGCCTTCGTGGCCGGCGAGATCGAGCGTCTGCGGACCTCCGACGGTCCGGAGCGCGTCGCCGCCATCCGCGCGGACCTGCAGGAGACCATGGACGCCAACGTCCAGGTGTTCCGCACGGACGAGACGATGCGCAAGGCCCTGAATGACATCGAGGCGCTGCGCGAGCGGTACAAGAACATCGGCATCCAGGACCGCGGCAGGCGCTTCAACCTCGATCTGCTCGAGGCGATGGAGCTGGGCTTCCTCCTCGAGATCGCCGAGGTCGTCACCGTCGCGGCCATCCACCGCAAGGAGTCCCGCGGCGGGCACTTCCGCGAGGACTTCCCTGACCGTGACGACGCGAACTTCATGCAGCACACGATGACCTACCGCGACCAGAGCTCGGAGACCGAGGGCATCCCCGGCATGCGGCTCGAATGGAAGCCGGTGGTCGTCACCCGTTACCAGCCGATGGAGCGCAAGTACTGATGGCAGACAACACGCAGACCGCAGAACCGGCATCCAAGATCGATCTGCCGGCCGGCCAGGGCGGCGGAGGCGGAGCGATCCCCTCGTTCGAGGTCACGGCGAAGATCGCCCGGTTCGACCCGGAGAACGACTCCGAGCCGCACTGGGAGGAGTACCGGGTCCAGATGCACGGCACCGACCGTGTGCTCGACGTCCTGCACAAGATCAAGTGGGAGATCGACGGCTCCCTGTCCTTCCGCCGCTCCTGCGCGCACGGTGTGTGCGGTTCGGATGCCATGCGCATCAACGGCCGCAACCGCCTCGCGTGCAAGACGCTGCTCAAGGACTTCCAGAAGAGCGCCACCGACCCGGTGGAGATCACGGTCGAGGCCATCAAGGGTCTGCCGCTGGAGAAGGACCTCATCGTCGACATGGAGCCCTTCTTCCAGTCGTACCGCGAGATCATGCCGTTCCTCATCACCTCCGGCCAGGAGCCCACGAAGGAGCGCTACCAGTCGCAGGCCGACCGCGCGATCTTCGATGACACCACCAAGTGCATCCTGTGCGCCTCCTGCACCTCCTCCTGCCCGGTGTTCTGGACGGACGGCCAGTACTTCGGCCCGGCCGCGATCGTGAACGCGCACCGCTTCATCTTCGACAGCCGCGACGAGGGCGGTGACATGCGCCTCGAGGTCCTCAACGACCGTGAGGGCGTGTGGCGCTGCCGCACCACCTTCAACTGCACGGATGCCTGCCCCCGCGGCATCCAGGTGACGAAGGCGATCGCCGAGGTGAAGCAGGCGCTGCTCACCCGCACCCTCGCCTGAGAGCACCAGCACGCGAGAGGGCCGCGGAGCCCGTCACAGCAGTGGCGGGCTCCGCGGCCCTCTCGCGTCTCGCCCGGGCCCGGATCGGCACCTCGGCGCCGGAACACGTACGCACCTCCGCTCACCTCAGCTCCGGCTTCCCAGGCTCCAGCGTAGGAACCCGGAGCCAGGTAGGGTGACCCCGTGTTCCACGTTCGTCATCTCCACCGCTTCGCCGCGGCAGCCGCAGCGTTCACCCTCGCCGCCGGTGCCGCAGCCGTGGGCGCCCCCGCATCCGGCGCAGCCCCGGCGAGCCCCGCAGACGCCGGCTCCGCCGCGTTCACCGACCCCGCAGCACATCCCGCAGCCGCCGCCGCGCCTGCCCTGAACGTCGAGGCACAGCCGGCGCCGGAGAGCAGCGAGACTCCGGTCTACGACCCCGGCCCGCTCACGGACGGCTCCGCTCCCCCGCAGCTGCCGGCGGAGTCGTGGATCCTCGTCGATCTGGAGACGGGCGAGGTGCTCACCGAGCACGAACCGGACCTCCCGCACGCCCCGGCCTCCACCATCAAGCTGCTCTCCGCTCTCGCCCTGGTGGACGAGCTCGACGATCCCGAGGCGAAGCAGGAAGCCGTGTACGAGGACATGCGGGTCGACGGCACCAAGGTGGGCCTGGTGCAGAAGAACGACTACACGATCGACGACCTCTTCCACGCGCTCCTCATGTCCAGCGCCAACGACGCCGCACACGCGCTGGGCGAGGCGGTAGGCGGCCAGGAGCGCGCCGTCGAGCTCATGACGGGCAAGGCCGCGGAGCTCGGCCTCACCGGCACGGTCCCCAAGGACACCTCCGGGCTCAACGACACCTCGCAGGTCACCACCGTCTCCGATCTGATCCGCGTGGGCCGGGCCGTGCTCGGCCAGGACTACCTCATGGACGTCATCGGCACGACGGAGTACAGCTTCCCCGGTGCCGTGAATCCGGACACCGACGAGAAGCTGAAGGGCTTCCCCATCCAGAACCACACGCGGGTCGTGGGCGAGGTCGAAGGCGGCCTGGGCCTGAAGAACGGCTACACCAGCAAGGCCGGCGGCTCCTTCGTCGCCGTCGTGGAAAGGGACGGACGACAGCTGGCCTCCGCGGTGCTGGGCTCGCAGGGGTCCACACGCGAGGGTGCCGTGGACCTCCTCGAATGGGGCTTCGCGCAGTCCTCTCCCGAGGCCGTGGACAGCATCGAGCTGCGCACGCCTGCGGAGATCGAGGAGGAAGCGGCATCAGCCGCTGCGGAGCGCTCGTCCGCTCCGCCGGAGAGGCCCGTGCAGGCGGACGCCGAGGCCGCCGACGCGGATCTCACGTCCTCCGCTCCGGCGTGGCTGGGTCCCGCGGGGCTCGGTGCCGCTCTCGTGCTGCTGATCGCCCTCGCCGTGCTGCTGCGCCGGCGCGCGGCGGCCAGACGCCGCACGCCGCGCCACTGAGGCATTCTGCGGCCGGGAAGTCCTGCGTCCCGCCGCGGAATCCTTGGGCTGCGTCCGTCCTCGCTCCCTCCGCACGCTCAGAAGCCGGAGAGGATCCCCCGCTCGGTGAGCTTGGAGGCGAGCCCGGCGCCGTCCGAGGCGTAGATCCACGGCACGCCCTGGCCTCGGCCTGTGCGCCGCGAGCGTCCGCCCGCCCAGACCGCCTCACCGGAGGTGAGCTGGCGGATCGCCACCGCCGCGACGTTCTCCGGGTGATTGTCCACGAACTCCCCGTAGATCTCCTCGTCGTGCTGACCGTCGTCGCCGATCAGGAGCCAGCGCATGTGCGGGAACTCCCGCGCCAGGCGCTCCAGTGAGTTCCGCTTGTGCTCCACCCCGCTGCGGAAGGCCCGGGTGGCCGTGGGTCCCCAGTCCGTGAGCAGCAGCGGCCCGTCGGGATAGAGGTTGCGGCTGAGGAAGCGCTTGAGGGTGAGCGCCACGTTCCAGGCGCCGGTGGAGAGGTAGATGATGGGCGAGTCCGGCCGCAGGTAGGTGAGCCGGTCGTAGAGGACCGCCATGCCGGAGACCGGGGTGCGCGCGTGCTCGTCGAGCACGAAGGTGTTCCACGCGGCGAGGAACGGACGCGGCAGGGCGGTGACCATGACCGTGTCGTCGATGTCCGAGATGATGCCGAACGTCTGGTCCTGCCCGATGATGGTCACCTGCGAGCGGTCCACGAGAGAGTTGCCGGTCCAGATCTCGATCTCCACCGTGCCCGGCTCGAACTCCCCCGGGATGACGGCGTCCACCACCCCGCCGCGGTCACAGGTCACCATGTGCTCCTGGCCGGCGATGCGCACCCATGCGGTCTCGTCCGCGAGCGTGACGGCCCCGAATGAGCGGAACCCGCGGATGCTCTGGTGGATGTCCGCTGCGGGCTGTCCGGACTTCGTCAGCACGAGCCGCGCGAGCACGCGCACGCTCGTCTCCGTGCCGTAGGAGTCGTAGCAGATGGCGGTCCGCTTCCAGCCGTGCTTCTCCGCTTTCTCCCGCAGCCACGAGTTGAAGGAGTCCTCCATGCGGGCCGCCGTGTGACGGACCTCGGGCGCGAGGTTGACGGGCGCCGGCGGCCGGGTGCGGCGACTGCGGGTACGTCCTCTGCTGCGGATCACTGTGCTCCTCGGTGGGCTCCGGCTCGTCCCACTACCCTAACGGCGCAGGAGGCCCGCTCGCGTGGTCGGGGAGGCGTGTGTGCGGTTCTGCGCATCAGCGGCGCAGGAAGCCCACCTTGTCGTAGACGTCCGCGATGGTCGTGCCGGCCACGGCCTCGGCGGCGTCAGCGCCCCGGTGGAGCACGCGCTCGAGCTCCGCCGGGTCGTCGAGCAGCTCGAGCGTGCGCTCCCGCAGCGGGGTGAGCGCCTCGACCGCGAGCTCCGCGAGGGCGACCTTGAGGTGGCCGTACATCCGGCCCTCGAACTCGGCCACGATCTCCTCGACCGGCCTGCCGGAGAGCGAGGAGTAGATGGTGAGCAGGTTCGACACCCCCGGCTTCGCCTCGCGGTCGAACGCGATCTCCGTGCCGGCATCCGTCACGGCCGACTTGATCTTCTTGGCGAGTGCCTTGGGCTCATCGAGGATGTCGATCCGTCCCGCGGGCGTCTTGGCGGACTTGGACATCTTCGCCGTGGGATCCTGCAGATCGTAGATCTTGGCGGTCGCCTTGAGGATCTGCGGCTCCGGCACGGTGAAGGCCTTCCCGTAGCGGTGGTTGAACCGCTCGGCCAGATTGCGGGTGAGCTCCAGGTGCTGGCGCTGGTCCTCCCCCACCGGGACCACATCCGTCTGGTACAGCAGGATGTCCGCGGCCATGAGCGCCGGGTACGTGAGCAGGCCCAGGGAGACGTGCTCGTTCTTCGCGGACTTGTCCTTGAACTGGGTCATCCGCTGCGCCTCGCCCAGCCCCGTGGTGCACTCGAGGACCCAGCCCAGCTGGTTGTGGGCGGGGATGTGCGACTGGACGAAGATCGTGGAGCGCGCCGGGTCCAGGCCCGCGCCGATGAACTGCGCGGCCGTGCGCAGGGTGCGCGCACGCAGCTCCGCGGGATCCTGGTCGACCGTGATCGCGTGCTGGTTGGCGATGAAGAAGAAGGCGTCGTGCGTGTCCTGCTGCTCCACAAACTGCTGCAGCGCCCCGATGTAGTTGCCCAGGTGGAGGGAGTCCGAGGTGGCCTGGATGCCGGAGAGGGAGCGGGGACGGTGCGCTGCGGGTTCAGTCATGCCCCTCATTCTGCCACTGGGGGCGGACGCGCCCGGCACCCGTCCCAGGTCACGAATCGGGACCGGATCTTAAGACACGGTCTCTGCGACTGGACAAGCCACCTGACCACGCGGACACTCAGTCTGTCAGAATCCTGTACCAAGCCTCCATGCGGCCTCTGAGCCCGTCGTGGGAGCACCCGCACGCCGAGGCAGCGAGCAGCACATGCAAAGGAGCACAATGTCCGTCGAATACGTACGCACGGATGAGGACGCGCCTCCCGTAGCCGTCGTCCAGAAGCCGCGGTGGACCCCGGCGAAGATCGCCCTCTGGGTCGCCATCGCGCTCATCGCGGGGCTCGGCTGGGTGATGATCGCGGTCGTCCGCGGCGAGGAGACCAGCGCGAGCTGGTTCGTCGCCGCCGCGGTCGGCAGCTACCTCATCGCCTACCGCTTCTACGCCAAGTTCATCGAATGGAAGGTCTGCCGGCCGGACCTCAGACGCGCGACTCCCGCCGAGCGCAACGACAACGGCCGCGACTTCGCCCCCACGGACCGCCGCGTCCTGTTCGGCCACCACTTCGCCGCGATCTCCGGCGCCGGGCCCCTCGTGGGCCCCGTCATGGCCGCGCAGATGGGCTACCTCCCCGGTACCCTGTGGATCGTCTTCGGCGTGATTTTCGCCGGCGGCGTGCAGGACTACATGGTCCTCTACTTCTCCACCCGGCGGAACGGCCGCTCGCTCGGCCAGATGGCGCGGGACGAGCTGGGCAAGGTGGGCGGCGTCATCGCCTCCATCGGCATCATCCTCATCATGACGATCCTCGTCGCCGTGCTGGGCCTGGTCATCATCAACGCCCTGGGCGAGTCGCCGTGGGGCGTCTTCTCCATCGCGATGACCATCCCGATCGCGGTCTTCATGGGCATCTACCTGCGCTACCTCCGCCCCGGCAAGGTCATCGAGACCTCCGTGATCGGCGTGGTGCTGCTTCTCTTCGCCATCATCGCCGGCGGCTGGGTGCACCACGATCCGTTCTGGTCCGAGGTGTTCCACCTGGAGAAGACCACCCTGGTGTGGTGCCTGATGATCTACGGCTTCCTCGCCGCCGTGCTGCCGGTGTGGGTCCTGCTCGCCCCGCGCGACTACCTCTCGACCTTCATGAAGATCGGCACGATCGGTCTGCTCGCGGTCGGCATCATCTTCGTCAACCCCACGGTGCAGATGCCGGCGATCACGCCCTTCGCCTCCAACACCGAGGGCCCCGCCTTCGCGGGAGCGCTGTTCCCGTTCCTCTTCATCACGATCGCCTGCGGCGCCCTCTCCGGGTTCCACGCGCTCATCTCCTCGGGCACCACGCCCAAGATGGTGGAGAAGGAGTCGCAGATCCGCCTGATCGGCTACGGCGGCATGCTCATGGAGTCCTTCGTGGCGATCATGGCGCTCGTCGCCGCGGTGAGCCTGGACAAGGGCATCTACTTCTCGATGAACGCCGCGGAGCCCCTCACGGGAGGCACTCCTGAGGGCGCGGCGGACTTCGTCAACAACGTGCTCGGCATGAACGGCGTCTCGACCACCGCCGAGGACCTCACGCAGGTGGCGAAGGACGTGGGCGAGAACTCGATCGTCTCCCGCACGGGCGGCGCGCCCACGCTGGCGATGGGCATGGCGCAGATCCTCCACCAGATCCCGCTGATCGGCGGGACCAACATGCTGAGCTTCTGGTACCACTTCGCCGTGATGTTCGAGGCCCTGTTCATCCTCACCACCATCGACGCCGGCACCCGCGTCGCCCGCTTCATGCTCTCGGACCTGCTGGGGAACTTCGCGAAGAGGTTCCGCGACCCGTCCTGGACCGTGGGCGCGTGGGTCACCACGGCGGTCATGGTGGCGGCCTGGGGCTCCATCCTCCTCATGGGCGTGACGGACCCGCTGGGCGGCATCAACACGCTGTTCCCGCTCTTCGGCATCTCCAACCAGCTCCTGGCTGCGATCGCTCTCGCCATCGTCTTCGCGATCGTCATCAAGTCCGGCTACGCCAAGTTCGCCTGGATCCCCGGCATCCCGCTGGTCTGGGACCTCGCCGTCACGATGACGGCCTCGTACCAGAAGATCTTCTCCGCGGATCCGCTCGTGGGCTACTGGGCGCAGCACATGGCCTACCGCAACGCCCTGGCCGCCGGAGAGACCTCCCTGGGCAACACCGAGGGAGTGCCGGCCATGGAGGCGGTCGTCCGCAACACCCTCATCCAGGGCACGCTGTCCGTGGTCTTCGCGGTCATCGTCGTCATGGTGGTCGTCATGGCCCTGTGGCAGGCGTACAAGGCGCTCACCACCGGCAAGGTCGTCACGGCCGAGGAGCCGTTCGAGCCCACCAGGCTGTTCGCCCCCGCGGGCCTCCTCGCCACCAAGGAGGAGAAGGAGGTCGAGGCCCAGTGGGACGAGTACCGGGAGAAGCACGGGCTCGTGAAGTCCGGAGGCGGTCACTGATGGCTGCCCCGGCTGCACGGTCTGGGACTCACGCCCGGTCTGCGGCCTGCACCGGGGCCGCCTCCGTGCGGCAGAGCACGCTCAGCCGGGTGCTGCGGCCGCTGCGCGCGGTCCACTGGTACCTCAAGGAGGTCATGGGCGAGAACGCCTATGTGCACTACCTCGAGTCCTACGAGCGCAGGCACGGCACCCGCGAGGGCGCGATGGGCGAGCGCGAGTTCTGGCGCGATCTCACGGACGAACAGGACAGGAACCCGAAGGTCCGGTGCTGCTGAGCTCCGGGGACGCCGAGGGCCGGTGCCGCCAGGGTGGGGCCCGCTCCTGACAGGGAGCGCAGAGGGGGCTCCGCAGAGATCATCTCTGCGGAGCCCCCTCTGCGTGTGCCGTCATCGAGTCCTCACGGGGCTCTGCATATCTGTGTGTCCGCGCGGACTCGATGCCGGGGCGGGGGTGCCACGCATGCCCGCTCGCCTCACGGGGCGGATTCCGCATGACCCTTCGCCCTGTTCGTCCGTGCCGCTGGTCCCGCCGGGTGCGCCCGAGGCGCGGGCCCGGCGGAGCGGCCCGGGGCTCCTGAGGGACGGGCGCCGAGGGGACAGGGGTCCCGAGGAAGTCAGCCCGCGAGCGCGGGCAGATCGTAGTCGACGACGAGGGGAGCGTGATCCGACCAGCGCTCCGCATAGCTCGCGGCACGGTGGACCGTGGCCTCCTTCGCGGCGGCCGCGAGACCCGGCGTCGCCATGTGGTAGTCGATCCGCCAGCCGGTGTCGTTGTCGAACGCCTGCCCGCGCATCGACCACCAGGTGTACGGCCCCTCGACCTCGCCGGCGAGGCTGCGGGCCACGTCCACGTAGCCGGTCTCACCGAAGAACTTGTCGAAGTAGGCCCTCTCCTCCGGCAGGAAGCCCGCCTTCTTGCGGTTGCCCCGCCAGTTCTTGATGTCGAGTTCGGTGTGGCCCACATTCATGTCCCCGGTGATGAGCGCGTGGTCCGCGTGCGCGGCGAGCTCGGGCAGCCGCACGAGCATCCGGTCGAGGAAGCGGTACTTGTCCGCCTGCTTGGGCGTGTCCGCCTCACCGGAGTGCACGTACGCGCTCACGAGCGTGAGGAGGGAACCGTCGGCCAGGCGATGATCCGTCTCCAGCCAGCGGCCCGCCGTGTCGAAGTAGTCGTCGCCGTTGCCCACGCGGACGGCCTCGGGCGCGTCCTTCGAGAGCACCGCCACCCCGGCGCGCCCCTTGGCCTCCGCGTCCGCGCTGTGGACGGTGTACCCGCAGTCCGCGAGGACGTCGAACACGATGTCGTTGGCCGCCCTCACCTCCTGCAGCGTGAGCAGGTCCGGCGCGACCTCCTCCATCCAGGGGCCGATCCCCTTGCGGAGCGCAGCACGGATTCCGTTCACATTCACAGTCGCGATTCTCAGCATGTGCGCATTCTCGCAGAGCCGCGGACCGGAGGGAACGCAGACGCCGGGGGAGCCCTCACGCGTACCGCTCACCCCGGGAACCATGTCAGAATGGCACCGATGCGAGGCATCTCCCGTGGCCGTCCATGACGACGTCGCCGCTGGTGCCGCCTGGTCCGCGCGTATGCTGGGCCCATACCGATAAGAGGAGAAGGTCATGACCGAGAACCAGAGCTTCGAAGCCGACAGCCTCATCATCAGCCCCCTCGATGAACTCGATCCGCTGGAGCTCCGTGAGGAGATCATCGGTGCGCAGGAGAAGTTCTGGGGAGAGCGCGACCTGTCCGCACACCACGAACCCTACTGGTTCCGGCAGTTCGCGGCCGGTGGTCTGATCGCCCGGTACAAGAACGAGATCGTGGGATATCTCCTGGGGGTGTTCCCCAAGGAGGGTCCCTCCTACATCCACCTCGTGTCCGCGCGTCAGGACTTCCGTCATCTGGGGATCGGCCGCCGCCTCTACGAGGCGTTCATCGCCCGGGCCAAGGCGAACGGGGAGGACGAGGTGCAGGCGACCGCTCTGCCGGACAATGCCAACGCCATCGCCTTCCACTCCTCGCTGGGCTTCGAGGGCTCCCGTCTCGAGGACTACGCGGGCCCCGGAGAGGACAGGGTCTTCTTCACCCTCCGCCTCACGGACGAGTGAGCCCTACCTGACCGCTGCGGCCGGCGTGGTCGTCCGGTCAGCGCGATCGCCGGCCGCCGGGCGGCACTGACGCACCGAGGCCCTGGACACGCAGTTCCGCATGTCCAGGGCCTCGGTGCTTCCCGTGCGCATGAGCGGCGTCCAGCGCACCCGCGACTCCCACACACGACACCGCGGGAGCCTCCTCAGGACGGACCGAATCCCTCGGCCCGGACGACCTCCTGCGCGAGCCGACCGTGGCGCTCCAGCTGTGAGGAGACCCGGCTGAGAGGACCTGCGACGGTGAGCCCGGCGACCAGCGCACCGTCGATGTGGACTCCCGTCGCCACCGCGCCCACGTCCGGGACCGTCTCCCCGCGGTTGAAGGCGAGGCCCGTCTCGCGGATGCCCTCGACCTCCGCGAGGAACGCCTCCGCCACCGGCGGGGAGAAGTGCTCCAGGGTGCGCGCACGGTCCTCCGCACCCGCCGCCGCGAGGAACACCTTGCCGGAGCTGGTGGGGAGCAGCGGTCTCCGCTGCCGCAGCCGGGGCGAGTAGCAGACCTCGAAGGCGGAGGGCTCTGCGTGCACGTAGACGACGGACCTCTCCCCCACCCGGAGCGCGAGGGTGACGGTCTCGCCGGTGCGCACGGCGATCTCCTCGCAGGTCTCGCCCAGCAGGAGCGGCAGGGTGGTCCCCGTGGGTCCGAGGAGTGCGTGCACCCCGGCGCCCAGGGCGTACCCGCGGCCGTCCTCGACCAGGTACCCGGTGTGCAGCAGGCCGCGCACGAACCCGTGCACGCTGCTCTTGGGTGCCTCCAGCGAGGCAGCGAGAGCAGACAGGGTCACCGGGGAATCGGCGGCGGCGACTGTCTCCAGGATCGCGACGATGCGCGAGACCGTGCGATGTTCAGCATTCATGGGACGATGATCCCACTGTCCGCCCCGCTTCCTCCCCACCGGTGTCGAGCATCCGCAGCACCTCCGCGCGGTCAGCGTCCTCCCGGCCGCAGTCCGCCGGCCCGGGGCGGTCCATCCCGCTGAAGACCACCGGTGAGCCCACGTGGACGTATTCGCCCTCCTCTGCGTGCACGGCGTGCTCGAGCAGCGGGCGCGAGGACAGATAGGGGTCCTCGCGCACCGCGTCGATCCGGGTGACCCGGTGCGCGGGGATCCCCCGTTCGCCGCACTCCGCCTCGATCTGCGCGCAGGTGCGTCCGGCCGCGTAGTCCGCGAGGACGGCCTCGTAGGTCGCAGGAGCCGCGCTGCGGGCGCGGTTGTCGACGAGGTGGGTGTGCGTGAGGAGGTCAGGACGCTCCAGGAGCTCGCAGAACTGCGCCCAGTTCGCGTCCGAGTAGGGCATGACGCACACCCAGCCGTCGAGCGCGCGGTGCGGTCGGTGCTCCGGAGCGAGGACGCGGGACCACCCGACCTCGCCCTCCGGCGGGGTGAGCGTCTGCCCGCCCATGTGCTCCACCAGAGTGAACGCCGCCATCGTGTCCACCATCGGCACATCCGCCCAGCACCCCGTCCCCGTCGCGCCGCGGCTGTGCAGTCCGGCGAGCGCGGCCTGGGCCATGGACATCCCGCAGACCTTGTCCGCCACGACGTACGGGGAGTAGCGGGGCACCCCGTCCCGCAGGCGATAGGAGTCCGCCAGTCCCGAGGCCGCCTGCACCACGTCGTCGTAGGCCGGAGCGTCCGCGTGTGCGGAGTCGCTCGCGAAGCCCTGCCCCGTGACGAGGACGGCACGGGGGTTGACGGCCTCGACCTGCTCCCAGGAGAGGCCGAACCGCCGCCGCCTGTGCGGAAGGACATTGGTGAGGACGATGTCCGCCCAGCCGATGAGCCTCCGCATCTCCTCCGCCCCCTGCTGCGTCGCGGCGTCGACGACGATGCTCTTCTTCCCCGCGTTGAGGTTCAGCGAGAGGACGCTCGTCCCGCCGGGTCCCAGCAGCCCGATCCGCCTGCCGATGTCGCCGCCCGGAGGCTCGGCCTTCACGACCTCGGCTCCCATGTCGCGGAGGATCTTCCCCGCGTAGGGGGCCATGATCACCGAGCCGACCTCGAGCACCCTCACACCGGCGAGCGGACCGGGGGGCGTGGCGCTCTGCTCTCGTGGGTCCATGTCCTCACCCGCCCATGAGGGTCGGGACGAAGAGCGCGAGCTGCGGGAAGACGAACACGAGCACCACGACGAGGAGCATGCCGACGATGAACGGCACCGCTCCGAGGAAGACCGTCTCCAGGGGTATGCGGCTCGCCCTGGCCGTGACGAAGGCGTTGAGCCCCAGCGGCGGGGTCACCAGACCGATCTCCGCGACGAGGATGACGACGATGCCGAACCAGATGGGGTCGTAGCCGAGGGCCTCGACCAGCGGCAGCGTCACCGGGACGGTGAGGGCGATGATCGCCATCTGGTCCATGAAGAAGCCGAGCACCAGGTAGACGAGCACGAGGCCCACCATGATGAGCGCGGGCGGCACGTCCCAGGCGCCCACTGCGTCCACGACGGCGGGGGTGACCCGCGTCTCCGCGAGGAAGTGCCCGAACACGTGTGCGGCGACGATGATGGCCATGATCATGACGCTGCTGGTCACGGTGCCCACGAAGGACTCCCGCAGCGCCTGCCAGCTCGCCTTCCGGTTGACGATCATGATCCCGAGGGCACCCAGGGCACCCACCGCGGCGGCCTCGGTCGCCGTGGTGATGCCGAAGAAGACCGCGCCCACCACCAGCAGGAAGAGGATGCCCACCGGCAGCAGTCCCACCACGGCACGCAGCTTCTCCCCCATGCTGCTGGCCTTCGCCGCCGGCGCCTGGCCGCGCAGCGCCTGCACGTAGACGACGATGCACAGGACGATCGCCATGAGGAGCCCCGGCACGAGGCCGGCGAGCAGGGTCTGCCCGACGCTGGTCTCCGCGGTGATGGCGTAGAAGATGAGCAGGATCGAGGGCGGGATCATCGCCGCGAGCGTGCCCGCGCTCGCGACCGAGCCCGTGGCGAGCTCCTTCGAGTAGCCCTGTCTGACCATCTCCCCCGTCGAGGTGTGGGCCAGGGTCGCAGCGGCCGCCGTCGAGGAGCCGGAGACCGAGGCGAACCCTGCGCCGGCGAGCACGGCGGCGATCCCCGTGCCTCCGCGCACCCGGCCCACCAGCACCCGGGCGCTGACGAAGAGCGAGTTCAGCGCACCGCTGGCGAGGACGAAGTGCGCCATGAGGATGAAGAGCGGGATGGCGGAGAGCGAGAACTTCCCGGAGGCGCTCACGGGGATGACCTCGAAGACCGCGAACGCTCCGGAGACGCCGTCCACCGCGATGAGGCCGAGGAGGCCGGAGACGAAGATCGCGAAGGCGACCGGCACCCGCAGGAGGATGAGGACGAGCAGGAGAAGGGTGATGAGTACGACGATCACGACTCGACCTCCCCGCTGCGCAGGAAGCGCGGTGCGTCGATGAGCGCGACCGCGAGGAGTCCCAGCGCTCCCACCGGCTGCAGCGAGAGCCACACCCAGGTGGGCAGTCCGATGTCCGAGGAACCGGGAGGCGGGGCATCGCCGAGCGCGAACGCCGAGGCCGCCCCGTTCACCCCCGCGACGAGGAGGACGATCGCGGATCCCAGCACGGCGATCAGGGTGACGACGCGGGCCGCCGTCTGGACCGAGGACGGGAGCCGCGAGTACACGAGGCCTGCGCTCACGTGCCCCGCGCAGGCGTACATCCACGGCAGGGCGAGGAACACCGCGCCCGGCATGAGCACGCGCTCCACCAGGCTCACGTTCCAGCCCAGAGGCGAGGCGAAGAGGTACCGCGCCGCGGCCTCGGCGAGCATGAGTGCGAAGAGGACGGCGAGGGCGACGGCCGCGGCGGTCACACTGCCCGCCGCGATCACCCGCACCGCCGGGTGGAGGTCCTTGAACTGCGGTCCGGCGGCGGTGGCGTCCGCCGGCTCCGGCAGGAGTTCCTGCTGTGCGCTCACTTCTCTCCGCTCCTCTCGTCCGCGGGCGTGTCCGCGTCCGCGGAGTGGGCCTGAACGGCCGATTCATAGGCGGTCAGGACCTCCGTGCCGGGGCGGCCGGCCGCGTCCATCGCGTCCGCCCACTCCGCCCGCAGAGGATCCAGCCGGGCGGCGAACTCCTCCTGCTCCTCGGGGGTGAGCTCCGTGAACTCCACCCCGGCGTCCCGCATGAGCTGCTCGGACGCGGGGTTCTCCTCCTCGATGCCCGCGCACAGGCGGTCCGAGGCCTGTTCCCCGGCTGTCCGGATCCTCTCCTGCTGCTCCGCCGGGAGCTGCTGCCATGCGTCCTCCGCGATCACATAGGGGATCGCGAAGCTGCCCGCGTTGAGGCCCTTGGTGGAGTACCCGAGGACCTCCTCGAGCCGATACGGCGTGACGCTCGCGTACGGGAAGGAGATCCCGTCGACGGTGTGGCGGGAGAGCGCCTCGTAGGCATCGGCGGCAGGCATGCTCACCGGAGCGCCGCCCAGTCCCTCCACATTGGTGTCCATCGCCCCGCCGGAGGAGCGGATGGTGAGACCGTCCAGGTCAGCCGGCTTCCTCACCGGCGTCGACACCGTCATGATCTCGTAGCTCGGGATGACCGCCACCCACAGCGGCCGGAGCCCGCGGGGTTCGTACTCCTCGCGGTAGAGGATCCCGTCCTCGTCCAGCAGGTCCCAGAACGCCGCCGAGGCGGTGCACGAGTCCTCCGCCAGGCCCGGCAGGTCGGTCACGCTGGACAGCGGCAGCTGATCGGAGAGGTAGGCGGGAGCGGCAGGGGCGATGTCGATCGCGCCGGCCTGCGTGAGGTCCGCGATGTCGCGCGGTCCGCCGAGCTGACCGGAGGGGAAGTAGTCGATCTCCGTCTCCCCCGGACCCTGCGCGGCGACGTCCTCGAGGAAGCCCTCCACTCCGTAGCGGGCGAACATGTGGGTCGTGGCGTAGCTGTCGGCGAGCGTGAGGGGAGCGGCCCCGGGTCCGCTCCCGGCACAGCCGGAGAGCACCGCGACCGCGGCCGCGGCTCCGGCGAGGGCCGCACGCGCGGGGCGGCGGACGCAGGCTCGCCGGCCGGGGCCGTGTGTGCTGCTCGGCCCGCCGGGGCCGCGGCGGCGCGGTGGAACTCCGTCGTTCTCTGGCACCGAAATACCTCCGTTGGTATTTGCGAATGATCTGTTCACTATCCCGGACGAGCGTAGTGAGGGGCGACCGCCGCGTCAATCCCTGCGGCCCACTCCGCAGACCACGTCGCGGTGCGCGGCGAGGTGGACGCGCATCGCGGCCTCCGCGGCCTCGGCGTCGCCCGCGGCGAGCGCGCCGAACACCGCCTCGTGCGCACGCACCGTCAGCCGGAGCTCGTCCTCGCGGATCCGGAGCGGATCGTCGGTGAGCTCCCGGATGGGGGCCGTCAGTCCGCCGATGACCGCCGCGAGCACGGCGTTGCCGGAGCTCTGCGCGATCAGCGCGTGGAAGCGCGCGTTCGCGTCGAAGAACTCACGCCGGCGCCGCGCCCTCGCCATCACCCGCTGCAGGTCCCGCAGTTCGTCCAGTGCCTCCGGGGCCATGCGGACCGCGGCCAGGGCCGCACACCGGGGCTCCACCTCCAGCCGCGCCTCCGCGAGGTCCCCGGAGGGGAAGCCCGCGGTCCCGACCGCATTGCGCAGGGCCTCAGTGACGCCGCGCGAGCCCGGCCCGGTGACGAAGGTCCCCCCGCCCCGGCCCACCCGGCGCTCCACGAACCCCTCGGCCTCGAGCGCGGCGAGCGCGGCGCGCACGGTCGTGCGGCTGACTCCCCGCTCCTCGGCCAGCTCGCGCTCGGACGGCAGTCGCGAACCCACGTGAAGCACACCGCGGAGGACTGCGCTCCGGAGGTCGTCCGCCACCCGTTGGGACCCGAGCGACCGCCCGGCCTCGGCGCCGATCTCGGAACCGCGCATCACCACCCCTTTCCGTTTTCCTTCAATGGTAGTACCTTAAGTGACGGAAGTGCAGAGACACGGAAGCCCGGGGAGCCGAAGCAGCACGGAACGCGCGACGCGGCCGGCCGGCGACCGATGAGCAGGAGGAGACACGTGGGATTCGGACTGACAGAGGCCCAGGAGGAGATCGCGCAGGCGGCCCGGGAGATCGTGGCGCCGTTCGATGACGAGTACTGGTCGGACAAGGACGCGTCCAAGGAGTTCCCGCGGGAGTTCTACGACCACCTCGCCGCGCACGGCTGGCTGGGCATCACGACCCCCGAGGAGTACGGCGGCGGGGGCATGGGCATCACCGAGGCCACCCTGCTGCTGGAGGCGATCGCCGCCGGCGGCGGTGCGATGAATGCCGCCAGCTCGGTGCACATGACGATCTTCGGCATGCATCCGGTGATCGTCCACGGCTCGGAGGAGCTGCGGAAGGAGAACCTCCCCCGGGTGACCTCGGGCGACCTCCACGTGTGCTTCGGCGTGACGGAGCCGGACGCGGGCCTGGACACCACGCGGATCTCCACCTTCGCCCGTCGCCGCGGGGACGACTACGTGGTCAGCGGCCGCAAGGTCTGGATCTCCAAGGCGGTGGAGTCGGAGAAGATCCTGCTGCTCACCCGCACCACGCCGCGCGAGGAGGTGGAGCGGCCCACCGACGGCCTCACCCTGTTCTTCACGGATCTCGACCGGAAGCACGTCGACATCCGCCCCATCCGCAAGATCGGCCGCAACGCCGTCACCTCCAACGAACTCGTCATCGACGACCTCGTGGTCCCCGCCGCGCACCGCGTGGGCGAGGAGGGCAAGGGCTTCAAGTACATCCTCGACGGGCTCAACCCGGAGCGCATGCTCATCGCGGCGGAGGCGCTGGGGATCGGCCGGGCGGCGCTGGCGAAGGCCACGGCCTATGCGAAGGAGCGCGTGGTGTTCGACCGGCCCATCGGCATGAACCAGGGACTGCAGTTCCCGCTCGCGGACTCGCTCGCCAAGCTGGATGCGGCGGAGCTGGCCCTGCGGAAGGCGACCTGGACCTATGACCAGGGCCTGCCCAGCGGCCGTGAGGCCAACACGGCCAAGTACCTCTGCGCCGAGGCCGGGGTGGACGCCGCGGACCGCGCACTCCAGGTGCACGGCGGCATGGGCTACTCGGAGGAGTACCACGTGGGCCGCTACCTCCGGGAGGTGCGCCTCATGAAGATCGCGCCGGTGAGCCAGGAGATGGTGCTCAACTTCCTCGGCACCAAGGTGCTCGGGCTGCCCCGCTCCTACTGAGCCCCTCCGCATCGCAAAGGCTCGGGCGCCTCACGCAATTGCGTGAGGCGCCCGAGCCTTCGTGCTTGGTCAGGACTGCGCTGCGGCCTGCCTCTCCGCGATCTCCACGACGTTGACCAGCAGCATGGCGCGCGTCATGGGTCCCACGCCTCCCGGGTTCGGGGTGTAGTACGCGGCGTGTGCACGAGCGGCCCTGTCGATGTCGCCCACGACCTTGGACTTCCCCGTCTCCGGATCCGTCTCCCGGGAGACGCCCACGTCCACGAGGACCGCTCCGGGCTTCACCATGTCCGCCGTGACGATGCCCGCCTGACCGGCCGCCGCGACGATGACATCGGCCTGCTTCACCAGCTCCGGCAGGTTCTGCGTGCCGGTGTGCGTGAGCGTGACGGTGGCGTTGACGTCCTTGCGCGTGAGCAGCAGGCCGATGGGCCGGCCCACGGTCACGCCGCGGCCGAGGACGACGACGTGCTTGCCGTCGAGCTCCACGCCGTGGCGCGAGAGCAGCTCGACGATCCCGTGCGGCGTGCACGGCAGCGGGGTGTCGATCTCCTCGCGGATCCGCAGCACCAGGCTGCCCAGGTTCTGCGGGTGGAGGCCGTCCGCGTCCTTGGCCGGATCGATGAGACCCAGCACGCGGTTCTCGTCGATGCCCTTGGGAAGCGGCAGCTGGACGATGTAGCCGGTGCACTCGGGGTTCTCGTTGAGGCGCTGCACAGCCGCCTCGATGTCCTCCTGCGTGGCCGTGGCCGGCAGGTCCTCACGGATGGAGGCGATGCCGATCTCCGCGCAGTCGCGGTGCTTGCCCGCCACATACCACTGCGAGCCGGGGTCCTCCCCCACCAGCAGCGTGCCCAGCCCCGCGCGCACGCCCTTCTCCCCGAGCGCCTGCACGCGCGCGGCGAGCTCGGTCTTGATCGCGGCGGCGGTGGCCTTGCCGTCGAGCTTCACGGCGCCGCCGTCCGCTGCGGCTCCCTCCGCCGAGGCCGCAGCCGGCGCCTCGGGCACGTTCTGCTCCTGCGCCATCAGTACTGCTCCAGACCTTCGTAGAGCGGGAAGCCGTCCGTGAGCGTGAGGACCCGGGCGCGCAGCGCCTGCGCGTCGGCACCGGGCTTGAGCGCCTGGGCGATGATGTCCGCGACCTCGGTGAACTCCTCCGGCCCGAACCCGCGGGAGGCGAGCGCCGGGGTGCCGATCCGCAGCCCGGAGGTGACCATCGGCGGCCGGGGATCGAACGGGACGGAGTTCCGGTTGACGGTGATGCCCACCTCGTGGAGGAGGTCCTCGGCCTGCTGGCCGTCGAGCGGCGAGTTGCGCAGGTCCACGAGGACGAGGTGCACGTCGGTGCCGCCGGTGAGCACCTGGACACCGGCCTCGGCGACGTCGGCCTCCTGGAGCCTGTCCGCGAGGATGCGGGCGCCCTCGAGCGTGCGCTCCTGCTTGGCCCTGAACTCCGCCTCCGCCGCGAGCTTGAAGGCCACGGCCTTGGCCGCGACCACGTGCATGAGCGGTCCGCCCTGCTGGCCGGGGAACACCGCGGAGTTGAGCTTCTTCGCGTTCGCCTCGTCACGCGAGAGGATGAAGCCGGAGCGGGGTCCGCCGATCGTCTTGTGCACCGTGGAGGAGACCACGTCTGCGATCGGGACGGGGTTGGGGTGCAGGCCGGCGGCCACGAGACCCGCGAAGTGCGCCATGTCGACCCACAGGGTCGCGCCCACCTCGTCCGCGATGGAGCGGAACGCCTCGAAGTCCAGCTGGCGGGGGTACGCGGACCAGCCGGCCACGATGACCTTGGGGCGGTGCTCGAGTGCGCGCTTGCGGACCACGTCCATGTCGATCCGGTGGGTGGCGGGGTCCACCTCGTAGGAGGCCACGTCGTAGAGGCGTCCGGAGAAGTTGATCTTCATGCCGTGCGTGAGGTGGCCGCCGTGCGCCAGCTCGAGTCCGAGCATCTTGTCCCCGGCGCGCGCGAAGGCGTGCATGACGGCAGCGTTCGCGGAGGCACCGGAATGGGGCTGCACGTTCGCATAGGCGGCCCCGAACAGGCTCTTGGCGCGCTCGATCGCGAGGTTCTCCGCGACGTCGACGTACTCGCAGCCGCCGTAGTAGCGGCGACCGGGGTAGCCCTCCGCGTACTTGTTGGTCAGCACGGAGCCCTGCACCTGCAGGACGGAGCGGGGCACGAAGTTCTCCGAGGCGATC
This sequence comes from Brevibacterium salitolerans, assembly GCF_039531405.1. Classification (NCBI taxonomy): domain Bacteria; kingdom Bacillati; phylum Actinomycetota; class Actinomycetes; order Micrococcales; family Brevibacteriaceae; genus Brevibacterium; species Brevibacterium salitolerans. Next base: position 366,432 of record NZ_BAAAPZ010000008.1, on the reverse strand, counting down.
ATCTCGAGCGTGCCGCGCTGGCGTCCCAGCTCCTGGTCGAGGACCTGTGCGATCTCCGGATCGATGTCGGCGAGGCCTGCGTTCAGCGCAGACGGAGCGTCGGTCATATGGGCACTCTCCTGGGGTGAGCAGTGGAATCGGTGAGCGTGGCGGCCCGTACTCCGCCTGTGGCTAGGTTAACAGCGAATCGCCCTGATATATCAGTCTATTCCCCAGATGTTATGTGCTGAGAAGGCCGACCTCCCCGGCGGCAGCACGCCCGGTCCTGCCGCGGGCACGCCCGGCCCCCGCTGCGGACGCGCGTCACGTGCACGCTGAGCCTGCCGCGCACGCTCGCGCTCGTGGCGCGAGCGCGTGCTCAGTCCGCTCAGCGCATCTGCACGGGGTCGGCCACTCCCGCCGCGGGACGGGAGCGCGCGAGGACGGACAGCACCGCCGCGACCACGCACAGTGCGGCTCCTCCCCAGAACGCGTAGGAGTAGGTGCCGAACACGTCACGGATCACTCCCGCCCCCAGAGCGGCCACCGCCGCACCGATCTGATGTGCGGCGAACACCCAGCCGAACACGATGGTGCCGCGATCGCCGAAGACCTGCCGGCACAGCGCCGCGGTGGGCGGGACCGTCGCGACCCAGTCGAGGCCGTAGATGACGACGAAGACGACGATGCTGGGGCTGACCTCGTGCGAGAGCAGCCACGGCAGCAGAAGCAGGCTGAGTCCGCGGAAGGTGTAGTAGATCGCCAGCAGCTTCCGGGAGTCGAACCTGTCCGTGAGCCACCCGGACACCACGGTGCCGGCGATGTCGAAGACGCCCACGGCCGCCAGCAGGCTCGCCGCCGCAGTGGTGGACATCCCGTGGTCGTGGGCGGAGGGGATGAAGTGGATGCCGATGAGGCCGTTCGTCGTGGCGCCGCAGATGGCGAAGGCGAGCGCCAGCGCCCAGAACGCGCGATGCCTCACGGCGAAGGCCAGGCCCTCCAGCGCCCGTCCGACCGCGCCGCCCGCCGCGCGTTCGAGCGCCTCATAGCTCGCCGGCTCCGCACCGTACGGGAGAACTCCGCGGTCCTCCGGGTAGTCGCGCATCACCAGCCAGACGAAGGGGATGACGAGGAGCGCGGCGCCGGCGATGACGAAGGAGGCGGGCCTCCAGCCCACGTTCTCCGCGAGGGCCGCCACCGGCGGCAGGATCACCAGCTGTCCGGTCGCGGAGCCGGCGGTGAGGATCCCCATGACCAGGCCTCGGCGGCGGACGAACCAGCGGTGGGCGACAGTGGCGGCGAGCACCAGGGCCATCGCACCCGTGCCGAACCCGATGAGCAGGCCCCAGAACACGATGAGCTGCCACGAGGCCGTCATGACGACGCTGCCGCCCGCCCCCAGCGCCACCAGACCCAGTGCCGCGGAGATGACCTGGCGGATGCCGAAGCGGTCCATGAGCGCTGCGGCGAAGGGGGCGACGAGTCCGAAGAGGAGCAGGTTGATGCTCACCGCCAGGGACATGGTCCCCATCGACCAGCCGAACTCCTCGTGGAGCGGCACCATGAGCGCACCGGGTGCCGCACGGAAGCCGGCCGCTCCGATGAGCGCGAGGAACGCCACCGCCGCCACCCACCATGCGGGGTGGATGCGACTCCCGCGCGGGGCGCCTGCTGAAGCGGGAATGCCGGAGGAGGTGCGCATCGCCGTCGCTTTCTTCAAGAAAGTATTACCCTGGGAGAGTACGTGGAACCGAGGCGGAAGGGAAGCCATGCCGCTGCGATCCGACTGGTCCGAGGCGCTGTGCCCCGTCCAGCGCGCCCTGGAGGTCGTGGGGGACCCGTGGGTCCTGCTCATCGTCCGCAACGTGCTCCACGGCAACGGGCGCTTCGAGGCGCTGCGCGCGAGCCTGGGGATCTCCGAGGCGGTGCTGAGCCGGCGCCTGCACGGCATGGTGGAGGCAGGCCTGCTCACGCGGGCGGAGTACTCCATCGGCAACCGCACGCGGTGGGGCTATGCCGCGACCGAGGCCGCCGCCGAGCTCCTGCCCATCCTGCAGCAGCTCGCCCTGTGGGGTGAGAAGCACACTCCCCTGCCCGCCGCGGGGGCGCACATGGCGATGGTCCACGAGACCTGCGGGAGCGAGACCCGGCAGGGTCAGATCTGCAGCACCTGCGGGGAGGCCATGGCGAGCGAGGAGATGATCTGGGTCAAACCGTGGAAGGGTTCCCGCGATCACCTGGTGGGTCCCGGCGTCGTCGTTCCCGGTTGAGAGCGAGCCGGCCCGCCGGCCTCCTGCCCGCCGACGGGTGCGATGACGAGGGCGGCGCTCACGAGGAGCACGGCGGTGATGCCGGTGACGGCCCAGAGCGCCTCCGGACCGAGCTCCGCGCCGTTCGCCGCAAGGTTGACGGCGGTGAACGGCAGAGCGTGCGCGAACACGGCCGGCCAGACGCACGCCCACCGTGCGGCGAGAGCGGAGAGGAACAGGCTCAGCGGCGGCAGGGCCGCTGTGAGGGCGACCGCGGTGGAGGGTTCGACGGAGCCCTCCGCCGCATAGGCCCAGTGGAGCGGGATGTGGAACGCCGTCCATGCGACTGCGACGAGGACGGCCGAGCCCCAGAACCCCAGCGGTGAGAGCACGGCGGGCAGATGCCAGCGCCAGACGACCTCCTCCCCCAGCGTGCTCATGGCGAAGACCACGGAGACGGGGACCATCATGAGCAGCGCGGGCACGAGCGCGGCCGCCGGCTGGACCCGGATGGCGCCCAGGGACTGGCTGAGGGCGGCGGCGAGGAGATAGACGCCGGTGAGCAGCAGCATCGCCAGCACACTCGTCCCGACGATGTGGAGCAGCGGTCGCCTGCGAGCCGGCCACAGCCCCCACCAGCGCACGAGTTCCCGTCCGAGGCCGGCCGCACCGAACCGCCGGCCGCCACCGGGTTCAGGCCTCGCCGGCGGTGCAGAGGCCCGCGGATCCCGGAATCCGGCGTTCGCGCCACCCGCGTCCGCGACCGCGTCGCCCATACCCCTCGGCCTCTGCGGGCCGCACAGGAGGGCGATCACTCCGAGCGAGACGAGGGCGGGTATCCAGCGACCGAACAGGACCGCGCCCGTCGGCACGGGCGTATCCGTGAGGACGAACCCCACGCAGACCAGTCCGAGCCCGGCGAGCGAGCCCCCGGCCAGGAGCAGCGCAGCCGTGGCCCGCACGCCGAGGCCGCCCGCGGCGGGGAGCGCGGAGGCGAGGTGCGGGGCCCGGCCTGCGGTGGACGGAAGCTCGGCTGCTGTGCTCATGGCTCCACGCTATGAGCGAGCATGCGGCTCGCTCACTGGAGACGTCCAGAAACCGCATGGGGGTTTTCCCCACCTCGCACAGGCGGCTTCCATCAGGCGCAGTGCCTCCACCGGGCGCGGAGCACCCGGACAGCGGCCCGCTTCCCACGCCGCGCCCATACCCTCGGACACGACGGAGGGGCTGCTCCCGCTCAGTCCCAGGTGCGGCGGTCGACGATGAGCTCGTCGCCCTCCCACGCCTCGACTGCACGCACCTCGGCCCGGAACCGCAGCTGCGTCCGGATGCGCTCCGCGACCTCCGCCAGCACGGCCTCGGCGGACTCCGCGTCTCCCGCGGCCGGCACGGCCTCACAGACCACGGCATCCCTGTGCTGCTCCCGGTCGATGACGAACCGCAGGGCCGCCACCCTCGGCAGGCTGCTCACCACGGTCCTGATCTGCGCGGGGTGCAGGAACATGCCGCGCACCTTCACGGCCTGCCCCACACGACCCAGCACCCCGACCAGCCGTCGCCTCCCGGCGGAGTCCGTCATCGGCGCACCCGAGTCATCGAGCACCCACGCCGAGAGATCCCCCGTTCCGAATCTCACGAGGGGTGCCATCTCCCGCACGAGGCTGACGACCACTTCCCCCTCCCCCGCATCCAGCGGCTCGCCGGTGCCGATCCCGCAGACGGCGACGACGATCCCCGCGCCCTGCACCATCCCCGGGCCCTCGCCGTCCTCGTAGGAGATCAGCCCGGCCTCGGCGGAGCCGTACGCCATGCGGACGATGGGCACGCAGCGTTCGAGCTCCGCACGCAGGCTGGGTGGCAGCGGTTCCGCGGTGACCAGTGCGAACTCCACCGGGAAGTCCTCCTCCGTCCCACCGGTGGACAGATGCAGGTCGATGAGCGCCTTGAGATAGCTGGGCAGACCCACGTAGCCGCGCACCTGCAGATCACGGATCGCGTCCACCTGCAGCTGCTGGCTGCCGATGCCTGCGGGCACGACGGTGGCCCCGAACGCAGTGATCGCCTCGTCGAACATGGCCCCCGCCGGCGACAGATGATAGCCGAAGCAGTTGATGACCACGTCTCCTGCTCGCATGCCGGCCGAGGCCAGAGCCTCGCCCCAGCGCCAGGGATCCTCCCCTGCCGGCTGGGCCTCGTAGATGGGGCCCGGCGACTGGAAGATCCGCGCGGGTGCGGGGCCGGAGAGGACGTGGGAGCGTTGGGCCACCATCTCGTCCTTGCTCTGCACCGGCAATGCGTCGAGGTCGGCAGGACTGCGGACCTCCTCCGTGCGCACACCCGCCGCGTCCAGGCGCGCGCGCAGGCCGGGATCGGCGGCCGCTCGGGCGAACGCAGATGCGAAGTCCCCCGTGGTCGCTGCAGCATGATCGACGTGCATCGCTCCTCCTTCTCACAGCCAGCGCTTGCGGCGCTTGTAGTGCTTCACATCGCGGTAGCTCTTCGTGGAGTCGCCGCCGCCGATCCCCAGGTAGAACTCCTTGACGTCCGGATTCTCCGCCAGGGCGGCAGCCGAGTCCTCGAGCATGATGCGGCCCTGCTCCATGATGTAGCCGTGGTGGGCCACGGACAGTGCTGTCCGGGCGTTCTGCTCGATCACCAGCACCGTCAGCCCGGTCTCCGCATTGAGCCGGGCGATGGTCGCGAAGATCTCCTCGACCAGCAGCGGGGCGAGGCCCAGCGAGGGCTCGTCCAGCATGAGCAGTCTGGGGCCGGCCATGAGCGCACGGCCTATCGCCAGCATCTGCTGCTCGCCGCCGGAGAGGAACCCGGCGGTGCGGGTGCGCATGTCCGCCAGCTTGGGGAAGAAGTCGTAGACGAAGTCCAGGGTCTGCTTGGCCTCCCCCGCCTTCGTGTACCCTCCCGCCAGCAGATTGTCCGCGACGGTGAGATGCGGGAACACATGCCGGCCCTCCATGCAGAGGCTCATGCCGTTGCGCACCCGCTCCGGCGCGTCCATGCGCGTGATGTCCTGCCCTCCGAAGACCACCGAACCGCTCGTGACCTCGCCCTGTTCGCTGGGCAGCAGGCCGGAGAGCGCCTTGAGGGTGGTCGACTTGCCTGCGCCGTTGGAGCCCAGGAGAGCCACGATGCTGCCTTCCGGCACCGTGAGCGAGAGCCCGCGGAGCACTAGGATGACCTCGTCGTAGATGACCTCGATGTTGTTGACGCTCAGGAGCGGATCAGGAGTTCCCCTGGCCGCGCTCGCCGGTGCATGCTCCGCTGTCGCCGGGGTCATGGCGTCGCGCCTGCTTCCACCTCGCTGAGCACGCCGTCCTTGATCTCGTAGATGTTCGAGGCCACCGTGCCGCGATGGGAGTCCGCCGAGAACTCCACGGTGCCGTCGCCCAGCACTCCGCCGGTGTCGATGGCCCCCATGCTCTCCAGCGATTCGCGGATCGCCGCACCCGTGAGGTCCTCGCCCGCCTCGAGGGTGTGGGCGATGCCCTCGGCCATGACGTGCATGGCGTACCAGCCCTGTACGAAGCTCACGCCCGCGGCGGAGGGGTCCGTGCCGTTCTCCTCGAGATAGGCCGTGATCTCCGCGTGCCCCGGCTTCTCCGCGGAGAGCGGAGCGATGGGCTGCACCGCCATGTGCCCCTCAGCCGCGTCTCCGGCCGAGGTGGCGAACAGCTCATTGCCGCACCAGTTGAGGCAGACGATCTTCTGGTCGCCGCCCTGGGCGGCGAGGTCGCGGGCCAGCTGCGCCGCAGGGCTCGCCACGTTCTGGATGACGATGTACTCCGCCCCGGCGGCGTCCACCTGGCTGAGCACCCCGGCGAAGTTGGTGGTTCCCGCCGGCATGGCGTGGGAGACGTAGTCGATGTCCAGGCCCTGTTCGTCCACCCACGCTTCGCCGTCGCCCACCGGTGAGGTGCCGAACGGGGAGTCGTGATGCAGCACGGCCACGCTGGTGGGCCCGCCGGCGTCCTCGGCGATCCAGTTCAGCGCCACACGCATCTGGTCCGAATAGGTGGGTGCGATGAGGAAGTTGTAGGGCGACTCCTCAGGATCCGTGAGCTCCTCGGAGAACGAACCCGAGATGAACGGGAGCTCGTCGTTGGCCACGCGCGTGCGCAGCGCCTCGGTGTCGCCGGTGCCCCAGCCCTGGATGGCCACGACCTCGTCATTGAGATACCTGCGGTAGAGCTCCTCCGCCTGCGGGATCTCGTAGGCGTAGTCGTTGGAGATCGCGTTGATCTCCCGGCCGTTGATCCCGCCGTCCGCGTTCCGGTGCGCGACGTAGGCGAGCATGCCCTCGTTGTAGTTGCTGCCCACGTCGCCTGTCGCACCGGAGAGGTCCGCGATCACGCCGATGGGGATGGGTTCGTCCGAGTCCGCGCTGGAGGCCCCGGATCCGCCGCAGGCGCTCAGGACCATGAGCGAGGCGGAGGCGGCAGCCGCTGAGATGAGGAAACGTGAGTGCTTCATTGCTTCTCCTGGTGTGTGCTGTGCCGGTGGCTGAGAGCTCCCGGCTGCGGGTGACGGCGGCCGCGAGGGCCTGCGGGGTTCAGTAGCGGAACGGCCAGAAGCCGAAGAAGTCCTTGATGCGCTGCCAGATGCGGTTGAGCCCCCTCGGTTCGAAGATGAGGAAGACGATGATGACGAGTCCGAAGGCCGCGTGTTCGACCGCCGGCAGCTGGCGGGTGAGGACCGGGGCGATCCCTCCCAGCGCTCCTGCCAGCATGCGGACGAGAACGGGCAGAAGCGTGATGAACACCGCGCCGTAGACCGCCCCGGCCACGGAGCCCATACCGCCCACGATGATCATGGCGAGGTAGCTGATGGAGACGTCGATGGTGAACTTCTCCCAGGAGATGATCTCCGTGTAGTGGGCCAGGAGCGCACCGGCCAGCCCCACATAGGCATTGGACACCGCGAAGGCCGTGAGCTTGGTGCGGGTGAGGTTGACCCCCATCGCCGAGGCCGCGATGTCCTGGTCGCGCACTGCCATGAACGAACGGCCCACCCCGGTGCGGAAGAGGTTGGTGGCGGTCAGCGCCGCGAGCACCGTGAGGATCAGCAGGATCACGTACCACTGCTGCTCGAACGCGGCCCGCTCGATCCTGAGGCCGAACACCTCCAGCCGCGCCACGTCCACGAACCCCTGCCCATCCGTGAGGAACTCCCAGCGCCGCACCACGAAGATGATGAGCATCTGTGATGCCAGCGTGGCAATGGCCAGGTAGAGGCCCTTGAGCCGCAGGGCGGGCAGCCCCACGATCACTCCCACCGCAGAGGTGAGCATGACCGCGCAGAGGATGGACACGGGCGCCGGGAGACCCATGCGGTCGGTGAGGATCGCGGTGGTGAACGCCCCCACCGCCAGGAATCCGCCCTGTCCCAGGGAGATCTGCCCCGTGAAGCCCACCAGGATGTTGAGGCCGATGGCTCCTATCGACGCGATGAGCGCGGTGTTGGCAAGCGCCAGCCAGTAGTTGTCGAGGACGAACGGGAGCGCGCAGGCCACCAGGGCGAGCACCGCCATCCGCACGATCTGCGGCCGGGTGTGCAACAGCCGCAGCTCGGATCGGTAGGAAGCGTGGTGGAGGCCGGTCTCTGCAGCAGGCATCAGTTCAGACCCTTTCGATTCGCTTCTCGCCGAACACGCCGTAGGGCCGCACGAGGAGGACCAGGACGAGCACGATGTACGGGATGACCTCCGCCAGGCCCGGGTCCATGTACCCGGAGACGAACTGGGTGATGAGGCCGATCGTCAGACCGCCCACGATGGTGCCGGGGACGGAGTCGAGGCCGCCCATGATGACGACGGGGAAGACGAGCAGGCCGAAGCTCACGATGTTCATCTCCACCGCCGTGACGTCCGCCAGCAGCACGCCGGCGATGAGCGCGGAGACCGCCGCGAGAGCCCAGGACAGTGCGAACACCCGGCGCACGGAGATGCCCACCGTCATGGCCGCCTGCTGGTCGTCGGCGACCGCGCGCATGGCGACACCGTGACGGGACTTCTGGAAGAACCAGGTGAGCAGCCCGAGGACCAGTCCGCAGATCACGATCACCCACAGGCGGTTGACCGGGACGGTGCCGCCGAGAATGCCCACGGACCCCGTCGGCAGGATCGGGTCCATCGAGCGCGGCTGCGTGCCGAAGAACATCTGGACGATGGCGCCCAGGAGCCCGGAGAGGCCGATGGTCACCATGATGATGGAGATGTGGCTCTGCCCCACCATGGGTCTGAGGATGAGCCTCTCCACCACAGCGCCCACCACCACGGCGACCACCACGCCCACCAGCAGCGCGAGCACCAGCGGCAGCCGCAGGACCGCGAACGCCGTGTAGAAGGAGTACGCGCCGATGAGGAGGAACTCCCCCTGGGCGAAGTTGATCACCCCGGTGGCCTTGTAGATGAGCACGAAGCCCAGTGCGGCGAGCGCCAGGATCGCGCCCTCTGACAGCCCGATGACGAGCAGTGTGACGAATGTGCTCACTTGCGACCACTCCAAACCTGTCTGCGTGCACGGCCGGCGGGCACGGTGAACCCCGCGAGGTCGAAGATGCGCAGGGGCAGCGAACGCTCCGTGACCGTGCCGTCCTGATAGGTGACGGCGGAGCGGATCGTCACGGACTCCTCACCTGCCGAGAGCGCGGCGATGATGTCCGCATACCTCTGTGCGATCACGTTCCGACGGACCTTCCGGGTCCGGGTGATCTCATCGTCGTCCGGATCGAACTGCTTGTGCATGAGGACGAACCGTCCCACCCGGATCCTCTCCAGCAGGTCCTCGTTCGCCTCCGCGATCTCCTCCGCGATGAGGGCGTGGACCTCCGGCTTCGAGGCGAGATCGGTGTAGGTGGTGAACGACAGCTTCTGTGCCTCCGCCCACGCACCCACCGTGGCGGGATCCAGCGTGAGGAGGCCGCACATCACGTCATCGCTCCCACCGCCGTCCGCGCCCGGCTCCAGGCTGCCGCCGGAGAACACGACGGCCTCCTCCACGTACGGGGAGAACTTCAGCTTGTTCTCGATGAACGCATGGGAGTACATGGTGCCGTCGGAGGCGAAGACCACGTCCTTGAGCCGGTCCACCACGACCAGGTGGCCGTCGTCGTCCAGGTACCCCGCGTCCCCGGTGTGCAGCCAGCCCTGGGGAGTGACGACCTCGGCGGTGGCCTCCGGGTTGCGGTGGTAGCCGCGGAACACCGCCGAGGAGCGGAGCATGATCTCCTGTCTCTGACCGAACTGCAGCTCCGTGCCGGGCAGGGGCTGCCCCACCGAGGTGAAGGACACCGCACCGTCCCGGTGCAGGACGGATATGCCGCAGATCTCCGTCTGGCCGTAGATCTGCTTGAGGTTGACCCCCACGGCATGGAAGAAGCGGAAGACGTCCGGTCCCAGCGGGGCACCGCCCGTGTAGCAGCGACGGATCCGGGTGAGGCCCAGCTGCTCACGGACAGGCCGGGTCGCCACCAGATCCGCGAGGACGGCGACGAGGCGCAGCCCCGCCGAGGGGGTCCGGCCCCCGTTGCGTGCCTGTGCGAGCCTGTCCATGACGGAGTACCCCCAGCCGAACAGGCCCCGTTTGAGCGCCCCGGCCTCGTCGATCCGCACCTGCACCTCGGAGAGCATCGACTCCCAGATGCGCGGCGGGGCGAACATGACGTCCGGACCGATCTCCCGCAGGTCCGCCTTCTGGGTGGAGGCGTCCTCGGGGAAGGAGACGGTGAAGCCCGCATGCAGTCCGCAGGCCACCGCCAGCATCTGCTCCCCGATCCAGGCGAAGGGCAGCGTCGACACGTACCGGAAGCGATGGTCGATGGGATCGGCCTCCGTGAGCTGACGCGCCATGGAGAGGAGATTGGCGTGGGAGAGCTCCGCGAGCTTGGGCTTGGAGGTGGTGCCGGACGTCGTGCAGACGACGGCGAGGTCGTCCGGGGAGCCGGCGGCCACCTGCGCGTCCAGCCAGCCGTGCCGGTCCTCTCCCCAGGCGCGGCCGCTGTCCTCCACCGCGGTGAAGTCGAGGAGGATCTCGTCCGTGTACTGCTCGAGCCCGTGCGGGTCGTAGTACACCACCTTCTCCATCCGCACCTCCGGCGGGGCCTCCGCGTGGAGCGCGAGCAGCTTGTCCACCTGCTCCTGGTCCTCCGCCACGACGATGCGTGCCTGAGAGACCTCGAGGACGTGCGTGACCTCCGCGCCGATCGACGTGGGGTAGATGCCCACCACGCTCGCCCCCAGGGACTGCGCCGCGAGCTCCGCGATGAGCCACTCCGGGCGGTTGTCGCCCAGGACCGCGACGATCTCCCCACGCCGCACCCCCAGCTGGGCCAGCCCGTGAGCGAAGTCCCGCACGCGCTCGCGGTACAGCTTCCAGGAGGTGGGCTGCCAGATCCCGTACCGCTTCTCCTGCATGGCGAGCCGGTCCGGATGCTCCGCCGCCAGCCTGTCGAGGAGCTGGGGCATCGTGTGCGCCACGCCGTGCGGCGGCCGGTCTGCGACGAACATGCCCGCTGCCTCGTGCGGGGACACGGCGCTCATGAGGCTGCCCCCACTCCCAGGTAGGCCTCGATGACCTGCGGGTGGACCATGACCTCCGCCGGGGTGCCGTCCGCGATCACCCGGCCGAAGTCGAGGACCGTCACCCGGTCCGAGATGTCCATGACGACGTTCATGTCGTGTTCGATGAGCACGATGGAGACGCCCGCGAGCTCATGGACGTCGAGGATGTAGCGCGCCATGTCCTCCTTCTCCTCCGCGTTCATACCGGCCATGGGCTCGTCGAGGAGGAGGAGAGACGGCTGGAGAGCGAGCGCACGCCCCAGTTCCACCCGCTTCTGGATGCCGTAGGCCAGCGTGCCCACCGGCTTCTGCCGATGCGCCTGGAGCTTGAGCAGGTCGATGACCTCCTCCACGATCTCGCGGTGTTCGATCTCCTGCCTCCGCGCCGGGCCCAGCCACAGCATCGCTGCGAGCACGTTCTGCTTCATGTGGATGTGCCGGCCCAGCATCATGTTCTCCAGCACGGTGAGATGGTCGAACAGTTCGATGTTCTGGAAGCTGCGCGCCACACCGAGCCGGGCGACGCGGTTGGGAGGCAGGCTGGTGAGTCTGCGGTTCTCATAGTGCAGACCTGCGCCCGCACCACTGTCCGGGCCGGTGACGGACTCACCGGCGACGGTCCGCAGCACGATCTCTCCACTGGTGGGCCGGTAGAGGCCGGAGATGCAGTTGAGCAGGGAGGACTTCCCTGCGCCGTTCGGACCGATGACGGAGTGGATCCGGCCCGATTCCACCTCCATCCCCACATCCTTAAGCGCCGTGACTCCCCCGAACCGCAGCGTCAGATCCGTGACGCGGAGCAGGGACTGCCCCGGCGGCATCGAACTGCCGTTGAGGGAATGGCGGTACGCGCGAGTTCTCACGGGTGCTCCTTTGCTTTCCGCGGCGAGGACGTCTTCGCCCATACGCAGGTGTGACCGTCATCACTGAACTTTTTCCAGAATAGAGTTCCACTATGCTGAATGCAATACCTTCATGAGAAACCAGGACGCAGATTGCGGTAGACGTTCTCGGCTCGTATCGTTCCTTCCAGACAGGTTTCCCGGACACCCAGCAAGGAGCGCGCATGCCTACGGACGCCGGCACCCCCAAAGGCGGACTGGGCACGATCAGGAATGCCACGCTCCTCATGGACCTCCTGGCACAGGCTCCGTACATGCACCAGCTCTCCGATCTGGCGCAGCGCTCCGGGATGACCGTGCCCACCGTCCACCGGCTGCTCCGCTCGCTCGTCCATGCCGAGTACGCGGAGCAGGACCCCACCACCTCGAGGTACGGACTGGGCCGGGCCCTCACGCGGCTGGCTGTGCGCCAGATGGAGAACAGTCCGGTGCTCAGCGCACTGAGTCCCTTCCTCTCCTCGCTGCGGGATCAGCTCGACGCGACCGTGGGCGTGCACGTGCTGGTCGCAGGGGACGCCGTCTGCATCGATCAGGTCGAGGCCACGGATCGGGGGCCCTTCCGCCGTCCGCTGCACGCGGGACCCGCGCTGGAGAGCGCTCCCGGCAGGCTGCTCGCGGCGCACGCGCCGGAGACCACCTGGCAGGACGTCCACGCGGCAGCCGCCCCGGACACCGCGGCCGAGTGCGCGCCGCTCCGCGCGGAGTGGCGCGCAGCGGACCATCTCGTGCACCGCTCTGCTGCGCCCGGCGCCTTGGACGAAGTGGCGGTGCCGGTCCGTGCCGTCGACGGGACCGTTGTCGCCGCGCTCAGCGCAGACCTCCCTTCCGATGCGGACGCGGCCCGTTTCGTCCCGCTTCTCACCCGCACCGCGGTCTCCGGTGGAAGGAGCATCCCCCATGCCTGAGCGTCCGGACGAGCACGCACCCGCGCCTGCCCCCGAATGGGTGGCCGCTGCCTCGAGCCTGGACTGGTCCCAGGCCCCGTCGGACGTCATCGGCGCCGACGGCACCTGGTTTCCCGGCGGTCGTCTGGACACGGTCTGGAACCTCGTCCATCGCCACGCCGTCACCCACGGATCGCGCATAGCGGTCCACTGGGAGGGCGAACCCGGCGATCGCCGCTCCCTCACCTATTCCGAGCTCTCCGCCGAGGTCGAGACCATGGCCGTCGCCCTGCGAGACCTCGGGCTCCGCACGGGTGACGTCGTGGCCGTCCACACCAGCTGGCTGCCGGAGACGATCGTGATGATGCTCGCCTGCATGCGGATCGGCGCACCGTGGGCCACCGTGCCCGTCTCGCTCCCGGCAGAGGCTCTGAGCACGCGGATCTCCGAACTCGCCCCCGCCCTCGTCCTCACCCAGGACGGAGCATGGCGCCGCGGTACAGTCATTCCCCTGAAAGCGCGAGCGGATGAAGCGTTGGCCAGCGCGGACAGCGTCGAGCACACAGTTGTGGTCAGACGAACCGGCATGGATGTCCAGTGGTTCCACGGAGACGAATGGTTCAGCGATGTCCGGGCCCGGGTCCGACGTCCGGAGTCGGGGCCGGCAGAGCCGGGCCCCGGCAGCTCGCTGCAGGACCTCCTCTGCATCCGGCAGCTCGCCTCCAGCACCGCCGCGCAGCACCTGGAGCACACACTGGGCGGCATCCTCCTGAACGCGGCGGCCTTCCACACCACTGCCCGCAGCGGTGACACCTTCTGGTGCGCGGGCGATGTCTCATGGGCGGTCTCCTCATGGCACGGGCTGCTGGGACCGCTCCTGTCCGGTGACACCGTCGTCGTGTACGAAGGAACCCTCGACGTCCCCGATCACACCCGGCTGCTCGACATCGCCGAACGGTACCGAGTCTCCACGCTCCTGACGAATCCCGCGGTCATGCGCACCCTCCGCTCGTGGAGGATCGAGACGGACCTCCGAGCCCGCGATACGGCCCTGCGCCACGTCATCACGGCCGGCGAACCCGTCGAGCCCGCGCTGCGCTCCTGGATGCACGCCACATTCACGGACGACGAATGCACCGTCTCGGACGCGTGGGGGCAGATCGAACTCGGTGGGATCGTCTACGCCACCGGTCCGCGCACGGACTACAACCCCGGCGGAGCGATGGCCCTGGGCGAAGGCGGGGTTCCTGTTCCGGAAGGCGGCAGCGGGCAGCTCGTACTCACACGCCCCCTGCCGGGCCGCGTCGTGGGAACCTCTCCGCCGCCGGTCTTCACGGCGCACGGTGAGGTCTCCCCCACAGGCGACGTCGTCGAGGTCTCAGCCGACGGCGGGTTCCGGTTCCACGGCAGAGTCGACGCCGTGGTCTCCGTCGCCGGGCAGCTCGTCTCCCTCGAAGCGGTGGCCCGTGCGCTGCGTGAGCATCCCTACGTGGCGGAGGCCACCGCAGTGCGGCTGCCCCACCACCAGCACGGCAACCGGATCGTGGCATGCGTGGTGACAACCGTGGAGCCCAGCGGAACCACGGCCCATGAACTCGCCAGCACCGTGCGCACCGAGCTCGGCGGACTCGCCAGGCCGCACGCCGTGATCTTCGTCGACCGGATCGACACCGCCCTGGCCCGCACGACCCTCTCGCATGCGCTCGAGACCCTCCTGCCCGAGGCTGCGTGGAGCGTCCTCACCTGGGAGGAGATCACCCACGCCGCGCAGACGATGGACCGTCCCGGCACCTGAACTCCACCGGGCGCGGAGCACCCGGACAGCGGCTCGCTTCCCACGCCGCGCCCATACCCTCGGACACAACGGAGGGGCTGCTCCCGCTCACGCGGGAACAGCCCCTCCGATCAGTCACTCAGACGATCACTTGTCGTCGGCTGCGGCCTGAGCCTCGTCCTCCTGCGGACCGGACTCGACGTCCGGCTCGACGGCCGGGGTCTCCTCCGCCGGAGCCTCCTCCGCCGGAGCGGCCTCGGCGGCGGCAGCGGTCGCGACCTCTGCCTCCTTCACCGTTGCCTGCTTGGGCGAGTAGGGCTCGAGCACGAGCTCGATGACCGCCATGGGGGCGTTGTCGCCCTTGCGGGGGCCGATCTTGGTGATGCGGGTGTAACCGCCCGGACGCTCGGCGACCGCCGGAGCGATCGAGGTGAAGAGCTCGTGGACGATTCCCTTGTCCGTGATCTGCTGGAGCACGCGACGGCGGGCAGCGAGGTCTCCGCGCTTGGCGAAGGTCACGAGGCGCTCAGCCACCGGGCGCAGGCGCTTGGCCTTCGTCACGGTCGTGGTGATGGACTTGTGCTCGAAGAGCTGCGCGGCGAGGTTGTTGAGCATCTTGCGCTCGTGCGCCGGCGAGCCTCCGAGGCGGGGACCCTTGGTGGGGGTGGGCATTGTTCAGTCTCCTTGGAAATTCCTGTGTACCGCGGACGGAACCGCGCAGCTCAGTACTGCTCGTCCTCGACGAAGGACTCGTCCTCCGGATCGGCGTTCTCGCCGTAGCCGGCGGGGCTGTCCTTGAGGCTCAGCCCCAGCTCGCCCAGCTTCTGCCGGACCTCGTCGATGGACTTCGAGCCGAAGTTGCGGATGTCCATGAGGTCGGCCTCGCTCCGAGCGACGAGCTCACCCACGGTGTGGATGCCCTCGCGCTTGAGGCAGTTGTACGAGCGGACGGTGAGATCGAGATCCTCGATCGCGAGCGCGAGGTCTGCGGCCATGGCGGCGTCGACCGGCGAGGGGCCGATCTCGATGCCTTCGGCCTCGACGTTGAGCTCGCGGGCGAGTCCGAACAGCTCGACCAGCGTCTTGCCCGCGGATGCCAGGGCATCCCGCGGGGCGATCGACGGCTTGGTCTCGACATCGACGATGAGGCGGTCGAAGTCGGTGCGCTGCTCGACGCGGGTGGCCTCCACCTTGTAGGTCACCTTGAGCACGGGCGAGTAGATCGAGTCGACGGGGATGCGGCCGATCTCCGCGTCCACGTTCTTGTTCTGCGTGGACGAGACGTAGCCGCGTCCGCGCTCGATCGTGAGCTCGATGTCGAGGCGTCCGGTGTCGTTGAGGCTGGCGATGTACAGCTCAGGGTTGTGGATCTCCACGCCGGCGGGCGCGGAGATGTCTGCGGCGGTGACGGTGTCCGGGCCCTGCTTGCGCAGGTAGGCGACGACCGGCTCGTCGAACTCGGAGGAGACGACGAGGGACTTCAGGTTGAGGAGGAACTCGGTGACGTCCTCCTTGACCCCGGGAACCGTCGAGAACTCATGGAGCACTCCGTCGATCCTGACGCTCGTGACCGAGGCGCCGGGGATGGACGAGAGCAGGGTGCGTCGCAGCGAGTTGCCGAGGGTGTATCCGAATCCGGGCTCCAGGGGCTCGAAGGTGAACCTGGAGCGGCGATCGGAGACGACCTCTTCCGTGAGCGTGGGGCGCTGTGCAATGAGCACGTGGGCTTCCTTTCAGCGGACATCCGCTATATGACGTCCGCGAAGTCGTGAGCGCAGGGCCAATGGGACCTGACTCGAAACGCTAGCGGTAGACGGTCCGGATCAGACCCGACGCCGGTCGCCCGCCCGTGAGGGCAGGACGGCCGGGCACCGAATCGTCCCCGGGCAGCGGCTCAGCCGCGACGACGCTTGGGCGGACGGCAGCCGTTGTGCGGGGTGGGGGTCACGTCCTGGATCGTGCCCAGCTCGAGGCCCGCGGCCTGGAGCGAGCGGATCGCGGTCTCGCGGCCGGAGCCGGGGCCCTTGACGAAGACGTCGACCTTCTTGAGGCCGTGCTCCTGCGCGCGGCGGGCTGCGGACTCCGCCGCCATCTGCGCTGCGTAGGGGGTCGACTTGCGCGAACCCTTGAAGCCCACCTCACCCGAAGACGCCCACGAGATCACGGCGCCGGAGGGATCCGTGATGGAGACGATGGTGTTGTTGAACGTGGACTTGATGTGTGCCTGGCCGGCGACGATGTTCTTCTTCTGCCCGCGGCGAGGCTTGCGCGCTGCTGCGCGTGACTTGGGAGGCATTCTTCACAAACTCCTGATCGATGCGTTCGAGGTGCTGCTTACTTCTTCTTACCGGCCACGGTGCGCTTGGGTCCCTTGCGGGTGCGCGCATTGGTCTTCGTCCGCTGTCCGCGGACGGGGAGACCGCGGCGGTGGCGGAGGCCCTCGTAGGAGCCGATCTCCACCTTGCGGCGGATGTCAGCGGCGACCTCGCGGCGGAGGTCGCCCTCCACCTTGAACGTGCCCTCGATGAAGTCACGCAGCTGAACGAGCTCAGCATCGGTCAGGTCTTTGACGCGGGTGTCCGGGTTGATCCCGGTCTCCGTCAGGGTCTGGCGCGCACGAGTGCGGCCCACACCGTAGATGTATGTCAGGGCGACTTCCACGCGCTTCTCGCGAGGGATGTCGACTCCGGCAAGACGTGCCATCAGTTCTTTCCTTCTGGTTCTTCGGAGGTGCTGGTGCAGTCCTGGTCCCGTCGGCGCTGCGTCCGGCGGGTCCCCAGCCTCCGACTGGGGGTGTCGTCCTCACCTGCCGCCCGCAGGGGCGACGGTGGCGAGGGGGCGAGGTCTGCGTGGGTGTGCGGCTCGGACCCGGGAGTTCGGCTCCCGGACCGACACCAGATCTGCGGATGCTTGGGAGATCAGCCCTGGCGCTGCTTGTGGCGCGGGTTCTCGCAGATCACCATCACACGGGAGTGACGACGGATGACCTTGCACTTCTCGCAGATCGGCTTGACGCTTGGCTTCACCTTCATAGCTGTTCCTTCTTCTCACCGCGAATGCCCCGAGGTACTCCCCGGGGCAGTACAGCGCGAAATCGTCGAAGCGATCCTCTGCTTACTTGTACCGGTACACGATGCGTCCGCGCGAGAGATCGTACGGCGACAGCTCGACGACCACACGGTCCTCGGGCAGGATGCGGATGTAGTGCTGGCGCATCTTGCCGGAGATGTGGGCGAGAACCTTATGGCCGTTGGTCAGCTCGACGCGGAATGTAGCGTTCGGCAGAGCCTCGACCACGGATCCCTCGATCTCGATGACCCCTTCTTTTTTGGCCATATCGTCCGTAACCTCTTCTTCCCGCGAGTCGGTATCGCGTTTCGTTCATGCGGAGCGGACCCCGCGTGGACCGGCAGCCCATCCCCGGTGCGCGGATCCGTGGATCCGGACCGCAGACGCGGATATACTCTCCGCGTGCGCAGCGTCAGCGATCTCCCGGATGAACCGGACACACTGACGCCCCTTGGTCACAGGCCAATAGGAAACTGTACATGACCGCGCTCTTCTACGCCAAGCGGGCCCGAGTGCGCAAGCGGGACACACCGCAGGGCCGGCCCAACCGTCCGCCTCCAGGCCTGACCGCGCCTCTTGACGCCGTCGGCGGCGTCCTGGCGGACCCCGGCACGGCCGAGGCCGATCTGCGGACGGCTGCCCGTGTGCTGGACCGGATGCAGTCCACGTCCCTCACGACCCTGCCGCTGCTTCCGGCCGTCGTCGCTCGTCTGCGCCGCTTCCTGCGTCCCGCGCCCGGCTCCGCGCTCCTCACACGGATGTTCGTCACCGCCGGGACCGCCGCGGCCGGCCGCGCGGTGGCCGCGGCCCCGTGCCTCGAGCCGCTGACCGCCGGGGCGCCGCGCCGCCGGGTCGTCCCTCCGGGCCTGCTGCGCGATTCCGATGCCCGCACGCCGGTCCGCCAGGGCCGCCTGGGCGACTGCTGGCTGGTCGCGGTGATGGACGCCTGCGAGGTCGCTCGGCCGGGGTACCTGCGCGGGCTCGTGCGCGTACGGACGGAGGCGGGCGAATCCGGCGCGCCGGGCGGTCCCGATGCGGCGGCGGGCCTGCGCGAGGGCACGGTACGCGGCCCCGGCCGCCGGCAGCACGGTGCGCGACTCCGGCTCGCCACCGTACGGCTCCACTCCCCCGTGGTCACCGTCCCGCTGCTCCGCCGCCTGCCGGGGCTCCCCCTCCGCCGCCTCGATGTGCCGCTCTCCACCGCGGTCCCCCGTGATCGGCGCGCCGGTGGTCACGGGCTGAGTCCCAACGCGGCGTCGCTCGTGGAGAAGGCCGCCGTCATCGTGTGGGCGCAGGGCTCGTACAGGCGCCTGGCGCGCGACTTCGCGGGCATCGGCTTCGCCCTCCTCACCGGCGGCTGGGCACTCGCCCGGCCCGTTCCGCAGCGGCTGGAGACGGTGGCCCGATGGCTGCAGGCAGGTCGCCCGGTGGTGGCCTCCACGCTGGTGCGGCCGGGCGGCTCGTTCACTCTGCCGCGCGAGGACGACCCGGAACGCGTGGTCGCAGTGATGGACGGCCACGTGTACTCCGTCCGCGGAGTCCTCCGCTGCGACGAGGACGGAGTGCCGTCCGCGCGCTCCGTCCTGCGCGTCCACCTCCGCAATCCCGTGGGCGGGCCGGATCCCCGGAGCGGCTCCGGCGGCGGAGCGCCGGAGTGCCGGCGGCCGCCTATGCGGCGGAAGGACCTCTACCTCTCCGTGCGGCAGTTCCGGCGGGCGTTCATCAGCGTGAACGCAGGGCCACGGCTGCGCTGAGGGAGAGTGCCGCCCACGGTGGTCCGGCGGTGGGAACGGAGCCGGAGGCCGAGGCCGCGGGCGCCGGCGGCCTCGGGCTCACGGGCTCGCCCCGGACCGTCACCTCTCCCGCCTGAGCGTGCCGATCTCCTCCCCGTGGCTGTCGAAGACACGGAGTGTGTCACCGGCGACGGTCACGGCGGTGGTGCCCGCGAGCCAGGTGTCCACACCGAGGCACGCCTTCAGCGTGGAGAATCCGCGCGTGATGGTGGCCGTGTCCCCCTGCAGCGTGTACCGGCCCTGGACCCCGTTGCATCCGTCGGAGCCCGTCATGTGTCCGGCTCCGGCGGCAGGAGTGCTGAACGTGAGGAACGCGGTGGCAGGATCCTCCGCGCGCCAGGTGCCGGCGATGGCCGCAGGCGCCTGAGCCGCGGGACCGACCGCGGAGGCCTGGAGACGGGGCCGTCCGCCCGGCTGATACTCACTCATGATGCCTCGCCTTCTGCACCGCTCTGCTGTGCGCTGCTTCTGCTGTGCCCTGCTGTGCGCCCCGATCGTCTCATCCCAGGACGCCGAATGGGGCATCCGCTCCGTGCGGATGCCCCATTCGGGCGGCGCCTCTCAGCCGGCTCTCATGCGCGGCCGATCGGGACTGCCCAGTCGCCGGGCGCGCTCATCCGAGCGGCGCCCGCGACTGACCGTCGTTCTCAGCTCAGGCGGCGACGGGCGATGTAGACGAGCGCACCGCCCAGTGCGAGCAGACCGGCGGCACCGGCGACCAGCGGACCGGTGGTGGAACCGGTGCGGGGCAGGTCCTTGCCGTCATCGTTGCCGTCGTCCTCACCGCCGTTGCCGCCCTCGGAATCGGCGACCACCGAGAACTCCGCCGAATGCACGTCCTCGGACGTGGTGGCGACGACCTCGTAGTCACCGATGTAGGCCTCGGGCGCGGCGGTCGTCAGACCCCAGATGCGGGAGCCGGCCACGCCGTTCGCGTCGGCCTCGACGGTGACGGTCTTCGCGGACTCGGACTCGCCGTCGATGAAGGTCTCGAAGGTGACGGAGCTGTTCGGCTCGGCACCCGTGACGGTGTAGACGACGCCGCGGTTCTCCGCCTCCGCCTGCTCCTCGCTGTCGGCGACGAACTTCGAGGCCTCCACCTCGGTGGCGCTGATCGTGAGCTCCTCGGGCTCCTCGGTGGGAGTCGCGGAGGGCGTCTCCGAAGGCGTCTCGGACGGGGTCTCCGTCGCGGTGGGCTCCTCGGTGGGCGAAGCGGTCTCGGTCGGCTCAGCCGTTTCCGTGGGCTCAGCGGTCTCGGTCTCTGAGGGAGTCGGCTCCGGAGTCTCGGTCGGCTCAGCCGTCGGCGTCGGCTCGGGGGTCTCGGTCGGGGAAGGCGTCGGGCTGGGCTCCTCGCCGCCCGTCTTCACCGTGTAGCCACCGGGGAGGTGCTTGAGGCCCTCGTGGAGCTCAGCGGTCCAGAGCATGGCCGGGGAGGTGGAGGTCGCGTCGATGCCGCCGGAGACCACACCCACGCCCTGGTCACCCATCATCACGGCACCGCCGGAGTCACCCTCGATAGACTCGGCCTCTGCGGCGAAGCCGTAGACGAGGTGGCCGTCCACCGGCGCGTAGCCGTCGACGATGCCGCCGAGCGAGACGTCACCGTCGGATGTGTCCCAGCCGACCTCACCGGTCTTCTTGCCGGTGGTGCGTCCCGACCGCCACATCGGAGAGCCGATGTCGTCCGGGGTCACGTCCTTCACTCCGGTGATCGGAGTGGAATCCGTTGCGAGGTCATCAGCGGCTTTCGCCCCCTCGCTCCAATTGGCGACTTCACCGAGCAGCGTGAAGCCGGACGCGGGATCGACGTCGATGACCGCATAATCCTGGGCGGTTGCCGGGACGAGTTCCGACTCAGGCTGCTGGGTGTCGAAGTCGAACGTGTTGGGGCCGAACTGTGCGTGCGACACCGTGCCGAGGCGGCGGTTGCCGTCCCACTCAGCAGACTGGTAATCCTCACTCGCCGTCGAAGGGCGCTCCGGGTAGACGTTGGTTCCCACACCGTCCTCACCGTCGAAGCAGTGACCGGCGGTGAGGATCGCGTCCTCGCCGGAGGGTCCCGTCGCAGGGAAGCCCACCGAGCAGAACCAGACGTACCCTCCGCCGGCATCCCCGATGTAGCCCGAACCGGCCACGATCTCATCCTTCGAGGGCCACTCCGCCTGCGGGCCCCAGCCCTCGAACGGGTTGGCGAGCGGATCGACAGAGTAGAGGGCTGCGACTTCCTGCGTCTCCACTACGTCGCTGGTCTTGGCGGCCTTGGCGGCGAAGGCGGTCACCGGCGCGAGCGCTTCCTCGACCTCGGCCTCGGGCGCGCCCTTGACCACCTGGGCGACGATGCGCTTCTCGCCGTTCTCGTCCTTCTCGCCGTAGCCGATCGCCGCGAGCTTGCTGCTCTGCGCGAACGCCTGCGCGGCCACCGCGCCGAGGTCGCCCGCTGCCGGTGCCGCGAAGGCGGCCGGAGCGGCGACCAGTGCGCCGCCGAGGCCCAGCGCCACTGCGGCGCTCAGGGCGACGGTGCGCTTACCCATGGTGGGTCGTGCCATTGTCACAGTCCTTTGTCTCATCTCACATGTAGGGGTCCCGCCGCTCCACGCAGACGCAGAGAGCCGGACACTCCTGAGACATCCTGACGCATGGCACGGCGATCGGCCGCGTTAAGAACGTTTTGGTCACGGAAAGGTCGCAGAGTTGACAAACTGGAGAACAGTGCTTTCGGCACACGCGGCCGCCGCGCCCCTGCCCTCGTGACGAAACACAGAAGTGGGGCATCCGCCTCATGCGGATGCCCCACTTCTCTCAGTCGCTCGCCCTCAGGACCTCATGCCCGAGCCGAGGGACGTCTTCACTCGCCTGCGGTGTGGCGACGCCGAGCGATGTAGACCAGCGCGCCGCCGATCGCCACGAGCCCGGCAGCGCCGGCCAGCAGCGGCCCGGTGGTGGAACCGGTGCGCGGCAGATCGTTGCCGTCGTCCCCACCGTTTCCGTCTCCGTCGCCGCCGTCCTCGCCGCCGTTGCCGCCGTCGTCGTCCGCGACCACGCTGAACTCACCGGAGAGCTCGCCCTCGGTCGTCGTCGCGACGACCTGGTAGTCGCCGATGTAGGCCTCGGCCTCCGCCGAGGTCATGCCCCAGATACGCGAGGACGCGGTGCCGTTCTCGTCCGCGGTGACCGTCACGGACTTGGTGGGCTCCTGCTCGGAGTCAGCGCTGCTGATCCCGGAGAAGGTGTCGAAGGTGACCTCCGAGCCGGGCTCCGCGTTGGTGACCGTGTAGGTCACGCCGCGGTCCTCGGCCTCGGCCTGCTCCTCGTCGTCCGCCACGAACTTCGAGGCGGCGATCTCCGAGGTGCTCAGCGCCAGCTCGTCCGGTGCGTCCGTCGGCTCATCGGTGGGATCGTCCGTGGGGTCCTCGGTCGGGTCCTCAGTGGGATCGTCCGTGGGATCCTCGGTCGGGTCCTCGGTCGGATCGTCCGTGGGATCCTCGGTCGGGTCCTCAGTCGGATCGTCCGTGGGATCCTCGGTCGGGTCCTCAGTCGGATCCTCCGTCGGCTCCTCGCCCGCGGTCTTGATCTCGTAGCCCTGGAGACCCTCGTTCTGCAGGCCCTGGTAGAGCTCAGCGGCCCAGACGAAGTCGCCCGTGCCCTCACCGGCATAGTTCGAGCCGGAGACGATGCCTGCGGCCTCGCCGTCGATCGTCACGGCTCCGCCGGAGTCGCCGGGGATGCCGAGGGCATTGATCGCGAAGCCGTAGACCATGTAGTTGGTCTCGCCGTCGCCGATGGGGGCGAAGCCGTCGACGATGGCCGTCGCGCCGTCGTTCGTCAGCTCGACCGGCCCCTCCTGCTGGCCGGAGGTGCGGCCGGAGCGGACCGCAGTCTTGCCCACGTCGTCCTGGGTGACGTCCCTGACGCCGGTGACGTCGACCGTCGAGTCGGCGAGCACGTCGGAATCCGCAGTGGTCCAGTCGGTGACCTCACCCTTGCCCGTGTAGCCGCTCGCCGGGTCCACGGTGATGACCGAGAAGTCCTGAGAGTTCTCCGGCGTGTACTGGCCGAGGTCGTCACCCGGCTGGTAGGTGGCGGGACCGAACTGCGAGTAGGTCATCTCACCGAGGGCCTTGCCCGGGTGGAGGAAGTCCGTCGTCGCCTCACCGTGGATGTCACCGGTGCCGGCATTCGACGCGGACGGCTTCTCCACGGCGGTCTGCGTGCCCTCCTCGCCGCAGTGACCCGCGGAGATGATGGCCTCTTCGCCGTCCGGACCGGTGGCCGGGAATCCGAAGGAGCACAGGCCCTGCGGAGCACCCTGGCCGTCGAGGGTCATGTAGCCGGCACCGCCCACGAGGTCGGTGTCTGCAGCCGTCGCCTTGTAGGTGGCGGAGACCGGAGAGACGACGAGGTCGTCGCCGGTGGTCTTCTTCGCGAACTCGGCGGCAGACTTGAGAGCGGTCTTCACCGCACCCTTCGCGGCGTAGACGCCGTCCGCATCCTTCTCGACGGAGTCCTTGACGACCTGCGCGACGAGCTTGCCGTCCTTGTCGTAGCCGATCGCGGCGATCTTGTCGCTCGCGCCGAAGGCCTTGGCAGCGGCAGGGGCCAGCGCCTGCGGACCGCCCGGCGTCGCCGGGGCGGCATCGGCGGCCTTGTCCGGCCCGGACGTCGCAGCCATGGCCGCGGGGGCGGTGAGAGCCACGGTGCCGAAGCCCAGCGCAACGGCTGCGCTCAGAGCGACGAACCGGTTGCCCTTGATCGGGTTACCCATTGATTCTTCCTAACGGAGTGGAGAACTGGTGCGGCACGGCTTGCCGGGAACGGCCCGCCATGCACTCCGCTCACTCTGCCAAGAGTCACAGCTGGATAACATTTGTGTGCGTTTTGATCACGCTCAGGTCACATTCGAACGGTTCGAGACTGCAGCGGTCCGAGACTCCTTCCGTCCGAGCCTCGCGAGAAGTCAGGCCTCCCTGCTGAGAGTGCCGATCTCCTCGCCGTCCGCGTCGAGCACGGTCATCTCGTCTCCGCTGATGACCACGCTGCTGGCGTCACCGAGCCAGGCGTCCACTCCCATGCATCCCTTGAGAGTGCCGAACCCGCGTTCGATCGTCGCGGTGTCCTCCTCCAGCGTGTACTCACCCTGCACTCCATTGCAGCCGTCCGAGCCGCTGACGTGCCCGGCCCCTTCCTCATCGGGCTCGGCGAACTCGAGGAACGCGTCCTCGGGGTCCGCTGCCTGCCAGGTGCCGGCGATCTGTGGCTGCTCCTCTCCCCCAGGCTCGCCGGGACTCACGGTCCCGCCCCCGCAGCCGGCTAGCGCCAAGGTGCCCGCCGCGGCGAGAATCGTCGCGAACTGAGTCAGGATCTTCATGGTTCCTCCCCTGGTGCGGCCGGGGACGCAAGCGCCGGTGGAGCGCCAGGGGCCGCGCCGTCTACGCTAGCCCAGATCTCTGGCCGTTCCCCAGGAGAACGCGCAGACGCGTGCGTGCCCCGCCTCCTGGAGGAGGCGGGGCACGCACGGGACGAGCGGCGTCAGTCCAGCGGCACCGGGGCCACGCCGTACGGACGCAGACGCTCCGCACCGCCGTCCGGTGCCGTGAGCACCCAGATGCCGCCGGCATGACGCGCGACGGTGTGCTCCCAGTGGCTCGCGCTGCCCCCGTCCTCGGTCACGACGGTCCAGTCGTCCGACAGTGTGCGGGTCGCGATGTCGCCGGTGACGAGCATGGGCTCGATGCACAGGCACATGCCGGGCCGGAGCCTGGGCCCCATCCGCCGCGCCCGATAGTTGAGCACCTCCGGCTCCATGTGCATCTGCGAGCCGATCCCGTGCCCGGTGAACTCCTCGATCAGACCGAGTTCGGGCGCGAGCTCGGTCGCGCGCTCCTCGATCGCCTCGCCGATCTCTCCGACCTTCCTCGCGGTGGCCATACGGGCGATCCCCGCCCACATGATCTCCTCCGTCGTGTCCGAGACCCTGAGCAGCGCGGGATCCGCCGCTTCGCGTCCGCCCACGAACACGGTGAGCGCGGAGTCGCCGTGGAGGCCGTCCACGATCGCACCGCCGTCGATCGACACCATGTCGCCGGCCTCGAGCACGCGGTCGCCGGGGATCCCGTGGACCACCACCTCGTTGACCGAGACGCAGAGCGTCGCAGGGTAGCCGTAGTACCCCAAGAAGTTCGACCTGGCACCCATCTCCGCGATGACCTTCGCTCCGGCGGCATCGACATCCGCCGTCGTCGCCCCGGGCACGCATGCGGCCCGGGCGGCCTCCAGCGCGGCACGCGTGACCAGGCCGGCGCGGCGCATCGTGCGGATCTGGTCGTCGGACTTCAGTTCGACGGCAGGGCCCATCAGCGGCCGATCACCGCGAGGATGCGGTCGGTGATCGCGTCCACGTCGCCAAGGCCGTCCACCTGCCGCAGCAGACCGCGCTCCGCGTAGAGCTCGGTGAGCGGCTGCGTCTGCTCCGCGTACACGTCGAGGCGATGGCGGATGACGTCCTCCGTGTCGTCGGAGCGGCCCTGCAGCGAGGCCCGGGCCAGGAGCCGTCCCACGACCTCGTCGGTGTCCGCGGTGAGCTCGACCACGTGATCGAGCGTCGCCCCCTTCGCCTCGAGCATGGCATCGAGTTCGGCGACCTGCGCAGCGGTGCGCGGGTACCCGTCGAGCAGGAATCCCTCGGCGGCGTCGTCCTTGGCCAGACGATCGGCGACCATCGAGTTGGTCACCTCGTCCGGCACGTACTCCCCCGCGTCCATGTACCGCTTGGCCGTCCGGCCCAGCTCGGTCTCGCCCTTCACGTTGGCGCGGAAGATGTCACCCGTGGAGATCGCCGGGATCTGCAGGGCCTCGCTGAGGCGTGCGGCCTGGGTGCCCTTGCCGGCTCCCGGAGGGCCGATGAGGATGATGCGAGTGCTCATGAGGTTCCTTTCCTCTTCATTTTCCGTACCGGGGCCGGCGGCCGTTCCCGGAACGCCTCACCGGGCATGCCCGGTGAGGCGTGCGGGAACCGCCCCGCGGCACCCTGCGACGCTCTCAGCGGAGCAGGCCCTCGTAGTGGCGCTGCTGCATCTGCGAGTTGATCTGCTTCACCGTCTCGAGGCCCACGCCCACGATGATCAGCAGCGAGGTGCCGCCGAACGGGAAGTCCTGGTTCGCTCCGATGAGCACGAGTGCCACGAGCGGGATGAGGGCGACGGTGCCCAGATAGATCGAACCTGGCCATGTGATCCGCGTGAGCACGAAGCTGAGGTACTGCGCGGTCGGGCTCCCCGCGCGGATGCCGGGGATGAAGCCGCCGTAGCGCTTCATGTTGTCCGCCACCTCGTCCGGGTTGAACGTGATCGACACGTAGAAGAAGGCGAAGAAGATGGTGAGGAGGAAGTACACCACCATGTACACGGGGTGGTCGCCGGCAGTGAAGTACCGGTTGATGACCTCGACCCACCTGTCGTCCGGTGAGCCGAACTGCGCGATGAGCGACGGCAGGTAGAGCACCGAGGAGGCGAAGATCACCGGGATGACGCCGGCCTGGTTGACCTTGATGGGGATGTAGGTCGAGGTGCCGCCGAACATGCGGCGCCCCACCATCCGCTTGGCGTACTGCACGGGGATCCGGCGCTGGGACTGCTCCACGAACACGACGAGCGCCATGATCACGAGGCCCACGAGGATCACGATGAGGAAGACGTCGATGCCCTGAGAGGCGAGGATCGAGCCGAACGACGCCGGGAAGCCGGCGGCGATCGAGGTGAAGATCATGAGCGACATGCCGTTGCCCACGCCCCGCTCGGTGATCTGCTCGCCCATCCACATGATGAGGCCCGTGCCCGCCGTCATCGTCACGACGATGAGGGCCACGCCCCACCACGTGTCGTTGACCAGCAGGTCGTCGCACCCCTCGACATTGCCGAACAGCGCGCCGGTGCGCACCGTGGACACCAGCGTCGTGGCGTTGAGGACCGCGAGCCCCAGCGTCATGTAGCGGGTGTACTGCGTGAGCGTGGCCTGCCCGGACGCGCCCTCCTTGTGCAGCGCCTCGAAGCGGGGAATGACCACGCGCAGGAGCTGCGTGATGATGCTCGCCGTGATGTACGGCATGATCCCCAGGGCGAAGATGGACAGCTGGAACAGCGCTCCGCCCGAGAACAGGTTGATGAGGCCGAATCCGCCCTGCGAGAGAGCCGGGGAGGCCACGCACTGCTGGACCTGTGCCGAATCGATGCCGGGAGAGGGGATGGAGACGCCCAGCCGGTACAGCACCACAATGCCGAGGGTGAAGAGCAGCTTATTGCGCAGGTCAGGCGTCCTGAAGGCGCGCCCTACAGCTCCGAGCACTCGTCCTCCTGTTGAGATTCCGCCGGCCCCTGCACTCCAATGCGGGAACATGGGGAGAACCCAGCGCACAGGGCTTCGCTGCTGTGCTTCCCGCAATGGGCGCACGCAGTCGGTCACGGCTGCGCACGGAGGTACGACGATACGACAAATTACCTCGTGCACTCTATCAGCCGCCCACTACGCGACCGAATCGCCGGAGGCATGTCCGCGATTCCCGGCGGTCGTGGAGAACCGGACCGGCACCATGCCGTCGGAGCGCATCCGGCGGTTCCCGCCGGGCATGCAGGTCCGAGCACGCCGGAGGGGCGCCGTCCGTGATGGACGACGCCCCTCCATGAGCGCACAGCGCGCGATCAGGCGGTCGTGGTGACCGTCCCTCCCGCGGCGGTGATCTTCTGCTCCGCCGCACCGGAGAACTTGTCGGCCGTCACGTTGACGGCGACCGTGATCTCACCGGTGCCCAGCACCTTGACGGGCTGGTTGGCGCGGACAGCACCCTTCGCCACGAGATCGGCGACGGTGACGTCCCCGCCCTCGGGGAACAGTGCGGACAGCTTCTCGAGGTTGACGACCTGGTAGGTCACCTTGTTCGGGTTCTTGAAACCGCGAAGCTTGGGCAGACGCATGTGCAGCGGCGTCTGTCCGCCCTCGAAGCCGTGGGGAACCTGGTAACGGGCCTTCGTGCCCTTGGTTCCACGGCCGGCGGTCTTGCCGCCCTTGCCGCCCTCACCGCGACCCACGCGGGTCTTGGGGGTGTTCGCGCCCGCTGCCGGGCGCAGGTGGTGCAGCTTGAGTGCCTGCTCCTCTGCCATGTCAGTCCACCTCTTCCCAGGTGACGAGGTGGCGCACGACGTTGATCATTCCGCGGATCTCAGGACGGTCATCCTTCACCACGACGTCATTGATCCGCTTGAGGCCGAGCGTACGCAGGGTCTCACGCTGATTCTGCTTGCCACCGATTTCAGACTTGAGCTGGGTGATCTTGAGCTTCGCCATCAGGCCTTCGCCCCGCTTTCAGCTGCTCGCAGGAGCGCCGCCGGCGCCACCTCGTCCACGGACAGGCCGCGGCGCGCCGCAACCTCCTCGGGACGCTCGAGGCCCTTGAGCGCGGCGATCGTGGCGTGCACGATGTTGATCGCGTTCGCGGAGCCCAGCGACTTCGACAGGATGTCGTGGACGCCCGCGGCGTCCAGCACGGCGCGCACCGGACCGCCGGCGATCACGCCGGTGCCCGGGGAGGCCGGACGGAGCAGGACGACGCCCGCAGCCGCCTCACCCTGGATGGGGTGCGGGATGGTCTTCTGGATGCGCGGGACGCGGAAGAAGTTCTTCTTCGCCTCCTCGACACCCTTGGCGATGGCCGCGGGAACTTCCTTGGCCTTGCCGTAGCCCATGCCCACCAGGCCCTCGCCGTCGCCCACGACCACGAGTGCGGTGAAGGAGAAGCGACGGCCGCCCTTCACCACCTTCGACACGCGGTTGATGGTGATGACGTGCTCGATGAACTGGTTCTTCTCGTCCCGGTCCTGACGGTTGCCGCGACGTCCGCCGCCCTCACCGCGGCCACGGCCGCGGCCTCGGCCGCGATCGCCGGCCTCGGTGGACTGCTGCGACTCGCCCTGGGCGTCGTTCTGCACCGGGGTGTCCTTGTTCTCTTCCGTGCTCACAGTGCGAGTCCTCCTTCGCGGGCGCCGTCTGCGACTGCGGCCACACGGCCGTGGTAGGCGTTGCCGCCGCGGTCGAACACGACCGCTTCGATGCCCGCCGCCTTGGCGCGCTCGGCGATGCGCTCACCGACCTTGCGTGCCTTGCCGGTCTTGTCCTCGGAGTCGACCCGGAGGTCTGCCTCCATGGTCGAAGCCGATGCCAGCGTGCGGCCGACGGTGTCGTCGATGACCTGCACGAAGACGTGGCGGCTGGAACGCGTGACCACGAGACGGGGACGTTCGGCGGTGCCGGACAGGTGCTTGCGCAGGCGGTTGTGGCGCCGTGCGCGTGCAGCCGCCTTGCCCTTGCCGCGGCTCTGCTTGATTGCTGATGCCATGGTCACTTACCAGCCTTTCCGACCTTGCGACGGACGTTCTCGCCGGCGTAGCGCACACCCTTGCCCTTGTAGGGCTCGGGCTTCCGCAGCTTGCGGATGTTCGCCGCGACCTCGCCCACCTGCTGCTTGTCGATGCCGTTGACGGTGAGCTTCGTCTGGCCGTCGACCGCGAAGGTGATGCCGGCCGGGGGGTCGACCGTGATCGTGTGGCTGTAGCCGAGGGCGAACTCCAGGCTCTGGCCCTTGGCCTGCACACGGTAGCCGGTGCCGACGATCTCGAGGGCCTTGGAGTAGCCCTCGGTCACGCCGATCACCATGTTGTTCACCAGGGTGCGGGAGAGTCCGTGCAGGGAGCGGGACTCACGGGAGTCGTCGGGGCGGGTGACGAGCACCTGGCCGTCCTCGAGCGCGACCGAGATCGGCTCCTTGACGTCCACGGACAGCTCGCCCTTGGGCCCCTTGACCTTCACGTTCTGGCCGTCGATCGTGACGTCGACGCCGGAGGGAACGGAGACGGGCAGCTTGCCGATGCGTGACATGTGTCTTCTCCTTCCCTTACCAGACGTAGGCGAGGACTTCGCCGCCCACGCCCTTCTGTGCCGCTTGCTTGTCGGTGAGCAGACCCGAGGAGCTCGAGATGATGGCGATGCCGAGGCCGCCGAGCACCTTCGGGAGGTTGTTCGACTTCGCGTAGACGCGGAGGCCGGGCTTCGACACACGGCGGATGCCGGCGATCGAGCGCTCGCGGTTGGGGCCGAACTTCAGATCGAGCTCGAGGGTCTTGCCCACCTCGGCGTCGGAGACGCGCCAGTCGGCGATGTAGCCCTCGCTCTTGAGGATCTCGGCGATCGAGGACTTGAGCTTGCTGTAGGGCATGCTCACATCCTCGTGGTACGCCGAGTTCGCGTTGCGCAGACGCGTGAGCATGTCTGCGACGGGATCGGTCATAGTCATTGGGCACGTGCCCTTCCTCGTCGCGGTTTCCGTGATCCGCCCCCGCCGGGCGGGGGCGGAGCGGACCTGCGGCGTAGAGGTATCAGTTGGTCTTGAAGGGGAAGCCGAGGTGGCGCAGCAGGGCGCGTCCCTCGTCGTCCGTCTTCGCGGTGGTCACGACCGTGATGTCCATGCCGCGGACGCGGTCGATGGAGTCCTGGTCGATCTCGTGGAACATCGACTGCTCGGTCAGACCGAACGTGTAGTTCCCGTTGCCGTCGAACTGGCGGTCCGACAGTCCGCGGAAGTCGCGGATGCGGGGCAGCGCCAGGGAGACGACGCGGTCGAGGAACTCCCACATCCGGGCTCCGCGCATCGTCACGTGTGCGCCGATCGGCTGGCCCTCGCGCAGCTTGAACTGCGCGATGGACTTCCGGGCCTTGGTGACGACGGGCTTCTGGCCCGTGATGAGGGTGAGGTCGCGGATCGCGCCCTCGATGAGCTTGGAGTCACGCGCCGCGTCACCCACGCCCATGTTCACGACGACCTTGGTGAGGCCGGGGATCTGCATGGGATTCGCGTAGGCGAACTCCTCCTGCAGCTTGGCCACGATCTCCTCGCGGTAGACCGCCTTGAGCCGCGGCACCGGGCGGGACTGGGTGTTCTCGGTCATCAGATGTCCTCCCCGGTACGACGCGAGACGCGCACGCGGACCTTGCGGGTGCGGCCGTTGCGCTCAACGGTCTCCTCGCGGTAGCCCACGCGGGTGGGCTTGTTGTCCTTCGGATCCACGAGCATCACATTCGAGATGTGGATGGGAGCCTCGTGGATCTCGATGCCGCCGGCGGTCGCGCCGGAGGCGGTCTGCGTGGGCTTCCGGTGCTTCGACACGCGGTTGACGCCCTCGACGAGGACGCGGTTGCGCTCCGGGTAGACCTCGAGGACCTTGCCCTGCTTGCCCCGGTCGCCACCGCGCTCGGCGCGGGCTCCGGCGATCACCTGGACCAGATCGCCCTTCTTGATCTTGAGCTTCGCCATGATCAGATCACCTCCGGTGCGAGCGAGACGATCCGCATGAACTTCTTGTCGCGCAGCTCGCGGCCCACGGGCCCGAAGATGCGCGTGCCACGGGGCTCGCCGTCGTTCTTGAGGATGACCGCTGCGTTCTCGTCGAAGCGGATGTAGGAACCGTCCGGACGACGGCGCTCCTTCTTGGTGCGGACGACGACGGCCTTGACCACGTCGCCCTTCTTCACGTTGCCGCCGGGGATGGCGTCCTTGACCGTTGCCACGATCGTGTCGCCGATGCCGGCGTAGCGTCGACCGGAGCCGCCGAGGATACGGATGGCCAGGATCTCCTTGGCACCCGTGTTGTCGGCGATCTTCAGTCGCGACTCCTGCTGGATCACTTCTTCTCTCCTGTCGTCACGTCGGTTCTCGCCCCGGCAGCACGAGGCTGCCGGGGCGAGCCTGACGGAACGGATATGGGCTTGATTCGCTCCGCCTGCCCCGGAGTCCCGGTAGCCGCCTTCGGAGAGGGCGGGACCGGGCTGGACCGGGGTTCAGCGGCGCCGGATCACTTGGCGCGCTCGATGATCTCCACGAGCCGCCAGCGCTTCGACGCCGAGAGCGGACGAGTCTCGGACACGCTCACGAGGTCGCCGATGCCGGCGGTGTTCTCCTCGTCGTGCACCTTGATCTTACTGGACGTGCGAAGGACCTTGCCGTAGAGGCGGTGCTTCTTGCGGTCCTCGACCTCGACGACGATGGTCTTGTCCATCTTGTCGGAGACGACGTAGCCGCGTGCGCTCTTGCGGGTCGCGCGCTCGACCGGTGTCTGAGCCTGCTCGGACATCAGTTCTCCTCTTCCTTCGCTGCGGACGGATCCTGGCGGATCGCGAGCTTGCGCTCGTTCAGCACCGTGTAGATCCGTGCGATGTCGCGGCGGACGGCCTTGAGCCGGCCGTGGTTCTCCAGCTGGCCGGTGGCCGTCTGGAACCGGAGGTTGAACAGCTCGGCCTTAGCCTTCTTCAGCTCCTCGGCGAGGCGTTCGTTGTCGAAGCCGTCGAGGGCGTCCATGGAGAGGTCCTTGGAACCGATTGCCATTCTCATTCACCACCTTCGCGCCGCACGATGCGGGCCTTGAGCGGAAGCTTGTGGATCGCCAGGCGCAGGGCCTCGCGAGCGACTTCCTCGGACACACCGGCGAGCTCGAACATGACTCGACCGGGCTTGACGTTCGCGACCCACCACTCGGGCGAACCCTTGCCGGAGCCCATGCGGGTCTCGGCGGGCTTCTTGGTCAGCGGGCGGTCCGGGTAGATGTTGATCCAGACCTTTCCGCCGCGCTTGATGTGACGGGTCATCGCGATACGCGCCGCCTCGATCTGGCGGTTCGTCACGTATGCCGGGTCGAGGGCCTGGATGCCCCACTCGCCGAACGTGACCTCGGTACCGCCCTTGGCAAGACCCCGACGCTTGGGGTGGTGCTGCTTGCGGTGCTTGACACGACGTGGGATCAGCATGTGTCAGCCCTCCGATCCGGCCGCGGCCGCGGCCTCGGCTGCGTTCTCAGTGTTCCTGGGCTGGCCCTCGCCGCGTCCGCGTCCGCGTCCGCCGCGGCCGCGACCACGAGCCGCACCGCCGCCGCGGGGTCCGCGGCCCGACGGCTGCGCCGCCTCCTGCGCCGCGAGCTCCTTGTCGGTGAGGTCGCCCTTGTAGATCCACACCTTCACGCCGATGCGGCCGAAGGTGGTGTGGGCCTCGAAGAAGCCGTAGTCGATGTTCGCGCGGAGCGTGTGCAGCGGCACACGGCCCTCGCGGTAGAACTCCGACCGGCTCATCTCGGCACCGCCGAGGCGGCCGGCGCACTGCACGCGGATGCCCTTGGCACCTGCGCGCTGAGCGCTCTGGATCGCTTTGCGCATCGCGCGGCGGAACGCCACGCGGCTCGCGAGCTGCTCCGCGACGCCCTGCGCCACCAGCTGGGCGTCGACCTCGGGGTTCTTGACCTCGAGGATGTTCAGCTGGATCTGCTTGCCGGTGAGCTTCTCGAGCTGACCGCGGATGCGGTCGGCCTCCGCACCGCGACGACCGATCACGATGCCCGGGCGGGCCGTGTGGATGTCGACGCGGACGCGGTCGCGGGTGCGCTCGATGTTCACGCGGGAGATGCCCGCGCGCTCCAGCCCCGCACTGAGCAGCTGACGGATCTTGATGTCCTCGCCCAGGTAGTCCTTGTAGCGCTGGCCCTCCTTGTGGGAGTCAGCGAACCACTTGGAGCGGTGATCCGTCGTGATTCCGAGACGGAATCCGTTCGGGTTGATCTTCTGACCCATCAGCGGTTCCCCTTCCGGCCGGCCGGGATGTCGTCGCCGGACCCCAGCACCACCGTGATGTGGCTGGTGCGCTTGTTGATACGTCCGGCACGACCCTGCGCACGGGGACGGAACCGACGCATGGTCGGCCCTTCGTCCACGAACGCCTGGGTGATGACGAGCTCGTCCTCGTCGAACGACTCGCCGAGCTTGTCGGCCTGCTGCCGGGCATTCGCGATGCCGGAGGCGACGAGCTTGTAGATCGGCTCTGATGCGGACTGCTCCGCGAACTTGAGCACTGCGAGGGCTTCCGTTGCCTGCTGACCACGAACGAGGTCGACGACACGGCGAGCCTTCTGGGGCGTCACGCGCAGGTAGCGCGCCTTCGCCTTGGCTTCCATCGTTTCCTTCTTCCTTCTGATGAGGAGACGTTCAGGGGCGCCCGCCTCAGCGGCGGCGGCCCTTCCGGTCGTCCTTGTCGTGGCCGCGGAACGTCCGCGTCGGTGCGAATTCGCCGAGCTTGTGCCCGACCATGGACTCGGTGATGAACACCGGCACATGCTTGCGTCCGTCGTGCACGGCGATCGTGTGACCCAGGAAGTCCGGGACGATCATCGAGCGGCGGGACCAGGTCTTGATGACGTTCTTGGAGCCCTTCTCGTTCTGAGCAGCAACCTTCTTGTAGAGGTGCTCGTCGACGAAGGGGCCCTTCTTGAGACTGCGAGGCATAGTTCAGGCTCCCTATCAGCGCTTCTTGCCGGTGCGACGGCGACGCACGATGTACTTGTCGCTTTCCTTGTTGGGACGGCGCGTGCGGCCCTCCGGCTGGCCCCAGGGGCTCACCGGGTGACGGCCGCCGGACGTGCGTCCCTCGCCACCGCCGTGCGGGTGGTCGATCGGGTTCATCACGACACCGCGCACGGTCGGGCGCTTGCCCTTCCAGCGCATGCGGCCTGCCTTGCCCCAGTTGATGTTGGACTGCTCGGCGTTGCCGACCTCGCCCACCGTCGCGCGGCAGCGTGCGTCCACGTTGCGGATCTCACCGGACGGCATGCGCAGCTGCGCGTACGGGCCGTCCTTCGCCACCAGCTGGACCGAAGCGCCGGCGGACCGGGCGATCTTCGCTCCCCCGCCGGGGCGGAGCTCCACTGCGTGCACCACGGTGCCGACAGGGATGTTCTTCAGCTGCAGGCTGTTGCCGGGCTTGATGTCCGCACCCGGGCCGGCTTCCACCTTGTCGCCCTGCTTCAGCTTGTTCGGGGCGATGATGTAGCGCTTCGCTCCGTCAGCGTAGTGCAGCAGCGCGATGCGCGCGGTGCGGTTCGGGTCGTACTCGATGTGTGCGACGCGGGCCTCGATGCCGTCCTTGTCATGGCGACGGAAGTCGATGACGCGGTACTGGCGCTTGTGGCCGCCGCCCTGGTGACGGGTCGTCACACGACCGGCTGAGTTGCGTCCGCCTTTTTTCGGGAGGGGACGAAGAAGCGACTTCTCCGGGGTGGAGCGGGTCACTTCGACGAAGTCGGCGACGGAGGCACCGCGGCGCCCCGGTGTCGTCGGCTTGTGCTTACGGATTCCCATTGTCTTTCAATCCTTACGTTCGCTCGGACGACTCAGAGAGCGCCGCCGAAGATGTCGATGTCGCCTTCCTTGAGGCTGACGATCGCACGCTTCGTGTCGTTGCGCTTGCCGATCCCGAAGCGGGTGCGGCGAGTCTTTCCCTGACGGTTGAGGGTGTTCACCTTCGCGACCTTCACGGAGAAGATCGACTCGATCGCGTACTTGATCTCCGTCTTGTTCGCACGGGGATCGACGAGGAAGGTGTACTTGCCTTCGTCCATGAGGGCGTAGGTCTTCTCGGAGACCACGGGAGCGATGATGATGTCGCGCGGGTCCTTGATGGTCACGGTGCTCACTGTGCGTCCTCCTCAGAGCTCGCCGCAGCCTTGCCGGCGTTACGGGCGAGGAAGGCTTCGAGCGCTGCAGCCGTGAAGACCACGTCGTCGGACATCAGCACGTCGTACGTGTTGAGGTTCTCGACGAACAGGACGTGGACGTGCGACAGATTGCGCGCGCTCAGGTAGTTCACGTCGTCCTCGCGGGTGAGCACGACGAGCTTGTTCTTCCGGTCGCTCAGCGCCGACAGCGCAGCACGTGCGGCCTTGGTCGACGGCTTCTCGCCCTCGACCAGGGTGGTCACGACGTGCACGCGGTCGAGCCGCGCGCGATCGGAGAGGGCACCGCGGAGGGCGGCGGCCTTCATCTTCTTGGGCGTGCGCTGCGAGTAGTCGCGCGGGACCGGGCCGTGCACCACGCCGCCGCCCGCGTACTGCGGAGCGCGGATGGAGCCCTGACGCGCGTTGCCGGTGCCCTTCTGGCGGTACGGCTTCTTGCCGCCGCCGGACACCTCGGCGCGGGTCTTGGTCTTGTGCGTGCCCTGGCGCGCGGCGGCGAGCTGCGCGATGACGACCTGGTGAATGAGCGGGATGTTCGTCGGCACATCGAACACGGAGCCGGGGAGCTCCGCCGAGCCGGACTTCTTGCCCGCTGCGTCCACGACGTCGATGGTCTTCGTGTCAGCCATGATCAGGCCTCCTTCGCTGCGGAGCGAACGAGAACGACTCCGCCCTTGGGGCCGGGAACGGCGCCCTTGATGAGCAGCAGGCCGTTCTCAGCGTCGACAGCGTGAACCGTGAGGTTCTGGGTCGTGTGCTTGACAGCACCCATGCGACCGGCCATGCGCATGCCCTTGAAGACGCGGCCGGGCGTTGCGGCCCCGCCGATCGAACCGGGCTTGCGGTGGTTGCGGTGCTGGCCGTGGGAGGCGCCCACGCCCTTGAAGCCGTGGCGCTTCATGACACCTGCGGTGCCCTTGCCCTTGGTCTTCGCGGTGACGTCGACCTTGGTGCCCGCGGCGAACACCTCGGCGGTGATCTCCTGACCCAGCTCGTACTCCGCCGCGTCCGCGGTGCGGAGCTCCACGAGGTGGCGACGGGGTGCGACGCCCGCCTTCTCGAAGTGGCCGGCGGAGGGCTTATTCACCTTGCGGGGATCGATCTCGCCGGCGGCGATCTGCACGGCGGTGTAGCCGTCGACCTCTTCGCTGCGGACCTGCGTCACGACGTTCGGCGCGGCCTGCACAACCGTGACCGGAACGAAGTTGCTGTTCTCGTCCCACACCTGGGTCATGCCGAGCTTGGTGCCCAGGATGCCCTTGACGGTGCGGGTCGTGGGGAGAGCCTTGGAGCGAGTGTTAGCCATGTCCTCCCCCTCAGAGCTTGATCTCGATGTTGACGTCGTCGGCCAGATCGAGTCGCATGAGCGAGTCGACGGCCTTCGGCGTCGGATCCACGATGTCGATGAGGCGCTTGTGCGTGCGCATCTCGAAGTGCTCGCGGCTGTCCTTGTACTTGTGCGGCGAACGGATGACGCAGTACACGTTCTTCTCCGTAGGCAGCGGCACCGGGCCCACGACCGTGGCACCCGCGCGCGTGACCGTGTCGACGATCTTGCGTGCGGCGCTGTCGATGACAGCGTGGTCGTATGACTTGAGCCGGATGCGGATCTTCTGTCCCGCCATGGCGAAAGTCTCTTCCTTTTGTTCTTCCCGGCCATCAACGCACTCCTGTGACGGATGAGCGTCTGTGCCGGCTTTACGTGACCGCCCCCGAGGTCGGGCGTGTCGCCCTCGCCTTGCGGCTGGGCGCACTCGTGCAACGGCTGCCCGGCCGAACCCGCTGAGCAGATTCCACGGCCGGCACGGCTCCGGGGCTGTTCGCGGCCCGAGGACCGCAGTGCAGGGGTGTGGGCCCCGGAACGCAACCCGTCCATCTTGGCACAGGCTGGACAGCGCCTGCAAACCCGGGAGCCGCACACCGGCAGTGCACGTGAGCTGCGCCCCTCCGCCAAGGTGACCCACGCCATCGGGAACCGCCGGGCACAGCAGAGGGCCCTGGGAGATCTCCCAGGGCCCTCTGTGCATCATCGCTGGTCAGCGCTGCTGTTCAGCGATTCGGCCGCGCTCTGTGCGCGAACGAGGAGCGATCAGTCGTTGATCTTCGTCACACGACCGGCGCCCACCGTGCGGCCACCCTCGCGGATGGCGAAGCGGAGGCCGTCCTCCATGGCGACGGGCTGGATCAGCTCGACCGACATGTCGGTGTTGTCGCCGGGCATGACCATCTCGGTGCCCTCGGGCAGCGTGATGACGCCGGTGACGTCCGTGGTCCGGAAGTAGAACTGCGGACGGTAGTTCGAGTAGAACGGGTTGTGACGGCCGCCCTCGTCCTTGGACAGGATGTAGACCTGGCCCTCGAAGCTCTTGTGCGGCGTGATCGAACCGGGCTTCACGATGACCTGGCCGCGCTCGACCTCGTCACGCTTGGTGCCGCGGAGGAGCAGGCCGACGTTCTCACCGGCGCGCGCGTCGGGGAGGGTCTTGCGGAACATCTCGATCGCGGTGACCGTGGTCTTGGAGGAGTTCTCCTTGATGCCGACGATCTCGATCTCCTCGTTGGGGAGGAGGATGCCGCGCTCCACGCGACCGGTCACGACGGTGCCGCGGCCGGTGATGGTGAAGACGTCCTCGACGGGCATGAGGAACGGCTTGTCGATCTCGCGCTCCGGCTCCGGAACGTTCTCGTCGACGGCCTCCATGAGGTCCTCGACGGACTTGACCCACTTCTCGTCGCCCTCGAGCGCCTTGAGAGCGGACACCTGGACGACGGGAGCGTTGTCGCCGTCGAACTCCTGCGAGGAGAGGAGGTCGCGGACCTCGAACTCGACGAGCTCGAGGAGCTCCTCGTCCTCGACCATGTCGGACTTGTTGAGAGCCACGACGATGTAGGGCACGCCCACCTGGCGGGCGAGCAGCACGTGCTCGCGTGTCTGCGGCATGGGGCCGTCGGTGGCGGCGACCACGAGGATCGCGCCGTCCATCTGCGCCGCGCCGGTGATCATGTTCTTGATGTAGTCGGCGTGACCCGGGGCGTCGACGTGAGCGTAGTGACGCTTCTCCGTCTGGTACTCGACGTGCGAGACGTTGATCGTGATGCCGCGCTGCTTCTCCTCAGGTGCGTTGTCCACCTGGTCGAAGGCCTTGGCCTCGTTGAGGTCCGGGTACTTGTCGGCCAGCACCTTGGTGATCGCCGCGGTAAGGGTCGTCTTACCGTGGTCGACGTGACCGATGGTGCCGATGTTGACGTGAGGCTTGGTCCTGTCGAATTCGGCCTTTGCCACTGGGTTCCTCCTGGTGATTGGTTCTGGATATGCGGTTCATATCCTAGGACCTGACTTGGGTGGTTTGTCGACGGCCGCGGGCGCGCA
Source organism: Brevibacterium salitolerans (assembly GCF_039531405.1). NCBI lineage: Bacteria > Bacillati > Actinomycetota > Actinomycetes > Micrococcales > Brevibacteriaceae > Brevibacterium > Brevibacterium salitolerans. The sequence goes on along the minus strand of NZ_BAAAPZ010000008.1, from coordinate 327,251 downwards.
GGAGTGTGACCCTGCTCGCCCGCCGCCGTCACGGACGGGAGAGCGTCACTCTCCGCCGCGGGTCTTCTGGATGATCTCGTCGGCGACGTTCTTGGGAACCTCGCCGTAGCCCTTGAAGACCATCGAGTACACGGCACGTCCCTGGGTCTTGGACCGCAGGTCGCCGATGTAGCCGAACATCTCCGAGAGCGGCACGTCGGCCTTCACGACCTTGATGCCGGTCGCGTCCTCCATCGACTGGATCTGTCCGCGCCGCGAGTTCAGGTCGCCGATGACGTCGCCCATGTACTCCTCGGGAGTGCGGACCTCGACGTCCACGACGGGCTCGAGGAGCACGGGGTTGGCCTTCGGCACAGCCTCCTTGAGCACCATCGAACCGGCGATCTTGAACGCCATCTCCGACGAGTCCACGTCGTGGTACTGGCCGTCGAGCAGCGTGGCCTTGATGCCCACCAGCGGGTAGCCGGCGAGCACGCCGAGCTGCATCGCGTCCTGGATGCCCGCGTCCACGCTCGGGATGTACTCGCGCGGCACGCGGCCGCCCGTGACCGCATCGTGGAACTCGTAGATCTTGTCGCCCTCGACCTCCATCGGCTCGATGGAGATCTGCACCTTGGCGAACTGGCCGGAGCCGCCGGTCTGCTTCTTGTGCGTGTAGTCGACCTTCTCCACCGCGCGGCGGATGGTCTCGCGGTAGGCCACCTGCGGCTTGCCGATGTTCGCCTCGACCTTGAACTCGCGCTTCATGCGGTCCACGAACACGTCGAGGTGCAGCTCGCCCATGCCGCCGATCTCCGTCTGCCCGGTCTCCTCGTTGAGGTTGACCGTGAAGGTGGGATCCTCCTTCACCAGCTTCTGGATGGCGGTGCCGAGCTTCTCCTGGTCACCCTTGGTCTTCGGCTCGATCGAGACGAAGATGACCGGCTCCGGGAAGGACATGGACTCGAGGACGATCGGATCCTGCGGGGTGCACAGGGTGTCGCCGGTCGTGGTCTCCTTGAGCCCGATGAACGCGTAGATGTGGCCGGCGAAGGCCTCATCGACGGGGTTCTCCTTGTTGGAGTGCATCTGGAAGAGCTTGCCGACGCGCTCCTTCTTCCCGCTCGTGGTGTTGACGAGCTGGTCGCCCGTCTTCACCGTGCCCGAGTAAACGCGGACGTAGGTGAGCGAACCGAAGAACGGGTGCGTCGCGACCTTGAAGGCCAGCGCCGCGAAGGGTCCGTCCTTCTTGGGCTCGCGGGTGATGATCTCGTCCTCCTTGCCCGGGACGTGGCCTTCGACGGCCGGCACGTCCAGCGGGGAGGGGAGGTAGTCGATGACGGCGTTGAGCATGGGCTGCACGCCCTTGTTCTTGAACGCAGAGCCGCACATGACGGGGAAGGCCTCGGAGGCGATGACGAGCTTCCGGATGCCGGACTTGATCTCGTCCTTCGTGAGCTCGCCCTCCTCGAGGTACTTCTCCATGAGCTCGTCACTGGCCTCGGCGACGTCCTCGATGAGCTGCGCACGATACTCCTCGGCGCGCTCCTTGAGATCCTCGGGGATCTCGACGGTGGTCATGTCCTGACCCTTCTTGGACTCGTCCGGCCAGATGTAGGCCACTTCCTCGATGAGGTCGACGACGCCCGCGAAGTCGTTCTCCGCGCCGATCGGCAGCTGGATCACGAGGGGCTTGGCACCGAGGCGGTTCTTGATGGTGTCGACGGTGTAGTAGAAGTCCGCACCGAGCTTGTCCATCTTGTTGACGAAGCACACGCGCGGGACGTCGTACTTGTCGGCCTGACGCCACACGGTCTCGGACTGGGGCTCAACGCCCTCCTTGCCGTCGAAGACCGCAACTGCGCCGTCGAGCACGCGGAGCGAGCGCTCCACCTCGACGGTGAAGTCGACGTGACCCGGGGTGTCGATGATGTTGATCTGGTTGTCTTCCCAGTAGCAGGTCGTCGCGGCGGACGTGATCGTGATGCCGCGCTCCTGCTCCTGCTCCATCCAGTCCATCGTCGAGGCGCCGTCGTGCGTCTCGCCGAGCTTGTAGTTCACACCGGTGTAGTAGAGGATGCGTTCCGTCGTCGTCGTCTTGCCGGCATCGATGTGGGCCATGATGCCGATGTTGCGGACCTTCTTGAGGTCGCTGAGCACGTCAAGTGCCACGGTGTCTCTCTCTCGTATCGATCGCGTCGATCGCCCTGTCCCGCGGCGGGCGGTGGCCCGCCGCGGGACTCAGCGACTGGTTCACCAGCGGTAGTGTGCGAATGCCTTGTTGGACTCGGCCATCTTGTGGGTGTCCTCACGGCGCTTCACGGCGGCACCGAGACCGTTCGCGGCGTCCATGATCTCGTTCTGGAGGCGCTCGGTCATGGTCTTCTCACGACGCTGGCGGGCGTAGCCCACGAGCCAGCGCAGAGCCAGCGTGGTGGAGCGGTTCGCGCGCACCTCGACCGGGACCTGGTAGGTCGCACCGCCGACGCGGCGGGAGCGGACCTCCAGCGAGGGACGGATGTTGTCGAGCGCCTTCTTGAGCGTGACGACCGGATCCTGGCCGTTCAGCTTCTCGCGGCTGCCCTCGAGCGCGGCGTAGACGATGCGCTCAGCGGTGGAGCGCTTGCCGTCGAGCAGCACCTTGTTGATGAGCTGCGTGACGATCGGCGAGCTGTAGACCGGGTCGATGACGACCGGTCGCTTGGGTGCGGGGCCCTTGCGCGGCATTACTTCTTCTCCCTCTTGGCTCCGTAGCGGCTGCGGGCCTGCTGACGGCCCTTGACTCCCTGCGTGTCGAGGGAGCCGCGCACGATCTTGTAGCGCACACCGGGGAGGTCCTTCACACGACCGCCGCGGACGAGCACGATCGAGTGCTCCTGCAGGTTGTGGCCCTCGCCGGGGATGTAGGCCGAGACCTCGATCTGGCTGGAGAGCTTCACACGTGCGACCTTGCGGAGCGCCGAGTTGGGCTTCTTGGGAGTGGTCGTGTACACGCGGGTGCACACGCCGCGCCGCTGCGGGCTGCCCTTGAGGGCAGGCGTCGCGTTCTTCGCGGCCTTGTCCTGTCGTCCCTTGCGGACGAGCTGCTGAATTGTGGGCACTGAGATGGTCTCCGATGCTTCTCGCTGTTGCTAATCCCGGACCGCCGGAGATCCTCCGACGCCGCACTGCCCGAGCATGTCCCTCCGGGATCAGGTGAAGCTGCCGCCTGATCCCGGCGTCTGCAGGGGCGACGGTCCCCGAGGTCGGGCGTGTCGGAACTGCAGACTGCGCACACTGCACCCGGACGGGTGCTCATACGCCCCGGCATCCGGACCCGTGACTCCCCCTGCGTGCAGAGCGAGAGGGCGGGTGCGCGATGCGCGGGCACGACCGTCTCGCCTGAGACAGTCGCGTACCAGGTTATCCCGGCCCTCGGCATGCGGTCAAAGCGATGTGGTGCATGCCTCACATCCTTCCCGCGACGGCGCGCGCCCCGTCGCGGGAACTGCGCACGGGGAGCTGCCTCCGCGTCCGCCCGGCACCCGCCGAGGCGCTCCGGCGGACGCACCCGGGGAACGCGTGATCCCCACCGGAGCGCACTCGGTAGGCTGGGAGCCATGAGCAGCACGCAGCCCAGCGACCGCGGTGACCGGCCGGACGAGCACGGCGGCCCCCAGGACGCCCACGCCGGCCGTCCGGGCCCGCACACGGATCGGCCGGAGGGACTCCCCCGCGGCGCAGACGGCACGGCGGGTTCGTCGCCGTCCCCGGATGCTCCCCGCAGCCGGCGTCTGCGTGCCGGCGACGCGGAGCGCGAACAGGTGCTGCAGATCCTCGGCGCCGCACACGGCGCCGGTCGCCTCGACCCGGACGAGATCGACGAGCGGCAGAACGCGGTGCTGCGGGCCAAGTTCGTCGACGAGCTGCCCGAGCAGATCGACGATCTGCCGGAGGGCGCCGCACTCGCGGCCGAGCTCTCTCGCCAGGCCGCCGCGGCCTCGGGCACGGGGACGGGCGGCACGGCACGGTCCGGCCCCGCTCCGGCCGGGCGCGACCTCGCTCCCGCCTGGAAGGGACCCGGCGGCGAGATCCTTCCCGCGCACCAGGGCACCGGACCGGAGCGCACCCGCGTCGACATCATGAGCGGCTCCGAGGTGCACGTCGAGCCGGGCACGCCCCGGGTGCTGAGCTACGCGCTCATGGGCGGGAGCGAGATCTATCTGGGCGATGTGCTGGCCCCGGGCGTGCAGGTGGTGGTGGAGACCTATGCCATGTGGGCGGGCAACGAGATCTACGTGCCGCCGGGCGTCAAGATCGTGGACGAGACGATCAACATCATGGCCGGCAACGAGATCGGCAGGCACGCCCGCGGCGACGGGTCCAACGGCGTCCTCGTACTCAGGGGCTTCAGCCTCATGGCGGGCAACGAGGTCAAACTCGACCCGGACTGGCGGCCCGGGCCGGCGCAGCTGGGCCGCTGACGGCACGCCGCTGATCCCACCCACGAGCCCGGAAGCACTCACACGGCACGACGACTCAGGAGGCTGTATGCGGATCGGAATCATGACCTCGGGCGGGGACGGCCCCGGCCTCAACGCGGTGATCCGCGGGGCCGTGCGCAAGGGGGTGCGCGTGCACGGCGCGGAGTTCACCGGCATCCGCGACGGCTGGCGAGGGCTCCTCGAGGACGAGCTCTTCGACCTGCCCACCACCGCCGTCAGGGGCATATCGGGCAGGGGCGGCACCATCCTGGGCACCTCCAGGACGCACCCCTACTCCGGTGGCGGGCCCGCGCGGATGCGCGAGGTGATGGCGGCTCGCGGCCTCGACGCCGTCATCGCGATCGGTGGGGAGGGGACCCTCGCTGGCGCGGCCCGCCTGGCCGAGGAGGAGGGGCTTCCCGTCGTGGGCGTGCCCAAGACCATCGACAACGACCTCGGCGGCACGGACTACACGTTCGGCTTCGACACCGCGGCGGCGATCGCGACGGAGTCCATCGACCGCCTGCGCACCACGGCCGAATCCCACCACAGGTGCATGGTCGTCGAGGTGATGGGTCGCCACGTGGGGTGGATCGCGCTCCACGCGGGTATGGCGGCCGGAGCCCACGCCGTCCTCATCCCGGAGTTCCCCGTGAGCACCGAGAAGATCTGTGAGTGGGTCCGCTCCGCACGTGACCGGGGGCGCGCCCCCATCGTCGTGGTGGCGGAGGGCTTCGTGCCCGAGGACAGGGACGAGGCGGTCGCCGTGCACGGCATCGGAGCGGACGGCAGGCCCAGGCTGGGAGGCATCGCGGACGAGATCGCTCCGCTCATCGAGGAGCGCACCGGTGTGGAGACGCGCTCCGCCGTGCTGGGCCACCTGCAGCGGGGCGGCTCCCCCACCGCCTATGACCGGGTGCTCTCCACCCGGCTGGGCATGGCCGCCTCGGACCTCGCCGTCGAAGGCGCCTGGGGCCAGATGGCCTCGCTGCACGGCACGGACATCGTGCGGGTGCGGATGGCCGATGCCGTCGACCGGCTCAAGCGGGTGCCGCTGAGCCGCTGGGAGGAGATGCAGGTGCTGCTGGGCTGAGCGTTCGGTGGCTCAGCCGGCGGCGCAGCGGTGCGGTAGCGAGGCAGCGAGGCAGCGAGGCAGCGAGGCACAGTATGCGTCACAGCGAACGCTTCCGGGCAACTCACCATGCGCACACTCGGCTGTGGATCCGCACCCCGGGATCCACAGCAGGCACCTGGGCCCTTCCCGCGTCAGCACGACCTCTACAGCAACCGGAGGATTCGCTCGCGACGGGGAGGTGCTCGTTCGTGAGAAGCGCCGTCAGCACGCGCTGGAGAAGGCCGGATTCACGGTCATCCGCCTGCTGTGGCGTGACGTCGTCGACGCACAGTGCCTGCGGCTCGCTCTTGCCGCCCAGGGACTGCTGATCTGACCGGGCTCCCGGCACGAGGATGCGCCGAGGTCGCATGCCGGACCGCACTTGTTCGCACGCCGTCGGTGCCAGCCAGCACCCCATTGCACCCCGGCGCCGCGTTTGCACGCTGCAGCGGGTGAACACGGAGGCGCGGTGCGGCGTGCCGGAGGACAGGTGCGAACCCGGAGGCCACGCCGCGAGGCGGAGGCGCGGTGCGGCGCGTGGCGGCGGTGCAGCGAACAGCGGGGTGATACGCGGACGGCCCGCACACCGTGCGGTGTGCGGGCCGTCCGACTCGCGGGGGTGCCTCTGCCCACCGGCCCGGGGAGAACCGGCGGCAGAGACCTCCGTCAGCTGAAGGGACCGAAGTCGTAGTCCTCCAGCGGGATGGCGGCTCCCGTGTCCCCGCCCAGCGGCGGGTAGAAGTCACCGTAGGAGTTGGCGAACATCTCCTGCTTCGCCTCCTCCGTGGGCTCCACGATCATGTCGCGGAACTTGTGCATGCCCGTGCCCGCCGGGATCAGCTTGCCGAGGATCACGTTCTCCTTCAGGCCCAGCAGCGGGTCCGACTTGCCCTCGAGAGCGGCCTGCGTGAGGACGCGGGTCGTCTCCTGGAACGAGGCAGCGGACAGCCAGGACTCGGTCGCGAGCGAGGCCTTCGTGATGCCCATGAGCTCATCACGTGCGGAGGCGGGCTGACCGCCCTCCGCGACCACGCGCTTGTTCTCCTCCTGGTAGCGGCCGCGATCCACGAGGTCGCCCGGGAGCAGGTTGGTGTCGCCGGAGTCGATCACCGTCACGCGGCGCAGCATCTGCCGCACGATGACCTCGATGTGCTTGTCGTGGATGCCCACGCCCTGCGAGCGGTACACCTTCTGGACCTGGTCGACGAGGAAGCGCTCGGCCTCGCGGCGTCCGCGGATGCGGAGCACCTGCTTGGGGTCGATGGCACCCTCCACCAGCTGCGCACCTGCCTCGATCCGCTGCCCGTCCTCCACCAGGAGGCGCGTGCGGCGGCCCACGGCGTGCTCGATCTCCTCGGCCCCGTCGTCCGGGACGACGATGACGTAGCGCGTCTTGCGCGTGTCGTCGATCTTCACCCGGCCCGCGGCCTCCGCGATGGGGGCGAAGCCCTTGGGGGTGCGTGCCTCGAAGAGCTCGGTCACACGGGGCAGACCCTGCGTGATGTCGCCGCCGCCGGCGGCCACGCCGCCGGTGTGGAACGTGCGCATGGTCAGCTGCGTGCCGGGCTCGCCGATCGACTGGGCGGCGACCGTGCCGATCGCCTCTCCCACGTCCACGACCTTGCCCGTGGCCATCGAACGGCCGTAGTGCATCGCGGAGATCTGCACGTCGGAGTCCGCGGTGAGGACCGAGTGGACCTTGAGCTCCTCGATGCCGTTGGCGATGAGGAGGTCGACCACCTCGCCGGTGACGTCCGTCTTCGCCGGGACGAGCACCTCGCCGTCCGCACCGACCACGTCCGCGACGGTGAGGCGGCCGTAGACGCTGGTCTCCACGAACTCGTGCGGCTCCAGCGTGCCGTCCGCCGCCTTCTGCGCGATCGGAAGGGTGATGCCCTTCTTCGAGTCCGTCTCCTCCGCACGGACGATGACGTCCTGCGAGACGTCCACCAGTCGACGCGTGAGGTAGCCGGAGTCCGCGGTCCTCAGCGCGGTGTCCGCGAGGCCCTTGCGGGCGCCGTGGCTCGCGATGAAGTACTCGAGGACGGTGAGGCCCTCACGGTAGTTCGACTTGATGGGACGCGGAATGATCTCACCCTTGGGGTTCGTCACCAGACCGCGCATGCCGGCGAGCTGACGGACCTGCATCCAGTTACCGGACGCGCCGGAGTTCACGAGGCGCAGGACGGAGTTCTCCTCGGGGAAGTTCTGCTCCATGGCCGCCGACACCTGGTCGGTGGCCGCGTCCCACACCTTGACGAGCTCCGCACGGCGCTCGTCGTCCGTGAGCGCGCCGATCTCGTACTGCTCCTCGACCTTCGCGGCGAGCTCCTCCGCGGAGTCCAGCAGTTCCTTCTTGGACTCCGGCGCCACGATGTCGCTCATCGCGACGGTGATGCCGGAACGCGTGGCCCAGTAGAAGCCGGCCGCCTTGAAGTTGTCCAGGGTCTGCGCCGTGACGACCTTGGGGAAGCCCTCCGCGAGGTGGTTGACGAGCCGCGAGAGGCCCTTCTTGTCCACCGTGCGGTTCACGTACTCGAAGCCCTCCGGGAGCGCCTCGTTGAAGATGGCGCGGCCGAGCGTCGTCTCCACGACGGCCGGCTGGCCCTCCTCCCAGTCCTCCGGCAGCTCGAGGTCCGCGCTCGGGACGAGCCCCTCGAGACGGAGCCGGATGCGGGCGCCGAGGTCGAGCTCGCCCAGGTCGAAGGCCATCTGGGCCTCGCCCATGCTGCCGAACACGCGGCCCTCGCCGGGAACGCCGGTGCGCTCGCTGGTGAGGTGGTAGATGCCGATGATCATGTCCTGGCTGGGCATGGTCACGGGCTTGCCGTCCGAGGGCTTGAGGATGTTGTTCGAGGACAGCATCAGGATCCGGGCCTCCGCCTGCGCCTCCGTGGAGAGCGGCAGGTGGACGGCCATCTGGTCGCCGTCGAAGTCCGCGTTGAACGCGGAGCAGACGAGCGGGTGGATCTGGATGGCCTTGCCCTCGATGAGCTGCGGCTCGAACGCCTGGATGCCCAGGCGGTGCAGGGTGGGTGCGCGGTTGAGCAGCACCGGGTGCTCGGTGATGACCTCTTCGAGGACGTCCCACACCTGGCCGTGCTGGCGCTCCACCATGCGCTTGGCGGACTTGATGTTCTGCGCGTGGTTGAGATCCACGAGCCGCTTCATGACGAAGGGCTTGAACAGCTCGAGCGCCATGGTCTTGGGCAGACCGCACTGGTGCAGCGAGAGCGTGGGGCCCACCACGATGACGGAACGGCCCGAGTAGTCGACGCGCTTGCCCAGCAGGTTCTGACGGAAGCGTCCCTGCTTGCCCTTGAGCATGTCCGAGAGCGACTTCAGCGGACGGTTGCCCGGTCCGGTGACCGGACGGCCGCGGCGGCCGTTGTCGAAGAGGGAGTCGACGGACTCCTGCAGCATCCGCTTCTCGTTGTTCACGATGATCTCAGGGGCGCCGAGGTCGAGCAGGCGCTTGAGGCGGTTGTTGCGGTTGATCACACGACGGTAGAGGTCGTTGAGGTCGGAGGTCGCGAAGCGTCCGCCGTCCAGCTGGACCATCGGGCGCAGGTCCGGCGGGATGACCGGGATCGCGTCGAGGACCATGCCCTCCGGCGAGTTGTCCGTCGTCATGAAGTCGTTGACGACCTTGAGCCGCTTGAGGGCACGGGTCTTGCGCTGGCCCTTGCCGGTCTTGATGAGCTCGCGCAGCATCTCGGACTCGGACTCCAGATCGAAGTCGCGGAGACGCTGCTGGATCGCCTGCGCTCCCATCGAACCGGCGAAGTAGAGGCCGAAGCGGGCCACCATGTCCCGGTAGAGCGACTCGTCGCCCTCGAGGTCGGAGACCTTGAGGGACTTGAAGCGGTCCCAGACCTTCTCGAGGCGGTCGAGCTCGCGATCGGCGGACTTGCGGAGATTGCCCATCTCCTTCTCCGCCTGCGTCTCGAGCTTCTTCTTCGCGGCGGCGGTCGCGCCCTCGGCCTCGAGGGCCTTGAGGTCCTCCTCCAGCTTCTTGGCACGGCGGTCGACGTCCGCATCGCGGCGGTTCTCGATCTGCTTCCGCTCCACGTCGATCTGGTTCTGCAGGGTGGGCAGATCCCTGTGACGCGACTCCTCGTCGACCCACGTGATCATGTAGGCGGCGAAGTAGATGACCTTCTCGAGGTCCTTGGGAGCGAGATCGAGCAGGTACCCGAGGCGCGAGGGCACGCCCTTGAAGTACCAGATGTGGGTGACCGGGGCGGCGAGTTCGATGTGGCCCATGCGCTCACGGCGCACCTTGGCACGGGTCACCTCGACGCCGCAGCGCTCGCAGATGATGCCCTTGAAGCGGACGCGCTTGTACTTGCCGCAGGCGCACTCCCAGTCCCGGGTGGGACCGAAGATGCGCTCGCAGAAGAGGCCGTCCTTCTCCGGCTTCAGGGTGCGGTAGTTGATCGTCTCCGGCTTCTTGACCTCACCGTGGGACCAGCGGCGGATGTCGTCCGCAGTGGCGAGGCCGATGCGCAGCTCATCAAAGAAATTGACGTCAGGCACGTGATTCCTTATCTGTTTTCGTAGCGGTCCGCGTGCGGACCGCCCAAAGACTCGTTCGGTGGGTCAGACTTCTTCGACGGTGTTCGCCTCGTGGCGGGACAGATTGATGCCGAGCTCCTCGGCGGCGCGGAAGACCTCCTCGTCGGAGTCGCGCATCTCGATCTGCATGCCGTCGGAGGAGAGGACCTCGATGTCGAGGCAAAGGGACTGCATCTCCTTGATGAGCACCTTGAACGACTCCGGGATGCCCGGGTCGGGGAGGTTCTCGCCCTTGACGACCGCTTCGTAGACCTTGACGCGGCCGGGGATGTCGTCCGACTTGATGGTCAGCAGCTCCTGGAGCGTGTAGGCGGCGCCGTACGCCTCCAGTGCCCAGACCTCCATCTCACCGAACCGCTGACCGCCGAACTGCGCCTTACCGCCCAGCGGCTGCTGGGTGATCATGGAGTAGGGGCCGGTCGAACGTGCGTGGATCTTGTCGTCCACCAGGTGGTGCAGCTTGAGCATGTAGATGTAGCCCACGGAGATGGGGTACGGGAACGGCTCGCCGGAGCGGCCGTCGAACAGACGCGCCTTGCCGGACTCCTCGATGAGGCGGTCGCCGTCGCGGTTGGGCTTCGTCGCGCCCATGAGCGCACGCAGCTCCTCCCAGTGGGCGCCGTCGAACACCGGAGTCGCCACCCGGGTGCCGGGCTCCGCGTCCGTCTTGAAGCCGTGCATCTTCGTCGCCCACTCCGGCAGGCCCTCGATGTTCCAGCCCTGCTTGGCGATCCACCCGAGGTGGGTCTCCATGACCTGGCCGATGTTCATGCGGCGGGGCACGCCGTGGGGGTTGAGGATGATGTCCACGGGGGTGCCGTCCTCGAGGAACGGCATGTCCTCCACCGGCAGGATCCGGGAGATGACGCCCTTGTTGCCGTGACGGCCGGCCATCTTGTCGCCCACCGTGATCTTGCGGCGCTGGGCGATGTAGACGCGGACCATCTGGTTGACGCCGGGCGAGAGCTCGTCGTCGTCCTCGCGGTCGAAGACCTTCACGGCGATGACCGTGCCGTACTCGCCGTGCGGCACCTTGAGCGAGGTGTCGCGCACCTCGCGCGACTTCTCACCGAAGATGGCGCGCAGCAGGCGCTCCTCCGGGGTGAGCTCGGTCTCGCCCTTGGGCGTGACCTTGCCGACGAGGATGTCGCCGTCGGTGACCTCCGCGCCGATCCGGATGATGCCGCGCTCGTCCAGGTCCGCCAGGGCGTCCGGGGCGATATTCGGGATGTCGCGGGTGATCTCCTCGGCACCGAGCTTGGTGTCGCGGGCGTCGACCTCGTGCTCCTCGATGTGGATCGAGGAGAGGACGTCGTCCTGCACCATGCGCTGGGACAGGATGATGGCGTCCTCGAAGTTGTAGCCCTCCCAGGACATGAAGGCCACGAGCAGGTTCTTGCCCAGGGCCATCTCGCCGTTCTCCGTGGCGGGGCCGTCCGCGAGCACGGAGCCGACCTCGACCCGCTCGCCCTCGTCCACGACCACGCGCTGGTTGTACGAGGTGCCGTGGTTGGAGCGGCGGAACTTCTCCGCCTTGTAGACCTGCTGCGTGCCGTCGTCGTTCATGACGGTGACGTAGTCCGCGGAGACCTCGGTGACGACACCGGCCTTCTCCGCGACGATGACGTCGCCGGCGTCCACCGCGGCACGGTACTCCATGCCGGTGCCCACGTACGGCGCCTCGCTCATGACGAGCGGGACCGCCTGACGCTGCATGTTCGCACCCATGAGCGCGCGGTTGGCGTCGTCGTGCTCGAGGAACGGGATGAGGGCCGTGGCGACGGACACCATCTGGCGTGCGGACACGTCCATGAAGTCGATGTCCGAGACCGGGATGAGATCCGCCTCGCCGGAGCCGCCCTTGGGGCGCGCGAGCACGAAGTCCTCGACGAACCGCGAGTCGTCGTCCAGCGGAGCGTTGGCCTGGGCGATCGTGTAGTCCAGCTCGTCGTCCGCCGTGAGGTAGACGGTCTCGTCCGTGACGACGCCGTCGACGACCCTGCGGTAGGGGGTCTCGATGAAGCCGAAGGGGTTGATGCGGGCGTAGGACGCCAGCGAGCCGATCAGGCCGATGTTCGGACCCTCGGGGGTCTCGATGGGGCACATGCGGCCGTAGTGCGACGGGTGGACGTCGCGGACCTCCATGCCGGCGCGGTCGCGGGAGAGACCGCCCGGACCCAGCGCGGACAGGCGGCGCTTGTGCGTGAGGCCCGCCAGCGGGTTGTTCTGGTCCATGAACTGCGACAGCTGGCTGGTTCCGAAGAACTCCTTGATCGCTGCCACGACCGGACGGATGTTGATGAGCGACTGCGGCGTGATCGCCTCGACGTCCTGCGTGGTCATGCGCTCGCGGACGACGCGCTCCATGCGGGACATGCCGGTGCGGACCTGGTTCTCGATCAGCTCGCCCACCGCGCGGATGCGGCGGTTGCCGAAGTGGTCGATGTCGTCGACGGCGACGCGCAGGTCGAACTCCTCGCCCTCACGGACGCCCTTGAGGGTCTCCGTGCCGGCGTGGAGCGCCACGATGTAGCGGATCGTCGCCACGATGTCCTCGGTGGAGAGGACCGAGTCCGTCAGCGGGGCCTCGAGGCCCAGCTTGCGGTTGATCTTGTACCGGCCGACCTTGTCGAGGTTGTACCGCTTGGGGTTGAAGTACAGGTTGTTGAGCAGGGTGCGGGCGGCCTCGGTGGTCGCGGGCTCCGCGGGGCGCAGCTTGCGGTAGATGTCCAGCAGGGCCTCGTCCTGGGTCTGGACGGTGTCCTTGGCCAGGGTCTCCCGCATGGACTCGTACTCGCCGAACTCCTCGAGGATCTTCGACTCGGACCAGCCCAGGGCCTTGAGCAGCACCGTGACGGACTGCTTGCGCTTGCGGTCGAGGCGGACGCCGACCTGATCGCGCTTGTCGATCTCGAACTCGAGCCATGCGCCGCGGGAGGGGATGATCTTCGCGGTGAAGATGTCCTTGTCCGAGGTGCGGTCCGGAGTGGACTCGAAGTAGGCGCCGGGAGAGCGCACCAGCTGCGAGACGACGACGCGCTCCGTGCCGTTGATGACGAACGTGCCCTGCGGGGTCATGAGCGGGAAGTCGCCCATGAAGACCGTCTGGGACTTGATCTCGCCCGTGGTGTTGTTCATGAACTCCGCTGTGACGAACAGCGGAGCCGAGTAGGTCATGTCCCGCTCCTTGCACTCGTCGATCGAGTACTTGGGGGGCTCGAACCGGTGCTCGCGGAAGGACAGGGACATCGCGCCTGCGAAGTCCTCGATCGGGGAGATCTCCTCGAAGACGTCCTCGAGGCCGGAGGTGGTGGCGACCGAGTCGTCGCCCTTCTCCGTGGCCTCGATGACGCGGTCCTGCCAGCGCTCGTTGCCCACCAGCCAGTCGAAGCTGGCGGTCTGGAGCCCGAGCAGGTCGGGCACCTCGAGGGGCTCGCGGATCTTCGCGAAGGAGATGCGCTCTGGCGGATTAGCGGTCTTCATGTTCTCGTTGGCGGCGGCCAATTGGATCCTTCCGGTATCACCTAATTGTCTCCGGCACCGCTGCCCGCTCCCTCCCCGCGCGGTCCCGCGGACGAGGATGCCGCAGTTCCGTGTTCGAAGGGCAGGTCCTGCATAAACGAACCCCCACGCGCTATGATCGACGCTGAGGTCGACGAACCCGGGAAGAACGTGCAGACTGGACCAAAGGAGCTCCGGCGACGCCCACCGCTATATGAAGGCACCACGAAGGCAGAGCAATGCAAATCTCTACTGTACTGGTGCGCACCGCGCTTGGCAAGCCCCTGTGATAGGCTCGCGGATTCCCGGATGCGAGAATGCGCCCATGTCCGCAGACTCCACGCACTCCCCCTCCGTCCACGTGCTCAGCTCCGATCCCGTCCGCGTGAACTCGACGCTGCTCGCCGGCACGGACCGCGCCGTCCTCGTGGACACCGGTGCCGGCCCCGCCCAGGCGACCCGTCTGCTCGCGGCCGTCCGTGGCCTCACGGACCTCCCCCTCACCGTGGTCAACACCCACGACCACTGGGACCACTTCTTCGGCAACGCGCTGTTCGCCGAGGCCGGGGTCACGGAGTTCCTCGCCTCCCCCGCCTTCGTCCGCGACGCCGCGGGCTCCGCCTGGCTGCAGCACGCCGAGGCCTCCGAGCACGAGCTCGAGCTCCCCGCGCCGGACCGGCTGCTGGTGGACGCCGCGGCCGTGCGCGACGGCGAGACGCTCGACCTCGGCGGACTCGAGGCGGAGTTCCTGGTCCTCTCGGGGCACACGGACACGGACCTGGCGGTGCGCGCCGGCCCCGTCGTCGTGGCCGGGGATCTGCTCGAGGAGGGGGCGCCGCCGTCCGTGGGAACCGATTCCACGCCCGTGGCCTGGACCCGCTCCCTCGAGCGCCTCCTCGCACTGCCGGACGCCGATGTCTTCGTCCCGGGCCACGGAAGGCCCGTCCCCCGCTCCTTCGTGCGGACCCAGCTCACGGACCTGGCCGCCTACGCCGCCCGCGAGGACGAGGAGGCGGAGCTGCCCGTCCGCGCCGTGGGCGCCGCCGAGGCGTCCGCGCACGAGGTCTTCGGCATCGCGATCACCCGGCTCCTCTGATCCCGCGGCTCGGTTCACCGCCGGGGGCACTCGTCGCGGATGCGCGCTGGCACGCCTGCGCAGCTGCGCAGGCCCACGGCGCAGCGCTCCCGGAGCCGCGCGGCCGCGTGCGGAGACGCGCGAAGGCCCCCGTCCCAGTTGCTGGGACGGGGGCCTTCGCTCGTGAAGCGCTCCTGCGGGCACCGCTCATGTCATGCGGCCGGAACCTGGAGGCCTCCAGTACCCGCAGGGGAGATCACTTGAGGGTGACGGTGGCGCCGGCGCCCTCGAGGGCCTCCTTGGCCTTCTCCGCGGTCTCCTTGTTGGCGCCCTCGAGGACAGCGGCCGGAGCGCTGTCGACGAGGTCCTTGGCCTCCTTGAGGCCGAGCGAGGTGAGTCCGCGGACCTCCTTGATGACCGGGACCTTCTTCTCGCCGGCCGACTCGAGGATGACGTCGAACTCGTCCTTCTCCTCGGCGGCGGCCTCGCCTGCGCCTCCGCCTGCGGCGGGAGCGGCGACGGCGGCGACCGGAGCGGCGGCCTCGACCTCGAAGGTCTCCTCGAACTGCTTGACGAAGTCAGAGAGCTCGATGAGCGAGAGCTCCTTGAAAGCCTCGATGAGCTCTGCCGGGGTGAGCTTAGCCATAGTGGCTGTCCTTCCGTTGGTGGCCGTGCTCACGCGAGCGCGGCCAAAGGGGGTATGGGGTGTGGAGACTCAGGCGTCGGACGCCGGCGCCTCGTCGGCGCCGCCGTTCTTCTCGCGCAGAGCATCGACGGTTCGCACGGCCTTGACCAGCGGGGCGGTGAACATGTAGGCAGCCTGGTAGAGGCTTGCCTTCATGGCGCCGGCTGCCTTCGCAAGCAGCACCTCGCGGGACTCAAGATCGGCGAGCTTGTTGATGTCCTCAGCGGACAGAGCGGAGCCCTCGAAGACTCCGGCCTTGATGATGAGCTGAGGATTCGCCTTGGCGAAGTCACGCAGAGCCTTCGCGGCCTCGGAGGGCTCGCCCTTGACGTACGCAATGGCGGTGGGGCCATTGAGGTGTCCGTCGAAGGCGTCGATCCCTGCTTCCTTGGCAGCGATGGCGGTCAGCGTGTTCTTCACCACGGCGTAGGTCGCGTTGTCGCCCAGTGCATTGCGCAGATCCTTCATCTGCGCAACGGTGAGCCCGCGGTACTCGGTCAGCACGGCGGCGTCGGCGGACTCAAGCTCCTGCTTGATCTCCGCTACCGCGGCTGCCTTGTCAGGCCTCGCCATGGCATTCCTTTCGTCTGTGTCGGCGCCCCGGACGCATGAGAAAAGCGCCTCACGCACAGGCATGAGACGCTCACACGATTCGATGCGTGGCATCGAGCGGAATGTCATTCACCTGCGCGGGCCACTCTCATGAGTCTTCGTCCACCGGCGTTCGTCCAGAGGACTCACGCCCGCAGAGACCGACGGTCTTGGGCAAGCACTCACTATACGCATCCGCGACGAGCCCGCGCAAGCCGAGGCCGGTCCCGGAGCCCCGCACACGGGGTCCGGGCGCGGGGTGCAGGGTGCCGGGGCTAGGGTGGTCGGATGCACGAGATCCAGGACACGGTCCTCAACATGGTGGGGTCCCTCTGGCTCTACCCGGTGTTCGCCCTGGTCATCGCCCTGTCCGCCGCCATTCCCCCGGTTCCCTCGAGTGCCCTCATCGTGGCTCTGGGAGCCGTGAACGCACACACGGGAAGCCCCCACTTCCTCCTCCTCGTGGCGTTCGCCACAGTGGGCTCCGTCCTGGGCGACCACGTCGTCTACCTGCTGGGCAGGCACCGCGACTTCCGGCAGTGGCCGGTCGTGGGTTCGCCGTCGAACTCCCGTCGCCTCGACGCGCTCTCCGCGCGCCTGGCTGAGGGAGGCATCCTCATCAGCATCGTCGCCCGTTTCATCCCTCTGGGCCGCACACTGCTGGCCCTGCTCGCCGGTGGTGAGTCGATGGAGCCTGCCCGCTGGCTGCGACTGACCCTCATCGCCGGGGTCGTCTGGACGGCCTACTCAGCCGGCTTCGGCTGGCTCTCCGCCCGCTGGCTGCCGCTGCCCATGTGGGCGGCCGTGGGGATCGCGATCGGGGGTTCGCTGCTGCTGAGCCCGCTGCTCTCCCGCCTCAGCGACCGGCTGGTCCACCGGCGCTGAGCGGATCCGCGAGGTCGCCGCACAGTCCTTCAGCGCGCCCGCTCTCCCCTGTCGGTACCGATGAGCTCGACGAGGTCCCCGCCCACCGCGCCGAAGAGCGTCCGCGCCCAGACGCTGTCCCCGCGCACGTACGGCACCCCGTCCTCGAGCAGCCAGGCCGGCTCCCGTCCCGCGCGCAGAGCGGCGGCGCAGTCGGCGCACACCGGAATGCGCGCACCGCGGTGGCCCTCCACAGGTGCCTCGGCCACGGTCGCCGCCGGACCGTGACCGGGATCGATCACGCACAGCCGGGGCGGGTCCGCGGCCCTGCGGCGACCGCTGCCGAGGGTTCTCCTCCCTCCCGCCGCCTCGACCTCGGCGATGTCGTGCGCCGCGGTGCGCAGGAGCACGAGTGCGCCCGCGAGATCCGCACGGCTCGCCTCCGGATCGTCGACGATCCGGCCCGCGAGCGCGTACGCGTCGAGCCCGTGGGTCACCCGGGCCGACAGCTCCGGTTCGAGGCTCACGGTGTCGAGCTCGGACAGCCGCCGTGCGATGTCGAGGCTGTCGGCCGAGAGCTCCCGGCGCATCTCCTCCCGCCGGACCCGTGAGGCGCTGCGGAGGAGGGAGGCGGGCAGCTCATATCGGGGCACCGGCTTCCGCCGGCGGCGCCGCGCCCCAAGGGCGACGGCGATCGCAGCCGCGAGCACGAGCGGCACCATGACGAGAGCGTAGACGAGGTCCGTGCCCAGCCCCACGTACTCCGTGCGCGGTGCCGGCACCGGAGCGTGCTCCTGGCCCGTGCCGCGCTGAGTCACCTCGAAGTCCTCGTCCGCAAGCGAATTGAGCACGCCCTGCAGCCGGCTCACGCCCTCGTTGCCCGTGCCGGAACCCCGGTCGCCGGCCTCGATGCGCTGGTGGACCTCGCGGCTGAGCGCCGCATCGTCCAGCTCCACCTTGCTCGTGACGAAGGAGCTGCCCGGCTCGACGACGAGATAGATGCCCTCCTCCGCGCCCAGCTGGCCGTGTACGAGGGTCGCAAGATCCAGGTCGCGCTGGTCCCTGCCCGTGACGATCGCGTACACGGGCCAGTCGACGGCCTCGGCCTGCTCCTCGAGCTCCTCGCGGGCGGCCTGCGGTACGAGGTACTCCACCCCCGGATCGATCCACACCTGGCCGTCCTCCAGCCCGGCCGCGATCTCACCGGCGTACTCCAGCGGTGTCATGACCGGCTCCCTCTCTCGCTCCGGGTGTGGCGCACGCCGCGGATCAGGGCACCGGTGATCCCACCGACCGTCACCGCACCGAGGGCCCCGATGAGCGCTCCCCTCACCCAGTTGCCCAGGGGATAGCCCAGGACGGCGGGACCGAGCGCCGGTTCCTCCGCACTCCTCTCCTCGTGCGTGTCAGGGACGACCTCGGGATCCGGGACCAACCGGGCATCGAGCTCCGCGACCTCCCTCTGCGTGTCCTCAAGCCCCGTGTGCTCCCCCGACGTCGACCAGCCGCTCAGGTCTCCGCCTGCCAACCGCTCGTACCGCTCATACCGATACTCGTCCCACGGCCGCCACATGTCCGCGTACTCGGGCAGGGTCATGCCCGCGGCCGCCACGGCGTTCTCCGACTCGAAGACGGCGATGACCGCGCCCGGCTCGCTCAGCTCCGCAGCGATGCGGGCGGCGAAGACCTCCGGCGCATCGGAGGCGTCCGTCCCCGAGGACTGCAGCACCGCGACGGACACGTGCTCGGCCTCGCCTGCGGCCTCTGCGAGAGCGGCGACCCGCTCCGAGTCCAGTGCAGGCGCAAGCATCGGGTCGATGTGGAAGCCCGTCTCGTCCAGCTCCGCCGCGATCTCCTGCGGCCGGGTCCGGTCGTAGTCGGCCCGCGTCTCCGGTCCCTGCTGATAGCCGAACAGCTGCGGCTCCTCGTACTCGTGGATGACGACGGACGCGGCCCCGCCCAGGACCGCCGCGAAGACCGTGAGGACGAGGACCGCGAGACCCCGGACGACCGCTTCTCCCCTCTCCATCCCGCGCAGGCCGAGGGATTCGGCACCCGCGGCCGTATGGGAGGACCCCGTGCGTCCGGCAGCGAGCGCCGCCGCACCCGCCGGTGAGGCTCCGCCTCCTGACGGCTGGGCGGCGACCACCTCCGTGAGGGGAGACAGCGTGCCGAGGCCGCAGCGGGCATAGGCATCGTCAAGCTCCCAGTACGGGACGGGTGCGCCCGCCCGCCTGCCCCGAGCGGGCACCGTGAGAGCGTGCGGACGCTCACCGACGGCGTCCCGCCGCCGGCAGTCCCGGCAGGCGGGTACATCGAAAGCGTCAACGCGGCGGCCCCGGGCATCGAGCCGCACCGTCGCGACGGCCTCACCGTGGAAGGGATCGAAGAAGCACAGCGGCGAGAGCACCGACCGCGTCTTCGCACCCCGCTGCGCTGCGATCTGGGCGTCCAGCGCATGGAGGGCGGCGGAGTCCGTGACCGGCACCCGCTCCGCGAACACCCGCCGGGCCTCGGTCGGGCTCAGCTGAGGATCGTCCAGAGACGGCGCTGCCGCGAGGATGCGGGAGACGAGCCGCTCCCGCGCTCTCCCCAGCTCCCGCAGGCGCTCGGCAGGAGCGAGAGCCTCGGGACCGTCCGCAGCATCAGGGTCCGGCAGCCGCGGCGGCGTGTGCAGGGCGGACAGCAGACGCTTCGCCCGCCCGGTGCCGAGGCTGCTCGCGGCGGTGGTCCGCGCTGAGCCGGAGGCCTCCCGCTCAGCGCGCGTCCTCCGGGCGATGGCCCACGTGATCGCTGCGGCACCGCCCACCGCCGCCGTACTGGCCACCAGACCGTCGGCGCCTCCAGGGGTGTGGGTCTCGAAGAAGCGGCCCGTGCCCGCCTCGATCCGCCGGGACACGTAGTCACCCAGGTCAGGCGGGCTCTCGTTGCGCAGCCAGGCCCGCCCTGCGGCTGCCGCGTACTCGACATAGGGCTCGGGACGCACTCTGAAGTCCGCTTCGACCTCGAGGGCCTCGCCCAGCCGGAACAGCCGGTCACTCACTCCGCGCGCGCCGACGGCGTGCACCGCCGGGTCGGGCGTTCCGCCGTCGACGGCGAAGGCCGCGAGCACGCCCTCACCGTCCGCGAACAGCTCTGCGGCCACGCGCTGCATGACATCGACCGGGTACGTGACGTTCTGTCTCACGGCCGGTGCCGGAAACCCGTAGTGGACGAGCACGGCGACGGGCACCGGGCCGCCGCCCGTCGCCGCCCGCACCTTCGCCGTGAAGTCCTCCGGGAGCCACGCGGCAAGGCCGGGATCCACGGCGAGACCCGTGCGGCGCAGATCGTCGCCGTAGAGCTCCAGCAGCGCCGCCGCCGCGGCCTGGGTCCGCGCTGGGTCCGGGGTCTGGCTGTCGTCCTCCGGCACGGGCGCGAAGGACGGGGAGGGCGCAGAGGGATTCATGCGGTCCAGTATTCCAAAGGCCCACGTGCCGAAGCGCTCACGACGGTGACGGTTCTGGAACGACACCGGCCCCTCCTGCCGGGTGGCAGGAGGGGCCGGTGCGACCGAGGCTCACAGGCCTCAGGTCAGCGGATCACGCGCGCAGAGCGGAGGCGTCCAGCGGGATGCCGGGACCGTTCGTGGTGGTGATCGTCGCCTTCGAGATGTAGCGGCCCTTCGCCGACGACGGCTTGAGACGGTTGATCTCCTCAAGGGCGGCATCGAAGTTCTGCTGCAGCTGCTCGGTCGAGAAGGAGGTCTTCCCGATGATGAAGTGCAGGTTCGCGTGCTTGTCCACGCGGAACTCGATCTTTCCGCCCTTGATGTCGGAGACGGCCTTGGCCACGTCCATCGTCACCGTGCCGGTCTTGGGGTTGGGCATGAGGCCACGGGGACCCAGCACCTTGCCCAGACGGCCGACCTTGCCCATCATGTCCGGGGTCGCGACGGCTGCATCGAAATCGGTGAAGCCGCCGGCCACCTTCTCCAGCAGGTCATCGGAACCGACGTAGTCGGCACCTGCCTCGCGAGCTGCCTCCGCCTTGTCACCTGCGGCGAAGACGAGGACCGTGGCCGTCTTGCCGGTGCCGTTGGGGAGGTTGACGGTGCCGCGCACCATCTGGTCGGCCTTGCGCGGGTCGACGCTCAGGCGCAGGGCGACCTCGACGGTGGCGTCGAACTTCGCCACGGAGGTCTCCTGGGCCAGGGCGATCGCCTGTGCCGGCTCGTACTGCGTGTCTGCCGCGATCTTCTCAGCGGCGGCCCGGTAGGCCTTTGAGCGCTTTGCCATCTGCTTATTCTCCTAGCAGTAGTGGTGCGGGTCGCGCGGACCCTGCCACAGTGGTTGAGGTGGGGTTGGACTCAACCCTCGACGTCGACGGTGATGCCCATCGAGCGTGCGGTGCCGGCGATGATCTTCATCGCCGCGTCCACGTCGTTGGCGTTGAGGTCGGGGCGCTTCTGCTCCGCGATCTCGCGCACCTTGTCAGCGGACAGGTGGCCCACCTTGCTGGTGTGCGGGGTGGCCGAGCCGGACTTCACGCCGGCGGCCTTCTTGATGAGCTCCGCAGCGGGCGGGGTCTTCGTGATGAAGGTGAAGGAGCGGTCCTCGTAGACGGTGATCTCCACGGGGATGACGTTTCCCCGCTGGGATTCCGTCGCGGCGTTGTACGCCTTGCAGAACTCCATGATGTTGACGCCGTGCTGACCAAGCGCCGGGCCGATCGGAGGAGCCGGGTTGGCGGCGCCTGCCTGGATCTGCAGCTTGATCAGACCGGAGACCTTCTTCTTGGGAGGCATGTTCGGTCCTTTTCTTCCGTATTGCCGTGACCCGCGCGCATCTCGCGCGGGACGGGTCCGGTCCGACTCTCCGATGAGGAGTCAGACCAAACCCCACCAGTATTCCACGAACGAGCACCCGGAGGCGAATCCTGTGAGGAATCGCGCACCAGGTGCTGCGGGGTTCGCGGACTGGGAATCCGTGGCGGCCCTGCGCGGGTCCGCGATGAAGCGTGTGTCAGATCTTGGAGACCTGATCGAAGCCCAGCTCCACGGGCACATCGCGCTCGAAGATCGAGAGGAGCACCGTGAGCTTCTGCGTCTCCGGCCGGATCTCCTGGATGGTCGCCGGGTGGCCCTCGAACGAGCCCTCCTTGACGAGGACGGACTCGCCGACCTCCCACTCGACCACGTAGGAGGACTGCTCTGCACCCGTGGCCTCCGCGCGGCCCTGCTCCGCGGCCTCCGCCTGCTTCTCCTCGAAGACCGGCTGGAGCATCTGGAAGACCTCGTCGACCGTGAGCGGGACCGGGTCGTAGGCATTGCCCACGAATCCGGTGACGCCCGGGGTGTGGCGCACGAGGCCCCAGCTCTCGTCCGTGAGCTCCATGCGGACCAGCACGTAGCCGGGGATGCGGACGCGGCGGACCTGCTTGCGCTGGCCGTTCTTGATCTCGACCACGTCCTCCATCGGGACCTGGACCTCGAAGATGAACTCCTCCATGTTGAGGCTCACCGAGCGGGACTCGATGTTGGCCTTCACACGGTTCTCGTAGCCGGCGTAGGAGTGGATGACGTACCAGTCGCCGTCCTGCATGCGCAGCTCGGACTTGAAGTCCTCCGCGGCGGCCGCGGCGGGATCGAGCTCACCCTCGTCGTCTTCGGCGGAGTCCTCGGAGGCACCCTCCGCGTCCGCCTCGCCGTCACCGGGCGCGTCCGTGCTCGCGGCCTGCGCGGGGGTCTCCTCGGCCGCGTCCTCGACCTCGGGAGCATCGGCAACCGCAGCGGGCTCATCAGTGGCGGAATCGGCCTCGGCCGGGGCGGCACTGAGCTCGTCGAGCTCCGGGGTCAGCTCTTCCGGGGTGGATTCGGACACGTGGTCTCCTCTTGCGATTGGGGCTGTGCGCGGTGGCGGTTGAGATCTGAACGGGCGGGCAGCAGCCGCGGGGATCAGAAGAGCGGAGTGCCCGCGAAGACCCAGGCGGAGAGCCTGCCGAAGACGAAGTCGAGGCCCGTCACCAGCAGCATCATGATGACCACGAAGACAAGGACGACGATCGTGTAGTTGATCAGCTCCTTGCGCGTGGGAGTGATGACCTTCCTCAGCTCCGCGATGATCTCGCGGAAGAAGCGGAGGATCCGGCCGAAGACGCCGATCTTCTTGCCCTCTGCAGGGGCGGAGGACTCAGCCACGCAACCTCACTCACTCCTCGGCTTCACACCCGGACCGTGCGGACCGGCTGGACGAGCAGGGGTGACAGGACTCGAACCTGCAACCTACGGTTTTGGAGACCGTTGCGCTACCAATTGCGCCACACCCCTTCAGCGGTGACATCAGCACCGCCGAGGAACGAGCATACACGAGGTGCGGGTGGACGTCGAACCGATCCTCCGCCGGCGCCCCGCCCGCCGACCGGGCTCAGTCCTCGCTCCCGTCCGCGTCCTCCGGCTCCGTCTCCACCAGCGGACGCGGCGACGGGAAGGGGATCCACTCGGAGAACTCCACGGCGGCGTCCATGCCGACCGTGATGTACTGCACGTCGATGGGGGCGCCCGTGCTCCGGTCCACCCGGATGAGCGACATCTCCGCAGGCATCTTCAGCGGCCCCGGGGTGAGCGCGTCCGCGAGGGCCCCTCCCGTCGTCGAGCCCACGGTGCGGACGCCGCGTCCCAGTTGCTCCGGCTCCACGCGCCGATGCCAGTGGCCGCTCAGCGCGTGGTCCGCGCAGCCTCGGCCCAGGGCGTCCTCGGCCTGCCGCGGGTCGTGGATGACGAACAGGTCCTCGTCCGCAGCGCACGCGGCCTCAGCCATCCGGGCCGCGAACTCCTCGCCCGTCTCTCCGCGCTCCAGCACGTCCCCCGAGGGGAACACGGTGCGGCGCGGATCGCTGTCGCCGAGCAGTGTGAGTCCCGCGACCTCCACCGGCTCGCCCTCGAGCACGGTCCAGCCCACCTCCTTGGCTCGTGCGACGGTGTCCTCGGAGTCGTGGTTGCCCTTGACGAAGACCGTGGGCACACCGTCCGGGACGGAGCGCGCCACCGAGTCCACACAGACGTTCTCCGCCTCCGTACCGGTCATGGTCACGTCCCCGCCGTCGATGTGGAGGTCCGCACCCGACCACGCGATGACATCGCCGATGGTTCGCGACATGCCGGTCTGGCAGTGGATGTCGCTCGTCCACACGAGCGTCGCGACGTCCGTGTCCTCCGGCGCTGCGGGCGGTGCCGCAGGGGCGTCCTCTCCCCCGGCCCCTCCCTCCGCGGGGCCGGCCGCCGCGGCCGGCCCCGGCACGCCGTCCTCCCCGCTGCGCCAGCGCGGACTGAGCGGTCTCTGCGGCCATGCGGCCGCGAGGCCGGCCCGCACCTCCGAGTAGAAGGCATCGGTGTCGCCCAGCATGTCCGCGACCGCCTTGGCGGCCTCGTCGATGATGCCGGAGAGCCGCCCGGTCACCTGCGCTCCGGCGAGCGGGGTGTCCTCGAACACCGGATCCGGACGGATCTCCCTGTCGCGGTCGATCGGCAGCACCGCCCCGCCCAGGACCACGGCGGCCACGGTCGCGGCGGCCCCCAGCCGCAGCCGCGGCGAAGCCTCCACCACCCCGGACGGCAGCCGGGACAGCGCACTGCCGTCCGCCGGAATCGCCGTGAGGAGGCCGCGGCGGCGGCTTCCCCCGAGGAGCAGACGGACGGCTGCTCCCACCGCGAACAGGGCACCGCCCATCACCGCAGTCCGCAGAGCGGCGTCCCGGAGCAGCGCGGCGGCGACGACGCGCCCCTGCGCCCCGGGGTCCGCGAACAGCGCCGCGTAGGCGGCCGCGTCCCCGCCCAGAGCATCGACGGTGGCGTCCTCCATCCCGTACTCCGCGGGTATCTCACCCACCTCGATGTGCACGCCGAGACGGCCCGGGAGGACATCTCCGGCGGGAAGCACCAGTGACCCCAGAGGGCCGAAGTCCGCCTCCAGCGCTCCGTCCGTGGTCACGGAGTAGACGGCCTCGTGCGGGCCGAAGGTCGACTGCGCCCGCGCCGTCAGCACCGCGACGGGCGCGGCGACGAGACAGCAGAGCACGAGGGCGGCGAGCATGCGCAGCGCACGGCGCAGGCGGGGCATCCAGGGCCCCCGTCCGGCTGCGGTCCCTGCCGCGTCCGCGGCAGGGCGGGTGGTCGTGTTCGCTGCGGTGCGGGTGTGGTCCGAGGTCTGCATTCCGGTGAGTGCGGCTCCAGTGGGTGCGGCCCCGTCATTCGCAGGGCGGAGCGAGCGGGTTCAAGGGTTCGGTCGAGGTGAGGCGGGCGCCCCTCCACCCGCCGCGAGGGGCGGGAGGGTCCGGGGAGCCGGCCGGGGCACGCCCCCTCCGTTCACAGGGTGAGGCCCACCAGATTGGGCTCCGGCTCCATGCGGATGCCGTACGCGCGCTCCACGCCGTCACGGATGTGCACGGCGAGGTCGAGGATGTCCGCCGCCGCGGCCCCGCCGCGGTTCGTGAGCGCCAGGGTGTGCTTGGCGGACAGGCCGGCGCGGCCGCCCGGCAGTGCATAGCCCTTGGTGAATCCCGCATGGTCGATGAGCCACGCCGCCGAGGTCTTCACGACGGCCGGGTCCGGCTCACCGGTGAGCGGGTCGCGGGCCGGATAGGCGGGAGCCCCGGCCGGCAGCACGGACTCCGGCGCCGCGCGCCCGCCGTCCTCGTCCACCGGCAGCGGCAGGATCGGATTGGTGAAGAAGCTCCCCGCCGACCAGGTGTCGTGGTCCGCGGGGTCCAGCACCATGCCCTTGGACGCACGCAGGGCGAGGACGGCCTCGCGCACAGCGGCGACCTCCACGCGCGCGCCCAGCTCCACGCCGAGGGCGCCCGCGAGCTGGCCGTAGCGCACAGGCGCGCCTCCCTGAGCACCGCCTGCCCGCAGGGCGAAGGTCACCGCGAGGACGACGTACCGGACAGCGCCCAGCTGCGCGGCCGAACGCTTGAGCAGGGAGGTGCGGTACCCGAATCCCAGCTCCTCCGGGGCGAGCTCCCGCTCCTCCCCGGTCATCCGGTCCAGCACGCGCACGGAGACGAGGGTGTCCGCCACCTCCGCACCGTAGGCGCCCACGTTCTGCACGGGCGAGGCGCCCACGGAGCCGGGGATCCCGGAGAGGGCCTCGAGGCCCGCGAGCCCGCGCTCCACCGTCTCCGCCACGAGGGCGTCCCAGGTGTGTCCCGCCTGCGCAGTGACGCGAACGAGGTCACCGCCGTCCGCCTCCTCCCACTCGAGGCCGGAGGTGCGGATGACACAGACCGGGCCGGCGAACCCCTCGTCCGCGACGAGGAGGTTGGATCCGCCCGCCACGAACAGGACGTCCGGACCAGCCGGTCCTTGTGCCAGCTCCGCGGGTGATTGCGCCGCGCGGAGGGGGTGGCTGCGCACGAACGCGCGCAGCTCCTCCGCCGTGGCAGCCACCGTGACGTCTGCGGCCGGGCCGCCCACGCGGAAGGTGGTGAGATCCGCAAGCCTCACCGCAGGCGGACCTTCACCTGCGTGCGGCCGAGGACCTTCTCCCCGGCGGACGCGACCTCGAGGTCCAGCCGGGCGACCCCGTTCTCCGGGTCGAGGGCACCGACCTTCGCCGTGAGGTCGAGCTGCGCGGTGGGCTGGTCCGGCGTCCCGGACTCCGCGTCCGGGACGACGACCATGCTGGTGAAGCGGGTGCGGACGTCCGCCACCGCGCCCGGGTCGCCTGCCCAGTCGGTGATCTTCGCGACGACGGAGCCCATCGTCAGCATGCCGTGGGCGATGACGTCCGGCAGGCCCACCTCCCGGGCGAAGCGCTCGTTCCAGTGGATGTGGTTGTGGTCCCCCGAGGCCGCCGCGTAGGCGATGAGATCCGCACGGGAGACGGGGATCGCGGTCTCGATGACGGTCTGCCCCACCTCGAGGTCCGCGAGGGCGGGGCGTGCGGAGGCGGTGTTCTCTGCGGTCAAGGCTCTCTCCCTCACTTCTCGCCGCGGACGACGATGGTCGATGTCACGGTGACGACGAGGTCACCGGACGCGGCGTCTGACAGTTCCGTGCGCGTGGTGATCATGGCGTTGCCGCCGGCCTCGCGGAGGCCGTCGACGTGCGTGGTGGCGGCGAGCCTGTCACCGGCGACCACGGGCCGCACGTAGTCGAACTGCTCCTGTCCGTGCACCACGCGGGAGTAGTCGATGCCCGCGTCCGGGCTGGAGATGTAGAGGGCCTCGCAGCGCTGCGAGGGGATCACCGGGAAGGTGGCCGGGGCCACGACGTCGTCGTAGCCCAGCGCGCGGGCCGCCGCGGCGTCGAAGTGCGCGGGGTTCTCCGCACCCACCGCGCGGGCGAACTCCGCGATGGCCTCACGGCTGACCTCGTAGGGCTGCGGCAGGGAGTACGCGGCTCCCTGCAGATCTGTGTTCACGGCCATGTGTGCGCCTCCTGAAGGTGCGGATCCCCGCGTCGGTCGGTTGCGGGGCCAGTGTATCCGCGCCCGCGGACACGGGGCGAAGCACGGACTGTGCCGCGACTCACGCGCCTACGACCCGGTGCGCACGGCCGTCATGCCCGCCACCGTCCTGATCGCCTCCTCCGCCGCGGCCACGAACGGTCGGTGCTCGGCGGCCTCGCGGATCTGCAGCACCACACGGCGCACCGGGGTGGGATTCTCCAGGGGGACGGCGCGCAGGCCGTCCGGGAGGCTCCGGGCGGCGAGCGCGGGCAGCACCGTGACCCCGATCCCCGCCCGCACCATCGCGAGCACGGCATCGTGGTCATCGGACCGCGCGAGGTGGCGCGGCTCGAACCCGGCGGCGCGGGTGGCCTGTGCGATCACCCTGCCGGTGGGACTGTCGTAGATGTCGTGGTCCACCCACGGCTCCTCGCCCAGCGCGCGCATGGGCAGGACGGCCTCGGCGGCCAGCGGATGCGCCTCGCCCATCACCACCACGCAGGGATCGTCTGCAGAGGCGGACCTCCGGTAGCCGCGCAGGCGGACGCGGCCCTCGGCGGGGACCTCGTTGTGGATCTCGATGTCGCTGGGCCGCCGGCCGGGCCCGGGGAACGGCTCGTTCACGCTGACCTCGAACCGCATGTCCGGGAAGCCGGCGCGGACCTCGCGCACCACGGTCGGCATCCACTCCCGCGCCGCGGAGGAGAAGCAGCCGATCGCCAGATGCGGGGCCGGGTCGCCGCGCAGGTCCTCGACGACCGAATCGAGGCGCCGTGCCCCGGCGAACAGCTCAGCCGACTCCTCCGCGAGCCGCAGCCCGGCCGCAGTGGGCTCCAGGCCGCGACCGCGGCGCTCGTAGAGCGGGATCCCGACCTCCCGCTGCAGGGCGATGATCTGCTGGCTCACCGCGGCAGGCGAGAAGTTCAGGTTGCGCGCCGCGCCCTGCACGCTGCCGCTCGCCACCACGGCCCGCCACGCGCGCAGGCGTCTGAGATCCCACATGCATCCACTGTAAAGCTAAGGCGGACGGTTGTGGAGGATTCATTGCTTTACCTTGATGGATGAGCAGGACAGTCTGGATGCATGGAGATGCACCGTGACGACTGACACCCTCGGCCCCTTCCTTCTCGCGAGCGCGGTCATCGCGCTCGTCCCCGGTCAGGACACCCTCCTCACGCTCCGGTTCGCGCTCGCAGGGAATCGCGCAGGCTTCGTCTACGCCGCGGCCGTCTGCCTGGGCATCCTCCTGTGGGCGGTGCTGGCACTGACGGGGGTCTCGGCGGCGCTGCAGGCCTCCCCCGCGGCCTTCGCCGCTGTGAGGATCGCCGGGGGCGCGTATCTCTGCTTCCTCGGCGTCCGGGCCGCGGTCCCGGCGGCCCTCCTGCTGCGATCCGCGCGGCGGGAGCCCTCCGCGACGGCGCCCGGGGTGCGGAGGGACCGGCGAGGCGCGGCCGCCTCGGGCGCGGTCTTCAGGACGGGGGTCATCAGCTCGCTCACGAACGCCAAGACCGGCCTCTTCTTCCTCGCGCTCCTGCCGGGATTCGTCCCGCCGCGGCCCGGGCCCGCGGACTTCGCCCTGTTGGCGGCGGCTCCCGCGGTCGCGACCCTCCTGGTCCTGTCCCTCACGACGCTGCTGGCGGTGAGGATCGGGCGGCTGCTCGCAGATCCCCGCCGGTCCGCAGCGCTGGACCTCGTCTTCGGCATCGTCTTCTGCGTGCTCGGCATCACCGTGCTCACCCACTAAGCGGACGGAACGGAGGCGGCCGCCCACGTGCACACCCACCGCGCGGGCGGCTTCCCCGGGCGCGGCCGAGGGACGCGGAGCCGGCCGTTCACGGCGAACTCCGGGCCCGCCCGCAGTCTTCTGACGGCAGGGCCGGACACAATCGGTCCATGTCCAGGCCCGCCACGCCCGTGGTCCTCCTCGCCGGCGTCCCCGGCGCCGGGAAGTCGCGCGCCCTGCGGGTGATCGCACGCGCACGTCCCGAGGTCCGCCTCGCAGACCCGGACCGGATGCGCCTGCGGCTGTCCCGCCTCGCACCCGCACTGCCCTATTCCGCGGCCAGGCCGATCGTCCACACCCTCGCCCACCTCGCGGTGCTCACACAGCTCCTCAGACCCAGCGGGACCCCGCTGGTGATCCACGATCCGGGGACGCGCAGATGGAGCCGGCGGCTCATTCTGCGGCTGGCTCTGCGGCGGGGCCTGCTGCCCGCAATTCTCTGCATCGACATCGGGCGGGAGGAGGCGCTCGCCGGACAGCACGCACGCGGCAGAGTGGTGCGTCCCGCTGCGTTCGAGGCCCACTGGAGGCGCTGGCAGGAGCTGCGTGCCCGCGTGCTCGCCGGTGGCGAGCTCTCACCCGGTGAGGAGTGGCCCGAGGCCCGCCTCGTCACCCGCGCGACCGCGGTGCCTGAGATCCTCAGGCGGGTGGACAGGGGCGGGAGGGACCGGGTGACGGACACGGCGCCCGCAGCGCACACCTGACATGCTGAGGGCACCGGAAGCCGGGCACCTGCGACACTCCGCCGCTCCCGCCGGCGCGGGCGACCGCTCAGCCGGAGACGGCCTCGGGTGCGGGGTCCTCCGTGCCCCGCACGGGCCGGCCGGCGGACGTGGCCGGCACATCCGCCCCGTCCCGTCCGCTCAGCGCTTCGGAGCTGCTCCGTCCGCGCTGCTTCCCGGCGCGGAGGTCCGCCTCCAGCCTCTCCGCCTCCTCGCCGCCGATCGCCTCGCCGCGCTCCACCAGCCCGGCGGTGTCGGACAGGGGGATCTCCTTGAGGAACAGCGAGAGCAGGAACGCCGCGCCGATGAACGGCAGCAGGTACCAGAACACCGGGGCGAGGGCGTCCGCGTAGGCGCTGACGATGCCCTCGCGCACCGCTTCCGGCAGCTCGCTCATGGCGGCGGGCTCGATCGAGGCGGCCGCGCTGGAGGCGGCTGAGGGATCCGCGCCCGCGCCGGCGAACACGGTCACGAGGTTCTCCGTGAGCCGGGTGGTGAAGATCGTGCCGAACACGGCGGTGCCCAGGGAGGCGCCCACTTCGCGGAAGTAGTTGTTGGTGCTGGTCGCCGTGCCGATCTGGCTCGCCGGCACCGCGTTCTGCACCACCAGGACCACCACCTGCATGATGAAGCCCAGCCCCACGCCGAACACGAACAGGAATGCGCAGATGAGCCAGATGGGCGTGTCCGCCTTCAGGGTGGTGAAGGCGAGCATGGCGGCTGCGGTGATGACGGTGCCGAGGATCGGGTAGACCTTGTACCTGCCGGTCCTGCTGATCGCCAGGCCGGAGATGATGGAGGTTCCCATGAGTCCCACCATCATGGGGATGAGGAGCAGCCCGGAGACCGCCGCAGAGGTGCCGGAGGCCATCTGCAGGAAGGTCGGCAGGAAGCCGATCGCCGCGAACATGCCGATGCCCAGGACCAGGCCGATCGCGGTGGCGTTGATGAAGATGGGGTTGCGGAACAGGCTCAGCGGGATGATGGGGTCGGCCGCACGCGCCTCGGCGAGGACGAACGCGGCGGCTGCGACCACCAGGCCCGCACCCCATGCCCAGGTGGCGCCGGAGGACCAGCCGTGCTCTGCGTCCCCGCCGAAGTCGGTGAAGAAGATGAGGCACGTGGTCGCCGCGGAGAGGAACAGGACGCCGAGGACGTCGATGGGCTTCTCCGCCTTTTTGTCCGGCAGCCGGAGGGCGAAGAACGCGACGAGGAATGCGGCGATGCCCACCGGGATGTTGATGTAGAAGGCCCACTGCCAGGTGTGGTGGTCGACGAAGTAGCCGCCCAGGAGCGGACCGGCCACGGCGGAGAGCCCGAAGATGGCGCCGAGCGGACCCATGTACTTCCCGCGCTCGCTGGCCGGCACGATGTCCGCGATGATGGCCTGCGAGAGGATCATGAGACCGCCGCCGCCCAGGCCCTGCATGGCCCGGAAGACGACGAACGTCCAGAAGTCGCCGGCGAAGGCGCAGCCCACGGAGGCCAGGGTGAAGAGCGCGATCGCGACGAGGAAGAGACGGCGCCGTCCGAGCACGTCGCCGAACTTGCCGTAGATGGGCATGACGATGGTGGTCGCCAGCAGGTAGGCGGTGACGATCCAGACCTGGTTCTCCACCCCGCCCAGCTCGCCCACGATGGTGGGCATGGCGGTGGAGACGATGGTCTGGTCGAGGCTGGAGAGCAGCATGCCCGCGATGAGCGCGGAGAAGATGATCCAGATGCGCCGCTGCGTCAGCAGGAACGGCGCGGAGTGGGTGTCTGTCATGGTGGTCCGTTCTGGGTGGTGCGGATCTGCGGGTGTGCGCGGCGTGCCGAGTTCGTCGGCACCGGCGCGCGTGCGGTGCGCTGTCGGTCCGAATCTGCCGGGCCGGTGCCGCGCCCGCTCAGGGAGCTGCGAGGAGTGCGCGGGCCAGCGCCGCCCGTTCGGCGAATCTCTCTGCGAGGTCGTCGGGGTCGAGCTCCACCAGGTCCGTCCGCCTGAAGTATTCGGCGGCGACGGCACGGCTGAGACCGCCGACGAGATGCACCAGCGTGTCCGCACGGGCGTCACCGGGCTCGAGCCCCTCCCGCCGCTCGATCAGCGCGGTGTCGCGCTGCTCGTTCGACCGGATGCGTTCGAGGATCCGGGTGTGGAGACGCGGTTCGCGCTCCACCGCCGCCCGCAGGGAGTCGAGGTTCGTCACCAGCGGCGCGGCCAGCCGCCAGCGGGCGAGCTGCAGCTCGAGGAAGTCGTCGAACAGCCCCGCGCCGAGGCCGCCAGGGCCAGGACGGTCAGCGTGCACGGGCGACACCGCCTCACCGCCTCCCTCCCGGCGGACGGCAGAGGCCTCACCGGCCGCATGCGGCCGCTCACCGGCGACGAAGGCCGCCTCCAGCTCCTCCTCCCCCGGAGCCACGAGGATCCCGAGGACCGCGTCCTCCTTGGAGGCGAAGTAGTTGAAGAAGGTCCGCCGGGAGATGCCGACGGCCTCGCACAGCTCCTCGACCGTGTACCCGCTCAGACCCTCGCGGGCCGTGCGCGCACGGGCCAGTTCGACGATCTGCCGGATGGTTTCGCGTCTGCGCTTCTCACGCGGACCGATTGCACTGTCGCCCACAGAGTGCAATTCTGCACCCTGCGGCTGAAAGTGCACTTGGAAGCGAGGGTGACCTTCGTCATCCGGGCCGCCGGGCCGTCAGGAACCGACGCAGGAGAAGACGCTCCCCCAGACTCCAGGCCGTGGTGGTCATGAGGTAGAGGGCCGCCGCCAGCGGCACGAAGAGCGCGATGACCGCGGTCATGAACGGCATGAAGCTCATGGTGCGCATGACGCCGCGCATGTCCGGCATGCCCGGCTGCGGCTCCGCCGTCTGCGATTCGAGCTGCGGAGCCAGCGCCCTGCGGGAGAAGTGCGCCACGACTGCGATGGCGGCGACGACGAGGAGGTAGACGAGCACGGTGGTGGCCGTCAGACCGCCAGTGCGCAGCAGCCCGACGAAACCGGAGCCCAGCTCGATCCCCATGAACGTCTGGCTCAGCAGGGTGTTGGGCAGCCCGTCGATGGTGGGCAGGATGAACAGGCCGTAGATCGCCATGAGCACCGGCATCTGCGCGAGCGCAGGAAGACAGCCGGCCACCGGCGAGGTCCCCTCCTCCGCGTAGAGCTCCATCATCCTCTTCTGCAGCTCCTCGGGCCGCCCCCTGTGGCGCTGCTGGAGCTCGCGCATGCGCGGTGCCAGGCGCTCACGGGCGAGAGCGGCCCGCACCTGCGAGATGCCGACGGGGAGGAGGAGCACGCGGACCAGGACGGTCAGCGCCACGACGGCGAGGGCGGTGCTCGCTCCGCCCGCGAGAGGGACGAACAGGTCGCTGATGTGGGTGAGCGCCCACTGCGCTGCGTGGATGAGGAAGGCGATGGGCGGGAAGGCATAGATATTCATGTGCGAGGTCCTTGGACTCGGACGCAGGCCGCGCTCCGGCCGGGGACGTTCGTGCGTCCGGGCTCGGCGGAGGCGGGTGCGGCAGCGGCGTGACAGGTGCGCGGAGGGCGCAGGATGCCGTGCGTGAGCTGCTCGAGACCAGGAGGGGAGGGTGCGGGACCTCGGCTCACGGTCATACCCGCCGCGGCGGGAACCCCAGTTATGCCGACAGGGAGGCGGAGCTCAGCCCTGCACGCGCGCAGGAGCGGCGGGTCCGCCCGGGAAGGGGAGAGAGGAGTCTCAGGCGCTCACGCGGGGGAACCGGAGGGAGCGCGCACCCGGACGGTGCCGCGGGAGCCCGGCGCACAGGGCGGGGCCGGGAGCTGGGCGGCCCAGGCGCGGGCCGGCCGGGACCTCGGCTGCGGAACGAGCCCGAGGACGCGCACGATCACGCGGAGCGCGACCGGAGTGAAGGCGGAGACCGCGAGGATCCCGACCACGGCCAGGAGCACTGCCGCAGGGATGTCCACCTGCGGATACGAGCCCGCGAACTGAGCGAGGGCGAACAGGAGCAGCTGAACCATGACCCAGATGGTCGCCAGCACGGCCGCACCCCCTCCTCGTCGCCGTCGTCTGCGGACCCACTGAAAGTCTACGGCACCGGAGGCGGACCCCGGCGGCCGTGCGCGACCGGGACACGAAGCGGCCCCCTCACGGGAGCTCTCCGGGCAGGCCGACGAACGCAGAAGCCCCCATCCGAAGATGGAGACTTCTACAGCGGGGGTGGGACTCGATCCCGCAACCTCACGCTTGTGAGTCGTGCGCACATTCGATTCCTCGCGAAACGCCGCACCGCCCCACCTCGTCCGCAGCTCCTCAGCACCGCGCGTCAAAGCCGGCCGGACAGCCCCGCTGTGATGCTGAAACGCCGCAGCTGCAGGCCGCACTCACCCGGCAGAGGGCAGCAGCCTTCCTCGCACGCGCGTCCCGGAGGACCCCTACATTGCACAATGCGACGCTGAGCGCCCAGTACGACTCCATATAGTGATACAGATCACAGTCAACTCTCGTGACGAACTCCGGACTCATGACGTCTTCCTTGTGTCCGCATGAAACATGACCGGCGAATTCGCCGGTCATCTGGTGAAGGAGAGGCTATGTCTAACGTGTCAATTCCTCGGACCGGCAGTCAGCAGGAGCGCGAGGCGTCCGAGCGCGAGGAGCGGAACGTGCAGACCGTGGAAAGGGTCCCCCGCGGCCCCCTGCAAACCACCCGGGGCATCACAACTCTGGAGGACACCGTCGTGGCCAAGGTGGCCGGCATGGCCGCCCGCGAGGTTCCCGGAGTCTACGACATGGGCAATGCCGCGCGCCGCGCCTTCTCCGCCGTGACCGATCGCATTCCCAACTCACAGACGAATGTCGCCGGTGGCATCGGTGTCGAGAAGGGCGAGACACAGGCCGCGGTCGACGTCACGGTCGTGGTGGAGTACGGCGCCTCAATCGTCGAGGTCGGCAACGCCATCCGCCGCAACATCATCGACCAGGTCGAGTCCACCACCGGCCTGGAAGTCGTGGAGGTCAACGTCAACGTCGTCGACGTCCACCTGCCGCAGGAAGACGACGAGTCCGTGAACAGCCAGCGCGGCGATGAACTGAAGTGACATCCCTGGGCGGCACCGGGGAGGTCTGAGACCTTCCCGGTGCCGCCCCCTCATTGAGGAGCATCCATGAAGATCACCCACTTCGCCCTTCTGGTCGGCCTCTTCCTCGGAGCCGTGCTGGCCTTCGGCAGCTTCGGCCAGTTCTTCCTCGTCCTGGTATTCGGCGTCATCGGCCTCGCAGTGGGCATGACGATCGACGGTCGCGTCGAGATCCGGGGTCTGACCGACCGCTGGAGGAGATGACCATGACCGCCCTGGATGAGCGTCGACCAACTGCCTGCGCTCCCGAGGACCGGGGACGCACGACCGTGCCGGCCAAGGTAGTCGCCCGGATCGCCGAGCAGTGCGCCTTCGAGGTCGCCAGCGTCGGTTCCAATGCCGGAGGCGTGCTGGGAATCGGTGCTCGTCGCGACTTCGCCACACGCCCGAGCGCCGAGGCGGAGATCTACGGCAGCATCGTGGTCCTGCGCCTGAATGTCGGCATCGCGTTCCCCACAACCCTGCGCGATGCGCTGAAAGAGCTTCGCGAGCACGTTGCCGCACGCGTGGAGCAACTCAGCGGCCTGGAGGTAGGGCGCATCGACGTCCAGATCTCCTGGCTGAACAGCACCGCGACCGGACGGAGGATTCTTCGATGAGCACTCACCCCCAAGCTCTGACGCGCCGCCCCGCCCGCAGGGTGCCCGCCATCATCCTCGCCTTCATGGCCATCACTGTCGGCGGCCTGCTGGTTTGGACGATCGGCGCTCGCCTCCTGGACGGCACTTGGTCCGGGGTCGGGGCCTCAGCGGCACACCGGATCGGCGGCCTTCGCCTGGACGGGATGCCGGTGCGCATCATCGTCGGAATCCTCGCGATCATCGGACTGGCATTCCTGATCAGTGCCCTGGTTCCGGGGGCCGCCAGACACCTCGCCATCCTGGCCGGTGAAACGCCCGGGCAGACTGCAATGTCGCGTCGTGACATCGCTCGCCGGGTCGAACGCCAGGTGGAGCAGGTGGACGGCGTATCCGCAGTACGGGCCCGACTCTCCGGCCACGTGCTCTCCGTCCAGGTGCGCACGCCGGTCGATGAGTCCGAGCCAATACTCCGCCAGGTACGCACCGCCGTGCAGGAGACCATCGCTGAGCTCACTCCGGTCATTCACATCCGCTCCCGCGTTCATCTCAGCCGGACACGCTGACACGAACTCACCATCCGAGGAGGAATCAGCCATGCGCACCGTTTCCGGCACCCGTAACCGGGTCATCCTGGCCATCGGCGGCCTACTCCTGATGCTGCCAGCCGCATGGATCGCCCTCATCACAACGCCTCTGGGCGATTGGCTTCCACCGCACCGGGACGAACTGCTCAGCGGGGAATCCACGGGTTCGGGCATCGCTGCTGCCCACGCGGCCTGGCTGCTGCCCACTTTCCTGGCGATCGGCGCTGTGGCGGTGGTCGCCGGAATCAGCCTGCTGGTGAGCCAGGTACCGCGCCCACCGGCGCGAGCCGTCCTCCGGATCACCGATGCAGACGGCAAGCTCCTGGGCTCCTTGGAGCCCGAAGTGTTCGAGCGCGCCCTGGCCGAGAACATGACAAAGGTCCCGGGCGTCCTCGATGTCGATGTTCGCTTCGGGGGCAGCACCCAGAGTCCCTGGGTGCAAGCGACCACCACACTGGCCGAGGAGGCCGAGATGGCGTGGGTGGTCCAGCTCCTGCGCGCGCGCCTGGTCCGGGATGCGGAGACCACTCTGGCCACCGCCCCCGAGACTGTCGACCTCCTGGTGCGGCTGCGGACCGGCAGGTCGTCCCGCAACGCGGCTCTGGGCCTCTCGGCGGGTGAGCGGGCGCCGGTTCGCGAAGCGGTTCTGCGTTGATGACCCCGAATCCGGCAATCCCCGAGCACGCCCTCGTACTGCGAGCCCAGGATGGGGACGTAGCGGCGTTCGAGATGCTGGTCGATCGCTATCAGGGCCGGCTCTTCCGGATCGCTTACATGATCCTGCACGACCGGATGGACGCCGAGGACGTGGTCCAAGAGTCCCTGGTTCTGGCCTGGCGCCGTCTAGGACTGCTGGAGGATCCGGCAGCATTTTCCGGCTGGGTGTCGAAGATCACGACCCGAGCGGCCACCGATGTGGTGCGCCGTGCGACTCGACGTGCGACGAATGCCACCGATGGCGAGGTCTTCGAACGGCTGCCCCCGGCCCCGGCTCTCGGCACGGCGACCTCGGGGGATCCTCTGAATCCCGAGCGCTCCGCTCTGGTGCAGGCTCAGATGACGGCACTGGCCGGCATCCTGCAGACCCTGGACGCCTCAGTGCGCAGTTGCTGGGTACTGCGCGAGGTCGGCGACATGAGTTATCGGGAGATCGCCGTCATCGTTGACGCCACCGAATCGACAGTGCGTGGGCGGATCGCGCGAGCCCGCGCGCACATCGTCGAGCACATGGAAGAATGGAGGTGAGTGAGGTGAGCAGTATCACATCTGGTTCGGACCCCAACGACGACGTCGCCACGGCCAAGTATCTGGATATGATCCGCACCATGCATCGCGAATGGTCAGCCCTCGAGGGTGACGGCGATGCTGGGGTCCAGCTCTCCGCCCGAGCGCGGAACACCATCCGGGAAGCCGTACGAGCTGACTCCCGGCACGGTGCTCATGTGGAGATGCCTCCCACGCCGGCTGGCCCGTTCACTGTCTCCGAGGCCTCATTGCGCGGAGTGGTCCGCTCCGCCGTCGACGCCGTCCCGGGAGCCCTTGCACTGCGCACCACCGCCGAGCACGCCGTCTCCGCCCAGGGTGCTCGCACCCGCGGACGTCCCGAGCGACTGCGCGTGCGCATTTCCGCGGCGCTGGACACGTCGGACCTCCCGAGCCTGGCCCGACGCGTTCGCAGCTCCGTGGCGCAAGCCTGCCACGATCACCTGGGCCTGGACGACCTGCCCATCGATGTACACATTGAGGACCTCCACGAGGAGGAACGCCATGAGCACTGACATATCCACGCCGCGCGGCCCCGCACTCCCGGCCGACCAACTGGTGAGCCTTGTGGAGGCCGTGCCGGGGATCCGCGGCATGGAGCCGGGAATTGCCACGACTCTGCGCACTCTGGATGCCCGCTTGCGCCGCCGCGCCGAGCGTGCCAGGTTCGGGCTGACCATCGATCCCGATGCTCATCTGATTACGGTGGAGCTGGCACTGTCCGGCCCGCGCCCGGTGCGCGCCGTCGTGGAAGACGTTCAGCGCGAGGTGCACGAGGCCGTGGCCTCAGCCGGCGGTGCGCAGCACGAGGTGCTCGTGCGTGTGCAATCCCTGAGCTGAGCCCTCCCGACCGCCGAAAGGACTCATGGGCACATCATCGTGGGTTCGGTCAGGACTCCTGAGCCAGGAAGCGAAGATGAGGTCATGCGGGAGCAGCGACAGGCTGAGAACTCGACGGCGTGTCGCTCCAGCGCGGAGCAGAAGGTCGCCGTGGTGCGGATGGTCTGGGCTTTGCACACCGAGTTCAGCTCGCCCGGCCCATCACAAGTCAGGGTTGCGGTCCCGCCCTTTGACGGGACCCGAGGCCCGTCAGAGAGCTCCTCAGGTTCTCCACCACGGTATGAGCCCGGACCACGCCAGGGCTGCTGTCGCAAAGTGATTGCATACCAGCACAGTCAACCCAGCAACACCTGCAACGTTCGTCAGGGTTCACCGCCGGCAGCCCGAATGCGCACCCGCCCCACAGCTGCCCGGGGACGAACTGGTGAATGACAGAAGCCCCCATCCGAAGATGGGGGCTTCTGCTTCTGTAGCGGGAGCGGGACTCGATCCCGCGACCTCACGATTATGAGTCGTGCGCTCTAACCAGCTGAGCTACCCCGCCACGGGCGAACACTGGTTCACCTGAGCCCCAAAAGGGAATCGAACCCTTGACCTTTTCCTTACCATGGAAACGCTCTGCCGACTGAGCTATTGGGGCGAACGAGAAGTAACTCTACACAGGCCCCGGAGCGATTGCAAAGCCGGATCCGGCCATTGTGACGGACGCCTCAGACGGCTGCGAAACGGGCGTCCAGGTAGCCGTGGAGACGCCCCGGCTGATTGGTGATGAGCCCGTGCACCCCCACCCCCAGCAGCATCTCCCACTCCGCCGGCTCGTCCACCGTCCACACGAACATCGCAGCCCCCGCGCCCAGGAACGAGTCCACGACACCCCGGCGCAGAGCCACTCCCTTCTGCGAGGGGTTGTAGCCCAGCAGCTCCAGCTCGTCGAGGTACTGCAGATCGTCCTCCCGCGGCATGGTGCGCAGCAGGCACCGCTCGACCATGGGAGCGATATCCCGCAGCAACGCCAGCGTGGACACGGAGAAGCTCTGCGCCACCACGCGATCGGCCACGCCGTACTCCACGACGAGACCGGCCGCCTGCGCGACGGCTCCCGCGGACCAGTCCCCCTTGAACTCCAGCAGCAGGCGGCCGCCGTAGTCCACGATCTCCCGCAGCAGGGTCTCCAGCCGCGGAACCCGCTGACCGGCGAAGCCGCGGCCTGCCCACAGCCCCGCGTCCAGGCGGGAGAGGGAGTCGTCGTCGAGGCGGCTCAGCGCCCCGCCGCCGTTGGTGGTCCGATCCACCGTGGGGTCATGGATGACGACCGGCGTGCCGTCCGCGGTCACGTGGAGGTCCACCTCGATCCAGTCCGAGCCCACCAGCCGGGCGGCGTCCACCGCCGCCAGGGTGTTCTCCGGGACCGCGGCCGAGTACCCCCGGTGGGCGATCACCCAGGGACGGTCGCCCTCACCCGGAGCCTCATCCACACCTTCGCGCATGAACTGCGCGTTCCTGATCCGCTCCGCCGTCACTCCGTCCGCTCCTCTCCTCGCACTGCCTGCACGAGCCGCGCATATCCGTCATGGGCGATGCTCCGCCACAGGGCGGCCGCCGCGGCAGGCGACTCCGCCTCCATCCGTTCCAGCGCCTCCGCGGAGAGCAGCTCGAAGCGGCTGCGCTGTGCGGCGATCACCGCGAACGGCTGCCCCGCACCCGTGCCCAGCGCGTACTCCCCAAACGTGGCACCCGCCCGCAGCACCGCCATCAGCTCCCCGTCCGGGCTCACACTGTGCACCTCGCCGGAGACCACGAAGCGGATCCCGTCGAAGTCGTCACCCGGCGCCCGGATCACCTGGCCCTCCTCCGCCGTCTCTGCGGTGAGCAGACCCCGCACCACCGCGCGCACCGCCGGCGACAGACCGCCCAGCACCGGGCCCTGCTGCCGGACCGGCTGCGCTCCCGCATCCTCCTCGGAGAGCAGCACCGCGTCCTCGGCCCACACCAGCGCGGCATGACGCGAGGCGAAGATCCTCACGGGGAGGCGGGACTGGCCCTCCGCACCGTCCGTGGGCGCGGCCTCAACCGCGCCGTCCACGACCCCGGCCTCGGCGGCCTCCCGCAGCAGTGCGCGCTTGAGCTCGTGCCGGCGCAGCAGCGCATCCGGATCCACGACCCCGACGGCGATCCCCTCCTCGTCCATCGTCGCCGCCAGCCGCGCGAGGCTCATGAGCGCAGACCCGGAGAGCTCGTCCACCTTGCCGATGTCGAGGACCACCACCTGCGGCTCGTCCAGCTCCTCGATGAGCCGGGAGACCGCTTCGAAGCCGCTGAAGTGCACGTCCCCGATCAGTTCGAGGATGTGCGCGCGGTCACCGTGCTCCTCGAGCACCGCCTCGTCCTCAGGGCTCCTGCGCAGCGAGGAGTGGTCGCGGTCCACGGTGGTGTGCGAGCGGATCACCGCGCGCCCGGGCTTCCCGGCCCTCACGATGTGAAGGCCCAGGTCCGCGGACATCTCCTCGTGGGCGACGATCCCCTTGGCGCTGTTGCCGTGCCGGTCCAGCGGCGGGGAGTAGGTCGCGATGCCCAGCTGCCCGGGCAGCACCGCGATGATGCCGCCGCCCACCCCGCTCTTGGCCGGCAGGCCCACCGTGGTGACCCAGTCCCCGGAGTCGTCGTACATGCCGCAGGTGAGCATGACGGAGAGCACCCTCTCCACCACGTCCTCGGGGAAGACCCGCTCACCGGTCGCCGGGTTCACGCCGAGGTGGGCCAGCGTGGCCGCCATCATCGACAGATCCGCCGCCGTCACGGAGATCGCGCACTGCTTCGTGTAGTCATCGAAGGCCGGATTGGGATCACCCTCGATGATGCCCCAGGAGGACAGGAACCAGGCCAGACCGCGGTTGTGGGCACCGGTCTCGTAGTCCGCACGGAGCACCTCCTCGTCGAGGCTCAGCTGCCGGCCCGCGCACGCGGAGAACACTGCGAGGATCCTCTCGAACGCGGTCTCCTCCCCCACCGGGCGCACGAGCGAGGTCGCGGCGATCGCGCCGATGTTGATGAGCGCGTTCTTGGGCCGCCCGCTGCCGGCCTCGGAGGAGAGGTCGTTGTAGGCGCTGCCGGAGGGCTCCACGTCGATCTTGCCGTCCACCAGGTCGAACCCGGAGTCCATGAGGGCGAGCGCATAGACGAACACCTTGGAGATCGACTGGATGGAGAACTCCTCGCACGCGTCCCCCACGCGGTAGGAGAATCCGTCCGCTGTGGTCATGGCGATGCCCAGGTGGTCCGGATCACCGCCGTAGAGGACGCTGAGGCCCTCGGCCGGGCTGCCCGCGGAAGCGGTGCGGAATCCGGGGGTCGGATGGGCGGCGAAGGGATCTGCGGCGCGCACTCGGGCGTGCAGACCGCTCAGATACGTCTGGACGGGTGAGCGCATGCGTGCCAGCCTACTCCGGCACCGCCCTGCCGCAGCAGGACTCGGGATGAACGGCAGATGAGCGGGGACACCCCGTGCGCCGGCCGCCGGCGCACACGAAGAAGGCCCCTTCATCCGCGTTTCCGCCGATGAAGGGGCCTCCACCCACAGGGGTGGCAGGTATAGGATTCGAACCTATGAAGGCAATGCCGGCTGATTTACAGTCAGCTCCCTTTGGCCGCTCGGGCAACCTGCCTCTGTGCTCGCTGAGCACTCGTAGAACGATACACGGTCCTCGGAGGCCGTGCAAAATCGGGCCGCAGCACTGAACGATACGATGGCCGCACCGCATCCGGGCACCTGCGCGCGGATGCACCCGGCACTGATCACCCGCCGCCGCGACGGCGGCACGCACAGCCCAGGAGGCAGACATGGCAGCGGACTCCAGCTTCGACATCGTCAGCAAGATCGACCGCCAGGAGGCGGACAACGCGCTCAACCAGGCAGTCAAGGAGATCGGCTCCCGCTACGACTTCAAGGGCACCGGCGCCGTGATCGAGTGGAAGGGCGAGGGCATCCAGATGCGCGCCTCGGCCGAGGACCGCGTGAACGCCGTCCTCGACGTGTTCCAGTCCAAGCTGGTGCGCCGCGGGATCTCACTGAAGTCCCTGGACGCCGGCGAGCCCTACCCCTCCGGCAAGGAGTACCGGATCGACGCGAGTCTCAAGGAGGGGATCGACCAGGAGAACGCGAAGAAGATCTCCAAGATCATCCGCGACGAGGGGCCCAAGGGCGTCAAGCCGCAGATCCAGGGCGACGAGCTGCGCGTCACCTCCAAGGAGCGCGACGATCTGCAGGAGGTCATCGCGCTCCTCAAGGGCAAGGACCTGGACATCGACCTGCAGTTCACGAACTACCGCTGAGCCCGATCGCGCCGCGGACGGCGCACCGGAGTTCGAAGAGGCGGCCTGCACGGGATCCCGTGCAGGCCGCTTCTCACATTCCGGACCCCGCACACCTGCGCTCCGCATGCAAATGTTACGAACGCATAACGATGGGAGACGGTGGCCTGCGCCACTCGCCGCAACCCCCGTTTCGCCAGTCTCCTTGTGGGATCGGGAGGGTCGGAGACATCCCTCCCGGAACCCGCGATCCGCGTGTCTCCGGGCGGTTCTGCGCCGTATCCCGGTTGATATCGACGCTCAGCTCGTTAGGTTGAATGGCGTGACTCATGCACAAGCAGAGGCCCAGACAACCCCCATCGACCCCGGCCGGACGGCCGGCGAGGAACCCGTCCTCATCCGCACCCCCGCACTATCCGACGGCAAGAGCATGTGGACGCTCGCCCGTGACACGCAGGTGCTCGACCTGAACTCCTCCTATGCGTACCTCCTGTGGTGCCGCGACTTCGCCGGGACCTCGGTCGTCGCCGAGGTGGGCGGGGCTCCCGCCGGCTTCGTCACCGGGTACATGCGCCCCGAGGCGCCGGAGACCCTCATGATCTGGCAGGTGGCGGTCGACGCCCGCTTCCGCGGACGCCGCATCGCCGCCTCGATGCTCGACGACCTCGCCGCGCGCACCGGAGCCGTCCGCCTGGAGACCACCATCACGGACGACAACAGCGCCTCCATCGGCCTGTTCAGCGCCTTCGCACAGCGCCACGACGCCCGGCTCACCACCTCTCCCCTGTTCACACCAGCCGACTATCCGGATGGGCACGACACGGAGTTCCTCTACGAGATCGGGCCGCTGCAACCGCAGCGCTGACCCGCCTCCCGGGGACGGCGCATCCCGTCCCCGCACCACGCACGCCGGTCGCCCACGACCGCGCACACCCCTCGGGCACCTGGTACGACCGTCCGGGTCCCCTGATCGTCCGCCGCAGCTGCCGAGAGCCGGCAGCCGGGCGGTCGCAGCCACGAAGGAAGGTAGGAAGACTGCCATGACCGAGATCTACTACACCCTTGAATCCGAGGTCCGCAGCTACTCCCGCAGCTGGCCCGCGGAGTTCGTGAAGGCCTCCGGGGCCACCCAGACCGCCGCTGACGGCACGGAGTACCTCGACTTCTTCGCCGGAGCGGGCGCGCTCAACTACGGCCACAACAATCCCGTGTTCATGGAGCCGCTCATCGCGTACCTGCAGTCCGGCCAGGTCCTGCACTCCATGGACATGAAGACCCCGGCGAAGCGGAAGTTCCTCGAGACCTTCAAGAGCCGCATCCTCGACCCCCGGGGCCTCAACTACAAGGTGATGTTCCCCGGGCCCACGGGCACCAACACCGTCGAGGCCGCCCTCAAGCTCGCCCGCAAGTACACGGGGCGCCAGCACATCCTCTCGTTCACCAACGCGTTCCACGGCATGACGCTGGGCTCGCTGTCCGTGACCGGCAACTCGATGAAGCGCGAGGGCGCGGGCATCCCGCTCACCAACTCCTCGAAGATCCCCTACGACGACTACTTCGACGGCGAGACCGCGGACTTCCTGTGGCTCGAGCGCGTGCTCGAGGACTCGGG
Source organism: Brevibacterium salitolerans (assembly GCF_039531405.1). Taxonomy (NCBI): domain Bacteria; kingdom Bacillati; phylum Actinomycetota; class Actinomycetes; order Micrococcales; family Brevibacteriaceae; genus Brevibacterium; species Brevibacterium salitolerans. The sequence continues at coordinate 283,176 of NZ_BAAAPZ010000008.1, read as the reverse complement.
GTCCGGTGTGGACAAGCCCGCCGCGATCATCGTCGAGACCGTCCAGGGCGAGGGCGGCGTCCGTGCGGCACGCGCCGAATGGCTCCGCGGGCTCGCGGAGCTGTGCCGGCGCCACGACATCCTCCTCATCGTCGACGACGTGCAGGCCGGCTGCGGGCGCACCGGCACCTTCTTCAGCTTCGAGGAGGCCGGCATCGTCCCGGACATCGTCTGCCTGTCGAAGTCGATCTCCGGCTCCGGGCTGCCCCTGGCGCTCACGCTGTTCCGTCCCGAGCTCGACATCTGGTCGCCGGGCGAGCACAACGGCACCTTCCGCGGCAACAACCCGGCATTCGTCACCGCCACCGCCGCGATCGAGGAGTTCTGGGCCGATGACTCCTTCCAGCAGGAGCTCGCAGGCAAGATCGAGCTGCTCCAGTCCCGCCTCGAGCGCATCGCCTTCTCCGCCTCCGGCGCCGGCGTGCGCGGCCGCGGGATGTTCGGCGGGATCATCTTCGAGGACGCCGAGCTGGCCGGGAAGATCGCCGCCGAGGCCTACCGCAACGGCCTGCTGGTGGAGACCTCCGGACCCAAGGACGAGGTCGTCAAGCTCCTGCCGCCGCTCACGGTGACCCGCGAGGAGCTGGACCGCGGACTCGACATCCTCGCCGCCGCTGTCGCCGCCGTGGCTCCGGCGCCCACCGCCGCCGAGGCCGCCGCGGCTTCCGCCTGACACTCCGGGCTCCGGGCTCCGGGCTCCGGGCTCCGGGCTCCGGGCTCCGGGCTCACCGTATCCGCACCCGGCAGCACACAGCTGCCCACACACCCACCGAGGAGACCGCTTGTACGTCGTGAACATCGAAGACCTGAACGGCACGGACCGCGATGTGAAGTCCGAGACCTGGCGCAGCCGCCGCATGGTGCTGGCCAAGGAGGGCGTGGGGTTCTCGTTCCACGAGACCACCATCTACGCCGGCACCACCTCCACGTTCCACTACCAGAACCACTACGAGGCCGTGTACTGCGTGGCCGGCAGGGGCACGCTCACCAGCGAGGAGACCGGCGAGAGCTGGGATCTGCGCGACGGCACCCTCTATCTCCTTAACGAGCACGACAAGCACACCGTGCGCGCGGAGGAGGAGCTGCGGCTGATCTGCACCTTCAACCCGCCGGTGACCGGCCGTGAGGTCCACGACGAGAACGGGGTCTACCCGCTCGTCACGGAGGACTGAGCCCTCAGGCTCCTGAGCCTGCAGACACCTGAGCGCTCTGCCGCCTGAGAACTGAGGCGGCAGAGGGCTCAGACGACGGTGGGGCCGTGCCCGGCTGATCCAGCCGGGCACGGCCTCACACGTGGTTCCGGGGCGGCCGCTCAGACGGTCTGCACGGTGCGCGCGCCGGTACTGCGGGAGTGCTCGAGCATGCCCGCGCGGGTGGGGATCTTCACCCTTTCACGACCCTGCGGCTCGCCCAGCGCCTTCTCCGCGGCCTCCAGCCGGTGGAAGCCGTCCCAGTCCGCGTAGTCGACGCCGCGTGCCTCGAGCAGGTCGAGGATCGCGTCCTCGTCCGGCCTCTCCGGCTCCGGCAGCAACCCTGCGCAGTGGTCCTCGATGAGGTGCGTGATGGTCTCCAGTGCATCGCCCTTCGTGTGGCCGATGAGGCCCACGGGACCGCGCTTGATCCAGCCCGTCGCGAAGACTCCGGGGACGACGGGCGCCTGCGCCGCCGTCTCCTGTGAGGAGCCCGCGTGCACCCGCCCCTCCACGTTCGTGATGACGCCGCGCCGCGCGTCGAAGGGCAGATCCCGCAGCGGGGAGCCGAAGTAGCCCACCGCACGGTAGACGGCGCCCACCTCCCAGTCGTGGAAGGTGCCCGTGCCGCTCACGCCGCCGTTGCCGTCCAGCTGCTGGCGCTCCGTCCGCAGCCCGGTCACCCCGGTCTCTTCGTCGCCGAGCACCTCGACGGGGGCATGGAGGAAGTGCAGATGCAGACGCCGGGGTGCACCGGTCTCCTCCCGCAGGGTGAAGTCCGTGAGGGTCTTGGTGACCTGCTTGGTCTGGTTGTTCGAGTGGATCTGCGCCATCGAGGCCTCGTCGAACTCGTAGTCCTCCGGGTAGACGAGGATGTCGACGTCCTTCACGTGTCCCAGCTCGCGCAGCTCCAGCGGGGTGAACTTGGCCTGTGCCGGGCCCCGCCGGCCGAAGACGTGGACGTCCGTGACCCTGGAGTCGCGCAGTCCCCGGTGGACGTGTTCGGGGATCTCCGTGCTCAGCATGTCGTCGGCCTGCTTGGCGAGCACGCGGGCCACGTCGAGGGCGACGTTGCCGTTGCCCAGCACGGCCACGCTCTCCTGGTCGAGCGGCCATTCCTGGGGGACGTCCGGGTGCGCGTCGTACCAGTTGACGAAGTCCGCCGCACCGTAGGACCGCGGCAGGTCGATGCCGGGGATGTCGAGTGCCGCATCCTCGAAGGAGCCGGTGGAGAAGATCACCGCATCGTAGTGTGCGCGCAGGTCCTCGAGGGTGATGTCCGTGCCGAAGTCCACGTTGCCCAGCAGCCGCACGTCACCGCGGTCCAGCACCTTGATGAGGGCGTTCTGGATCCCCTTGATGCGCGGGTGGTCCGGTGCGACGCCGTAGCGGACCAGCCCGAAGGGCACGGGGAGCCGTTCGAACAGGTCGATCGAGAGTGAGAAGTCCCGCTCCGCCTTGGTGAGCAGGTCAGCGGCGTAGATGCCCGCCGGGCCCGCTCCCACGATCGCCACACGAAGAGCTCGAGTCACAGTGCACACACCTTTCAGGGGCAGCGTGTCCCTGCCCGCCATTCGGGTGGACCCTTCGTCTCCGGGGCACCTGGGACGGCCCCCGGAAGGTCCGGTCGAAACGAATCCACCCCACGATCTTAGTGCGCCCTCACCTGATCGCGCCGCGACCCCGCTCACACTCCCGGTCCCGCGTCTCGCGGGCACGGGGCACTCTGCGGAACCTCACAGCTCCTCACTAGACTGCGAGGGTGAATGACTCAAGCGCACCGGCAGGGCTCCCGGAGGACGAACAGGCGAGAAGGCGCGCTGGATTGCTCAGCGGTATGGGCGCCTATCTGCTCTGGGGGCTCCTCCCCCTCTACTTCTCCGTCCTCGCACCCGCGGACAGCTTCGAGATCCTCGCCCACCGGATCGTCTGGTGCACGGTCTTCTGCCTGCTGCTCCTCGCGCTCACCGGCGGCTTCCGCGCGTTGCGCACCGCACTCACGGACGGGAAGGTGCTGGGCACCCTGGCGCTGGCGGCGGTCCTGGTGTGCGGCAACTGGCTGGTCTTCCTCCTGGGCGTAATGTCCGGCAACGTCGTCGAGATCTCCCTGGGCTACTACATCAACCCGCTGCTCTCGATCCTGCTGGGGGTGTTCGTGCTGCGCGAGCGCCTGCGGCCCCTGCAGTGGGTCGCGATCGGCCTGGCCGCCGCCGCGGTGGTGGTCATCACGGTGGGCTACGGCGCCGTCCCGTGGTTCGGCCTGGCGGTGGCGGTGACCTTCGCCGGCTACGGCCTCGTGAAGAACCGCGTGGGCGCCAAGGTGGGCGCGCTCTCCGGGCTCACGGTCGAGTCGATCGTCCTCACTCCGCTCGCCCTCGGGTGGATCGGCTGGACCTACCTCGCCGGCACTGCGACCTTCAGCGGCGAGGGCTCCGGCCACGTCCTGCTCATGCTGCTGCTGGGACCGGCGACCGCGCTGCCGCTCCTGCTCTTCGGCTCCGCCGCACGCCGGATACCGCTGAGCTGGGTGGGGATGCTGCAGTACGTCACACCCACCATGCAGTTCCTCACCGGCGTGTTCCTCATGGGCGAGGAGATGTCCGCGGCGCGCTGGGCGGGCTTCGGCCTCATCTGGGTGGCGTGCCTCGTCCTCATCACGGACATGGTCCGCCGCGCGCGCCGCCGCTGAGCGAGCGCGTCAGCCTGCGCGGCTCAGCCCGCGCGGTCGACGACCTGACGCGCGAAGGCCTCCAGCCCGGTGCGCACCTCGCCCTCCGGCAGCGGTGCGAGCGCGGCGATCGACTCGTCCGCCCAGCGCCGGGCCTCCGTCCGGGCCTGCTCCGTCACCGGGTGGGCGGCCAGCGCAGCCCGGGCGATCTCGAGGGCCTCGTCGGTGGAGAGGTCCGCGTCCAGCAGCTCCGCGATCTGCACGGCGGAGGCGTCACCGGCGGCCGCGGCCGCACGCAGGTAGAGGACCGGCAGGGTGGGCACGCCCTCGCGCAGGTCCGTGCCCGGGGTCTTGCCGGAGTCCGCCGAGGTCGAGGTGAGGTCGATGAGGTCGTCGGCGAGCTGGAAGGCCACACCCACCTTCTCCCCGAACTCACGCACGGGTGCCACGAAGGCCGGGTCCGCACCGGAGAAGCGCACGCCGAACTCGCCCGAGGCCGCGATGAGCGAGCCGGTCTTGTCCGCGAGCACCTGGATGTAGTGGGCGATGGGGTCCGCGCCCTCGTCCGGACCGGCGAACTCCGCGAGCTGGCCGAGCACCAGCCGCTCGAACGTCTCCGCCTCCAGCCGCACGGCCTCCGGCCCCAGCCGGGCGGACAGCAGGGAGGCGCGGGCGAAGAGGAGGTCGCCGGTGAGGATGGCCACGGAGTTGCCCCAGACCGCGTGGGCGCTGGGAGCGCCGCGCCGCACGGGCGCGTCGTCCATGACGTCGTCATGGTAGAGCGTCGCCAGGTGGATGAGCTCCACGGCGGCGGCCGCGTCGAGGATCTCCGGCCGGGCCGGGTCCCCCAGCTGCGCGGCGAGGAGCACGAGCATGGGCCGCACCCGCTTGCCACCCGCCCGCATGAGGTGGTGCGCGGCCTCGTCCGGGAGCGCGCGGGTCTGGTCCGCCGCGGCCTCGAGCCGCTTCTCGATGTCTGCGAGCCTTGCGATCATGGACTCCGCGAGCGCGGATCCCTCGGCGGCGAAGGGGCCGGCCTTGGCCGGCGCGGCGGACTGCTCCCGTCCGGCCTGTGCCCCCTGCGCTGCGTCGTCAGCCGTGGCATCGGAGAGCTGGGGCGCGCGTGCATGCGTCATCGGGTCGTCCATCATCCTTTGGAGTATTCGTCACCACGGACCGCTCAGGGATCCACCGGCGCGAGCGGTCGTCGTCTCAGTCGTTGGTCGTCTTGGGAACGGCTCGGACGAGGGCGGCGATCACGCGGTCGGCGAGATCCGCGTCGCGCCCGTTCCCCTGGATGTTCCCCATGAGTCTGACCGCGAAGGCCATGAGCGCGTCGACACTCATACCGTACTTGATCGCGAGCCCCATGAGTTCCGGCCGGCCGATGAGCGCCGCGAACGCCCGGCCGAGCGTCACGTAGCCGCCCAGCGTCTCGCGCACGATCGCAGGGTACTCGGCCAGCGCTCGCCTCCAGGCCGCCCGCGGCTTGTGCTGGTGGGTGACGATGACGTCCGCGGCGATCCGGGCCGATTCCAGCGCGTAGTCGATGCCCTCCCCGTTGAAGGGGCTCACCATGCCCGCGCTGTCGCCCACGAGCATGAGTCCGTCCGCGAAGTGGGGCGTGCGGTTGAAGCCCATGGGCAGGGCGGCGGACCGCACCCGCTCCAGCTGGGTGGTCTCGTCGATCTCCCACTCGTGCCCCATCGCCCCGATCCACTCCCGCAGCACCTGCCGGTAGTCGACCGTGCCGAACTGCGGTGAGGTGTCGAGGATGCCCAGACCCACGTTCACGGTGCCGTCGCCCAGGGGGAACAGCCAGCCGTAGCCGGGCAGGGCCTCCCCCGGGGCCTGGGCGGAGGTGCCCCTGCCGTCGGCGGTGCGGCCGCGAGCGGTCCTGCGGCCCGGAACCCCGCCGCCGAGGCCTCCCTCCGTCTGCGCGCGCAGCTCCACCCAGCTCTCCAGGTAGGGGTCCGCGTGACGTGGCGAGGAGTGGTAGGTCCGCACGGCGACGCCCATGGGACGGTCGTCGCGCTTCTCCCGGCCCATGCTCACCGCGGTGCGCGAGGAGACGCCGTCGCAGGCGACGACGAGCGGAGCGGTGACGACGGCCTCGGCCCCGGTCCGCCGCCCGCGGGAGTCCCGCGCCACCGTGCGGATGCCGGTGATCCAGCCGTCCGCTCCGGTGAGGGGTTCCGTCGCCATCGTCTGCTCGTGGAGGCGCGCCCCGCGGGCCTGTGCGAAGCGGGCCAGGGTCTCGTCCAGCCCGGTGCGGGCCTTGGTGAGGCCGTAGTCCGGGAACTCGCCTCCGGGCCAGTCGATCTCCACGCGGTGCCCGCCGCCGATGAGCCGCAGCCCGCGGTTGCGGTGCCAGCCTTCGTCCGCCGGGGTCGGCACGCCCAGCAGGCCCAGCTCCTTCACCGCGCGCGGGGTGAGGGCGTCGCCGCACACCTTGTCACGCGGGAAGGCGGACTTCTCCAGCAGCACGACGTCCATCCCCGCGCCCGCGAGGTGCGCGGCCAGCGCGGAGCCTCCCGGCCCCGCGCCCACCACGACGACATCCGCCGTCGTGTCCTCGGTGAGCGGGTCTGCAGAGGAGCGTGTGCGCTCCCCGGTCACGGAGAAGGACCGGGGACGCTCACACGTCGAGGTGGATGCGGACGCCGAGGCGGCCTCGGGGACGGTGACGGTGCCGGTCATCAGCGTGCGGCGGGCCGGACCGCCCGGTGGATCGCGACGATGCCGCCGGAGAGGTTGCGGTACTGCACCTGGTCGAACCCGGAGTCTGCAATGCGCCGGGCCAGCTCGTCCTGACCGGGCCAGGCGCGGATGGACTCCGCGAGGTACTCGTAGGACTCCGGATTGGAGCTGAGCGCGCGGGCCACGGGCGGGATGGCGCGCATGAGGTACTCGCGGTAGACCACGTCGAAGGGCCGGAAGACAGGCTGCGAGAACTCGGCGATCACCAGGCGCCCGCCGGGCCGCAGCACGCGCAGCATCTCAGCGAGCGCACGGTCCGGATCCGCTACGTTGCGGAAGCCGAAGCTGATGGTCACGGTGTCGAAGACCTCGTCCTCGAAGGGGAGGTCGAGGGCATCGGCGTGGACGAACTCGATGTCGTGGCCGCGCTGCCGTTCCCGGCCCACCGCGAGCATACCCTCGGAGATGTCCCCGGCGATCACATGGGCGCCCGCCTGTGCGAACGGCACGGAGCTGGTGCCCGTGCCGGCGGCCAGGTCGAGGATCTCCTCGCCGGGCTGCGGAGCGACGGTCTCGGTGATCACCTTCCGCCACCAGCGCGCGATGCCGAAGGTCATCGCATCGTTCATGAGGTCGTAGCGGGCGGCGACGTCGTCGAACATCGAGGCGACGTCACCGGGGTCCTTGTCCAGACGGGCGCGATTCATGCTCCGATTCTCCCCCCTGCGCGGGTGTGCGGGCGAATCCTCGCGGTGTGACGATGCGCGCGTGCGGCGCCCGGCATAGCCTGAGCGGATGGATTCCCCTTCCCCACGGCCCGCGCAGGGTGCACCACGCCGAGCGCCCAGGACTCTGCTCCTCGTCCTGGTGGCCGCGATGGCCGCGGGGCCGCTCTTCAACTTCGCCCTCGCCGCCCTGAGCTCGCAGGTGACGGCCGACTACGGCATCACGGAAGGCCAGTACGGCCTCATCATCACGATCGTGTTCCTGCTCGCCGGCCTCAGCTCCGCGCTGCTGGGGAACCTGGCGGACAGGATTCCCGTCCGCGTGCAGATCGCGGTGATCTTCGGGCTCATGATCGCGGGCTTCCTCGTGAGCATCAGTGCGCCCACCTATGCCGCTCTGCTCGCCGCGGCCGTGATCGCCGGACCGGCGCAGGCCTTCGCGAACCCTGTGACCAATCGGATCATCGCAGGCACCGTGCCGCCGGAGAAGCGCGGGGCGTGGATGGGCTGGAAGCAGTCGGGGGTGCAGTTCGGCCTGCTGTTCGCAGGCGTGACGGTGCCCTTCGTCGGAGGCCTCGCGGGGTGGACCGGGGTCGCCCTCATGTGCGTGAGCGTCCTGGGCGTGCTGCTGGTGCTGGGCTGGCTGGTGCTCACCCGGATGCAGCGTGCACGCACCACGCGGGAGCCGGTGGAGACCGGGGAGGACGCGCCGGTCCCGGAGGAGCCGGACTCGGACGGCTCCTCCGCCGCGGTCACCGGGGCCGGTGCGGGAGCCGGTGCGGGAGAGCGCCCTGCCGGCACGGACGATCCCGCCGAGGATCCAGCGCAGAAGGCTCCTCGGCCTCGGGTGCCGCTGCCCCCGGCCGTCTGGCTGCTCGCGCTCTGCGCCTTCCTCAACGCGGTCGGCACCCAGGGGGTCAACGCCTACGCCTCGCTCTTCGCGGTGCAGACCGTCGACTACCCCATCGAACTCGCCGGCACCATGCTCGCGATCATCGGCGTGCTGGGGATCGTCGCCCGGAACGTCTGGGGCCGGATCGCCGGACGCGTGCGCAGCGCGGCCCTGCTCATCCAGATCATGAACCTGGGCGGGATCCTCGCCGCCGGCGGGCTCATCGTCGTCGAGCACACGCACCTCGTGCCCCTCATGTGGGCGGCCGTCACCCTCCACGCCTTCTTCCCGCTCGCGGCCAATGTCGTCATCAACTCCGCGGTGGTCGCCAGCGCTCCGGCAGGGAGGATCGGTGTGGCCTCCGGCCTCGTCGCCGCCGGGATGAACTTCGGCTTCGCACTGGGCCCGCTGGTGATGGGCCTGGGCATCGACGTGTTCGGCGGCTACACCCCGGGGTGGATCACCCTGGGCGCGGTGTACCTGGGCTGCTATGCGGTGGCGGTGGCGCTGAGCCGGGCCGGGAGGCGCGGACGCCGCTGAGCGGCAGTCGCCCCGCGGTCAGTATCGTGGTCGCATGACCGACACCGGCTCGACTCGCGCTCCCTCCCCCGGCCCCGGGGAGGCCGCCGCATCCCCTCACGCACAGAACCCGGAGCGCACGGCGGACCCCGCGCACCTGCCGTCGCTGTGCGTGCAGTCCTGGTACGTGGACGGGCTCACCCCGTCCGGGCCCGCGCCGTTCGCCACCGCGATCCCCACCCGCTCGCTGGACTTCCTCGAGCAGCTGCCGCAGGACCGCTTCTCCTGCTGGGTGCGCGGGCGGTCCGGGATCGTCGGGTTCGGCCGGGCGCTGCGCCTGACCGCGCAGGGGCCCGGGCGCTTCCGGGACCTCGAGCGGCAGTGGGACGAACTGCGCGCACGTGCGAGCGTGGACGACAGGGTGGGCCTCCTGGGCTCCGGGCTGCTCGGCTTCAGCGCCATCGCCTTCGCCGACGGTTCCCGGGCGGCCTCGGTGGTGGACGTGCCGGAGTTCGTGCTGGGGCGACGCGACGGCCGCGTCTGGCTCACGCACATCGGCGCGCCGGAGGCGGACGGCGGCAGGCCCGCCTCCCCGGAGGACTTCCGGCTCACGCCCCGGCCCCTCACGGCCCCGGCGGTTCTCTCCGCCGGGCCCGGCGAGGTCTCCCCCGAGCGGTACGAGGAGATCGTGGAGCAGGCCTCGGCCCGTCTGCGCAGCCCGCAGGCGGGCGAGCGCAAGGTGGTGCTCGCGCGCGACGAGGTCATCACCACCGACGGCGACATCGACGTGCGGACCGTGGTGGGCCGGCTCAACAGCGCGTTCCCCAGCACGTGGACCTTCAACGTCGCGGGCCTCGTGGGAGCGACACCGGAGCTGCTCATTGGCGTGGAGGACGGCGCCGTGCATTCGCGGGTGCTCGCCGGCACGTACCGCGTTCTCGAGGACCCCTCCGCGGAGCTAGCCGCGGCCCGCGCGCAGCTCAGCGGGCACAAGGACTCGATCGAGCACTCGTATGCGATCGACTCCCTCGCCGCCACGCTGGGCTCCGTCACAGCCGAACTCCACGTCGACCGGGAGCCGCACCTGCTGCAGCTGGCCAACGTCATCCACCTGGCCTCGGACGCGCACGGGCGGCTGCGCACCGAGGACGACGGCTCCGCGCTCAGCCCCTTCCGGGTCGCCGAGGCCGTCCACCCCACCGCGGCCGTGGGCGGCGCGCCGCGCGACCGAGCGTTCGAGCTCATCACGGAGCTCGAGGACATGGACCGCGGGCGCTATGCCGGGCCGGTGGGCTGGGTGGACGGCTACGGCAACGGGCAGTTCGGCATCGCGCTGCGCTGCGGACAGCTCGAGGAGCGCAACCGGATCCGGATCTTCGCAGGGGCCGGGATCATGCCGGACTCGGATCCGGCCTCGGAGCGGGAGGAGACGGACGCCAAGTTCGCGCCGATGCGCGCGGCCCTGGGCGTGGAGAGGTCGGGACCGGGCGCGGAGCGCTGAGTTCGGCGGCCGACGGGGGCGGCGGCGAGGTGGCACGACGGGGCGTGCGAAATGGGGTGGCATGCGCGGACACCCCGCCTGTCTACGCAGCCACCCACGTATACGTGGGTGGCTGCGTGGATACCCGGTGTGTCCTTGCGCAGGAGCCCGGAAACCGACCGTGCCACCCACCTATGCGTGGGTGGCACAGCGACTACGCGGGCCCGGTGCCGCGGGCCCGGTGCCGCGTGCGCGGCAGGGTGTTCCATCACGAAGCGTGCCGGAGCAGAGTGTTCCAGCACAGTGTGCGCAGGCCGGGCACGTTACGCCACTCGCATCACAGCGGGCAGAGTTCACGCCACCCGCATCAGACCAAGCACGTCACGCCACCCGCATCCGAGCATGCGCCACCCCGCCCACGTCACGGCGCCCAGGGTTCACAGCGCGCGGAGTTCACAGAGGGCGGAGTTCACGGCAGCCGCACCTCGAGGAGCCCCGGTTCGCCGCTGTCGAGGAACGCCGCCAGCGCCGCTGCGGCACCGGGTGCGCCGCTCTCCACGGTCTGAGCTTCCCACCCCAGCGACCTGGCCGCCTCGGCGAGGCGGTACCCGTGCGGCGTGGCGAAGAACCGGTCGAAGTACGGTCGCAGATGTTCCGCGGAGTGTTCCAGGCCGGAGAAGATCGCGCCGCCGTCGTCGTTGAGCACGACGATCTGCAGGTGCGGGCGCCGTTCGTGTGCGGGGATGAGGAAGCCGCCGAGGTCGTGCAGCGCCGCGAGATCCCCCACCAGGAGCCGCACGGGTGTGCTTCCGTGCGGCACACGCTCGCTCTGGGGCGGCGTGGATTCTCCGGGGCGCGGCCCTGACCCTCCGCAGCACGGAGCGGGTTCGCCCGCGCCGGCCTCATCCGGCCCGCAGGCCGCCTCGTCCTCGAGCCCCAGGGCCAGGCCCGAGGCCGTCGCGATCAGCCCGTCGATGCCCGCCAGGCCCCGTGAGGCGAGCACACGGGCAGGGTGCTGCGGCCTTTGCTCGGCCGCGAGGAGCCGGATGGTGTTCGAGCTCGCTGCGAAGACGACGCCGGGACGCTCCAGCACCGCGCGGGCCGCGGCGGCGCCGTCCAGGGCCGGGCTGTCCAGGGCCGGCTGCGCGGCTGCGCGCTCCACGCAGGGCTGCCCCACTGTGTGCTCCGTGCGGGGGCGCCCCTCCGTGCGGGGCTGCTCCGTGCGAGTGTGCTGGCCGGTGCACTGCCGGCCCGCGGCGCTCAAGCCGGCCTCTGGTGTTGACGTGGCAGGCACAGCCTCGCCCAGACATGCCTCAGCGGCCTGCCTCCACCCCTCCCACCACTCGTTGCACCGCTCAGCAGCAGCGGAGGCAGTCATCTCCAGATCACCCGCGCCGGAAACATCGGAAGCCACTGAAGCGTCCGAAACTGCCGAAGCGGCAGCAGCCGAAGCAACCAGGTTCGGAGCGACCGCGGCTGCAGGAGCGACCGCAGGAGCCGCGAGCACATCAGCACCCATGGGCCCTCCGGTACGGACCGGCGTGTGTGCATCGTCGCCGGAGCTCTCAGAAGTGCCGCGCCCGGACGCCGCAGGAGCGCCGATCCCGTCGACCGCGTACGGCAGGTCGATCCGCTCCACGTCCTCGCGGTCCAGCAGAGCGGCGACGGGTCGCGAGAGTGTGGGGCGTCCGGCCACGAGCACGTGCGTGATCTCCTCACGCAGCGCGGCCGTGCCGGGAGCGGCGAGCACGCGCGCGTGTGCGGGCACCACCTGCGGCAGGGAGGCGAGCGCCGAGGAGGGTTCGGCGAACACCGGCAGCACGAACTCCCCGGCGAGCGCGGCTGCCGTCGGGGAGGCGAAGCCGAGGTCGTCGCCCGCCACCAGGACGGCACGGGTCTCCGGCGCCAGCAGTGCCGTGCGGATCCGCGTGAGCAGTGCCTTGCGGTCCGCCGGACGCGGGGGCTCCCCACCGTCCGCATCTGTGGGCTCCGCGAGTGCGCAGGCCTCACTCACGCCGCCAGCTCCGCCTGCGTCGGCCTCGCCGACCCCGTGAGCAGTGGCGGCCTCACCGGTCCTGTGCGCGGCCTCGGATCCGCCCGCATCACAGTCGTCCCCGTCCAGGATCACCGCCGGGTCCAGGTCCGCGGCCTCGGGCACCAGCGGCACGTCGAACTGCACGTTGATCTGCACGGGGCCGGGCAGGGCGTCGTCCAACCGCAGCCCGCCGCTGCCACAATGGTCCGCCCCCATCTCTGCGGCCTTCTCCCGCCAGGCATGATCGCCCGCACCGCAGTCCTGTACGCGCCTCTCCCCCCATGCCGTACGCACGGCCTGCGCGGCAAGCTGCTCAGCCGCTCGTGCGCTGAGCTCCGGCCCGCCCGTCACGGCGGTGAACCTCACCACACCGTCCGCGTCCGGGAACTCCCTCGTGCGTTCCGGCCCCGGGACGTGGACGTCCCAGGCGGCCACAGCCTCGGGCAGCGACCTGTGCTGGGCGTCGAGGGTCTGGTTGGCGCCGGTGCCGCGCAGCCGGGCCGGCCTGTCCGCGCTGAGCACGATGAGCGGCACGTGCGAGTGCGCGGCCTCCATCACCGCCGGGTGCAGATTGCCCACCGCGGAGCCCGAGGTCGTCACGATCGCCACGGGCCGCTCCCGTCCCGCGAGCCTGCCCGCGCGTGCCAGCCCCAGCGCCGTGAAGGCGGCATCGCGCTCGTCGATCCGCACGTGTGCGCGCACGCGCCCCGCCTGTGCCAGCGCCCCGATCGCATAGGTGAGCGGTGCCGAGCGCGAGCCCGGTGAGACGACGAAATCCTCCACGCCCGCGCGGATCAGTCCGCGGACGATGGCCTGTGCGATTGCGGTCGAGACGTTCACCCCGCCGATTCTTCCACGCGGCGGTGGCGACCGTGCCAGCCGTGCCGGCGGTGCCGACTGCGCCGACGCACGCCGTTCCCGTCGCACACCCCTCACAGGGTGTTTCCAAGCTGACACACGAATACGGCCGGTGGGCACTGCGCATGCGCCTACCGTTAGCGTGTACACACCAGCGCGCAGGCACCGTCTGCGGCATGCACACCGCCTGCGGCGTCCGGCCCGGGCGTGATCGAGGAGAACCTCATGAAGACCTCAGCCCTGTCACTCACCTCCCGCGCAGGACGCACCCGCACCGCACTCGCCGCCGTGGTCCTCGGCGCGGGCCTGGTGCTCTCCGCCTGCGGCTCCGGCGACACCGCTCCCGCCGAGGACGGAGACGCCCAGCAGGAGGAGGGAGAGGCGGCCGCGCCCGCGGAGGAGGAGGCCGCCGAGGCCCCTGCCGCCACCGCGGACGACCTCACCGCCGCCGTCGAAGCCGCCGGCTACACGGCGCAGTCGATGGACATGTCGCAGCTCGGCGATCTCCAGGGCGCCATGGGAGACGTCTCCGTGGAGCCCGCCGAGTGCGAGGCCGTCATGAACGCCGGCCTCGCCGCCGCACAGGGCTCCGACCTCACCCTCGTCGCAGGCGTCCCCGCCGACCCCACCACCGAACCCAACCTCGTGGCGATGGCCTACGGCTCCGCCGACGAGGCCGCCGAGGCGATCAGCGCGAACAAGGAGTCGCTGGGCTCCTGCGGCGAGGTCACGGTGTCGATGCAGGGCACCGAGGTCTCCAGCTCGACCTCGGAGGTCTCCGCCTCCGTCGACGGCGCGGACACCGTGCTCGGCACCGAGGCGACCATGGACATGAACGGGCAGGAGATGACGACCCGCAACCTCTCCGTGCAGAAGGGCTCCGCACTCGTGACCCTCACGGGCGTGTCCGCTCCCGGCATGGACGGTGCCGACATGGACGGCCTCGCCGAGGTCGCGGCGACGGTCCTCGCAGAGCTCCCGTGACACGTGTGCCCGTGACGTGCGGGCACCACTGACGCCGGCAGGTCCTCACGCCTCCCGCCGCAGCACCTCCCAGCAGGCCTCGAGCCGTTCGGTCCAGAACCGGACGCGCTCGGGGCCTGCGGCGTGCGCGCGCAGCAGGGCCTCGTCCGGCGCGGTCCGGCCCACCGGCAGGGCGCCGCCGACGGGGAGCAGTGGAGGTGCGCACACATCGGAGGCGAAGAGGGCCGCGGTGCCCAGGCCCGCTGCGGGAGCGTGTCCGTCGAAGGCCGCCTCCGGCACCGGCAGCCAGGCCGCGAGAGCGGCCCCGGCCGCCAGCCCCACGCTCGATTCCAGCGCGGACGAGACGACTGCCGGCAGACCCGCCTGTGCGACGACCTCCGCAGCCGCGCGGATGCCGCCCAGGGGCTGTGCCTTGACGATGATGACGTCGGCGGCGCCCAGAGCGGCCACCCGGAGCGGGTCCGCGGCCTTCCGGATGGACTCGTCGGCGGCCAGCGGCACCGGCAGGCCTTCGGCCCCGATCCAGGCTCGCAGATCTGCGAGCTCCTCCACCGTGGCCACCGGCTGCTCGAGGTACTGGAGCGAACCCGTCTCCGCGAGTGCGACCACAGCCTGCCGCGCCTCGGCCGGGCTGTAGGCGGCGTTGGCGTCGCAGCGCAGCGCAGCCTCCGGCATGGCCGCCCGCACCGCCGCGATCCGCGCGAGGTCCTCGGTGAGCGAGGCGATCCCGTGCTCGGCGATCTTCACCTTCACCGCCTGCGCGCCGGTGAAGCGCGCGGCGAGCCCGGCCACGTCCTCGGCGGCCACCGCGGGGATGGTCGCGTTCACCGGCACCGTCGCACGCAGGGGCTCCGGGAACTCCAGCACCGCGGACTCGAGGGCGGCCGCGAGCCAGTGGGCGGCCTCGGGCGCGGCGTACTCCTCGAACGGTGCGAACTCCGCCCAGCCCGCCGGACCGTGCACCAGGCAGGTCTGCCGGACGGTGAGCCCGCGGAACCGCGTGACCATCGGCAGGGCGACCGGGACGATGCGGTCGAAGACGTCGCGCGGACCGTCGGCACGGGTGAGAAGGGCACGGACCTCAGGGACGATGAGCATTGCTCCAGGATAGGACCGCGCTTCCCGACCACGCCGCCGAGGGCGCAGAGCGCGCAGATATGCTGACCAGCATGAGCGACAACTCCGGCAGCGCGGGCAGCGCACAGGTCTCCGACATCTTCGATCCCAGCCGCTGGCGCGCGGTCAGGGGCTTCGACTTCACGGACATCACCTACCACCGCGCGGTGGACGCGCAGGGGAACGACGTGGGCTGCGTCCGCATCGCGTTCGACCGCCCGGAGGTGCGCAACGCCTTCCGGCCGCACACCGTGGACGAGCTCTACCGCGCGCTCGACCACGCACGCCAGACCCCGGACGTGGGCGCGGTCCTGCTCACCGGCAACGGTCCCAGCGCCAAGGACGGCGGCTGGGCGTTCTGCTCCGGCGGCGACCAGCGCATCCGCGGCCGCTCCGGCTATCAGTACGCGGACGGGGAGACGGCGGAGACGGTCGATCCGGCACGCGCCGGGCGCCTGCACATCCTCGAGGTCCAGCGCCTCATCCGCACCATGCCCAAGGTCGTCATCGCCGTGGTGCCGGGCTGGGCGGCCGGCGGCGGCCACTCCCTGCACGTGGTCTGCGACCTCACCATCGCCAGCCGCGAGCACGCGAGGTTCAAGCAGACGGATGCGGACGTGGGCTCCTACGACGCCGGCTACGGCTCCGCCTACCTCGCGAAGATGGTGGGCCAGAAGAAGGCCCGCGAGATCTTCTTCCTGGGCCGCACCTATTCCGCGGAGGACATGGAGCGCGCCGGTGCCGTGAACATCGTCGCGGACCACGCGGAGCTGGAGACCACCGCGCTCGAGGTCGCGCGGGAGATCCTGGGCAAGTCCCCCAACGCGCAGCGCATGCTCAAGTTCGCCTTCAATCTCGTGGACGACGGGCTGGTGGGCCAGCAGGTCTTCGCCGGCGAGGCCACACGCCTGGGCTACATGACGGACGAGGCCGTGGAGGGCCGCGACGCATTCCTCCAGAAGCGCGATCCGGACTGGACGCCCTTCCCCTGGTACTACTGAGCGGTGCCGCGATGATGACACCCGGTTCTTCTCCCACACACCCCCGTCTCCGCGCGAATACGCGGGTGTCCTGCCGCAACAGCGGGTGCCGAGGGACAGGGTGGCACGAGTGACCCGCCCCCTCATCGTCGACCAGGTCTCCCGGATGCTCGCAGGCGAGGCCGGGCTGCTCCTCCCCCGTGACCGCGGCGGCCTCGTACGGACCTTCGGGCCCGCGGAGTTCGATCCGGCGGACACGGGCCGGCGCGCTCCGGCACTGGTGCTCTTCACCTCCGGCTCCACGGGGGCTCCCAAGGGCGTGGGGCTGAGCCTCGAGGCCCTCACCGCCTCCGCGACGGAGACCGAGAGGCTCCTCGTGGGCCCCGGGCGCTGGCACCTCTGCCTGCCGTCCAACCACATCGCCGGGCTCCAGGTGGTGTTCCGTGCCCTCCTCGCCGGGGCCGCCCCCAGCGTCGCGCGGCCCGGGCCGTTCGACGCCGGGCGATTCGCCGCGGACCTCACCGCACTGCAGGGGCGGGCCGGTGAGGAGCCCGTGTACACGTCACTCGTCCCCACGCAGCTGGTCCGTGTGCTCGCACTCCCGGAGGCCGCTGCGGCCGCCGCGCGGTGCGCGGCGGTCCTGCTGGGCGGTGCCGCGGTCTCCCCCCGCCTGCTCGAACGAGCAGCGGAGGCGGGGATCCCGATCGTGCGCACCTACGGCATGAGCGAGACCGCCGGCGGCTGCGTCTACGACGGGGTGCCGTTCCCGGAGGTCCGGGTGGACCTGGACACGCAGGGGAGGGTGCTCCTCGCGGGTCCCGTGCTCGCGGACGGCTACCTGGAGGTCGCCGAGTCTCAGGACGGACGCGAGGCACCGGAGGGAGGCGAGTCCCCGGAGCAGGCAGAGGCACTGGAGCGGGCAGAGGCACCGTCCGCGCTGCGGCTGACCGCGGTGCCCAATGGGCCCGTGCCAGCTGCAGGGGGCGCGGAGGGAATACGGGCCGGAGCAGACACCACTGCCGGCGAAGGCATCGGGAGCGAATCACAGGAGGCCGAGGCGGAGCGTCTCGCGGCGGAGGCCCTCAGACCCGGCTTCTGGGGCGAGGGACCGGCGCGCTTCCTCGTCACGAGCGACCTGGGGCGGTGGGTGCCGGCCGCCGAGGAGAGCCACGGAGCCGCGGAGGCGAGCCCCGGAGCCGCCCGGAGGCTGGAGATCCTGGGACGCGCCGACGACATCATCGTCACCGGCGGCGAGAACGTCTCCCCGCACGAGGTCGAGGCACACCTCCTCCGAGTGGCGGAGCCCCTGGGCTACCGTGAGGTGCTGGTGAGCTCGGTGCCGGACGAGGAATGGGGGCGCGTGCTCGTCGCCCTCCTCGTACCGGCGGACGCAGCGGAACGGCATCCCTCCTCAGCGGGAGGGGGGACCGGTACGAGCGCGGACCCGCTGCTCCACCGGATCCAGGCGGGCCTGCGTGCGCGGGGACTGAGCGCGGCGATGCTTCCGCGCGCCGCGCACACCGTCTCCGCGCTCCCCGTCCGCGGCATCGGCAAGCCGGACCGCCGGGCCGCGCAGACCCTCGCCGCGGAGCTGCAGGGCCGCTGAGAGCCCGCGGATCTCCGCACAGCCCGGCCTGCTTCCTGCTACGTTGACGGGACACACCCCATCTCAGCAGCAGCCGACGATCGGACCTCCGCCATGACCACCCCTCCTCCCCCGCCTCCCGTCTCCGGGCAGCCGCCCTTCGGCTCAGGACCCAGCGGCCCCGCCACCGTGGGCCCCGGCTCCGCACGGCCGCAGCCCAACGGCCCCGGCACCGTCACCCCGCATCCCTCCGGGCCCGGATACAGCGGTCAGAGCCCGGCCGGTCCGTCCCCCGCCGCACCCGGCGCCCCCTCGGCTCCCGGCCCGGCTGCGACCTCGGGCCCGGCTGCGGTTCCGGGATCCGCGGGTCCCGGACCCACGAATCCCGGACCGGCGGCCTCCGCACCCGCCCCGCCCGCGGTCTCGGTGCCCGTCACCTACCGGGGCCCGCAGCCCGGCGGCCCCATGCAGCCGGCCTCGCCGCCTGCCCAGCACACGCAGCCCGGCGGACAGGCCCACCACCCCGGCGGCGGAATGGCGCAGACGGCTCCGGGTGCGGTGCAGTTCGCCACTCCGGGCCAGCGGCTCATCGCCCGCATCATCGACTGGATCCTGCTCTTCGGCGTGGGATTCCTCATCGCGCTCATCCCGATCGTCGGCTGGATCGTGGGTCCTATCGTCTCCATGCTCCTGGCCGTGGCGCTCGAGCTCATCTGCAACACGACCGCCGGGCGCACGCCGGGCAAGAAGCTTATGGGGATCAGGATCGTCCGGGAGGCCGACGGCGGTCGCCCGTCCGGCGGCAGCTTCCTCACCCGGGCGCTCGTGCAGTTCGGCCCCGGAGTGCTGCCTGTGGTCGGCTGGATCTACCAGATCCTCGTCGACCTCAGCCTGCTCTTCGACAGCACGCCCCGGCGCCGGTCCTGGCAGGACCGCGCCGGGAAGACCGTGGTGATCGTCTCACCCTGAACGGCCGCGCCGTCCTGACGACGAAGGCGGAGGACCGCGGCCGGGAGACCGGGTGCGGCCTCCGTCCGGCCCGGACGGAGGCCGCAGCACGGAGCCGGGTAATATACATGGGTCCCGATGAGCAGAAAGGCCCTGTGATGGCAACGTTCGGAGAGTGGGTCTCGGGTGCACGTCTGCGCACCCTTCCACTCGCATTGGCTCCCGTCCTGATCGGCACGGGAGCAGGCCTCGGCGATATCGGCGGCTTCTCCGCCATCATCCTCGGAGCCACCGGTCCCGGCGAGGCGCCCATCCCGGATGTGGGCGGGGTCCTCCTCCGCAGCCTGCTCGCCCTGCTCGTGGCGCTGGGCCTGCAGATCGGCTCGAACTACGCCAACGACTACTCGGACGGCATCCGCGGCACCGACGACGAGCGAGTGGGGCCCATGCGGCTCACCGGTTCCGGGGCCGCAGAGCCCGAGGCGGTCAAGCGCGCCGCGTTCATCAGCTTCGGGGTGGCCGCGGTGGCCGGGATCGCCCTCGTGCTCGTCTCGCACCAGTGGTGGCTCATCCCCGTGGGCGTGCTCGCCGTGCTCGCGGCGTGGTACTACACGGGCGGGAAGCGGCCCTACGGCTACATGGCGCTCGGCGAGGTGTTCGTCTTCGTGTTCTTCGGCCTCGTGGCCACACTGGGCACCGCTTCTGCGATCGCAGGCTCCGTGTCCGTCGCCGCCGTCAGCGGCGCGATAGGCATAGGCCTCTTCGCCTGCGCCGTCCTCATGGCGAACAACATCCGGGACATCCCCAGCGACTCCGCCGTCGGCAAGACCACGCTCGCGGTGGTGCTGGGCGACGGTGCGGCGCGTGCGGTCTACACGCTCATGGTCGCGCTGCCCTATGTCTTCCTCATGGGCCCCATCATCGACGGCCACCCGCTCGCCGTGCTCGCGGTGCTCTCCCTCGTCGTGGTGGTCCAGCCTGTGAAGGTCGTGCTCTCAGGTGCCAACGGGGCGACACTCATCCCCACCATCAAGTCGACCTCGCTGGCGGCGCTGGCCTACGCGTTCCTGCTGGGACTCGGCACCGCACTCTGAGGGCATGCCCCTGAGGACCTGCGCTCGCCGGCAGGCCGCGCTCAACGGTGAGTGCGCGCCCTCGACGGCGGGTGCGCCCTCGACAACGGGCGCGGGTCCGCCGGCGGACCCGCAGGCTCAGGTGCCGTCGATGTCGCGGTCCTCCGCCGCATCGTCGCGGCGGGGCTTGGCCGGCTTGGCGGCCTTCTCCTCACGGCGCTTGCGCATCCGCTCCATCAGCTCCTGCGCGGACTCGTTGCGCAACGGCGCCAGCACCACGAAGCTCAGGAGCGAGGAGATCACGATGCCGGCGAGCGTGCCCACGAACGACGGCTCCCAGATCCACCAGATGACGAGCACGCATCCGATCAGCAGTGCGAGGCGAGCCAGGTTGTAGGTGAGGAACGAGCGCATGGGACACGATTCTAGTCAGGCCGGCACAGGTCCGTGCACAGGCTCCGCGGCATTCGCTCTCGGCGTCTCCTGCTCGCCGCATCCGTGCATCCTGCGTCCAGGTGGGTGAACTAAACTTGAGGGCATGACAAGAGGACTCATCGTGGGCATCGTCATCGTCGTCGCCGTCATGCTCTACAGCGTGTTCGACTGCGCGCTGCGCCCGCGCGATCAGATCGCGGCACTGCCCAAATGGGCGTGGATCCTCGCGATCCTCCTCTTCCCCGTCATCGGCGCCGTCCTGTGGTTCGTGATCGGCCGCAGGCTCCCCGGCGGCAGCGGACGCAGGCCGCAGGCGCAGGGCCCGCTCGCACCGGATGACGACCCGGACTTCCTCAAGCGCATCGCCGAGGACGTCGAACAGCAGCAGCGGCGCGAGAGGCGCGAGCGCGGCGAGTTCGACTGACCCGCTGCAGCGCAGTACCCGCTCTCCCTCACCCCAGAGCACCCGGCAAGCTGCACAGCCGCCCACGTATGCGTGGGCGGCTGTGCAGCTTCGCGGACCTCCGTTCAGAGGGTGCCCGGATACGCCGCTTCCCACCCACCTATACGTGGGTGGGAAGGCGAACGGCCGGGCCCTCAGCGGCATATTGCGCCGCGCCCCGCCCCGGCCGCACCGCGAGCGCGGCGGGTCAGACTCCGGCGTAGGAGTGCAGGCCGTCGAAGTAGGTGTTCACGATCGTGGCGTTGAAGAGGATCGTCGCCACGCCGATGAGGTTGAGCACCGCCACGCGCGTCGCTGTCCAGCCGCGGGTGGCTCGTGCGTGCAGGTAGGCCGCGTAGACCACCCACACCACGAACGTCCAGATCTCCTTGGCGTCCCAGCCCCAGTAGCGGCCCCAGGCGATCTCCGCCCAGAAGGCACCGGCCAGCAGCGTGAAGGTCCACGTCACGAAGCCCACGGCGGCGAGCCGGTAGGAGGTCCGCTCGAGGTCCTCCGAGGACGGCAGCGCGCGGACGAACCGCAGGACGCCCGGCACCGTCTCCCGGCCCTCGCTCCACGCCTTGAGGATCTGCACCGCCGCCATGCACGCGGACAGGGAGAGCAGCACCGTGGAGAGGATCGCGATCGGCACGTGGATCCAGATCCAGTAGTTGTCCAGCGCGGGGATGATCCCGGCCGCGGGCGTGTAGAACACGGTGATGCACAGACCCAGTGTCAGCAGCACCGCACCGGTGACCATGGTGCCCAGATAGCGGACGTCCTTGAAGAACAGCAGCACGATGTAGCCGACCGCCACGAACGCGGAGGCGATGAGCGCGTACTCCATGAGGTTGGACCACGGGACCCGCATGACGGCAGCCGTGCGGGTGACGATCGCCCCCAGCTGCAGGAGCGCGGCGAGGACGGTCAGCGCCGTGCCCACCCGGGCCCAGCGCCGCAGCCGGCGCTCCGAGACGGGAGCGGAACCGTCTCCGCCGCTCGCCTGCGCATCCTCGGCTCCGTCCCCGGTGCCCTCCGCCGCGGCGGTCTCGAGCACTGCCGTCGCCGAGGCCCCGGACCGGCCCGCGCCGGCGTCCGCCGCGGCTGCCGCACCCGCGCTGCGTGCGGAGTCCCCGGAGGCTCCGGCGGCGGAGCTCCGCGCGTCCTCACGCCCCGCCTCCGCTCCGGACGCACGGCCGGAGCGCGCACCCCTCGTCCCGGCCTCGGCCCCGGTCTGCGCACCGATCCCGCGGACGAACCCCGGACCGAACAGGTCGAAGGCGTACATGATGAAGGCGACCGCGTAGACCGCGATGGCCGAGTAGATCAGCAGATCCGACCATTCGGCCAGCAGTGTGTTGACATTCATGTGAGCTTCTTCCTCATGCCTCGTCCTCGTCGGGTCTGCCCGCGCAGACCCGGTCCCCGTGGCTGAACCGCAGGCGTTCTACACAGAGTAGAACCTCTCAGCGTGGGGATTCCAGTTCCAGTCTCCTCGCGATGTCCTCCACCGCGGCCTCCACCCGCGGGTCCTCGCCGCGTGCCAGGCCCGCGACCTCGACCTCCTCGCCCCGCACGCGCACCCACACGCGCCTGCGCGGGACGAACAGGGAGGCCGCCAGCCCCAGGAACAGCGCCGCCGTGAACGGCAGCATCCACACCTGGGCCGGATCGTGCCGGATGTCCATGCCGACGTACTTGCGCACGTCGTCCAGGGTGATGGAGCCGCGCCCGCCCGGCAGCTCCACGGTGTCGCCCGGCGTGAGGACGAGCTGCAGCGGACTGCCGTCCGGCTCCGTGAGCTCCGTCATCTCGTCCGCGTCCAGTTCGTACACGGACTGCGGCGTCCCGGAGTCCAGCCCCAGGTCGCCCTCGAAGGCGCTCATCACGAGGAGCGGGTTCCGCAGCTCCGCGAACTGCGAGTAGAGCTCGCCGTTCTCGTTCTGCGCGGCGGTGGGGAGGAAGACGCCGACGAAGCCCAGCTGCTCGTCCGTCCCGGAGTCCGGGACCTTCACCACGCCGCGCGAGGTGTTGGCCCCGTCCTGTGGCAGGAACACCACGGGACCGGAGAACGTCACGTCCCCCGCTCCGTTGCGCACCGTCACCACGGGTGCGTAGCCGTTGCCCAGCAGGTACACCCGGGAGCCGTCGACGCGGACGGGCTCATTGGGACGGAGCATGAGCTGCTGCGACTCCTCGCCGCGGGACAGCGTCACCTTCGCGTCGAAGAGCCGCGGCTGGCCGAACTGCGCGCCGGTCGCCTGATCGTCCCACCGGGTCTCGAAGTCGTCGAGGGTGAGCCGGTAGTCCACGAGCGCGTCCGGGTCGAAATAGGCGCCCGGCTCGAAGGAGTCGTAGGAGACGAGGGAGTTGGTGAAGGTCTCCCCCTCCACGAGCACGCGCTGCCCGGAGTAGCCCAGCAGGCCGCCCAGCGCCATGACGATGACGACGCCGAGGATCGAGATGTGGAAGAGGAGGTTGCCGGTCTCGCGGAGATGGCCGCGCTCGGCCGCGACGTGGTCCTCGGAGCGGGCCACCCGGTAGCCGGCGCGGCGCAGCACGGATTCGGCCCGGTCGAGCAGCTGTTCCCGGGTGCGGGGCGCGGCGGAGGCCGCCGCACTCCCGTCCGCACCCGAGGCCGCCGTCATCCCCGAGGCCGTCTCCGTCCCCGAGCCCGCAGCCGCAGACGCATCGCCCTCCGCGGACAGCGGCAGCGTCCGGTACACCGGCATCCGGCTGAGCCGGCGCGGAGCCTTGGGCGGCTGCTGCCGCATGGCCTTCCAGTGCTGCTTGGTGCGGGGGACGATGCAGCCCACCAGGGAGACCATGAGGAGGATGTAGACGGCGGAGAACCAGAACGACGAGTAGACGTCGAAGAGCTGGACGGCGTCCAGCACCTCGCCGAGCGTGCCGTTCTCCTCGATGAAGCGGGCCACGGTGGCGGGATCCTGAATGCGCTGCGGCAGCAGGGAGCCGGGGATCGCCGCGAGGGCGAGCACGAGCAGCAGGATGAGGGCCGCGCGCATGGTGGTGAGCTGCCGCCAGGCCCAGCGCAGCATTCCGACCACCCCGATGTCCGCCGGGGCGGCCTTGGTCCTCTGCTTCTTCCCGGACCCGCCGCCGGACTCCGCCGCGCCGGGCTCCAGCACCTGGTGCTCGCGTGCTCCGACGCTGAATGCACCGCCGGTGTCCCGGGCCTCCGCACCGTCCTGGTTCTCCACTGGGTCCTCCGCACTCACTCAGATCACCACTTCGAAGCCGGCGATCGTGCCCTGCAGGCTGTTGATCCACTGCGTCCACAGACCGCTGAGCAGCACCAGGCCCAGCAGGATGAGCATGATGCCGCCCGCGCGCATGATCCCCACCTGGTGTTCCCGCACCCAGCGCAGCCGGCCCATCCCCTTGTGGATGAGGTAGGCGACGACGACGAACGGGATGCCCAGCCCCAGGCAGTACACGAAGGTGAGGAAGGTGCCCCGTCCCACCGCGCCGTCCGCCCCGAAGCTCGTCGCCAGTGCGAGCACCGCCGCGAGCGTGGGGCCCATGCACGGGGCCCAGCTCAGCGCGAACACCGCGCCCAGCACCGGGGCTCCGGCCAGACCCGCCCTGGGGCGCCGGGTCACCTGCGCCGTGCGCTGCAGGAACGGTATCCCGCCCATGAACACGACGCCGGCGAGGATCACCACCAGCCCCAGCACGCGCACCAGCACGTCCGTCCACTGGGCGAAGAAGAGACCGATCGCGGAGAACGCCGCACCCAGGAGCACGAACACCACCGCGAAGCCCAGGACGAACAGGCTCACCCCCAGCACCACCCGGGCGGTCTTGCGGTCCTCCAGCGAGGTGCCGCTCAGACCCGTGACGTAGCCGATGTAGCCGGGCACGAGCGGCAGGACGCACGGGGAGGCGAAGGAGACGGCCCCGGCGGCGAGGGAGACCAGCACCGCGAGCACCAGCGGGCCGTTGAGCACGGTGTCCGCGAAGGAGGCTCCCACGCCGGAGGCATCGAGGCCGGCAGCGAGGAGGCTCATCCTGCCATCGCGCCCTCGATGAGACCGCGCAGGGTCGAGGCGCTCGCCGCACCCACGACGCGGGCGGCGGCACGGCCGGAGGCGTCGAGGATGACGGTGGACGGGGTGGCCTGGGGCGGGAGGATGGACGACAGCAGGGCCACCATCTCCCCCTCCGAGTCGATCATGATGGGGTAGGGCACCTCGAAGGTGCGCACGAAGGACTCCGCGGTGGGGGCCTCGTCGCGCACATTGGCGCCCAGGAACTCGACCTCTCCCGCGTACTCCTCGTAGACCGCGTTGAGGTCCGGGGCCTCGACACGGCAGGGCGGGCAGGCGGCGTACCAGAGATTGATCGCGACGACCTTGGGCCGCCACGCGGCCAGCGAGGTCTCCTCGCCCGTGAGCGTCGTGAAGGCGAGGTCGAGCGGCTCGCCGCGGTCGGCCTCGGCGACCTCCGTGATCACGCCCTCGCCGGAGACGTAGCCCTTCTCGTCGCCGGAGTCGGCCTGCCGGGCGAGGTTCTCCGAACCCGAGCTCCCGCAGCCCGCGAGCGCCAGCCCCGCCAGGCCCAGACCGGCCAGGGCGGCGCGGCGGGTGGTGAGATGCTCGCCGCCCGGCCCCGCGAGCGGACGGGAGCGACCGGCGGCGGGATGCGACTGCGAGGTGAAGGGAGGGAGGTGGAGGGAGCGGGATCGCCTCATGCGCCCGTCCCCGGCTGTGTGAGCGGCATGTCGCCGGCGATGTCCTCGTAAACCACGGTGTCCAGTGTGCCGGATCCGTCTGAGAACGTGGTGAGCGAGGCCAGCGCGCACTGGCGCCTGCGCGGGTCGTGCGCGAGTGGCCGGCCCTCCGTGAACAGGCGGGTCGACCAGATGGGGAGCTGGTGCGAGACGAGCACGCCCGAGGCCTCCTCGAGCCCGCGCGCCGCGGCCGCCGTCGCCAGCCGCGCACGCATGGACATCATCGCCGCGCGCACTCGCAGCGCCTGCGCCAGGTAGGGCTCGCCCCACGAGGGCCGCAGCGGGTTGCGGGCCATGTACAGCCACTCCGGGGTGGTGAGCACTCCGCGCGCGGTCACGTGGCTGCCCTCGAAGTCGTTGCCCGCCTCGATGACGCGCTCCTCGACGCCCACCTCCAGCCCCAGCGCCTGCGCGAGGGGGGCGGCCGTCTGCTGGGCGCGCAGCAGCGGCGAGGCCGCGACCTCGCAGATGTGCGGGTCCCTCTCCGGCAGCGCCTCCGCCACCCGCGCGGCCATCTCGAAGCCGCGCTCGGACAGGTGGTAGCCGGGCATGCGCCCGTAGAGGATGCCGTGCGGGTTGTAGACCTCGCCGTGCCTCACGAGGTGGATGCGCAGCTGCGCCATGTGATGTGTCTCCTGGTCTCTGCGTTCAGCGCGGGCGGGTGGGACAGATCGAGACCGCCCCAGCCCACCACGGAGGTCTCTGCGTTCAGCCCTGCGCGCGGGCCGCCGCCTGAGCCGCGGCCGGGAGCGCGGCGACGATCCGTTCGAGCACCTCGTCCGTGTGCGCGTAGGACAGGAACCACGCCTCGAACGCGGACGGCGGGAGATGGATCCCGGACTCCAGCATGGAGGTGAAGAACGCGGAGTGCGCAGCGGTGTCCTGCGCCCTGGCGTCCTCGTAGTTCCGCACCGGGCGGTCCGTGAAGAACACGGAGAACATCGAGTTGGCGCTCTGCACGCGGTGCGGCACGGAGGCCGCCGTGAGCTCCTGCGAGACGGCCGCGCGCAGGGTGTCCGCCGCGTGCTCCAGGTGCGAGTACACGTCCAGCTCCGTGGTCAGCCGCAGAGTGGTGAGACCCGCCGCCGAGGCCACGGGGTTCCCGGAGAGCGTGCCCGCCTGATAGACCGGCCCGGCCGGGGCCAGGTGCTCCATGACCTCGCGCCGTCCGCCGAAGGCCGCGGCCGGGAAGCCGCCGCCCATCACCTTGCCGAAGGTGAAGAGGTCCGCGGGACCCTCCGGGTAGCCCACCCGCTGCGATTCGTAGCCGTACCAGCCCGCCTCGGAGACGCGGAAGCCGGTCATCACCTCGTCGGAGATCATGAGCGCGCCGTGTTCCCTGGTGAGACGGCGGATGGCGTTCGTGAAGCCGTCCGCCGGCGGCACGACGCCCATGTTGCCGGGGCTCGCCTCCGTGATGACGCAGGCGATCTCGTCGCCGTGCTCCGCAAACGCCGCGGCCAGCGCCTCCTGGTCGTTGTAGGGCAGGACGAGGGTGTCCGCCGCCGAGGCTCCCGTCACCCCCGGGGTGTCCGGCAGGGAGAAGGTCGCCAGGCCGGAGCCCGCCGCCGCGAGCAGGGAGTCGACGTGACCGTGGTAGCAGCCGGCGAACTTCACGATCTTCGCCCGCCCCGTGACGCCGCGCGCCAGGCGGATCGCGGACATGGTGGCCTCCGTGCCGGAGTTCACCAGCCGCACCTCGTCGAGGGGATCCACGCGGGCGACGATCGCCTCGCACAGCTCGACCTCGGCCGCCGCCGGGGTGCCGAAGCTGAAGCCCTTCGCCGCAGCGGCCTGAACTGCCGCCACGACCTCCGGATGCGCATGGCCCAGGATCATGGGACCCCAGGAGCCGATGAGGTCGATGTACTCGCGCCCGTCCGCGTCCACGAGGGTCGCGCCCTCCGCGTGGTCGATGAAGCGGGGCGTGCCGCCCACGGCACCGAAGGCGCGGACCGGGGAGTTCACGCCTCCCGGGATCACGGCGCGGGCGCGGTCGAAGAGCTCCTGCGAGCGCGCCGAGGACGACCGTCTCGGCGTCGCGGACTGAGGATTCTCTGCTGCCTGTGTCATGGTGTCTCCCTCGTGCGGATGCGTGCGGTCTCGGGTCGGATGCGTGCGGTGGCCGGTGCTCGCAGGCGGCCTCAGGTCTGCGTGTCCGGGGCGCTGCGCGGTGCCACGGGTCCGGGACAGGCGGCCGGTGTGCGCCCGGACCGGGACGGCAGTGCGCGCATGTGCGCGAGCACCGTGGTGAAGATGCTGGTCATCTGCTCGATCTGCTCCCGGCTCAGCAGATCGACGAGGTGCTCGCGCACACCGCCCACGTGGACGGGCGCGGTCTCGCGCAGGAGCGCGAAGCCGTCCTCCGTGAGGCGGCACTGCACGCCTCGCCGGTCCTCCGGCGACTTGTCGCGGCAGACGATCCCGCGCTCCTCCAGCCGGCTCACGATGTGCGTGAGGCGGGACCGGGACAGTCCCGTGTCCGCTGCCAGCGTCGCCATGCGCAGGGCGTGGTCGTCCGACTCGGACAGCCGCACGAGGACGGTGTACTCCGTGAGTCCCAGCGGTGAGGCCTCGCGCAGCTCCGCGTCGAGCTTCGACATGAGCAGCTGGTGGGAGTCGAGGAACGACCTCCAGGCCGCCTGCTCCTCCCCGTCCAGCCACCGCACCTGCGCCGTCATGCCGACTCCGTGCGCAGTCCGGCGATCCGTCCCCGGCGGCTGCCGCGCCGCGGGCTCACGGGAGCTCCTCGCGGATCCAGGACACAAGCGCCCAGCGCGCACAGTTCCGCAGCCTCACGACCTGTCCTCCCGGATCCAGTTCGCGGCCTCCACGGCCCAGTAGGTGAGCACCGAGTCCGCACCGGCCCGCTTGAAGGCGGTGAGGCTCTCGAGGATCGCCGGCTTCCGATCGATCGCACCCGCCGCGGCGGCGAACTCGATCATCGCGTACTCACCGGAGATCTGATAGGCCCAGACCGGCACGGAGGACACGGCGGCGGCCTCGGCGAGCACGTCCAGATACGGCATCCCCGGCTTGATCATGACGATGTCAGCGCCCTCGGCGAGGTCCAGTTCGAGTTCGCGCAGCGCCTCGCGGCCGTTGCCGGGATCCTGCTGGTAGGTGCGGCGGTCGCCGGACAGCTGCGAGTCCACGGCCTCGCGGAAGGGACCGTAGAACGCCGAGGAGTACTTGGCGGAGTAGGCCAGCACGATGACGTCCGTGTGGCCGGCGGAGTCGAGCGCATGGCGGATCGCGGCGATCTGCCCATCCATCATGCCGGAGGGGCCCACCACGTCCACGCCGGCCTCGGCCTGCGCCACTGCCATCGCCGCGTACCTGTCCAGGGTGGCGTCGTTGTCCACCGCACCGGTCGCGTCGAGGACGCCGCAGTGGCCGTGCGAGGTGAACTCGTCCAGGCAGAGGTCGGCCATGATGACGGTGTCCTCGCCCACCTCCTCACGCAGACGGGCGATCGCACGGTTGAGGATGCCGTCCGGATCGTCCGCCTGGGATCCGGTCTCGTCCCTCACCTCGGGGATGCCGAACAGCATGAGCCCGCCCACGCCGGCCTCGGCGGCCTCCCTCGCCGCCTCTGCGAGCGAGTCCAGGGTGTGCTGGACGACGCCGGGCATGGAGGTCAGCGGAGCCGGCTCTCGCAGACCCTCCTTGACGAACAGTGGGAGCACGAGCTCCGCCGGGTGCAGGCGCGTCTCGCGGACCATCCGGCGTACGGCGGGAGTGCGGCGCAGGCGGCGCGGACGGACGGTGCCGTGGGCCAGCTGATAGGCGGGGACGGAGGACATCTGACTCACCTTCTCTTGACGGTGCGGCCCTGTGAGGGGCGCAGCGGGGCACGGCCGGCGGCAAGGGCCTCTGCGCGCCGGCGCACGGCATGGTCGACCAGGCCGGAGATCAGGGATCCCATGTTCGCCTCCTCGGCGAGCACGTCGACCTCGAGTCCATTGTCCTCCGCCGTCTGCGCCGTGGCAGGACCGATGCAGGCGACGACGGTGCTGGCCGGGGGCTTCCCGGCGATGCCCACCAGATTGCGCACCGTGGAGGAGGAGGTGAAGAGGACGGCGTCGAAGTCGCCGGCCTTGATCGACTCGCGGATGGGAGCCGGGGGCGGCGCGGCGCGCACGGTGCGGTACGCCGTGACGTCGTGGACGTCCCAGCCGCGTTCCGTGAGCCCCTCCACGAGCACCTCGGTGGCGATGTCCGCACGCGGCAGGAGCACGCGTCCCACCGGGTCCACGAGCGGGTCGCGGTCCGGCCAGTCCTCGACGAGGCCGCGGGCGGAGTGCTCACCGGTGGGCACGAGGTCCGGGGCCACGCCCCAGTCCTCGAGCGCCCGCGCGGTGGGGCCTCCGACCGCGGCCACGCGCACCCCGGCCAGGGCGCGGGCGTCGAGGCCGAAGTCGTCGAACCACTCGCGGACCGCGCGGACCGCATTCACGCTGGTGAACCCCACCCACTGGTAGTCGCCGTTGACGAGGCCCTGGATGGCGCGCTCCATCTGCGTGGGCGTGCGCGGGGGCTGGATGGCGATGGTGGGCACGATGGTGCCGGTGGCGCCCAGCTCGGACAGCGCCCGGACGGTCTGCGAGCCCTGCTCCTTGGTACGCGGGATGAGCACGCGCCAGCCGAACAGCGGCCGGGTCTCGAACCAGTCGAGCTCCGCATGCTGCTCGACGCCCTGGCCGAACAGCATGGTGACCTGCGCGGACTCCGCGAAGGTCTCCCGGGTGAGCTCCGCCGCCGCGCCGAAGGTCGACTCGACGCTCAGCTGCGAGACGGTCGAGAGATCCGCACTCAGCAGGACAGGGGTCTCCGGGTCCCAGCCGTCGCCCAGCAGCGCGCCGAGCGCGGAGACCACGTCCTCGCGCGAACCGGTGAGCACGTGGCCCGTGTTGCGGTGCTTGGAGACGTCCACGTGCGACTGCTCGCCGGCCTCCACGAAGCGCACGGAGCGCACGCGGTTGGTCGTCACGGGCGCACCCGTGAACGCCGTCGCTGTCGCCGCCAGGCCCACGCCCGGGACGATCTCGAAGTCCACGCCCTGCCGGCGGACCGCGGCGGCCTCGTCCGTGGTGGTGGAGAACAGGACGCCGTCGTGCGGGACGATCCGGACGACGAGCCCGTGCTCACGCGCCAGCCCCGCGAGCTTCCGGCCGCGGGTGGTGGCCGCCTGGCCGAGCTCCGCGGCGTCCGTGCGCGGGGTGGCGGCGGGCACGAACTCCTCGACGATCGCCGCGTGCCGCGGCTCATCCGAGACCACCAGGTCCGCGGCCGCGAGGAGCTCGGTCCCCCTGTGCGTCACGAGAGCGGGGTCCCCCGGGCCGGCGCCCAGGAAGCACACCATGGGAGCGGTGAGCCCCGCCCGCCTCGCCTCAGCGTCCGGTGCCTTCACTCGCGCCTCCCTCTTCCGTCCTGGTCGTGCTGATGGATGCTCCCGCCGGCGCCGTCACGGGTGCCGCCGTCTCCGGTGCGCTCGCGGGATCCAGATGGGTCTCCGGCGCATTGGCGCCCTGCGCCTGCCGGGGGTCGATGCCGAGGCCGGTGAGCAGCTCCTCGGCGACCTCCCCGCCCAGCGCCTTGGCCGCATGCCGCACCTCGGACGCCTCCGTGCCCGAGCTGCGCCGCGGCAGCTGCGCCATCCGGCTCACGCGCAGCAGCTTCCCGGCATCGTCCGCGAGCACTCCCGTGACCTCGAGCGAATGCCCCTCGAGGTGCGCGATCGCGCCGATCGGCGCGGAGCACCCGGCCTCGGCCCGGGTGAGGATGGCGCGCTCGCAGAGCACCGCCAGCATAGTCGCCTCGTCGTGGAGGCCGGACAGCGCGGCGCGCAGCGAAGCGTCGTCCCCGGTGAGCTCCGCGTCCGCGTCGCGGCATTCGATCGCGAGCGCGCCCTGGCCCGGGGCCGGGAGCATGACGGAGGAGTCGAGCACGTCCGTGACCTCCGCGAGACGGCCCAGCCGGCGCACACCGGCCGCGGCGAGCACCACGGCGTCGAGCCGGCCCTCGGTCACGTGACGGATGCGGGTGTCGACGTTTCCGCGCACGCCGGTGACCTCGATGTCCGGGCGGGCGGCGCGGAGCTGCGCGGCACGGCGCGGCGAGCCCGTGCCCACCACGCTGCCGGCGGGCAGCTGCGCGAGCGTGAGCCCGTCGCGGGCGATGAGGACGTCGGAGGGATCCACCCGCGGCGGCACCGCGGCCAGGCTGATGCCCGGCGCCGGAGCCGTCGGCAGGTCCTTGAGCGAGTGCACCGCGATGTCCACCTTGCCCGTGAGCAGCGCGGAGCGCACCGAGGACACGAACACGCCTGCTCCGCCGAAGCTGGCCAGCGGCGTCATGTTCACATCGCCCTCGGTGACGACCTCCACGATCTCCACCCGCATGCCCGTCTGCGCGGCCAGCTGCTGGGCGACCGCGGTGGACTGCGAGCGGGCGAGCTGCGAACGGCGCGTGCCCAGCCGGACCGTGCGGCCCGTGGGCCTCTCCGGCTCCACGACGTCGAGGGTGTGGGAGGCGACCGGGCTGGTCCCGTCCGCCGCGACGTAGTGGCTGCCCTGCGCGCGGGAGTGGCCGCCCTGTGCGCCGGGCTGCGGATCGTTCGTCATCGTCGCTCCTGCTGCGGCCTCGGCGGCCGGGGTGTCTGCGCTTCCCGGCCTGGCCGTCTCGACCGGGGACGGGGACCGCTGCAGGTCGAAGAGCATGGTGAGCGCGGCGGCGTAGTCGACCTGCTCGTGCTCGTCCGCGGTGAGCTCCTTGACCTTCACGGTGGGGGTGTGGATGAGCGTCGTCGCGACCTGCCGCAGCGACCTCCGGACGGCGTGCATGTCCTCCTCGGCCAGCCTGTCGCCCAGGCGCTTCTCGAGCTTCTCGATCTCCCGCGAGACGACCGCTCCGGCCTGCTTCCGCAGCGCGGTGACGGTGGGGGCGATGGTGCGCGCCCGGCGGCCGGCGGACAGCGCGGCCATCTCCTCGCGGATGATGGCGCGGACCCGGCTGATGACGTCGACCACACCGGAGGAGGCCGTGTACTCCGTGTCCGCGAACATGGAGGAGAGGCCTTCGAGGCCGATCATCCGGACGAACGAGTGCTCCTCCACGTTCGGATCCACGTCGAAGGGCAGGGCGAGGTCGATGAAGAACGTGTGGGCCGGGTCGTGCGGATCGTCCAGGTGCACGAGCGACTGCGTGACGGTGTCCTTGTCGATGAGCGTGCCGCGGCTGCCGATCACGGACACGACGAGGTCCGCCTTCGCGATCTCCGCGGGCAGCGCCTCGTAGGTGAACTCCACGGCGCGACCGTCAACGGAGGCGGCCAGCCGCTGGGCGCGCTCCAGTGTGCGGTTGAGGATGGTGAGGGAGCCGGCTCCCGCACGGTGCAGGGTCGCGGCGACGAGACCGGACATCGCGCCGGCGCCCACGATGAGGACGTCGGCAGTCTCGAGCGGGCCGATGTGCTCCTGCGCCCGGACGAGGGCGGCGTCCAGGAGGGAACCGGCGACGGAGTCGAGCTCCGTCTCCGCGTGCGCCCGCTTGCCCACCCGCAGCGCCTCCTGGACGGTGCGGCTGAGATCCCCGGTGAGCTGACCCCGCTCCTGCGCCTGCGAGTAGGTCTGCCGCAGCTGACCCAGGATCTGGGCCTCCCCCACGGCCATCGAGTCGAGGCCCGCGGCGAGGGTGAGCAGGTGCTCGTCCGCGCCTTCGCCGAAGAGCACGAACACGTGGTGGGCGAGCTCCTGCCAGTCGATCCCGGTGACGGAGACGAGCGCCGAGCCCAGGTCCGCGAGGCCGCCGTGGAAGGACTTCACGTCCGCGATGATCTCCAGCCGGTTGCAGGTGGAGAGCACCATCGCACCGTCCACGTAGTCGCCGCCGAGGGCGAGTTCGGCCAGCCGGTCCTGCCCGTCGCCCGTGAGCGCGAGGGCGTCCAGCAGGGACATGGGTGCGGAGCGGTGCGAGACGCCCAGAACGAGGTCGGTCACTTCTCAGACTCCAGTCTTCGTGTTCGCAGGCAGCGGGTCGGCCGCCTCTCCGTCCGCGCCCCCGCTCGCAGGGGCGAAGTGCGAGAGCACCTGCAGCTCGGTCGCCAGATCGACGTTGCGCACGCTCACGCCCGCAGGCGCCCGCACGGGCACCGGCGCGAAGTTCAGCAGGCCCGTGACCGAGGTGCCGGCCACCATGTCCGTCACGCCCTGTGCCGCAGACCCGGGGACGGCGACCACGAGCAGCTCCAGCCCGCGCGCGCGTGCGATCTCGCGGAAATCGGATTCGGCGCTGACCGTGAGGCTGCCCACCGGCTGGCCCACGCGGTCCGGGTCCGCGTCGAAGACGGCGCGGATCTCGAAGCCGTGGCGCGGGTCCGAGAGGTAGTGGGCCAGCGCCGTGCCCAGCCGGCCGGCGCCGACGATCCCCAGCGGGCGGGCACGGTCCACGCGCAGGAACGCCCTGATGGCCGCTGCGAGCTCCGCGGTGTCGTAGCCCACTCCCCGCCGGCCCACGGGCGCGGCATGGGTGAGGTCGCGGCGGACGATGGAGGCGCCCACGCCGCAGGCCGCGGCCAGCGCCTCGGAGGAGACGGTGCTGATGCCCTCCGCCAGCAGCGATTCGACTGCGGCAAGGTAGACGGGCATGCGGGTCACCGCAGGGAGCGGCACGGATCTGCCCGCATCACCGGACGCCGGAAGGTCCGGCAGGGACTGTGCCACCGCGGCTCGCTCTCCTCTCCTCCACACCGTCTCCGCAGCCGTCGACGGACTGCTGTCACTGCGCACCCGCGGCCTCCCGCGGGGAAGCCTTCCGCCGGGGATCAGGCCCGGCGTGCGGCGAGCCTCGAGTCCACCGCACGTTCCAGGCGGGCGCGGTCGATCCGGTGGAAGCCCACCTGTCTGCCGTCGACCAGCACCACCGGCACGTCCCAGTCGTACTTGGCCCTCAGTTCCGGATCCGCGTCGACGTCGACCGTCGCGACGGTCACCGGGCGGGAGGCGGCCACCGCCGCGACCACGGCCTCGGCCGCGGTGCACAGACCGCAGTCCGCACGCGTGATCACGGTGATCTCGCAGCCGCTCATCGGACCCCTCCCAAAACAAACCCCCGTCGACTCGACGTGCCGAACGGGGTCTGCTTGCTCAAAGAAGTCTTACTTCTTGTTGCGGCGCTGGTGACGCGTCTTCCGAAGCAGCTTGCGGTGCTTCTTCTTCGACATACGCTTGCGACGCTTCTTGATGACGGAACCCACAGGCAAACCTCATTGACTCGAAGTTCCGGTGAACGCGACTGCGCCACCGGCGGAACATAGCCGGTCAATCATATCGCCGCACGGTCAGCAAGGGCAAAACCGCTCTCACCGTCGCAGACGGTCGCGGGTGAACGTGCAGTAGGTCCCAGCGCGCGCCTTGCCGGGCACTCACTAATCGTAATAAGCATCCAGGCCGAAGAAGGGGAAGATGCTCTTGCGGGTGGCCATGACGGCGCGGTCGAGGTCGGCCTCGGGATCGTAGCCGTGCGCCCAGGAGCGGAAGCCGCCGTCGAATCCGTCCGTCATCATGAGCGGCGCCTCGCGACCCACCATCGTCTCCGCGTACTTCCGCCATCGGCTCGGCAGCTCCGTGTGCGGGTCCAGATCCGCACCGGCGGCGATCGCGATGAGCTGCGTCCACGCGCGCGGCACCACGTCGAGGATGGAGTAGCCGCCCCCGCCCGTGGCGATCCAGCGCCCGTCGCACAGCTCCTCGGACAGGCTCCGCACCAGCAGCGCGGCCTCCCGCATGCCGTCGATGCTCAAGCGCAGATGGGTGAGCGGATCCACGCGGTGCCCGTCGCAGCCGTGCTGCGTCACGAGGATCTGAGGCTGGAAGCCCCGCAGCACCTGCGGGAGGACCGCGTCGATCGCGCGGAGCCAGTCCGGGTCGTCCGTGCGCGGCGGCAGCGCCAGGTTCACCGCCGAGGCCGCGGCCTGCATCCCGCCGATGTCATTGGCGAAGCCCGTGCCGGGGAACAGGAACCGGCCGTTCTCGTGGAAGGAGACGGTGAGCACGCGCGGATCGTCCCAGAAGATCGTCTCGACGCCGTCGCCGTGGTGCGCGTCGAAGTCCACGTAGGCGATGCGCTGGTAGCCGGCGTCCAGCAGCGTGGTGAG
The DNA here is from genome assembly GCF_039531405.1 of Brevibacterium salitolerans. Classification (NCBI taxonomy): domain Bacteria; kingdom Bacillati; phylum Actinomycetota; class Actinomycetes; order Micrococcales; family Brevibacteriaceae; genus Brevibacterium; species Brevibacterium salitolerans. The sequence continues at coordinate 247,598 of NZ_BAAAPZ010000008.1, read as the reverse complement.
GGTCGCGGCCACGTCGTTGTAGACGCAGAACCCCGCGGCCCTGTTGCTCATGGCGTGGTGCATGCCGCCGCAGAAGTTCACGGCACGGGTGTAGCGACCGCTCGCCACGGCGCGCCCCACCTCGATCCCCGCCTGGAAGATCCGGCCCGAGGCCTCGTGGATCTTCTCGAACCGCGGCACGTCCTCGGTGCCCACTCCCCACTCCCGCTGGAACTCCTCGTCCAGGTGGTCCGAGGCCCCCGCCTGCTTGACCGCGCTCACGAAGTCCTGCGTGTGGATCCGGCCCAGGAAGTCCTCGTCGACGTCCGGGATGTCGGACACCGTGATGCGCGGATGGTCGAACAGCCCGTACTCGCCTGCGAGCTTGGCTGTGAGGTCCAGCCGGATGGGATGCATGGGGTGGCTGGGACCGAAGTCGTATTCGGTGAAGGCATCTCCCCAGGCGACGAAGAGATCGAGATCACGGCTGTCCATGGGGCCACTCTAACCTCACGGACGGCCGGAAGGCCCGGCACCGGGGCTACGATGGCTCCGTGATTCGACACGGCAACCGTCTTCGTCGGCTCGTCCGCGGTCTGCGCGACTTCGTCGACGATCTCGCGGGCACCAGTCCTGCGCGACTGGCGATAGGCGCGTTCTGCCTGGTCGTCGTCGTCTTCGTGCTCCTCCTCTCCCTGCCGATCTCCTACGAGGATCCGCAGGACCGCTCGCTGGCGGACTCCGTCTTCGTCGCGGTGTCCGCCGTGTCCGTCACCGGGCTCACCTCGGTGGAGACGCAGGAGTACTGGTCGGACTTCGGCGTGGGCGTGATCATCGCGGGCATCCAGATGGGCGGCCTGGGGATCCTCACGCTCGCCTCCCTGCTGGGCATGGCGATGTCCAAGCGGCTGGGAGTGCGCCAGCGGATGATCGCGGCACAGGCCACCGGGGAGTCCGCCCTCGGCAGGGTGGGCTCACTGCTCCGCGCCGTGCTCGTGACGGTGGTGACCGCCGAGGCGGTGGTCGCGCTGCTCCTCCTCCCCCGCTTCCTCGCACGCGGGGATGCCTGGACGGACGCCCTGTGGCACTCCGTCTTCTACTCGATCTCCTCGTTCAACAACGCCGGGTTCACGATCCACCCCGGCGGGATGGCCTACTTCGCGGACGATCCGTGGATCCTCACCGTCATCGGCGCCAGCGTGTTCGTCGGCTCGCTGGGCTTCCCCGTCATCTTCATCATGAGCATCTACTGGAACAGGCCGCGGAAGTGGGATCTCCACACCAAGCTCACGCTCACCACCTCCGTCGTGCTCGTCCTCGTGGCCTTCGTGCTGCAGCTGCTCTTCGAAGCCGGCAACCCTCGCACCCTCGGGGGCAAGAACTGGGCGCAGACCGGGCTGGAGGCCATGTTCATGGCGATCATGCCCCGGTCCGGGGGTTTCGCCACCATGGAGATGGCGGAGATGTCGCAGGCCACCCACCTCGTCTTCGACATCCTCATGTTCATCGGCGGCGGCTCCTCGTCCACGGCCGGCGGGATCAAGGTGACGACCCTCGCGGTCCTCATCCTCGCCGCGGTGGCGGAGGCGCGGGGAGCCACTGACGCCACGGCGTTCGGCCGCCGCATCGCGCCGGGCTCGGTGCGGCTGGCGGTCTCCGTCCTGCTGGCCGGAGGCACCACCGTGTTCCTCGGGACGCTCGTGATGGTGAGCATCACCGGCGACCCGCTGGACCTCGTGCTGTTCGAGGTCATCAGCGCCTTCGCGACCTGCGGCCTCACCTCCGGGGTGAGCGGACACACCTCCGACGCCGGACTCTACGTGCTCTCCGTGCTCATGCTCGTGGGCCGCCTCGGCACCATCACACTCGCGAGCGCCCTGTCGCAGCGCTCCCTCATCCGCCTCTACCGCTTCCCGGAGGAGCGCCCCATCGTGGGGTGACCCTGAGCCGCTGCAGGGAGCGCCGGGCAACCCGGGCCCAGCCTTCGCATCTGCGGATCCGCCGCATATGCGCAGCAGACCGGGCGGATCCGCAGACGGGAACGTTCATGCTCCGTGTTCCCGTCTGCTTACCACTCTGCGTCACAAGCCACCTCCGCAGAGCGACTCCCCCGCGCACACGCGCTCGTGGGCATCGCGCGTTCCTTCCACAGCCGAGGGCATCCCCGCACATGAGCCTGCCGAGGCCTCCACGCTGGCCTCCATGCACACAGACTCCGGCAAGGCCGATACCCAGCATCCCGGCTCCCCTGCCCAGGACCGGGTCCCCGTCTCCCGCACGCCCGGCACCACCTCGGCTGGACGCCGCGCCGCAGCGCGCAGCAGCCCAGCCCGGCGGACGCCGGCAGCTTGGAGCTGTCCCGAACGGCCGGAGAAGATTCCGGTCCTGCTCACCGCGGCCTCGGCGGAGGGCCGTTCAGCTGCGGGACAGGCAGGAGAGGACCGCGCGGCGAAGGGCCGGCACCGGCTCGGCAGCGTGGTGAAGGCCCGCCCCGCGCGGCGGCCCCTCGCGCCCGGAGTCTTCGCGCACCCGTCCGAGGTCGCACTGATGTGGGTGCCCGAGTGGGCTGATGACACGTGGACGGCCGTACGGAACACAGCCGCCGCCGTGCAGCTGAAGAAGCCTGCCATGGCCGTGTCCCATCTGACAGCGGCGCACCTCTACGGCTGGCCCCTGCCTGCTTCTGCTTCTGCTTCTGCTTCTGCGCAGCCTCTCGACCTCACTCCGCTCAAGAGCTTCAGCCTGGTTCCCGGTCACCACGTGCACCGTCCCGCAGAGGCAGAAGTCTGGTGGTTCTACGGCGTCACCGTCACCTCGCCCCGCCAGACGCTGAGGCAGATCTCCTCGCTGCTCATCGAACGTCAGCTGGTGGACGTCATCGATGCGATCTGCGGCCCGTGGCGCTCCACAGCGCTCTCCACCCCCGCGGACATCGCAGCGCGACTGCCGGAGTGGCCACGGTTCCCGGGGAAAGCGCGCCTGCGCTCAGCGCTGAGCAGGGCGCGGGCCGGAGTCGGCTCGCCGCAGGAGACCCGGCTGCGCCTCCTGCTTGTGGACGCAGGCCTGCCCGAACCCACAGTGGGGCACTCCGTGGACGTGGGCTTCGCGGTCCTGCACCCGGACCTCGCGTACCCCGCCCTGAAGATCGCGATCGAGTACGAGGGCGCTCACCACCGCCTCGACGCAGACCAGTGGGAGCACGACATCCGGCGCGAACAGGCCATGCGGGACCGCGGCTGGACGTATCTGCGGATCACGGCGAAGACCTCAGACGCGGAGATCCCGCGCCTGGTCACGGAAGCGCTCGCCTCACGCGACGTGACGGTGGAAGCGCTTCCCTTGTCGTAACAGACGCGAGCGGCCGCGCTGCCGCTCCCGTCTGCGGATTCGCCACTTCCACAGTGCAAACCGGACGAATCAGCAGACACGAAGTTTCGTTAGCGATGCTCCCGTCTGGGGCAGCCAGCAGCCCCGCTCACGGCTGGGCGGCGAAGGCTCCCAGCTGCTGCACGTTGCCGGCGACGATGAGCACGTCCTGGCTGCTCACCCGCGACTCCGGCGCCGCATAGGTGAAGTCCTTGCCCGGCGTCTTGATGCCCACCACGGTCACGCCGTACTTGCCGCGGATGCCGGACTCCCCCAGCGTGAGGCCGTGGATCTCCTTGGGCGCCCGCATCTTCACGACGGCGAAGTGACCGCCGTCGAACTCGATGTAGTCCAGCATCCGGGAGCTGACGAGGTGCGCCACGCGGTCTCCGGCCTCGGTCTCCGGATAGAGGACGTGCTCCGCACCGATGCGCTTGAGGATCTTCCCGTGAGCGGCGGAGATCGCCTTCGCCCAGATCTGCTCGACGCCGAGGTCGATGAGGTTGGCCGTGGTGAGCACGCTGGCCTCCACCGAGGAGCCGATCCCCACCACTGCGGTGGAGAAGTCCCCCGCGCCCACCTGCTTGAGCGCGCTCATGTTGGTGGCGTCCGCCTCGACGACATGGGTGAGGGTCCCCGAGAACTCCTGCACCAGCTCGGGGCTGCGCTCGATCGCCATGACCTCCCGCCCGAGCCGGAGGAGGGTGCGCGCCGTCGAGGAGCCGAAGCGGCCCAGCCCCACGACCAGCACGGCGGAATGCTCATCGCCGGCGCCCGGCCGCGGACGGCGGCGTTTCATCTCAGTTCCCCACGGTGCCACGGTTCTCCGCCTCCATCTCCAGCGAGCGGTCCTCGGCAGCCTGCACGGCATTCTCCACCAGCTGCGCGAACCCGCCCGCGGCGAACGCGTCCAGGGCCGCCGCCGTGGTGCCGCCCTTGCTGGTGACGGCGGTGCGCAGGGCGGCGGGCTCGGGCCGGTCGGCCAGCAGCCTGCCCGCACCCGCGGCGGTCGCGGCGACGGTCCGGGCGGCGACCTCGGCGTCCAGCCCCTGCGCCACGGCGGTGTCGACAAGGTGCTCCGCGAGCTGGAAGAAGTAGGCCACGCCGGAGCCCGAGATCCCGGTGAGCAGCGGCAGCTGCGCCTCCTCGACGGGGACGACGAGACCCACCGGGGTCAGCAGCGCCGTGAGCTCCTCGACCACGTCGACAGGAACCTGCGCGTCCGGTGCCAGGGAGATGACCCCCGCGCCCACCGCGCACGGCGTGTTCGGCATGATCCGCACGACGGGATGCCCGGGAGCGGCCCGCCGGATCGTCGCGGCGTCCACACCGGCAGCCATCGAGACGAGGACGGCACCGGGGGCCAGCGCGTCCCGGACCTCCGTGAGCGTGTCCGCGAGCATCCAGGGCTTGACGCCCAGGAACACGAGATCCGCTCCCGTCACGGCGGTGCGGTTGGCCGTGGGATCCGCCTCGAGAGAGAGCGCGCGGATGCCCAGCTCCGCAGCGAGCTCCTCCGCCGAGGCCGCGCCCCGGGTGGTGGCGGTGACCCCGCCGGGCTCCTGCCCTCCTGCGAGGATCCCCCGCAGGAGCGCTCCGCCCATGTTGCCTGTGCCGATGAAAGCGATGCTCATGGCGTCGAGGCTACTACGGGTGGCAGTGGTGCGATGTCAGGCAGACGCGCGCCGCAGCTGCGGCCGGCGCACCACCGCCGGTGAGCCGCCCGCGAGCCTCAGCCCGCGTCCAGCCCCAGGTGCGTCCGGGCGAAGGCGAGGGATTCGGCGAGCATCGCATCGCGGGTGGAGCGCTTGCGGACGAACCGGGTGTTGACCTCCACGACGACGTCGCCGGACCAGTCGTGCCGGGCGAGGTACTGGAGGGTCTCCGCCACGGGCATCCGGCCCCGGCCGGGCACCAGGTGCTCGTCCGTGAGCGAGCCGGAGCCGTCCGTGAGGTGGACGTGACGCAGCCGGGGGAAGAGGGTCCGCGCGGCGTCCAGCGCGTTCACCCCGGCGGTCGAGGCGTGGGAGAAGTCGAAGGTGACGTCGTCGTAGTCCTGGTGCGTGTTGTCCCAGTCCGGGGAGTACACCAGCACCTCGCGGATGCCCGCCCGCCACGGGTACATGTTCTCCACCGCGAGTGCGACGCCGATCTCCTGTGCGATCTCACGCACCCCCGGCACGAAGCGGCGGGCGTAGTCGCCCTGCCAGCGGAACGGCGGGTGCAGAACCACCGTCTCCGCGCCCACGTCCTTGGCCAGCTGGGCGGTGAGCCGCAGCTTCTCCCAGTGGTCGCGGTGCATGACGCGGGGCAGGAACAGCAGCGTGGGTGCGTGGATCGCCATGACCGGCAGGCCCGAGGACCGGCTCAGCAGGCGCATGAGCTCCGGGTCCTGGGTCTCCTCGTTGTTGGTGATCATCACCTCGACCCCGTCGTAGCCGAGGCGGCCGGCCACGTCGAAGCACTCGCGCACCGTCATGGGGTAGACGGAGGAGGTGGAGAGGCCCACCCGGATGTCGTGCACCGAACGGTGACCGGTGGAGTGCTGCTGCAGGCGGAGGGCGTCACGGTGCCGCTTCGAGTTGCCCTTCGCGGAATTGGGTGCGGTGAAGGGCCTCCTGCGCCCGGTGTGCGACTGGCTCATTCCGCTCCCCTCACAGCAGGGTCGCCGCCGAGGCTCCGCTCGGGGCGGTGGGGCTGCGGGTGGCCATGGCCTCCGAGACCGAGGTGGTGGGCAGCTGCCCGGCGTGCGCCGCGGCCTCCGCGTGCGGGTCCTCCAGAAGGCCCGGAACCGCCGCGCGGGTGGGCGAGAGAGTCTCGGAGGAGTCCAGCAGGTCGATGCGGCGCATGATGATGCCCTCGCGCAGCGCCCACGGCGAGATGTGCATGGTGGACACGTCGAACACGGTCATCGCGGCCTCGGCGACGATGGCGCCCGCGAGCACCTGACCGGCCCGCGCCTCGGAGACGCCGGGCAGCTGTGCGCGCTCCTGCGGCGTGCGCCGGATCAGATCGTCGATGATGCCCGGGAGGTCCTTGCGCTTGAGCGTCCGCGGGACGAAGATTCCCGCGCTGCTGGGTGCGGCGCCTGCGATGCGGGCCAGCGAGCGGAAGGTCTTGGAGGAGCCCACGACCTTGTCCGGGGTGCCCACGCGGTTGATCTGGCCGGCGATGCGGCCCACCGTGTAGCGGGCATGCTTGCGCAGTGCGTCCACGTCCGCGAGCTCCGGCATGTCGCCGGCGAGGAACTCGCGGTGCATGCGGCCGGCCCCCAGGGGGACGGAGAGCGCCGCGTCCGGGTACTCGTCGCGGCCGGCGGCGAGCTCCAGGGAGCCGCCGCCGATGTCCAGCATGAGGATCCCGCCCGCGGACCACCCGAACCAGCGACGCACCGCGAGGAAGGTGATGCGGGCCTCCGCCTCGCCGCTCATGACATTGAGCGTCACCCCGGTCTGCTCCTTGATGAGGGCGATGGTCTCCTCGCCGTTGGGGGCGGAGCGGATGGCGGAGGTGGCGAACGCGAGGATCTGCTCCGATCCCTGGTTCTCCGCGATGGTGATGGCCTCCCGCACGAAGTCCACCAGCCGGTTCTGCCCGTACGCGGAGATCGAGCCGTCGTCCTTGAGGTACTCCGCGAGCCGCAGCACCTCCTTGTGGCTGGTGGCGGGCAGCGGAGGCGCACCCACGTGAGCGTCGACCACCAGGAGGTGGACGCTGTTGGAACCGATGTCGAGGACTGCGAGGCGCACACGGTCAGTGTAATCCTGCCGGCGGGTGCATCACGCACACGTGACCGCCAGGTGGAAAGGGTGCGGGTGCCCTGCGGGAACCGGGCCCCGCGCCCGAGGCGGGACGGCCTCGGGCGCGGGGATCGGGCACACGCGGTGGGCCCGGCGGGCCCGCTGTGAGGCGACGGCCTCGGGTGCCGGGTGTTCAGGCTCCCAGCAGGGCGGGGAGCTCGCGCATGTCCGCGAAGACCTCGGAGGCGCCTGCGGCGAGGAGCTCTGCAGCCGGGGTGCTGGCGACGTCCCCGCGGGAGAAGCCCAGGACCCGCGCGCCGGCGGCCGCACCCGCACGGACGCCGGCGGCGGAGTCCTCGATCACCGCGGCGCCGGCCGGGTCGATGCCCAGGGCGCGTGCCGCGGCGAGGTAGACGTCCGGTGCGGGCTTGGAGCGGGGCATCTCCATGCCGGAGAAGACGCGCCCGGAGAAGTACCGGTCGAGGCCGGTGAGTCCCAGCTGCAGCTCGCACTTGCCGCGGTCCGCGCCCGTGCCCACGGCGATGCGGTCGCCGTAGGCCGCGCGCACGGCCTCGAGCGCGGACTCGATGCCCGGGACGGAGGTCAGGTCGGTGCGCAGGGCGGCGTTCCGGCGCTCGCGGAACGCCGCGAGCCACGCATCGTCGATGCGCACGCCCGTGTGGCGGAGGATGACCTCCCACTCGTCCTTGAGCGCCTTGCCCACGAAGAGCCGGATGCACTCCTCGCGGGTGAGCGACCATCCCAGCTCCTCGAGCATGTCGCGGAGGACGGACTGGGTGATGGACTCCGAGTCCACGAGCACGCCGTCGCAGTCGAAGAGGACCGCGGTGTACGGGAGGACGGGTGAGCCGAGCCGGTCCGAGGGGGTCTCGGCCGCGCGGACGGAGGCGGCCGAGGAGCCGGCGGCGGGCGTGACGGGCGAGTTCACTTCGACGGCTTCACCGGCTCCTCGGCGGACCAGGGGAAGACGATCCACTCGTCCGTGTGCCGCCACACGAAGTCCGGCTCCACGACGGAGGCGGACTTGGCGTAGATGACGGCCGAGCGCGCGTGGGCGCCGTGGCCCTTGAGGAGGTCGAGCACGAGAGCGAGCGTGCGACCGGAGTCCGCCACGTCGTCGACGACCAGGAGGTTCTTGTCCCGGAGGGACTCGGTGTCCAGCATGGGCGCGAGCAGGACGGGATCCGGCAGCGTCTCGTGGACGTCCGTGTAGAACTCGACGTTGATGGCGTCGGAGAGCTTGAGACCCAGGGCGTAGGCGAGCGAGCCGGCGGGCAGCAGACCGCCGCGGGCGATGGCGATGACGATCTCCGGTTCGAAGTCGGAGTCCGCGATCACCTGCGCGAGCTCGCGGGAGGCCGAGCCGAACCGCTCCCACGTGAGGATCTCCTTGTTCTCGAGGTCCGTGGAGTCCGCGTGGTAGGCCTGGGTCATGGGGTGTCCTTCTCGTCTGCGGGTGCGCCGGTGCCGCGTGCGGTTCCGCGCGCGGCTGACAGACATCGTAGTGGCTGCGGGGGCCGCCCGTGGCCGGGGTGTGCGCGGGACGAGGCGCCCTCCGGCCGCTAGGCTCCTGCCATGAATGCCGATGCCACGGACTGGGCCGGGACGGTCTACCTCATGGGAGAGGCGAAGGCGCCCAGCAACAACCCGATCACCGCGCAGTGGGGCCAGTTCTTCATCGGCCTCGTCATCGACACCCGCGATCACACCATCAGGGCCGCCGACTGCACAGCGGCGCTGCCGCTCACCGCCGAGTTCGTGCGGAGACTCCTCGTGGGCCGTTCGATCCTCGACGATGATAGCCTCGTGACGTCCATCACCGTCAGGTACCACGGTTCCTCGCAGCGCGCGCTCGCCGCAGCGGTGCGGAATGCGGCTGCGAAGTACCGCGACTTGGCGGCGGACACGATGACATAGACGCACAGCCGCGCTCCGACCGCCCGGGACCTCACCGAACCGGTACCAGCCGGAAGCGCTGTCACCGCGCCTCTCACGCAGAGGTGCGGTGACAGCGCTTCCGGCTTTCTCTGTTCTGAGGACCGGGTCCGCTGAGACCACGTCCCCTCCAGGGCTCCGGACGCGCCGTGCCCGACCCTCGGAGCTCAACCATGATCACAGACGGCCTGCTCATGCTCGGCGTCCTGCTGGGCCTGTCCTGCGTGCTCCTCGTCCTCGAACGCACGACCCGCTGGACGCTGTTCAGATACGTGCCGGGGATGGTGCTCATGTACCTCCTCTGCGCGGGACTCAACTCGCTGGGACTCTTCAGCGCGGACGAGTCCGTCCGCGGTCCGATCACGGAGGTGAAGGACGTCCTCCTCCCGGCGATGATCCTCCTCTTCCTCTTCGGCTGCGATCTGCGGCGCATCGTCCGGCTGGGACCTCGCCTGCTGCTGACCTACTTCGTCGCCGCCGCCTCCCTCGCCGTGGCTATGGTCCTCGTCTTCGCGCTGTTCCGAGGGGTGCTCGATCCGGAGGCGTGGAAGGTCCTGGGCGCCCTGCTCGCCTCCTGGACGGGAGGCAGCGCCAACATGGTCGCCGTCCAGGACATCCTGCAGGCGCCGGAGGCGATCTTCGGCTACGCACTCATCACGGACACGATCATCTACTCCGTCTGGCTCATGCTGATGTTCGCCTCTGTGGCGGTCTCGCCGCGCTTCAACCGCTGGGTGGGCGCGGACACCTCGTACCTGGACGCCCATGCCGGCGAGGAGGACGACGCGCAGAGCAGGCCGGTCACCGTCCCCTCCCTCGCCGTCGTGGTCTTCGGTTCGCTCACGGTCTCGATCGCCGCGACCTGGGTGGGTGGGCTGCTTCCCGAATGGGGAGCGGTGGTCAACGGCACCACGTGGACGATCCTCCTCGTCTCCGTCGCCGGCCTCCTCATCGCGCTCACACCGGTGGGACGCACCGCCGGCGCCTCCGAGGTCGCCACCCTCATGCTCTTCGTGGTGATCGGCCAGATCGCCAGCGGCTCCGACTTCTCCGCCCTCACGGAAGCGCCCCTGTACCTGCTCGTCGGCGCACTGGTGGTCCTCATCCACGGGGCGATCCTCGTGCTCTACGCCAAGCTCACCCGCACCGAGCTGTTCTCCCTCGCCGTGGCCTCGACGGCGAACATCGGCGGAATCGCCTCCGCTCCCGTGGTCGCCGGCGCATTCAACCGGCAGCTGGTGCCCGTGGGCGTCCTCTTCGCGCTCATGGGATCGTTCCTGGGCACGTTCGTGGGCCTGGCCGCGGCTCAGCTCATGGCGGCGCTGTGAGGCCGGCCGTCCTGCGCCGGCATCCGGCGACGCAGATGCGCGCGAGGCTGTCTTCCGTCCGCGCCCACAGGCACCGGGTCCCGCTGCTGCGCCCCTTCGTCACGGCGGCACGCCGCACCGATTCCGTCGAGTACGTCGTCGCCGAGGTCGTCCTCACCGGGGAGGACGCGGACGGGCGGCCCGTGCGGGTCACGGGTCAGGGAAGCGCCGCGGAGACGGCTGCGGTCACGGGCGAGACCGCGCAGTCCATCGAGCGACTGCTCATGACGGCCCTGCGGCCCGCTCTCGAGGGCCGCACCGGCGACCTGCGCACGTTCTCCCGCCTCATCGCTGCGACGGGCACGGGCGGCACCAGCGCGAAGGCCGCCCTCGAGGTCGCGCTCCACGATGCGTGGGGACAGGCCGCGGGGATCCCCCTGGCAGAGCTGCTCGGAGGCCGGGCGGACGGCGCGATGCCCAATGACATGACCGTCTCGCTGGAGAGCCCGGAGACGATGGCCGCACACGCCCGTGCGGCCTTCGACTCCGGCACCCGCATCCTCAAGATCAAGCTGGGGAGCAGCCCGGAGGCGGACCGCCGGAGGCTGGGTGCCGTCGTGGAGGCCGTGCCCGAGGTTCGCCTGCGGCTCGATGCGAACCAGGGCTGGTCCGTCGAGGAGGCATGCCGCAGCCTGGCCGCGTTCGCCGCCGACGGGCTTCCCGTCGACCTGGTCGAGCAGCCGGTGGCAGCGGCGGACACGGCAGGGCTGGCGCGGGTGCGCGCGGAGTCCGCGGTGCCGATCATGGCCGACGAGTCCGTGTGGAGCCCCGATGACGCCCGGCGCCTGGTCGATGCGCAGGCAGCGGACCTGTTCAACATCAAGCTCGCCAAGACGGGTGGGATCGCCGCTGCCCTGGAGATCGCGGATGTGGCGCAGGAGGCCGGGCTGAAATGCATGATGGGCGCCATGATGGAGCCGCGCATCTCCATCACGGCCGCCGCGCACCTGGCATTCGCGCACCCGGCCGTCACGACCATCGACCTGGACTCGCCCGCCTGGTTCGCCGAGGACGTCCCGGACGGCGGGTTCGCGGAGGAGCGAGGGATGCTGCGGCTGTGCGGCGGGCCCGGCCTGGGCCTGAGGCGCCTGCCGCCGGAGGACTCCGCGGCCTGACGCCCGCAGGGCTCAGCCGGCGAGGTCCGGCAGCAGCGTCCGGGCCGTCCCCGCGATCACGGAATCGGCCCGGGCCTCGTCCATCCCGGCGGTCATGACGGCCAGCACCCGCATGCCGGAGGAGCCAGGCGCTCCGAGGAAGGCCGCATCGTGGCGATAGCCGTCCACCCAGCCGGACTTCGACCCGGAGGGGACGCCGGCCCGCAGAGCAGGGGTGATGATCCGGATGCGCTGGGCCTCCAGCGCCGCCGCTGCGAACCGGTGGGAGGACTCCGAGAGACCGGTGCCTCGCACCAGCGCGAGGAGCGTGCGGGCGAGGTCCGCGGCACAGGTCTCATTCGCGAGGCCACGCTCCACCGCCGCCGGATCGCCGATCATCCGCCGGACGGACGTGGCGGAGAGCCCGAGCTCGTCCACTCCCTCTGCCACCCGTCGCAGCCCGAGCATCTCGATGAGGTGGTTCGTCGCCTCGTTGCTCGAGCGGTCGATCATCCGCCGCATCAGCTCCGCGATGCTGAGCCGCGTCCCGTCTGCCGGATGGGTGGGATCCAGGTGCTCTCCGTGGAGCGCGAACACGTCACCGCCGGCCCCGCGGAAGGACCTCCGGACGGCGACTGTGTCACCGGGCCGGAGCTCCGCACGCTCGCAGCGCAGCCCACAGGACGTGCAGCTTGATGGTGCTGGCCGCGTAGAGCCGGCGCGTCCCCTCCGCCGCGGAGAGCACCGCGCCCTGCGCGTCGAGCAGACAGTGCGTGACGTGCTCCGAGGCGGGCCGGGCGGCAGTGGGGAGCCGCACCGCTCAGTCCTGCCGGTCCGGGCAGTCCTGCCAGTCCTGACGGGTGAAGCCGAACTCCGGCGCGCGCTTGGCGAAGAACGCCGCCTGTCCCTCTGCGAGTTCGACGGGGTAGGTGTCACCCAGCCAGCCCGCAGGATCCAGGGCCTCGTCCCGCAGGACGCGCAGCAGGCCGGTCTGGCTGAAGGCGGAGCGGCCCGCGATCCGCCTGGCCGTGGCCCGCGCCGCCGCATGCGGATCCTCCGCCACCTCGTGCAGGAACCCCAGCTGCTCCGCCTTCTCCGTGCCGATGAGCGAACCGGTGAGCAGGAGGTACCGCGCCCACGACTCGCCCACCGCCGCGGCGAACCGGCGAGTGGGACCGGGCGGGTAGACGAGGCCCAGCTTCGCGGCGGTGATGCCGAACCGGGAGCCGGGTGCCGCGATCCGCACATCGCAGGCGGCGGCCAGCTCCGTGCCGCCGCCCACGCACACGCCCTCGATCGCCGCGATGGTCGGGACGTCGCACTCGGCGAGGGCGGCCTCGGCGGTGGAGTTCACCGCCCAGAACTCCTCCAGGGGGACGTTGAGATCGCCGATGTCCGAGCCCGCGGAGAAGTTGCCGCCGCTGCCGCGCAGCACCAGCACACGGACCTCCGGTGCGGCGTCGATCGCGGCGACGATCGCCGGCAGCGCCTGCCACATGGGGCGCGAGAGCGCGTTGAGCTTGGCGTTCCGGTCCAGCGTGAGGACCCCGATGCCGTCCTCGAGGTCGAAGCGGAAGCCCTCGACGAGGGGGAGGTCCGGGCCGGACTGCCCGGGAAGGGAGGCGGAGGCGGTCATGGGTGCGTGTCCTTCCGGAAGACGGTGTGCGACGGATGAGGAGATGCGGCCGGGGCGGGTGCGGCCGGGGTGGAGGAGGCTGCGCCGGCGGAGCGGGTTCGCGGGGTGGACACCGGTGCACCGCCGCAGAGCGGGTGCGCGGGAACGAACAGGACCCGGATACGCCTCCGGCCGGGACACCCGTGAAGGATGTCCCGGCCGGAACCGGTGCCGCGAGCCCTCGCGGCGATGCCGAGCCGCGTGTCACGAAAGCGCAGGACGTTCAGGCAATCGCGCGGACGCCGTGGGCTTTCGTGCTCATGACGTGCTCACGACGCGGCGGGATGTTCAGCGCTCGGTGGGGACCGAACGCTGCTCCGCGCCGTCGTAGGCGGACAGCGGGCGGATGAGCGCGTTGGACGCCTGCTGCTCCATGATGTGCGCGGTCCAGCCGGTGATGCGGGCCATCACGAAGATGGGCGTGAACTGCGGGGTGTCGAAGCCCATGAGGTGGTAGGCCGGGCCGGACGGGTAGTCCAGGTTGGGGTAGATCCCCTTGCGGCCCACGAAGTCCTCCTCGAACGCGTTGTACAGCGCGAGCAGGTCGTCGGCGCCCTTGACCTTCACCATCTCCTCGAACGCCTTGCGCATGGTGGGCACGCGCGAATCGCCGTTCTTGTAGACGCGGTGTCCGAAGCCCATGATCTTGGCCTTCTTCGCCAGCGCCTCGTCGATCCAGGCGCTGGCCCTGTCCGCCGTGCCGACCTCTTCCAGCATCGCCATGACGGCCTCGTTGGCACCGCCGTGCAGCGCGCCCTTGAGCGCGCCCACCGCTCCGGCCACCGCGGAGTACATGTCCGAGGTGGTGGAGGTGATGACGCGGGCGGTGAACGTGGAGGCGTTGAAGGAGTGCTCCGCGTAGAGGATGAGCGAGATGTCGAAGCAGCGCACGACCTCCGGCTCCGGCACCTCGTCGAAGACCATCTTGAAGAAGTTCTCCGCGTAGCTCAGCTCCGCGCTGGGTGCCACGGGGTCCAGGCCGTGGCGGCGACGGTGGTCGATCGCCACGACGGTGGGCAGCTGTGCGTAGAGGCGCTCGGCCTTGCGGCGGTTCGCCTCCTCGCCCTCGGCCTCGGCCTCCGGGTCGACCGCGCCCAGGTAGGCGACGGCCGTCTGCACCACGTGCATGGGGTGGGTGTCCTGGGGCAGGCCCAGGATGATGTCCACGAGCTCCTGGGAGATGGCGCGCTGGCTGCGCTCACGCTCGTTGAACTCCGCGAGCTGTGCCTGCGTGGGCAGCTCGCCGTTCCAGATGAGGTAGGCGACCTCCTCGAAGCTGCAGTTGGCCGCGAGCTCCTGGACCGGGTAGCCGCGGTACGTCAGGGAGTTGGTCTCCTGCACGACCTTGGAGATCTTGGTGGTGTCGACGACGACACCGGCAAGGCCCTTCTTGATGTCCTGCTCAGTCACTTGTGTCCCTCCTGGGAGAAGTTGAAGACGTCGGCGTCGAACTCGTTGTACGCCCCGTAGTCGATCGTCTCGTACAGGTCCGCGCGGGTCTGCATGCGATCCACGACGGAGGCCTGTGTGCCCTCGGCGCGGATGGCCTGCAGACCGTCCTTGATCGCACCCATCGCGAGCCGGAGCGTAGTGACAGGGTAGATGACGAGGCGCACGCCCGCTCCTGCGAGCTGCTCGGTGGTGAACAGCTCGCTCTTGCCGAACTCCGTCATGTTGGCCAGGATCGGCGCGTCCACGGCCTTGGCGAAGGTCTCGAACTCGCCCAGGTCACGCATGGCCTCGGGGAAGATCATGTCCGCGCCGGCGTCGATGTAGGCCTTGGCCCTCTCGATCGCCGCATCCAGGCCCTCGCCCGCGCGGGCGTCCGTGCGGGCGCAGATGACGAAGTTCTCGTCGCGGCGGCCCTTCGCCGCGGCGGAGATCCGCTTGGTCATCTCCGCCGTGGACACGACCTCCTTCCCGTCGAGGTGGCCGCACCGCTTGGGGTTGACCTGGTCCTCGAGGTGGAGGCCGGAGAGCCCGGCGTCCTCGAACTCCTGCACGGTGCGGGCGACGTTCATCGCCTCGCCCCAGCCGGTGTCCGCGTCGATGAACGTGGGCAGGTTGGTCACGCGGGAGATGTTCCGGCCGTGGTCGACGACCTCCGTGAGCGTGGTCAGCCCGATGTCCGGCAGCCCCTGCGCGGCGGAGAACGCACCGCCGGAGATGTAGACGCCCTCGAACCCGGACTGCTCGATGAGCTGGGCGTTGAGCGGGTTGATCGCGCCGGGGAACTGGACGATCTCGCTGCCCGCCAGCAGCTCGCGGAACCGCTTGCGGCGTTCGTGGGCCGGTGTGGTGGCGCCCAGCATCAGAAGATCCCCTTCGAGCCGGAGTGCGCGAGGCCCTCGACGGTGAACGACAGCCGGCGGACCTCCTCGCCGGAGAGGCTGGAGAGGTTCTGCGCGAGGTCGAGGAAGCGGTTCTGCTCCGCCTCCGTGATGATGCCCTCGGCCAGGGTGCGGAACTTCTCGATGTAGTTCTCACGGGCGAAGGGACGTGCGCCGTTGGGGTGCGCATCTGCCACGGCGAGCTCGTCGACGAGCGTGGAGCCGTCCTCGAACTCGATCTCCACACGGCCGCCGAAGGCCATCTCGTCCGGGTCCGTCGAGTGGTAGCGGCGGGTCCACTCCGGATCCTCGCGGGTCTCGATCTTGTGCCAGAGCTCGACGGTCTCCGGACGGCCGGCGCGCTCCGGCGCGTAGGAGCGCTCGTGGTGCCAGGCCTGGTCCTCCATGGCGACTGCGAAGATGTACATGATCGAGTGGTCCAGGGTCTCACGCGAGGCCTTGGGATCCATCTTCTGCGGGTCGTTCGCACCGGTGCCGATCACGTTGTGGGTGTGGTGCGAGGTGTGGATGGTGACCTTGCGGATCTTCGAGAAGTCCTCGATCTGCGCGCCGATCTTCCGGGCCAGGTCGATGAGCGCCTGCGCCTGGTACTCCGCGGAGTGCTCCTTGGTGTAGGTGTCCAGGATCGCCCTCTTGACCTCGCCCTTGGCCGGCAGCGGCACGGTGTAGCGGGCCTCCGGGCCGGAGAGCAGCCAGGCGATGACCCCGTCCTCGCCTTCGTAGATGGGGTTGGGCGCACCCTCGCCGCGCATCGCGCGGTCCACGGACTCCACGGCCATCTTGCCGGCGAACGCCGGTGCGTGGGCCTTCCAGGAGGAGATCTCGCCCTTGCGGGACTGGCGGGTGGCGGTCGTCACGTGCAGGGCCTGCTGCACGGCCTGGAAGATGACCTCCGTGGGCAGGTGCAGGAGCGTGCCGATGCCGGCCGCGGCGGAGGGCCCGAGGTGCGCGACGTGGTCGATCTTGTGCTCGTGGAGGCAGATGCCCTTGACGAGGTCCACCTGGATCTCGTAGCCGGTGGCGATGCCGCGCACCAGGTCCGCGCCCGCGATGCCCTTGTGCTGGGCGACGGCGAGGATGGGCGGGATGTTGTCGCCGGGGTGCGAGTACTCCTTGGCGAGGAAGGTGTCGTGGAAGTCGAGCTCGCGCACGGCCACTCCGTTGGCCCAGGCCGCCCACTCCGGGGAGACGGTCTCGTCCAGGGAGAGTCCGAACACGGGCGCGCCCGGCTTCATGGGGTGCGTCTGCGCCTGCTCCCGGGCGTGGGTGGGGGCGGAGCGGCGGACCGAGGCCGCTGCGACCGAGGCGTTGTCGATGACACGGTTGATGACCATGTCCTCGACCGCCGGGTCGACGGCCACGTCGTCGGCTGCGACCTCGGCGATCTTCCATGCGAGCTGGTCCTCACGGGCGAGGTTCTCCGAGCTCTTGTACGTCCGGACTTCGTGGTCGATCATCGACTGCTCTCCTTAAAGTCAGGGTCGATCCTCTGCGATCGGCAGCACCGACCCGCGGTGGTATCCCTCACCATCATATCTTGACGTCGAGATAATTTCTGCAGTCGGTCCGCCATCCGGGCGAGGACGGCCGGGCCATGTGCCCCGCATCGCCTGCGCCCGAGGCCGATGCGGGCGGGAGCCACCTGCGCCTCCGCGCCCTCACCTCGCGGAGAACTCCTCCCGCGCCCGCGCCGCGAGGGCGGGATGCCTGAAGACCGTGAGCGCGACCGCGGCGAGGATGACCGCTCCGTCGGCGATCACCGGTGCCGCGGTCTCCGCCTCCCCTGCAGCCGCGGCGAACTCCCGCGTGTGCGGGGAGACCCCCTCCACCAGGCAGATCATGGGATGGATGGCCGGCACGACCTGGCTGACGTTGCCCATGTCCGTGGATCCGGAGCCCGCATCGCCGCCGGCGAGCGCCCGCCCCGTCGCGAGGAAGGCACGCCGGGCGAGCTCCGTGAGCGTGGGGTTGGAGACCAGCGAGAGGTACGGCGGGGTGTTCTGGGCGATCTCGACCTCGCAGCCGGTCGCATGGGCCGCGCCCTCGAAGCAGCGCCGCACCCGCGGGACGACGTCGTCGAGGAGGACCGCATTGTCCGCGGCGCGGACGAAGCACCGCAGGGCAGTGTGCTCGGGGATGATGTTGGGCGCCTGCCCGCCGTCCGTGACGATCGCGTGGACCCGCACATCGTCCGGCAGCTGCTGGCGCAGCAGACCGATCGCCGTGAGTGAGAGGGTGCTCGCGTCCAGCGCGTTGATGCCGCGCTCCGGCGCGCCGGCGGCGTGGCTCGCACGCCCGCGGAAGTCCACGTCGAGCGCCACCCGGGACAGGCTGGTCCCGCCCACGGCATCGCCGCCTGCCGGATGGACCATCACCGCGAGGTCCACTCCGTCGAGCACTCCCGCCTCGATCATCGGGACCTTTCCGGCCGCGCCCTCCTCCCCCGGCGAGCCGATCACGACGACGCGGGCCTCGGTCGTGCCCGCCCCACCGGCCTTCCTCCCCGGGTCCGCATGCTCGGTCAGCACGCGCTTGAGGAGCAGGCCCGCACCGAGGCCGCACGCGGCGATGAGGTTGTGCCCGCAGCCGTGACCCATCCCCTCGAGGGCGTCGAACTCGCAGAAGACGGCGATGGTGGGGGTCGAGTCATCCGCGCCGGACGTGGACCAGCGACCCACGAACGCGGTCTCGAGACCGGCGGTGCCGCGTTCCACGGCGAATCCCGCGGCCTCGAGCTCGTCCGAGAGGCGCTGGGCGGCGAAGCGCTCCTCGAAGCGGATCTCCGGCCTCGCGTGGAGATCCGCGGCGACCTGTTCGAGGGTGCCGCGCACCTGCGGCAGGTGTGCGGCACGCAGCTCGGCGACCGCCCCCTCCACTTCTTCCGCCGTGTCCGTCGTCATGCGCCCCTCCACCTGATTCGATTTCTTGCTGACAGAATTGCGCGAGCGAAACCCGCGATTCAAGCATACGCATTCATGCGCCGTTTTCCGCCGGCGTCCGAGTATTGATCGGCGACATTCTCCGTGCGAGGATGCGAATGCACGTTCACCGCGCAGTCCGCGCGGGAATCCCCTCTTCGAAAAGCAGGAGCGATGACGCCCGATTTCCTCACCGAATCCGCCTCCCACCTCTCCGACCTCGTGGCGCTGCGACGCCGCCTGCACGCGGACCCCGAGCTGGGCCGCCACCTGCCCCGGACCCAGCGGCAGGTGCTCGACGCCCTCGCGGAACTGGACCTCGAGATCACCACGGGCACCTCGCTGACCTCGGTCGCCGCGGTGCTGCGCGGCGGGAGGCCCGGCCCCGCCGTCCTGCTCCGCGGCGACATGGACGGCCTTCCCGTCGCAGAGGAGACCGGACTCGAATACGCCTCGGCCAACGGGAACATGCACGCCTGCGGGCACGATCTCCACACCGCAGGTCTCGTGGGCGCTGCGCGGCTCCTCCACACCCACCGCGCGGAGCTGCCCGGCACCGTCGTCTTCATGTTCCAGCCGGCAGAGGAGGCCGAGGGCGGCGCGGAGCCGATGATCGCAGAGGGTCTTCTCGAACTCACGGGCGAGAGGCCCGTCGCCGCCTACGCCATCCATGTGGTGTCCAGCGACCGCGGCGTGTTCGCCACCCGCCCCGGACCGATCATGGCCGGGGTCGCGGAGCTGCGGGTGACGATCCGCGGCCGCGGCGGCCACAGCTCCGCCCCGCACCTGAATGTGGATCCGGTGCCCGCCGCCGCGGAACTCGTCACCGCCCTGAATGTGCTGGTCACACGCGAGTTCGACATCTTCGATCCCGTCGTCCTGTCCGTCACCCAGCTGCGCGGCTCCGCCGCCATCAACGTCATCCCGGAGACGGCGGAGGTGGGCGCCTCGATCCGCACGCTGTCCCGCGAGTCGCTGGAGCGGGTGCGGAGCCGCAGCGCCGAGGTCGCCCGGGGCGTCGCCGCGACGCACGGGTGCACGGCGGAGGTGGAGTTCGTGGACCTCTACCCGCCCACCGTGAACGCCGCAGACGAGACGGCGGAGTCGCTGCGCGTCCTCACCGCCGTCTTTAGCGAGGAGAGGGTGCGCGTCATGGAGCAGCCGCGCATGGGCTCGGAGGACTTCTCCTACGTGCTCCAGGAGGTGCCCGGGACCTTCGTGTTCCTCGGCGCGGTGCCGGAGGGCGTCGAGCCGGGTGCGGCGACCAACCACTCCCCCAAGGTGCAGTTCGACGACGGCCTCCTGGGCGAACAGGCCGCCGCCCTGGCCTCACTCGCCTGGAACGCGCTCACACGGCAGGGCTGAGACGCGGACGCGGCGACGCACAGAAAGGCGGAACGCAGAGAGGCGGATCCGCCTCTCCGAAGCAGATATCCATATGGAGAGGACGACCGTTTCCCGCCATTCCCCCACACACCGGGGAATGGCGGGAAATACGCGCAGGGGGAATCCTCCGCATTCACCTCACAGCGAGAATCCCGGTCCGCCCGGCACGGAATCGAGCAGCTTCTGGGTGTATTCCGTCGCCGGATTCCGGAATACCTGTGCGATGGGCCCGCTCTCCACGATCTCCCCGTGGAGCATGACGATGACGTCGTCGCACACCTCCTGCGCCACCGCGAGGTTGTGGGTGATGAACAGCATCGAGTAGTTCCCGCCGGTCTTGAGCTCCTGCAGCAGCCGGATCACCTCCGCCTGCACGGAGACGTCCAGCGCGGAGGTGATCTCGTCCGCGACGATGAGCGCAGGATCCACGAGCAGTGCGCGCGCGATCGCGATCCGCTGCCGCTGTCCGCCGGAGAACTCGTGCGGGTACTTCCGGGCGTCGGAGGGCTCCAGCCACATCGTCTCCAGCACCTCAGCGATCCGCTCCGCGTGCCTGCGCGGGGTGCCGTCGACGGGATCCACGGCCTCGGCCAGCGTCTGCCCGATGGTCCGCCGCGGGTTGAGCGAGGAGTAGGGGTCCTGCGGCACGTACTGGACCTTCCTGTACAGCCGGTGCCGCTGCGCCCTGCTCGCCCGGGAGACCTCCTCCCCCTCCACCCAGAGTTCGCCCTCGGAGATCCGGTTCATGCCCACGATGGCCTTCGCCAGCGTGGACTTGCCGGAGCCGGACTCGCCCACGAGTCCCACGACGCGGCCCTGCGCCACCTCGGCGTCCACTCCCTTGAGCACCCTGACCGCGCCGAAGTCCACGCAGAGGCCGCGGCAGCTGACGATGGGGCGGTCCGCCCCGGTCCCGTGCTGTCCCTGATCGGTCATCTCAGCCCTCCTCTTCCCGTCGTCCACCGGACTGCCCGGCGACGGTGAGCACCGGCACCGCGTCCAGGAGGGTCCGGGTGTAGGGGTGGGTCACCTCGCGACTGCGGATCTGCTCCGGGCGCAGCTCCTCGACCACCTCACCGCCGCGCATCACGAGCACGCGATCGCACAGCTCCTGCACCACGCCGATGTCGTGGGAGATGAAGAGGATCGCCGTGCTGTGCTCGTCGCGGAGGCGGCGGAACTGGCGCAGCACGTCCACCTGCACCGTGACGTCGAGCGCGGTGGTCGGCTCGTCGGCGATCATGAGGTCCGGGGTGGTGACGACCGCGCCGGCGATCATCGCCCTCTGGCGCATGCCCCCGGAGAGCTCGTACGGGTACTGCCTCATGCGCTTGGCGGGCATGGTGACGCCCACGCTCGCGAGCGCCTCGACCATGATCCTCCTGGCCTCCGCCCGGCTGCGCCCCATGTGGGTGCGGAGGACCTCCGTGAGCTGTCCGCCCATCCTCAGCGAGGGGCTGAAGGTGGTGCCGGGATCCTGGTAGATGATGCTGATGGACTGGGCGAGCTCCGCGGGTGCGGGCGTGCCCAGCATGTTCATGGTCCCCACGCGCACGGTCCTGCCCCGCACGTCCAGATCGTCCGCGGCGAGACCCGCGATCGACATGGCCGTGAGCGACTTGCCGGAGCCGGACTCGCCCACGATGCCCAGGATCTCCCCCCGGTCGATGTGCAGGTCGATGCCGTGGACGAGCTCCACCGGTTCGCCGTCGCGGGCGCCGGTGACGCGCAGGTCCTCCACCCGCACCAGTGCGGTGTCGCCCTCGGCCGGCTGCGCAGTGGGGTTCGACTCGGGCCTTCGGGGCGTCCAGCTCCGCGCAGCCCGCGGATTCGCGCTGGCCGCGAGCCCGTCGCCCACGAACATGGCGGCCACGGACATGACCACGATCATGATCGCCGGCCCCACCGCCTCGATGGGCTGCGTGTAGAGGGCGTCGAGGCTGTCGTTGAGCAGCGAGCCGAGGTCGTACTGCGGCACCTGCACGCCCAGGCCCACGAAGGACAGCGCGGAGATCTCCACGAGCGTGGTGGCGAACACCGTGGTGGAGAGGATGAGCAGCGGCTCCGCCATCGCCGGGATCATGTGGCGGGTGGCGAGCCGGCGCGCGGGCACGCCCAGGAACCTGGCCGTGACGAAGTAGTCGCTGTTGGAGACCTGCTGTGCGAGGTTGGCGGTCACCCTCGCGAAGCCGGGGATGCCGGCCAGGCCCATGGCGATGACGGCGGTGGAGGCCCCGGGCAGCAGCACCGCGGCGATGATGAGGGCGGTGATGAGCGTGGGGTAGGCGACGGCCGATTCGAGGATCCGCAGGCACCACTCGCGCACGCGGGGCGGGGCGAGCCAGATGGACACGCCGACGACCACCCCGAGCACCACGGAGATCGCAGCCGCGATGACGGTCATGATGAGGGTGAGCCGCGTGGCGATGAGCACACGTGACACGTTGTCCTGGCCGAAGGCGTTGGTGCCCAGCCACGCGTCCCCGGAGGGAGGCAGGCTCCTGTCGTCGCTGAGGGTGTTGGCCGCATCCGCGACCAGGGGCGGTGCGATGATCGCGACGGCGATCGTGAGGGCGAAGAGCACGAGCCCGATGACCAGGCCCGGGCGCAGCGCGCGGCGTCGTGTCTCAGCCATTGGCGTTCCCTCCGCTGAGGTTGCGGGGGTCGACGATCGCGAGGATCACGTCGACCAGGATGATGAGGAGTGTGGCGAGGACGCCGAGGAGCAGCACGATCCCGCGGATCACGGGGTAGTCGCGCATGAGGATCGCATCGACCACCCCCTTGCCCAGCCCGGGCCAGCCGAACACCGTCTCGATGACGACGGCACCGCCCAGCATCCCGGCGAGGATGAGGCCGGAGAGCGTGAGGGTGGTCGTCATGAGGTTGGGGAAGACGTAGCGCAGGTTCACCCTCCACGGGCTCAGCCGCCAGCCGCGGGCGGTGCGCACGTAGTCCTGTTCGAGGATCGTCACGGCCTCGCGCCTCACCACGCGGGCGATGACGCAGGCAGGGCCGAGCATGATGGCGACGGTGGGCAGCACGAGCGCACTCAGCGTCACCGCCCCGCCGGCGGGGAACCATCCCAGCTTGATGGCGAGGACGAAGATCATGAGCGTCGCGAGGACGTAGTTGGGGACGGCGTAGACGAGGCTCGTGACGGCGTTGAAGACGTGGTCGACCCACGCATTGCGGCCGCCGCGGGTGAGGATGGCCACGCCCATGCCCAGCGGGATGGCGATGACCAACATGGCGAGGATCGCCAGCAGCGCGATCTCCGCCGTGAACGGCAGCCGGGAGAATACCGCGGCGGTCACGGTGGTGCCGGAGGCGAAGGAGTACCCCATGTCCAGGGTGAAGATCCCCACGAGGTACTGCCAGAACTGGACCGGCAGGGGCTGTTCGAGCCCCAGCGCCTCGCGCGTCTGGGCGATCTGCTCCTGGGTGGCCCCCTCGCCGGCCGCCACCACGGCCGGGTCGCCCGGCAGCAGGGGGACGATGAGGAAGGTCACGACCACGAGGATCGCGACCGAGAGGAGGAAGCCCCCGCCGCGGCGGAGGGCGAATCTCACCCACGGGTGGTGCGCCAGGCGCGTGGACGCCTTGAACGACACCTGATGCGGAATCTGCGTGACAGCAGAGTTCACCATTGTCATCGGATCTCACCCCTCTTCTCGGTGGGCCGGTTCTCGGGCGGCCGGGAGCCTCGGCACCGGCCGCGGGACGGGCACCGGGCGGACGGACCGCAGTCCGTCCGCCCGGCACCGGCGGTGTGCGTCAGCCGGTGATCCTCAGCGTCATCATGGAGACCGTGCCGTTGACCTGCCGGATGCTGAAGCCCTCGGCCGTGGAGGGCTGTGCCGGGAGCGTGCTCAGCGGGACGATCGCGGCGTCCTGGAGGAGTTCCTTCTGGATCTCCTCGTAGATGCCGCAGCGTGCGGCCTCGTCCGTCTCCGCCATCGCCGCGTCGACCTTCTCCTGGATGTCCTCACGCTTCACACCCGTGGAGTTGCGTCCGCCGTCCTCCGGCGAGGAGCCGGTGATCTGGCTGAGGCCTCCGTACTGGGTCCGCGACATGTTCAGCAGCGACATGACGGTGACGTCCCAGCTCTCCGGCTTGGAGTCGAGCTCCGTGGCCCAGGTGGTGTTGTCCAGGTTGCGGAGGTCGACCTCCGCGCCGGCCTCGCCCAGCGCCTGCGCGATGTAGGAGTTGCCGGCGCCGTTGGGGCCGGTGGACTGCGTGCCCGTGAGGCTGATCTCCAGCCCGTCGAGCACCTCGGACGCAGCCTCCGCGTCCTGCGGGATCACCGCGTCGTCCTCGGTGTAGGCGCAGGCGACCTCGGAGGGAACATAGCTGGAGAGGATCTCCCCCTCGCCGTCCGTGGCGGCGTCGTTGAACGCCTCGCGGCTGATGGCCTGGGCCACCGCCCTGCGCGTGTCTGCGTCCGCCATCGGCATGCCCTCGCGCTGGTTGAACATCACGAACATCGCCGTCGCCGGGTAGATGGAGGTCTCGAAGCCCTCCTCGCCGGCCACACGGGACTTCGACTCGCCCACGAGCGTGGCGTAGTCGAGCGTGTCCGTGAGGAGGCCGTTGGCCATGGCGTTGTAGTCGGCCATGATCGCGAAGGTGACCTTGTCCGCCGGGACGCCCTCGACCGGGGTCGCGTACTCGGGGAAGGTGTAGCCGCTCTCCCGCAGTGCGAAGTCGATCGTCACGCCCGGCTGGTTCGCCGTCAGCGTGTACGCGCCGGAGAATGCGCCCTCGACCTCACCGGCCGCCGTCGCCTCGAGGTCCTCGAGGCCCGCCGGGCAGACGATGCCCGTCTCCGTGAGGGTGAGACCGCGCTCCACGTCCGCCCACGGCTGCTCCAGCTCGATGCTCAGCGTCCCCGCGGCGTCGTCGGGCGTGAAGCTGGGGTCTCCCGGTCCGAACACGATCTCCTTGGCACGGGAGTTCTCCACGAAGGCCTGCAGGGAGTCCGCCACCACGGTGGGCGTGATCTCCGTGCCGTCGGCGCAGGTGGCGCCGTCCCGGATCGTGAGGGTGCCGCCGTTCGGGTCGAGCTCGTACTCGCTCGCGAGGCCGCCCGTGGTGGTGTTGTCCTCGTCCTGGTAGAGGAGCGTCGTGTAGAGCATGGCGGAGACGGTGTTGGCGCTCACGCCGGAGGCGTTGAGCGGGCTGAAGCTGTTGGGATCGGCGATCATCGCCGTGCGGACGGTGTCGGTCGAGTACTCGCCCTCGCCGCCCGCGCTCCCGCCCCCTGTCGTGCACGCGCTGGCGAGCAGGGCGGTGGCGAGGACCGGGGCGGCGAGCGCCGCTGCCCGCCGCTTCGCCGGCATGCGGCCGCCGGCCGCCGTGGAGCTGGTCTTCATCGTTCCTCCTGGAGAGTCGCCTGTCTTCACCGCGCACCGCAGCCGGCGGCGAGGCCTCTCGGCCCTCTGATCGATCAGTCGTTCTTCGGCTTGCAGTTGTGATCCTATTCACAGACACTCAGGTGTCTCACAGATGCACGATTCACACATCGACGGAGCCGCATATGACCAGAACAGACATGAGCGCCGGGCCTGCGCCGCATTCACTCACGGAATCGGACCTCGAGCTGTTCGACGCCATGCAGGACGACCCCCGCGGGCCGTGGACGGAGATCGGACGACGCGTGGGGGTCTCCCCCAGCACCGTCCGGCGGCAGTGGCAGCGGATCAGCTCGCAGCGCGACGCCTGGATCGTGACCTATCTGGGCAAGGGCGCCGGGGTCTTCCTCTCCATCGTGGAGGTCGAGTGCACCGCGGGTGCCGTGCCGCAGGTGTGTGCCGCGGTGCGGCTGCTCCCTGCCGTCCTGAACGTCTACGAGACCAACGGGGACGTCGACCTCCTCCTCGAGACGGTGACGCTCGACGTCCGGCAGCTGCGCAGCGTCCTCCACGCCGTCGCACAGGCGCCCGGAGTCATCCGCGTGCGCTCGAGCACCGGCAGCACCGTCTACCGGGAGGCCTCCCGGTGGCGCACCGGAGCGCTTCCGCGCACGTCCTCCGCCGGGTCGGAGGAGGCCGCCGCGCCGAACCCCGCCCAGCTCGACCGCGCCCTCACGGTCCTGCGCGAACTCGAACGCGACGGACGCGCGAGCCCGGCACACCTCGCCGGGGTCCTGGGGATGAGCGAGACCCACGCCCGCAGGTACGTGAAGGCGCTGCTGCGGCAGAAGGTCCTCGTGCAGCGCGTCGACATGGCGCCCGGCGTCTCCGAGTGGCCCCACTCGCTCGCGCTGCACATGTCCGCCCCCGCCGGCGAGCTCGCCGCGACCGCCGCGGCGATCTCCGGCATGCCCGGCACGCGACTGTGCACGGCCACGGCCGGAGGACGCCACAACCTCTACGCCGTCATCTGGATGCACGGGGTGCACGAGGCCGTCGAGGTGGAGGCCCGGATCACCGGATCCCTCACCGTGGAGGTGCTCCACCGCAGCCTCATCCTCCACGCTCACAAGCGCATGGGCCACCTCATCGACGAGCACGGGCGGGACGCCGGCCTCGTCCCCTGGCAGCCGCCGGGAGCGGACGGGGCGGCAGCCGTGGCGGAGGATCCCGCACCTCCGTCGCCCTGAGCCCGGCATGCCCTGCCCAGCCCGTGATCCGCATGGAGATGGTGGGGACATAGCCGCGGTACTGCCGGATGCTGAAGCCCTCACGCGTCGTGACCTGGGTGGGCAGCGTGGCCAGCGGCACGAAAGCGGCGTCGTCGAGCAGGCTCGTCTGGATCTCCTCGTAGACCGCGCACCGCGCCTCCTCATCGGGCTGGGCCATGGCCTCGCCCACCAGGGCCTCCGTCTCCGGCCGCTCGGCTCCGGACGAGTTCTGTCCGCCCTGCTCCGGCAGCGGGCCGATGAGCTGCGCGAGGCCGCTGTACTGGGTCCGCGGGAGGTTGAGCTGCGGGTAGACGGTGAGGTCCCAGCTCTCCGGCCTCGTCGCCAGCTCGGTCGCCCACGTGGTGTCGTCCACGCTGCGCACGCTCACCTCCGCCCCGGCGGCTTCGAGCGCCTGCGCGACGTAGGAGTTCCCGGCGCCGTTGGGACCGCTGGAGGTGGTGCCGAACACGTTCAGCGACAGGCCGTCGAGCACCGCCGAGGCCGCCTCCGCATCCTGGGCGATGAGCCCTTCGTCCCCGGTGTGGGCGCAGGGCACGCCTGCGGGCACGTAGCTGGAGAGCAGCTCACCCTCGCCGTCCGTGGCCGCATCGTTGAAGGCTTCGCGGCCCACGGCCTGCGCGACCGCACGGCGGGTCTCCGCATCCGCCATGGGCATGCCCTCGCGCTGGTTGAACACGATGAACATGGAGGCGCCGGCGTACCGCGAGGTGGTGAAGCCCTCCTCCTCGGTGACCCTCGCCATCGCCTCGCCGTTGACCGTCGAGTAGTCGAGCGTGTCCGTGAGCAGGCCGTTGGCGACGGCGTTGTAGTCGCTCATGATCGAGTAGGCGACCTTCTGCGGCGGCACCCCCTCGAGCGGAACGGCGTACTCCGGGAAGGTGAAGCCCTCCTCGCGGAGTTCGAGGTCCACACTCACCCCCGGCTGATGTCCGGCCAGGACGTATCCGCCGGAGAACGCCCCCTCGACCTCGCCCGCGGCGGTGCCCTCCGGGTCCGCGAGGCCGGCGGGGCAGACGATGCCGGTCTGCGTCAGCGCGAGGCCCCTCTCCATGTCCGCCCAGGGCTCGCTGAGGCTGATCGAGACGACGCCCGCCTCGTCGTCGGCCTCGATGACGGGATCGCCCTTGCCGAACACGACCTCCTTGACGGTGGAGGCCGCCGCGAACGCCTCGAGCGAATCCGCGACGACCGTGGGGGTGAGGGGAGTGCCGTCCGCACAGGTGGCGTCCTCCCGGATGGTGAACTCGCCGCCGTGCGGATCGACCTCGTACTCGGAGGCCAGGCCCGGCACGGTGGTGTTGTCCTCGTCTCCGTAGAGCAGCGTGGCGTAGAGCAGGTGGCCGGTGATCAGCGAGCTCAGCGCGGTGTACTCGGTGGGCAGGAAGCTGTTCGGATCCGCCATCAGCGCCACGCGCATCGTGTCCGTCGAGTACCCGTCCTCGCCGTCCGGCCCGCCGCCGCCCGTGGTGCAGCCGCTCAGCACGAGCGAGACCGCGGCCGCCGAGGCGCCGGCTCCCGCCCAGCACCTCCTCCGCGGCACCTTCGCATCTCGCCCTGCCT
This sequence comes from Brevibacterium salitolerans, assembly GCF_039531405.1. Taxonomy (NCBI): domain Bacteria; kingdom Bacillati; phylum Actinomycetota; class Actinomycetes; order Micrococcales; family Brevibacteriaceae; genus Brevibacterium; species Brevibacterium salitolerans. The sequence goes on along the minus strand of NZ_BAAAPZ010000008.1, from coordinate 219,559 downwards.
CCATCTTCCCGTCTCCCACAGTTCCTCCTCGAATGTGCGGTCCCGCGGACCTTCCTGCGACGCTGCAGGACTGTGAGCGCGGTTACAGTGTGGACTGTACTGAGCGGTCCGGATGATCCTGCCGGTCTGCTCACTTCGCAGATGGGGAGGGTGCCCGTGCTCGGATCGGATCCCGGAGGCCGCACCGAGGTGCCCGCATTCACCGAATCGGATCTGGCGCTCATCGACGCGATGCAGGAGGGACCGCGCGCCGCCTGGTCGGACGTGGGCAGGCGGATCGGCGCCTCGGCGGCCACGGCCCGCCGGCGCTGGGAACGGCTCTCCGGGAGTGGGCTCGCCTGGATCGTCACCCAGCCCGGACGCGCCTCCGGAACCGTGGTCTCGATCATCGACCTCGCGTGCGGCTCGGACTCCGTCGCCCACGTGGGCGCGGCGCTGACCGTGCACCCCCAGATCATCCAGATCGCCGAGGTGACGGGGAGCTTCGCGCTCTCGCTCATCGCCCTCACCCCGGACCTCCCCGCCCTGCGCAGGCTCCTGCGCATGGTCGCGGAGGTCCCCGGCGTGGAGCAGGTGCGGCCCAGCGTGGGGACCGTGGTGTACCGCGACGGTTCGCACATGCGCACGGGTGCGCTCCCGGGGACGTCCGGCAGCGCACCGCCGAACGCGGCCTCGCGCGAGACCCTGCAGGATGCGCGTCCGCGCGCGGTCCTGCGCGCCCTGGAGACCGAGGGGCGGGCACCGAGCACGGCCCTCGCACAGGCACTCGGCGTGAGCCAGGCGCATGCGCGCAGGTACACGCGCTCCCTGTTCGAGCTGGGGGTGCTCTCGAGCTACATCGACGTGGCCCAGCCCGCGACGGGCTGGCCGTACGCACTCGTCCTCCAGATGACCGCGCCGGCCGCTTCACTCGACCGCACCGTGGCAGCCGTCTCCGCGCTGCCCCGCACGCGGCTCTGCCTCGCGCTCTCCGGAGGGCCGCACAACCTCCATGCGGTCGTGTGGCTCAGCCACGTGCGGGACGCGGTGGAGTTCGAGGCGCGCATCACCGCCTCGCACGAGGTCCAGGTCGCCCACCGAGGCGTGGTCCTCCACTACCACAAGCGGGGCGGCAGCATCCTCGACGAGGACGGCCGGCGCACCTCCCACCTCCCGTGGACGGCACCGCTCCCGGCGGAGCTGGGAGCCTCTCCCCTCGCGTCCGGCGTCCGCTGAGGGGACAGCGGGCTCGCCCAATCCCCCGCACCTGTTATTGTCGTGGGCACAATATCCATGTGCGCCCGCCTTCGGCTCCCTCTCCCGGGCCGGGGCCGGCGACCACGCCACAGGAGGTGCAGTCGTGCCCACCGCAGCCCGGGAACCCGTGCGCGGCCTCGACGAGCCGTACGGCTCCGACGCTCTGCGCGGCGCAGACGGCCGTTCCGTCGCAGGGTCCGTGCACGGCCTCGGCGGCCGGCCCGGTGCCGCGGGCGCCCTCGGCCAGGCAGGGCCCGTCACCCCGCTCAGCCGCGCGAACGTGCGTGAGCGCGCGCAGATCTCACCGGACCTCGCGGTGTCCTCGGTGGTCTTCGCGCTCGCAGACCGCGACGGGGAGAGCCGCAGGGGCACAGGTGCCGGCGGCAGCGGAGGAGGCGGCAGCGGCGGAGGTGCGGACGACGACCGCACCGGCGGGCCGGGGGCGCCGGCCCCGGAAGCAGGTGAGGCCCCCGCTCTCGAACTCCTCCTCCCGCTCGTCCGCCGCGTCCGCGAGCCGTTCCGCGGCTGCTGGGCCCTGCCCGGCGGACCGCTGCGGATGTACCAGTCGCTGGAGGAGGTCGCCGTCCAGCACCTCCGCGAGGCCACCGGGCTGGAGCCGGGATCCGTCGAACAGCTGCACACGTTCGGCGGACTCGACCGCTCCCCCGGGCTCCGCGTGGTCTCCGTCGTCTACTGGGCGGTGCTCCCGCTGGCGGCCACTGCCGCCGCACTGGACCGGACGGAGGAGGCGGAGAACGTGGCGTGGTTCCCCGCCGGGGCCCTGCCGGACCTCGCCTTCGACCATGCGGAGATCATCGCCTACGCGCTGCGGCGGCTGCGCAGCTCCGTGAGCTGGGGACGCCTGGCGCGGGACGTGCTGGGCACCCGCTTCACCCTCGCCCAGCTGCGGGAGGCGGGAGAGTGCGTCGCCGGCCGGCGGCTGGATCCCGGCAACTTCCAGCGGCAGGCGAAGGCCGATCCGCAGATCGTGCCCACGGAGGAGTTCCTCACCGGCGGACGGCACAGACCTCCCCGCCTCTACACGACCACCGCATGAGGCCGCGCAGCCGCGCCCGGCCTGCTGCGCGCCCACCGCAGAACGACGTGCCCACCCATGACCGCCCAGGAGTGACGATGACGACCTCTCTGCCCACCCCCACCCTTCCCGCCCCCGGCCTGCGTGCTCCCGGCATACGCCGCACGGGCGGAGCAGCCTCCTCGGCCTCGTCCTGCAGTCCGGAGCTCACCACCGCCCCCTGGACCATCGATCGCCGCGGCCCCGGCTATGGCCCCGGTGCCTCCCAGGAGGACCGGGCCCCGGCCTCGGCCCCGGTGCAGGGACCCGTGCCGGAGGAGTACCGGAACCTCGACGAGGATCAGCTCCACGCCCGGATCACCGCCGCCAAGGAGGCCCTGGGCGAGCGCGTCATGGTGCTGGGGCACTTCTACCAGCGCGACGAGATCGTGACCCACGCGGATTTCCTGGGCGATTCCTTCCAGCTGGCGAGGGCCGCGCTCGGCCGTGAGGAGGCCGAGTACATCGTCTTCTGCGGCGTCCACTTCATGGCCGAGACCGCCGACGTCCTCTCCCGCGACGACCAGGCCGTCATCCTGCCCAATCTGGCGGCGGGCTGCTCGATGGCGGACATGGCAGACGTGGCAGGGGTGGAGGACTGCTGGGCGCAGCTGACCCGGGTGCTCGCCGAGGAGGGCGGCTCCCTCGACACCCCGGACGAGACCGGGAAGGTGCCGGTCATGCCCATCACCTACATGAACTGCTCGGCCGCGCTCAAGGCCTTCGTGGGCAGGCACGGCGGGATCGTGTGCACCTCCTCGAACGCCGCCGTGGTGCTGGAGAGGGCGTTCGAGAAGGCCCACCGCGTCCTGTTCTTCCCGGATCAGCACCTGGGCCGGAACACGGCGCGGGCGATGGGGATCGGGCTGGAGCGGATGCCCCTGTGGTCGCCGGGGAAGCCGCTGGGCGGCAACGGCAACACAGTCGCCTCGCTGGAGGACTCGGCCGTGATCCTGTGGCACGGCTTCTGCTCCGTGCACAAGCGCTTCACGGTGGACCAGATCTCCGCCGCCCGCGCGGAGCACCCGGACGTGCGGGTGATCGTGCACCCGGAGTGCCCCATGGAGGTGGTGGACGCCGCCGACGAATCCGGCTCCACGGACCACATCCGCCGCGCGATCGAGTCCGCTCCCGCCGGATCCACGTTCGCCATCGGCACGGAGATCACGATGGTGAGCAGGCTCGCGGCAGAGCACCCCGAGCACACGATCTTCTGCCTCGATCCCGTGGTGTGCCCCTGCTCCACGATGTACCGCATCCACCCCGCCTACCTCGCCTGGGTGCTGGAATCGCTGGTGGCGGGCGAGGTCGTCAACCGGATCACGGTGCCCGAGGCCGAGGCCGCCGATGCCCGCCTGGCCCTGGACCGCATGCTGGAAGCGGTGCCGAGGTGAGCAGGGCGATGTCTGTGCCAGTGACTGAGGCAGTGGCTGGAGCTGGGGCAATGGCTCCCGGCCCGGCTGCGGCTGACAGAGCGGCTCCGGTCCCCGCGGCTCCCGTCCCGGCCGCGGCCGTGCGGCGGATCGCGCAGGCGGCGCTGCAGGAGGACGCGCCCCGGGGCGACGTGACGGCTGCGACCTTCGTGCCGGCCGGCATGCGCACCCGGGCGGCGGTCGTCGCCCGGGAGGCCGGCGTCATGGCCGGCGGAGAGGTGTTCGCCGCGGTGGTGCGCGAGGCCGCCGCGCATGCAGGCACCGGGGAGTGCCGGGTGCAGCAGACCGTGTCCGAGGCCGCCCCCTTCTCCGCCGGTGACGTCCTCCTCACCGTGGAGGGACCGGCGCACACGCTGCTGCTGGCCGAGCGCACCGCGCTCAACCTCCTGCAGCGCATGTGCGCCGTCGCCGCGCTCACCTGGCAGTACGCGGATGCCGTGAGCGGCTGCGTCTCCGCGGCGACGGGCCGGCCGGTGCGCATCGCCGACACCCGGAAGACGACTCCGGGCCTGCGCATCCTCGAGCGGTACGCCGTGCGCTGCGGCGGCGGTGCCAACCACCGCGACGGGCTCTCCGATGCGGTGATGCTCAAGGACAACCACGTGACTCTGCTGGGCGAGGGCGAGCAGCTCACCGCCGCGCTGCGTGCGGGACGGGCGCGTCTGGGACACACCGTGCACGTCGAGGTCGAGGTGGACCGCCTGGACCAGATCGAGGCCGTGGCGGACGCGGGCATCGACACGATCATGCTGGACAACTTCTCCCCTGCAGAACTGGTCGAGGGCATCCGCCTGGTGGACGGCAGAGCGCTCGTGGAGGCCAGCGGCGGCGTGAGCCTGCAGACGGTCCGCGCAATTGCAGAAACCGGCGTGGACGTCATCTCCGTGGGGGCGCTCACGCATTCCGTCCGCAACCTGGATCTGGGCCTGGACACGGTGGATCGCGATTCCCACGCCGCCTGCGGCGCATAGCACCACCATACGTACGGCACCGGTGGTGGAGTGCCACGCAGCAGGTGGCGACCCGCGACCGCACGATGGCGTCGCAGCCATCCGGCGGCACCCGCACGAAGGAGCACTCTCATGCTGTACCTCGACCATGCGGCCTCGGCACCCCTGTCCCAGGCGGCGCTGGATGCCATGCACCCGTGGCTCACCGGCGGACTCGGCAATCCGGCCAGCGTCCACGGGGCCGGGAAGCAGATGGCGGCGGCCCTGGAGGCGGCCCGCGAGCTGGTGGCGGAGCTGCTCAGCACTCCCGCAGATGCCAGGGTGACTGCCGAGGAGGTGGTGTTCACCTCCGGCGGATCCGAGTCCAACGCCATGGCCGTCCTGGGCCTCGCCCGCGCCGCCCGCGACCGCGATCCCGCACGCACCCGCCTGCTGGTGAGCGCGGTGGAGCACTCCTCCGTGCTCGACCCCGCCGCCCAGCTGGCCGAACGCGAGGGCTTCGAGCTCGTCACCCTGCCGGTGGACGGCACGGGGGCCGTACGTCCGGATGTGCTGGCCGAGGAGCTGGGCCTCGGGGATCAGATGGACGCGGAGGGCGACCGGAACGCCCCGCCCCACCGGGACGACCTGCGCGGACAGTGTGCCCTTGTGGCCGTGCAGGCGGTGAACAACGAGGTGGGTACACTCCAGCCCATCGCCGAGGTGGCCGCACTCGCCCATGCAGCCGGCGCCCCGGTGATGGTCGATGCCGTGGCCGCGGTGGGAGCGGTGGAGCTGGCAGAGATCGCACGCCATGCCGATGCGCTCACGCTCTCCGCCCACAAGCTCTCCGGGCCGCAGGGGGCAGGACTGCTGCGGCTGGCACCCGGTACGCCGTTCGTGCCGCTCATGCCCGGCGCGCAGGAGAGCGGGCGGCGCGCCGGCACCCCGGGCGTGGCCTCTGCCCTGGGCGTGGCGGCGGCGCTGCAGGACACGCTCGAACGGGCCGCGCACAGCGAACAGCATCGGCTCCGCGCACGGCTCGAGGCGACCGTGCTCCACGCCGCGGACGGGCGGGCGCGGGCCACCGGCCCCACTGATCCTGCGCGGCGCTCGCCATTCATCGCCTCCTTCACCTTCCCCGGCCTCGGCGGCGAGACCCTGCTCCTGGAGCTCGAGGAACGCGGCGTGCTGTGCTCCTCCGGCTCCGCCTGCCACGCCGGCTCCACGGAACCCAGCCATGTGCTGCAGGCGATGGGACTGAACGCGGACGAGGCGCGCAGTGCGGTGCGCATGAGCATCGGCCCGGAGTTCGCGGAGGAGGACCTCGCCGCCGTCGCCGAGGCCGTCACCGGTGCCGTCCGCGCCGTCACCGACCTGGGGGTGTGAGGACGGTGCCGGTCAGGCGGGATCCGCTTCCTCCACCGGCTGGCGGAGCAGCGTCCGCAGCTTCTCCGGGGCGGTCCGGCGGAGGTCGCTGAAGTACACCTCATGATGCGTGCCGGTCATGCGCAGGCCGTTGTCCGGAATGAAGCTGTGGTGCATCTCTGCGAGGACAGGACCCTCCTCATCGAAGGGGCCCACGTGGAGCGTCTGGACGCATCTGCCCTCTTCGAGCCGCTCGAGGCGGACGTCGTCCAGGCGCGCGGGACGCCTCTTGGCGCTGGAACGGCCCTTGGCACCGGCGCGGGCCACGGCCTCGGCGAGGAGGGGTGCTTCGATCCAGCCGAGGACGAGGAGCATCATCGTCCAGTCCCACTGAGATGTGTCGCGAGCGGTGGTGAAGGCGTCCATGTCCTCGGCCCACCAGAGGCCCTCCAGCGGAGGCACCACGTAATCCCGGCCCAGCTCCTGCCTGCTGGCGAACTTCAGCGAGTAGGCCACGGGATAGAGAGCGGCGAGCGCCTCCGCGAATTCCGGGGAGGTGTTGGGGTCGCCGTGGCCGTCGATCATGAGGTAGCGCTGCGCGGGCACATCGAGGATGCGGAACGTGCCGCCGGAGGCTCGGTAGTGCTCGAGTGTGCGCTTGAAGTCGATCTTCTCGCCCATGCCGTGCCCTCCGCACTCCCCCGCGCTGCGCTCCGTGCCTCCCAGGCTACAGCCGGCGGCCGAGCGCAGCGCCCCGGTTCAGAGCGGCCGGTGCCAGACCAGCGCGTACCTCCAGAGCGGCAGCCGATTCCACCGCACTCCCGTCAGCACGCGCCGTGCAGTGCGGCGGACCGTCGCATAGTCATGCGGAGGCGGCCAGACCATCGGTGCGGTGTGCTCCCAGAACCCGTGCCGACGCACCAGCCACCGGTGCTGCACGGCGCCTGCCAGATCGAACAGCAGGTCAGCCGGTCTGCGCGACCGGGCGAGGCCCACCACCGCGAGCACGCCCCCGGGAGCCGTCAGATCCGCCAGCCGCAGGAGTGCTGCCTCGAGGTCCGGCAGGTGGTGCAGGGTCGCCACCGAGGCGACGACATCGAAGGGGTGGTCGAACGCGTGCGTCATGACGTCGCCGTGGACCCACGAGGTCCGCTCGCAACCGGCTTGTGCGCAGTGCCGCCGTGCGTTGTCGAGCACCGCGACATCGGCATCGAGACCCGTCACATCCGGCACCGTACGGCTCAGCTCCGCAGTGAGCAGGCCGTTGCCGCAGCCCACGTCCAGAGCGGAATGGGCACCCGCAGGCACAGCGTCGAGGATCAGCCGGTGGTAGTGGATATTGTGATTCCACGGATGAGCGGGGATCTCCATCCCTCCACGCTACGGTGCCGCGCTGTGCGCTGGTCTTCGCGCGCCTTCCCCACCGCAAGATCCGTCCACAGGCAGACGCGCTCACCGCCTGCTGCCCTCCATGATGAGGAGCATGGAATCCGAACTGGCTGACGACCCCCGGCAGACCCGCACCGTCGTCCTCGTGGTGGGCGGGCTGAGCCTGGTCACCGGCGCACTCTTCGTCTGGGCGATCACGGCGACCGCCGCGGGCGGTGGATTCACCGGTGAACCCGCGCTGTGGACCTACCTCGTCTTCGTCGCGGCCAACTCGCTCGCCGCCGGCTTCCTGTGGTGGCACCGCACTCATCCTCTGCGCGTGTGCACCGCCGTCCTCCTCGTCTTCGCGCTGAGCTCACTGCTCGCTGGCCACACGGGCAATGCCGGGATGACGCTGCCCCTGTGGTTCAGCGTCTATGCCGTCGCCGCCCATGCACCGCAGCGTGCGGGCCTCGCGCTCGTGGGCACCGGCTGGCTGGTCAGCGCCGCGCTGCGGATCGGCACAGCCGTGGCCGACGGCAGGCTCGCCGAATACCCGCCGGGCGCTCTGCTTCCTGCCATCGGCCTGTCCGCCCTGGATCCGGGCTTCTTCTTCCTCACCTGCTTCGCCCTCGGCACCGGATTCCGGCTGCAGCGACAGCGCGCCCGGGATGCCGCGGAACGCGCCCGCCTCCTCGAGGAGCGGACCCGTCTGGTCGAGGACCGCGCACACGCGCGCAACGCCGAGGCAGTGGCACGCGAGCGCAATCGCATGGCCCGCGAACTCCACGACCTCGCCGCCCACGAGCTCATGGACGTGCTGCTCTCCGTGCGCGCGCTGCGGATCACCAGCGACGACCCCGTTCTCTCTGAGGTCGAGGAGAAGACCGCACGGGCCCTGAACGACATGCGCACAGTGGTCCGCACCCTCCGTGAGGACGACAGTGAGGCGCCGGAGCACGCACCGCTGGAGGAGACCGCGCAGCGGCTGATCGAGACGCTCACGGCCGAACGCGGCCTGCACGTGGACACCCGCCTCCACCTGGCCGCGCCCGTCCCGCCGGCGGCCGCACAGGCCGTGCTGAGCGTGCTGAAGGAGACCCTGCTCAATGCCCACGCGCATGCACCGGGCCAGCCCCTCACCGTCGTGCTCGAGACGCTCCCGCCTTCCGCTGGTGAGGGGGACCGGGCCCGGGGCCGGGACGCAGCACCGGTGGACCGGGAAGAAGCACCGGGGCGGACCGTGCCCGAGGCCTCGGGCACGGGCTCCGACAGCAGACTCACACTGCGCCTGACCGTCAGCAATCCGCTGGGACCGACCGCCCACGCCACCGGCACGACCGGCACGGGATACGGACTGGTGGGAGCGGTGGAACGGGCCGCACTCCTCGACGGGAGCTTCCATGCGGGCCCGGACGGGCAGGGGCACTGGACAGCGACGCTGCTGCTGCCGGTTCCCGCCGAAGCCGCAGACGGGGCCGAAACCGGACGCCCCGCCTCGGTCCCGCCCGACTCGGCCCACAGTCCCGCAACACCTACCGCTTCCCCCACCCTGCTCACCGCCCAGGAGGACTCATGATCCGCGTGCTCATCGCCGACGACCAGCCCACGGTCCGCCGCTCCCTGCGGATGTTCCTCGCCACCGCCGGGGACATCGAGGTCGTGGCCGAGGCCGCGGACGGTGAGGAAGCCGTGAGGCTGGCCCGCGCCTCGCGCCCGGATGTGGTCCTCATGGACGTGCGCATGCCCGGCGGAGACGGGCTCACCGCCACGGCGGAACTCGCCGGACCGGGCGTGGACTCTCCGCTGCCCGTGGTCGTCATCACCACCTTCGACCTGGACGAGTACGTGTTCGGCGCGCTGGAGAACGGTGCCGTGGGGTTCCTCCTCAAGGACACCGACCCGCAGCAGCTCGTCACCGCCGTCCACGCCGCGGCCCGCGGTGACGCCCTGGTCTCCCCCGCCGTCACCGGCCGCGTGATCCGCGAGTTCGTGCGGCGCAGACCCACCGCTCCCGAGGCCCCCCCTGCCCCGGGCGGAGCCCCTCCCTCCGAGGCGGGCGGGACGGATCTCGACGCTGCGCCTCCGCCGCAGCTCACCGCCCGCGAGCAGGAGGTGCTGGCGGCGGTCGCAGAAGGGCTCAGCAACGCAGAGATCGCCGAGGCGCTGTTCGTGGAGGTGGGCACGGTGAAGACCCACGTCTCACGCATCATCGCCAAGCTGGGCGTCCGCGACAGGATCCAGGCCGCGATCTGGGTCCACCGCCGCGCCGCCGGGACCCCCTCACTCCCCCTCCGTTCACCGTCGAACAGCACTGAGGAAGGAAGCGCATCATGACACCCACCCCCGCACTCGCTGCCGGGCATGCCTCCGGCAGAGGCTCCCGGTCCGCGCCGCTCGCCATGCTCATCATCGGGGCCCTGCTCACCGTCGGCGGACCGTTCCTCGGCGCCGTGATCGGCAGCTTCGCGATGGTGCCCGGTGCTCTGGGCTACGCCGACAGGACGGTCGAGCTGGCTCCGAGCGGCACCGTCCGGCTCGAGGCGGAGGAGTCCGTGCTGCTCCTGGCACCCGTGGCCGAACTCGCCTCTGCCGATCACGCGCAGTGCTCGGCAGAGGCCGCAGACGGGACCGCGGCCGCGGTCACCTTCGAACCCGCCAGCACCCTCAACACCCGCTCCAGCGGCACGCGATACGAATCATTCGCCCGCGTCACGGCACAGACTGACGGCGCACACACTCTCACCTGTGACACCGAGCCACGGGTGATCGCCGCTCCCCCGTTCGAGATGGGGTCCCTCCTGGGGCCGCTGGCCTGGTGGACCGCCGGAGGCCTCGTCGTCTCCGCACTCGGGGTGGTCCTCGTGATCGTCGGCATCGTGCGTCTCACTCGGGCGAAGCCGGCAGCCTGACACAGGCCTGGCCGGCACCGGACCGGCCAGGCCGAGCGGGTCGCTCGCTCCGGACCGCAGGCTTTCCGGCGATCCCGAACACCCCGGACCACTGTTGCCCACGTCACTGGCCGCGGCCTCGGCTGTGGCACGATTGAGCACATGACGCGCACCGCCCTCGACTTCGACGAGAACTGGCTCGAGCCGGACGAGATCGCCCACATCCGCAGGCGTATGCCGCTGCCCTACGTGCACGGCGTCCCCGTGAAACTGGGTGACGACGGCTCCGTCGAGAAGGTGGGCCTGCTGCTGCGGACCCTGCCGGACGGGGTGCTCGGCCGCGAGATCGTGGGCGGACGCGTGCGCTACCACGAGTCCATCCGCTCTGCCCTGCTGCGTCACGCGGAGAAGGACCTGGGCACCCTCGCCCTGCCGACGCTCCCGATGGCGCTCACCCCGTTCCACATCGCGGAGTACTTCCCCACGGAGGGCACCTCGCGCTACGTCGATCCCCGCCAGCACGCGATCGCCCTGTGCTACATCCTGCCGGTGATCGGCGAATGCGAACCGCGGCGCGATGCGCTCGCACTCGACTGGCTCACTCCCGCCGAGGCCGTCCGCGCCGATGTCGTGGCCGAGATGGTGCACGGCCAGGAGCACATCGTCCGGGCGGCCCTGGCGCACCTCGGCCTCCTCCCCTGATACAGCCCTCACCCCGAGGAGTCCACCGCATAGGAGAGCCTGACCATTCCATTGCCGAAACGGCGCTCGCTCTCCAGGCGCAGCCCGATCCTGAGATCGGGCAGGAACCGCAGGCCGGAGCCGACCACCACGGGGCACACCAGCGGCACGATCCTGTCGACCAGACCGTGGCGCAGCGCCTCCGCCGCCAGGGTGGGACCGTCCACCGTGAGATCGGCCGACGCGTGCTCCTTGAGCCGGCGCACCTCGGCGGGAGAGAACTGCCGCTCCACACGCGTGCGGCTGGTGGGCACAGCCTCGAGCGTGCGGGAATAGACCACCTTGTCCCTCTCCCGCCACAACTGAGCGAAGACCTGCGACTGCGGCGACTGGTCCGCCACGGCCGGATCGGTCTCCCACACGGCCATCATCTCGTACATGCGCCGACCCGTGAGGAAGGTGCCCACCTCTGCGATGTCGCCGTTGACCGCGTCCAGCACCTCTTCATCCGGAACGGCCCATTCGAACCCTCCACTCCCGTCCGCGACGAATCCGTCCAGCGAGACGATCATCGAATAGACCAGTTGCGCCATCTCGACCCCTCCGCTCATTCCAGTTGCATTCTGCAACTGGAATGACGCTAACATAGACTGCATGCATGTCACAATCAGTTTCCGCAGTTCCCCCGGACCGCACAGAGACGCTCACCGTGCCCGCGGGGAAATCCGGATGTCCCATCAACATGACCGTCGAACTGCTGGGCGACCGGTGGAGCTTCGTGGTGCTGCGGGACATCGTCTTCGGCGGGCACCGGCATTTCAGAGAACTGCTGGACAACTCCCTGGAGGGGATCGCCTCGAACATCCTCGCCGCACGGCTGAAGAAGCTGACGGCGGCGGGCCTGCTCAGCACACACGCGGATCCGCACCACCGGCAGAAGATCGACTACCGGCTCACAGAGCCGGCGATCCAGCTCATCCCCCTCTTCGCACAGCTGGGAGCGTGGGGAGCACGATGGATGCCCACGACACCGGAGCTGGCCGTCCGCGCCGAACTCCTCGCCGCCGGCGGGCCTCCGCTGTGGGACCGGTTCATGGAAGAACTCCGCAGCATCCACCTCGAGAACCAGCCACCCCCGGCGGACGGGGTCCTCGCAGAACTGACCGCCGCCCATGAACAGCGGCGGGGCGCCGATGCAGTCGCCCCGCCGCGCAGAGAGAAGGAGACAGGCCATGTCCATGTTCCTCGCGATCGGCTACGGGGATGAAGCAGGGTATGAGAGCACACCGATCCAGGTGCGCAGGCACGCCCATGCCCATGACGAGCGGCTGCGCGAACGCGGGGTGCGCATGAGCCGGGCCGGAGAACCCATACAGGTGAGGAACACGGAGCTGAAGGAGCTCCGGCAGGAGCCGGGTGCCTACCTGCGTTCCGCGCTTCCGGTCGCCGGGTTCTCACTCCTCGAGGCGGACAGCCTCGAGGAAGCCGCCGCACTCCTTGCCGAGTCCCCGTGCTCTGTCGCGCACGGCGTCGTCGAGGTCTGGCCGCTGGAGGACTGGAACCAGCAGGACTGACAGGACCGACCGGCCCGTGGGCCGGGCCTTGGGCTGGGCCTTGGGCTGGGCCTTGGGCGAGGCCTTGGTCTGGGCCTTGGGCCGGACCGTGAGCCGGGCCCTGGGCCGGGCCCTTTGGTCGGGCCCTTCCGCGCCAACAGGCGGATACCGGCCGCACCCGTGACCCCGTGCCCGGCCCCTCCGGGGTGCGCGTCCTTGCACCTTCCCGCGAACCGGCTACCATCGGAGGCACACGACAGGGGAGCGCCGCACAGGGGCGCTGAGAGTGCGAACATCGCAGACCCTCGAACCTGATGCGGCTCGTACCGCCGAAGGAAGTCGAGACTCTTCATCCCCTCCTGTCATCTTTCAGGAGGAGCACCATGCAGAAAACCATGCAGGAATCTGCATCCACCCGCTGGCGCGTGGTCGACATCGTCGTCACCGCCGTCCTCGGCTTCGCCGTGGGACTCATCTTCTGGGCCTGGGCGGCGGCATGGTCCGTCTTCGAACTCTGGACGAATGCCTTCCCGCCGCTCATGGGGCTGTTCGGCGGGGTGTGGGTGCTCGCCGGACCGCTCGCCGCGCTCATCGTCCGCAAGCCCGGCGCTGCGCTCTTCTGCGAGCTCCTCGCCGCCGTCACCGAGGCCGTCCTGGGCTCGCACTTCGGCGCCACGGTGCTGATCTCCGGCGCGATCCAGGGACTCGGCGCGGAACTCGCCTTCGCACTGCTGCGCTATCGCAGGTTCGGCCTCGGCACGGCGCTGCTCTCCGGACTGCTCGCCGGGGTGGGCCTCACAGTGGGCGAGATCGTCATGTACTACGCCGCCTGGTCCCCGGTGTTCCAGGGCGTGTACGCCGTGCTCGGCATCGCCAGCTCCGTACTCATCGCGGGACTGGGCTCCTGGCTGCTCATGCGGGCGCTCGCACGCACCGGTGCGCTGTCCTCGCTGGCCTCCGGCCGGACGGCGCGCAGGATCTAGGCGGAGCGTACGACCTGTGGCCGGGGTGCGGCGGGCACGTGCTTCCAGAGGCGCACGTGCGCACTCCGGTCACCACCCCGGACCGGGGTGCGGCGGGCACTTCCCCGCACCCCGGCTTCCGAGAACCGTGCCGCCTGCTCCACACTTGTACCGGCGAGCGCCGGCCCGCCCCGCCCACAGAGCCCACCGCACGCAGAGAAGAAGGACCACGTGCCGCACGACATGAACCCCAGCCCCTCCGCTGACGGCCCCGCCGCCGCCGGCACCTCCGGCCGCGCTCCCGGCGCAGGACATTCGCCCGTGCCGGGGAGCACACACACGCTCGGGACCACTCCCGGACGCACAGGCACCCGCTGGCGGGTCGTCGACATCGTCGTCTGCGCGATCCTGGGCGTGGCCGTGGGCGTGGTGTTCCTGGGCTGGTCCGTGCTCTCACCGATCTTCGACACGTGGTTCGCCGTCTACCCGCCGCTGTTCGGCCTCGTCGCCGGCATGTGGGTCCTCGCCGCTCCCCTGGGCGGACTCCTCATCCGCAAGCCCGGTGCCGCGCTCTTCTGTGAGATGATCGCGGCCGCCACCGAGGCCGCGCTGGGCTCCCGGTTCGGCCTCATCATCCTCGTCACCGGCGCGCTCCAGGGCCTGGGCGCGGAGCTCGTGTTCTGGTGGCTGCGCCGCAGGCAGGCACGCCGCGGACTCCCCGCGACTTCCGGCCACACCCTGACCACCACACTGCTGGCAGGGCTGGGTGCCGGCGTGGCGATGTCTGTGGGCGACACCGTCCTTCTCTACGCCGCCTGGTCCTTCGACCAGAAGCTCGTCTACGCCGTTCTCGGCTGGGTGAGCGCCGTAGTGCTCGCCGGCGGTCTCTCCTGGCTCATCTACCGGGCGATCCTGCCCACCGGTGCGCTCTCCTCCTTCGCCTCCGGCAGGGACGCACGACCCACCAGGGATGCAGCGGCGTGAGCCCCCTGCCCATCACCGCGCACGGCTTCGGCTGGACCCATGCGGGCCGTTCGCAGCCAGCGTTCTCCGGCCTGGACCTGCGCATCGAGGCGGGCGAGCGCGTGCTCCTCGTGGGGGCCTCGGGCGCGGGCAAGTCCACCCTCCTCCACGCCATCGCCGGCGTGCTCCCGGAGGAGTCCGGCGATGCGGAGGGCACGCTGCTGGTGGGCGATGCCCCTCCTGCGGCCGCGCGCGGGGTGACGGGGCTGGTGCTCCAGGACCCGGACTCGCAGGTGATCCTCGCCCGGGTGGGCGACGACGTGGCCTTCGGCATGGAGAACCTGGGCGTCCCCGCGGAACGGATACCGGCCCGCGCGCGGGAGGCGCTGGAGACGGTGGGGCTGCCGGTGGGCCTCGACCATCCCACCCGCGCACTCTCCGGCGGGCAGAAGCAGCGGCTCGCGATCGCCGGGGTGCTGGCGATGGATCCCGGCGTCATCGTGCTCGACGAGCCCACCGCCAACCTGGACCCCGCCGCCGTGCCCTCCGTGCGCGATGCCGTGCTCGCCGCCCAGGAGCGTTCCGAGGCGACCCTCGTGGTGGTGGAGCACCGCCTGGAGATCTGGGCCGATCACGTGGACCGCGTCCTCGTGATGGGTCCCCACGGCCTCGTCGCCGACGGCACGCCCGAGGCCGTGCTGCAGGACGCACGCTTGCGGTCCTCCCTGGAAGCGGCGGGGCTCTGGCTGCCGGGTGTCGTCCCTGACCCGGCCTACGTGCCCCGGCCCGCCGGCGAGGCAGTGCTCACCGCTGAGCAGGTCGCCGTCGCCCGCCCCGGCGCACACCCCGCTGCGGTCATCTCCGCCGAGGTGCACCCCGGGCGCGCACTCGCACTCACCGGGCCCAACGGTGCAGGCAAGTCCACGGCAGCGCTCACGCTGGCAGGCCTGGTGCCCGAGGCCTCGGGAGCGGTCCGCGCCTCCGAGTCCCTGCTGGCGGGCCCGCACCGCCCCCGTTCCGCGCAGCCCTCGCGCTGGAGGTCGCGCGCGCTCGTGTCCCGCGTGGGCATGGTCTTCCAGGAGGCCGAGCACCAGTTCCTGCGCCACACCGTCGCGGACGAGCTCGCGTGGGGACCCCGCCGTGCGGGACTGTCGCAGGCGCAGACCACCGCACGGGTCGACGCGATGCTCGAGCGGCTGCGGCTCACCTCCCTGGCGCAGGCGCACCCGCAGACGCTCTCCGGCGGTGAGAAGCGGCGGCTGTCCGTGGCGTGCATGCTGAGTGCCGCACCGCGGGTGCTGGTGGTGGACGAACCCACGTTCGGTCAGGACGCAGTGACGTGGAAGGAGCTCGCGGCGATGTTCGCGGAGCAGCTGGACGAGGGGCGCGCGGTCGTCGCCGTCACCCACGACGAGCCCTTCGTCCGTGTCCTGGGTGCGGACCGGCTGGAGTTCGGGCCTGCCGCAGATGCGGCTGGTGCCGGGGCCGTTGCGAGTGCTGCAGGTGGGACCGTCGCCAGGGCGGGTGCCGCACAGGAACAGGAGGACGCCCGTGGCTGAGGCACAGAGCCTCGCGGCACCCGCAGGCGGGACCACACAGGATCTCCTCATCCCGCTGCGCCGGCACACTGCCGTCTCCCGCGCGAACCCCGTCGCCAAGCTCGCCGCGGTCCTCGTCCTCATGCTGGGCGTGCTGCTGAGCATCGACCTCGTCTCCGCCGGCGTCATGCTGGCACTGCTGCTGGTGATCGCCCTGCCTCTCAGCGGGCTGGACGCCGGGGCCATGCTGCGCCGGCTGTGGTTCCTGCCGGTCGCCGCACTGCTCGCAGGCTGGGCGACGGCGATCATGGCGGAGAAGACCGGAGCGGTGCTCCTGGACCTGGGACCGTATCTCGTCACCACGGACTCCCTGGCCGCCGGCGCGGCGATCTCCATGCGTGCGCTCGCGCTCGCACTGCCGGGCATCTGCGTCGCGGCGACGACGGACCCCACGGACCTTGCGGACGCCCTCGTCCAGCACCTCCGCCTGCCGGAGCGATTCGTCCTCTCCGCCCTGGCCGCAGCACGGCTGGTGACGCTGTTCGTCGAGGAGTGGAAGACCCTCGTCCTCGCCCGCCGCACCCGCGGCTCCGGCGCGGATTCGCCGTGGGCGCGCGTGGTGGCTCTGGTCCCGCTCGCATTCGCGCTCCTCGTGCAGGCCATCCGCCGCGGCACACGGCTGGCGATGGCGATGGAGGGGCGCGGCTTCGGCACCCAGTCACGCACGTGGTCGCGCATCTCCCGCTTCCACGCACGGGATGCGTGGCTGGTGCTCTGCGCGTTCGCGTTCAGCGCGGCAGCGGTGGGCGCGGCGGTGGCCGCGGGCACGTGGCGGCTCATCCTCACGTGAGGAGCCGTTCTCCGTGCCGCACGCACCCCGGGAACGTGCTCAGCCACCCACGCATATGTGGGCGGCAGAGCGCATTTCCGGGGTGGACGCGAGGACGCTCAGGCGACGAGCACGGTCCGGCCGCGGGCCGTGCCTGCACGCAGGGCCTCGAGCGCGTCGTTGAGGGTGTCCTCGCTCATGGGCTGCTCGTTGAGCGGCACCTCCGGCAGCGTGCCCTCACGCACCAGCTCCACAAGGGCCTCGAGCTCCGGCTGGCTGCCCACGAAGCTGCCGGAGATCGTCTGGCAGCCGAAGGGCAGCGCCACGGTGGGCAGCGTGACCTCTCCGCCGAAGAGCCCCACCGGCACCATCGTCCCGCCCTTGCGCAGGGAGAGGAACGCGGCCTTGGCCGTCTCACCGCTGTTGACGAAGTCGATCACGCCGTGGGCGCGGTCCTCGCCCAGCGCCTCCGCGATCTGGGTGGCCGGCTGGTCCTCGCGGAACTCCAGGGTCCGGTGCGCGCCTGCCTTCCGGGCGAACTCGAGGCTCTCCGCCCTGCGGTCGACCGCCACGATGTTGCCGTGCCCGCGGGCTGCGAGGATCGCGACGGCGTTGAGCCCCAGGCCGCCTGCGCCGATCACCACGATGGGATCCTCCGGCCCGGCGGGAAGCACCTTCGCCACCGCGGAGAAGGCCGTCACGCCGGAGCAGGCGAGGGTGGCCGCCCGGGAGGGCTCGATGCCGGCATAGTCCACGAGGTACTTCTCATCCGGGACGTACACGTGGTCGGCGAAGCCGCCGTCCAGGGAGCCGGAGATGATGGTGTCCCTGAGACAGTAGTTCTCACGCCCCTCCAGACAGTGCGCGCACGCTCCGCAGCCGATCCAGGGGAACACGATGAACGAGCGCCCCAGGATCTCCGCCGAGGCCTCGGGCCCGGTCGCGACGACCTCACCCACGATCTCGTGGCCGAACACGGCCGGCCACTCGGAGCTCAGCGCACGCCGGCCCGCGCTGCCCATGTCGAAGTAGCCGTCCTGGCAGTGCACGTCCGAATGGCACACGCCGGAGCGCTCCACCCGGACCAGCACCTCCCGCCCGGTGAGCTCCGGGGCGGGCTTCTCCACGGCCTCGGCCCGCTCTCCCGGACCCTTCACTGCGTACTGCAACATGCGTGTTCTCCTCTGTTCTCTGTCTTTCATCCCGGGCCGGCTCACTCCGGCCGGTGCTGGGAGATCACCTCGTCGAAGACGCGCTCGGAGAACGGCATGAGGAACTCGGGGTCCGTGTCATGCCATTCGGAGAGCGTCTCGAAGTCGCCCTCGTCGCCGTAGCCCATCTCCTCCGTCACGCCGGTCCAGTAGTCCAGGCGCTCCGTGATGGTGTCTGCGAAGTCCTCCGGAACCAGCCCCTTGTCCACCTGCTCCTGGATGAGCGCGGCGGAGGACTCCTTGATCTTCGCCTCCGTCTCCGCGTCCATCGGTGCGATGGAACCGCCGTTGGCCAGCGCCGTCTCCGCCACCCCGATGTTCGACTCCAGGTCGGAGCGCAGCGAGTTGTTGAAGACCTCCGTCAGCTGGTCGAAGACGAGCTGCTGCGCCGCCAGCGGGAGCGTCTCGAACGACGGGCCGGCGGCGATGGCGCCGATCCCGCGGGCGAAGTTCGCCTCCTCCGCCAGCCGCAGGTAGGGTGCCACCTCCACGACGCCGCCGGCGGCCGCGCCCACGGGGCTCGTGGCCATGCAGTCCACCGTCCCGCGCTGCAGGCCCTCGTACGCCTCGAGGTAGGACAGGGACACGGGGGTGGCGCCCAGCGACTCCGCCTGCGGGACCATGCCGGCGGTGCCCACCAGCAGCTGCTTGCCCTTCCAGTCAGCCAGCGTGTCCACGGGCTCCGCGCAGACGGCGTGGATGCCGCCCATCGCGTGCACGGGTACGAGCGGCACCATGCTGTGCTCCTCATACTCCGCCATGAGCGCCGGCGAGTCCCAGCCCACCTCGAGGAACGCGGCGTTGGCCGCCATCTCCGCCGCCCGCGGAGACCCGCCCGCCAGCGTGGTGCCCGCGGAGAACGCGCTGGTGACGGGGAAGTTGGCCGGATCGTAGATGTTGAGCATGTAGGCGATGTCGATGCGCCCGTCCTCCAGCGCCGCCGGCACCTCACCGTAGGCGGCGATGGCCTGGCCGTGCACCAGCTCGACCTCGATCCTCCCGCCCGAGGCCTCCTCCACGTTCTTCTTGAACTCCTCCGACCGGAGTGCGTCGGGGCCCTCCGGCGACTGTGCCGAGGCCTGGTACACGAGCGTGGTCTCCGGCATGTCCGCCAGCGCCTCCTGATAGGCGCTGAAGTCCGCACGCGGCTCCACGCCCTCGCCCGCCGCTGTGTCCTGGCCGCCGCCGGCTCCGCCTGCGCACCCGCTGAGCACCAGTGCTCCGAGGGCCGTCGCGGAGACCGCGGTGATCGACTTCTTCGTCTTCATGGTGGTCTCTTCTCTCCCGTGAGCGTCTCCCCTGTGAGCAGCTCCTCGATGAGGATCGCCGTTTCCCGGTGTGCAGAATTGACATCACACACCGCAGAATTGACTATTCAGACCATGACTGCCGATCTCGTACGGGCGACGTCGCTGCATTGGGCACCGGAGCTCATCACAGAGCTGGGAGGGAATCCTCACACCCTGCTGGGCCGCTGCGGGATCGCGCCGGAGACCGTGAACCGCGAGAGCCGGTTCATTCCCTTCTCCCTGCTGTGCAGGGTGGTGGGCGAGTGCGCCGCGGAGCTGGACACACCGGACTTCGGACTGCGCCTGGCCGCCAAGCAGGGCACGGACGTGCTCGGGCCGCTCGCGGTCGCCATCCGGCACTCGGCGACCGTGGGTGAGGCGCTGCGCAACAACATCGACTTCGTCCACCACTACAGTCCGGCCCTCGGCACCGCACTGCAGGACCACGGCGACGGCAGGACCGCCTACGTGTTCCGCACCCTCGTCCCCGGTCTGCCGCACCGCGCGCAGATCGCCGAGCTGGGGCTGCGCATCATCCTCAGCAAGTTCAGGATGATCGCCGGCCGCGGGTTCCGGCCGCTGGAGGTCACCTTCAGCCACGCGCACAGACTGCCTGCTGCGCAGTACAGCGCAGCATTCGACTGCCCGGTGGGACTCGACTGCGCCGAGGACTCCCTCGTGTTCCCCACCCAGCTGCTCGAACGCCGCCTGCACAGCGCAGACCGCTCCGCAGCGGGGCTCGCCATCGAGTACATGCGGATGAGCACCCTCACCGGCTCCTATGCGGCGGTCGTCTCCACCCAGATCTCCCGGCTCCTGCCGCAGGGTTCGCCCACGCTCGCACGCGTGGCGCAGTCACTGGGCCTGCATCCCCGCGCCCTGCAGCGCCGTCTGGCGGAGTCGCACACGACGTTCGCGGCGCTGGTGGACGCTGTGCGGAAGGACGCGGCCCTGCAGCTTCTCCGCAGTCCGGAGCTGCCCATCGGCGTGATCGCCCAGCAGCTGGGCTACGCGGAGCAGAGCGTGCTCACCCGCAGCTGCCGCCGGTGGTTCTCGCTCACACCGCTCGCGGTGCGCCGGCGGCTGCGTGAGGATCCGGAGGCCGCGGCGCTGCTGGGGTGATGCGGGGTGTGGGACGGCGGCATCTCTGCCGCGGCACTCGGCCACGTGCCGCTCCTGTCACCCACCGCGAACGCACTCTGCCGCCCACGTCTTCGTGGGCGGCAGAGTGCGTCACCGGGCTGCGACGTGGAGCACCCCGGAAGCACGCTCAGCCACCCACATATGCGTGGGTGGCTGAGCGTGCTTCCGGGGTGGACGCGAAGGGACTCAGTCGATCTGCAGCTCGCCCATCGCGTCCCAGCCCTCGCCGTCCACCTGCCGGGAGACGATCTTGGGGGTGTGCACAAGATGCGGGCGCATCGCTTCGAGGCCCTTGGCGAAGTGATCGCTCGTGACGTGCGGCTCTGCGCCCTCGTCCGTGAAGGCCTCGACGAGGACGTACTCGTCCTCCGCCTCGAGGCTCTTCGACCACTCGAAGAAGATGTTGCCCGGCTCCGCCCGGGTGGCCTCCGTGAACTCGCGGACGATCTCTGGCCAGTTCTCCACGGACTCCGGCTTGACCTGGTACTTGACGACGATGAAGTACATGGGGCTCCTTCCCTGTATTCGCGCGGATCGTGGAGACACCGGGCCTCCCAGAAGCACGCTGACGACACGCTCTGCATCCTGGCCGGAGCTCTCCGCCCCGTCCGGGATCTGAACGCCTCCACTCCACCACACCCCTGAGCGCCCTGTCATTCCCCGCCTCTCGGCCAGTGAGAAGGCGGGGCTGTGCGAGAATCCCGATATGCACGACACGGCAGAGCGGCCCTCCCCCACCGCGGATGCGCAGAAGGCGAGCGCACCGGGCACCCTCCAGCGGGCCGTGGCCGTCATCGACGCCGTCGCGGAGGGCAGCTCCACCGCACGGGAGATCTCCGCCGCCACCGGCCTGCCGCTGCCCACCGTCTACCGGATCACCCGCGAGCTGTGCGAGGTCGAGTACCTCGTGCACCTGCGCGAGGAGAGCCGCTTCGCCCTCGGCTATCAGCTCCACCGGCTGGCCGTGCGCCTCCACGAGGACCTGGGACTGGACCCGCAGGTGCGCCGCGAGATCGCCAACCTCCACGCCCAGACCGGTATGGCCTCCTACCTCGCCCTGCACCGCGGCGCGGACTTCGTCCTCGTCCACGTGGTCGACTCACCGCAGGCGCCCCGGCTGCGGCCCATGCGGTTCGGCTTCCGGGAGAACCCGCACGCCACGGCTTTCGGTAAGCTCGGTCTCGCCGCCGCCTGCGCGGGCGGCCGTGAGGACGCGCTGGAGGCGCTGCCCCTCCGCCCGCTCACGCCGCACACGCTCACGGATCCGCGCGCACTGGCAGCGGAGCTGCAGACCGTCGCCGAGGCCGGGCTCGCCTGGGAGCGGGAGGAGTTCCAGTCCGGGACGGCCTGCGTGGCCGCCTCCTTCAGCTCCGCGTCCGGGACGCTCCTGGGCTCCGTGGCCGTCTCCGCACCCGTGACGGCGTACCGCGGGCAGGAACGGCACGTCGAACACCTCGTCCGTTCGGCCGCGAGCAGGGCCGGACGCATCTACCGCCTCGGCCGCGACTGAGCGTCCCCGCCGTTCTCACTGGCCGATACGCTCCCCTTACCTCGCCGGCACTCCCCTCCCTAGCCTGACCTCACACGGTCAGTGACGACCGCTGTCGATGACGACGCGAAGGAGGGACGATGTCGGACTTCAGGCCGCTCCCGTCCAAGTACCCCCAGCTCAACCAGATGGAGTTCACCGAGCACGCGCGGAAGGTGCTCGTCCGGATCATCAAGGTGGCCTTCCCCCACGAGACGGTGCCGGACGGCCCGTACGAGCGGATGGCGGACAAGCTGATCGCGATGGCCGACGACGCCACCTGGTTCCGCATCCGCCTGTTGCAGGGGGTCGAGACGCTCAACACCTCCGCGGGCGGGGATTTCACGGCGCTCGACGACGCCCCCGCCCTCGCCACGCTCAAGCAGGTCCAGCACACGGACTTCTTCGACTACATCCGCCGCACCACCGTCCTGGAGATGTACGAGGACGAGGAGGTCTGGGAGGCGCTGGGATACGAAGGGCCCTCCTATGACAAGGGCGGGTACATCGACCGCGGCTTCGACGACCTCGACTGGCTGCCGGACCCGCGCGTGGAGGAGTACGACGGGGAGCCCCTGCCGGACATCGTGGGGCTGACCGCACCGGCCGGGACGGACACGGGCACCGGACGGTCGGCGGGCACCTCGGCGTCCGGGACCGCCCACGAGGCCGCGGCCGAGGCCGAGGAGGCGGGCACGGCAGCCGCCGCGCCGGCGATCGGTGCGACAGACCCGACTGACACGTCCGCAGACCAGAGCGCACGCTGAGGCAGGAGCATCATCATGAAGAGCATCGACCACACCGAGCCCAGCGTCGTCGTCATCGGCTCCGGCGCCGGAGGCGGGACACTCGCCTACGAACTCACGAAGAAGGGCATCCCGGTCGTCGTCCTGGAGGCCGGCCCCTACCTCCGCAACGAGGACTACATGAACCTCGAGTGGGAGGCCTTCAACCAGATGGCCTGGCTGGATCCGCGGACCACCTCGGGCTCGTGGGAGATCGCGCGGGACTTCCCCAACCTCCCGGCCTGGATCGTCAAGGCCGTGGGCGGCACCACCACGCACTGGTCCGGGGCCACTCCCCGCTTCAAGGCGCACGAATTCAAGGCGCGGTCCACCTACGGACACATCGACGGGGCGAATCTGCTCGACTGGCCGCTCTCGCTCACAGACCTGGAGCCGTACTACGAGAGGGCGGAGAAGGCGATGGGCTCCACCCACCGCCACGGGCGCCCGCCGCTGCCCGCAAACAACAACTACAAGGTCTTCGCCAACGGCGCTGAACGGGTGGGCTACCGGCACTACGCCACCGGCCCCTACGCCACGAACGCGGAGCCCTACGACGGCAGGCCCGCCTCCATCCAGGACGGCTTCAACTTCCAGGGCGACAAGCACGGGTCCAAGTGGTCCACCATGATCCGCGAGATCCCCCGGGCGCTGGAGACCGGGCTGCTGGACCTGCGCCCGGAGTCCACGGCGGTGCAGATCACCCACGGCAGCGACGGCCGCGCGGACGGCGTCATCTACCTCGACGCGGACGGGAACATGCACCGTCAGGCGGCTGCCGTCGTCTGTGTGGCGGGCAATTCGATCGAGACGCCGCGCCTCCTGCTGCTGAGCGCCACCTCGCAGTTCCCCCACGGGCTCGCGAACTCCTCCGGCCAGGTGGGTCGCAACTACATGCGGCACCTCACGGGATCCGTCTACGCGCAGTTCGAGCAGCCGGTGCGCATGTACCGCGGCGAGACGATGGCCGGGCTCATCGCGGACGAGTCCGTGCACGATCCCTCGCGCGGCTTCTCCGGCGGCTTCTACATGGAGACGATCTCGCTGGGGCCGGCGTTCCTCGCGAGCTTCGTGGAGCCGGGCGAATGGGGCCGGGCCTTCACGGAGAAGCTGGACGCCTACGCGCGCACCGCCGGCATGTGGATCGTGGGCGAGGACATGCCGCAGGAGTCCAACCGGGTCACGCTCAACTCCTCCGCGCAGGACGTCAACGGCCTGCCGGTGCCCAACGTCCACTTCGACGACCACGCCAACGACGTCGCGATGCGCAGCTACGCGTACTCCCGCGGCGAGGCCGTCTACAACGCCGTGGGCGCGGTGTCCACGCACCGCACCCGCCCCTACCCCTCCACCCACAACCTGGGCACCTGCCGCATGAGCGAGAGGCCCGAGGACGGGGTCGTGGACGCGTTCGGCCGCGCCCACGACGTGCCCAACCTCTTTATCTCCGACGGCTCCCAGTTCACCACCGGCGCCGCGGCCAATCCCACGCTCACGATCGTGGCGCTGGCGATGCGCCAGGCCGACTACCTCGCGGACCAGCTGAAGGCGGGCACGGTGTGAGGGCGCTGAGGCCCGAGTGACGGAACCGCACACCGCGAAGCGGCTTGGACACCCACATATGCGTGGGTGTCCAAGCCGCTTCGCGGTGTGGAGACGCGGCGTACCGATGCGGCACGGCGGCATGGTCCAGATGCTCGCTGCGCGCACCGGCCACGCCGTCGCCCCACCGTGTCGCCGATCCCGCCGCGGCGCTCAGGCGGACTCGAACACCGCGGCCACGCCCTGACCGCCGCCCACGCACATGGTCTCGAGACCGTAGCCCCCGCCGCGCCGCTTGAGTTCGTGGAGGAGCGTCGTCATGATGCGCGCACCCGTCGCACCCACCGGATGGCCCAGGGAGATGCCGGAGCCGTTGACGTTGAGCCGGTCCATGTCCGACCAGCCCCAGCCCTTGAGCACGGCCAGCACCTGCGGGGCGAAGGCCTCGTTGAGCTCCACGAGGGTCATGTCGTCGAAGCCCAGCCCCGTACGGGCGAAGAGCTTCTCCACCGCCGGCACCGGACCGATCCCCATCTGCGCCGGATCGCAGCCCGCCGCGGTCCAGCCCACCAGGTAGCCCAGGGGCTCGAGGCCGAGCTCCTCGAGCTTGTCCTCCGCGACGACGAGGCAGGCCGCCGCCGCATCGTTCTGCTGGCTGGCATTGCCCGCGGTGACCACGCCGTCCATGAGCGGGCGGAGCTTGGCCAGGGATTCCGGTGTGGTGTCCGGCCTGATCCCCTCGTCCTTGCTGAACAGGACCGGCTCGCCCCGGCGCTGCGGCACCTCGATGGGCACGACCTCCTCGTCGAAGGCGCCGCGCTCCCACGCCTGCGCGGCACGCGCATGGCTCTGGGCGGCGAAGGCGTCGGACTCCTCCCGGCTGATCCCGTAGGCGGTGGCGAGGTTCTCCGCCGTCTCGATCATCCCGGAGATGTAGCCGAAGCGCTCCTCCGGCTGCGAGCGCTCGCGGCCGCGCTCCAGCCTGTCGTGCATCGTGGTACTGCCCGCGCGGGAGCCCCAGCGCATGTCCGTGGAGTAGTACTCCACGTTGCTCATGGACTCGACGCCGCCGGCCACCACGGCGTCCGCGGCACCCGTCTGCACCATCATCGCCGCGGTCGCGACGGCCTGCAGCCCGCCGCCGCAGCGGCGGTCCAGCTGCATCCCGGCGACGTGGATGGGCAGACCGGCCTCCAGCGCCACCCAGCGCCCCACGCAGGGGACCTCGCTGTTGGCATAGGACTGTGCGAAGACCACGTCCTCGACCCGCTCCGGATCCATGCCGCTGTCCGCGAGGACCGCGTTGACCACTGCGGCGCCGAGCTTCTCCACCGGCACGGGCCTCAGCGACTTCCCGAAGCCGCCGATGGGTGTGCGCCGGGGCGCGACGATCGCTGCTCTTCTCATGATGCTCCTGTCTCAGTGCGTGTCTCTGCGATGGATGGTCTCTACGGCGGTGTGTCCCCGCCGGCGGTACGGTCCTGCGGCGGCGACTGCGAGGCCGGTCCGCCGAGTGCCGTCTCCGGATGGAACTGCGGCGACCGGTGCTCGAGGAAGGCACGCGTGCCTTCCGCGCATTCGGCGGAGCTGAACGCCTCGTCACTGGCGCGCAGCGAGCGTGCGACCATCTCCCGGTCGGAGAAGGCGTGCGCCTCGTCGACGAGCCGCTTGGCCAGGGCGAGCGCCCGCGGCGGCCTCGTCACGAGCCTCCGCCCCATCTCCAGCGCGGTGCTCAGCGCCTCGCCGCGCGGTACGACTCTGTTGACGAGCCCCCACTCCGCCGCGGTCCGCGCTGATATGGGTTCCGCGAGGAAGATGAGCTCCTTCGCCCTCGCCGCCGTGCTCCGCCTCGCCGTCCGGTACGTCCCGCCGCTGCTGGGGAACACGCCGAGGTTGGTCTCCGGCAGCGCGATGCTCACCTGCTCCTCCGCGACGATGAGGTCACAGCACAGGGCCAGCTCCAGCCCGCCGCCGTAGGCCAGACCCTGCAGTGCTGCGACGGTGGGCTTGGGCAGTTCCGCGAGCGTGCAGAGGATCTCGTTCTGCACCCGCAGCTTCCTCTCCACTGCGGCCCCGGGCGCCTGCAGCTCCGGGAACTCCGTGATGTCCGATCCCGCGCAGAAGGCCCTCTCCCCCGCAGCGGTGAGGATCACCGCCCGGATCTCGGGCTCGGCCGCGCACACGTCCACGAGCTCGCCCAGCCGCCGCGCCAGCGGGATGCTCATGACGTTGACGGGTCCGTTGTCCAGCGTGAGGACGGCGATGTGCTCGCGCACGCTCAGCGTGACGAGCGGAGACGCGGGATCGGAGCTCATGGCTCTCACTCTGCACCATGCGGGCGCAGGAGCACAGACCGCTGACCACCAGGCGGGACCAGATGCCGGCTGGTGCCCGCCCGGGCACCTGCTCGCATCCGCCCAGGTACCCGCCGGGGCCACCCTGCAACCCGCTCATGTCCGCCCGGCAACCCGCTCGCATCCGCCCGGGTAACCGCCAGGGCCGCAGCCCCTCAGAGCTCCGCCAGCACCCTCTTGAGGTCCGTCCGGACGGCCTCCCGCTGTGCGGCGGTCGCGAGTCCCGTGACCGTGAGGGCCAGGAGAGCACGCGAGGTGCCTGCAGCTCTCGCACTCCCGGCCTCGGCCGCGGCGGCTGCTCCACCGGTCCCGCCGCGCGCCGCACCTCCGGGCGCCTTCTCCTCGACGGAGACCTGGATCTTCGCCCCGTCGCTGAGCCCGCACCGCCAGTACAGCCGCTTGGGGGTGTCGGAGGTCCGGGGCTCTCCGTCCGGGCGAAGCGCGCCGAGGCCGCTGCCCGCCTCGGCCGCAGCCTGCACCGCCGCCCCCGCACGGTCGCGCAGCTCTGCCCGGTCCGAGGTTTCCGCCGGCAGCGTCCGGGTGGCGCTCACCTGGAAGTCGCCGCGGCTCGACTGCCCCGCCACCCGCCGGCCGATCTGCTGCTCGTAGGCCACGGTCGCGCCCTGCGCCCACCAGCCGGCGTTGCCGATGCGCTCGGCGATCACGGGATGGATCGCCTCTGCGAGCCGGCCGTGCGTGAGCGCTTCACCGCCCGCGGCCTCGAACGCATCGACGATGACCTGCCACGGAAGCCCCGTGGCCGCCTCGATGGCGCGCACCCGCTCGGGGACCTCCTCATTCCTGTTCTCTGCCATTGCACAAGCCTAATGAACGGGCCGTGTCCGTGCCTCGTGCCAGACTGGCGACCATGCAGTACGAATGCACCGCGTGCGGGTACAAGACGGCCAAGTGGCTGGGCCGCTGTCCGCAGTGCCGGGAATGGGGAACCATCGAGGAGTCCGTGCCCGCGCACCGCACCGTGCGCACACAGGCCAAACCCGCCTCACAGGGCACCGGGGCCACCCCCATCACGGAGGTGGACCGGACCCTGGCGGAGGCCCGCTCCACACACATCCCGGAGTTCGACCGGGTGCTCGGCGGCGGGCTGGTCCCCGGCGCGGTCGTTCTGCTCGCCGGCGAGCCCGGCGTGGGCAAGTCCACCCTGCTCCTCGAGGTGGGCTCCTGGACCGCACGCCAGGGCGCACAGGTCCTCTACGTCACGGGGGAGGAGTCCGCGGCGCAGGTGCGGCTGCGCGCTGAGCGCGTGGACGCCCTCAGTGAGACCCTCCTGCTCACGGCGGAGACGGATCTGGGCGTGGTCCTCGGCACCATCGACCAGGTGAAGCCCAGCCTCCTCATCATCGACTCCGTGCAGACGCTGGCCTCGGCGGACGTGGCGGGCGCCCCCGGCGGCGTCGCCCAGGTGCGCGAGGTCGCCGCGGCGGTGATCCGTGCGGCCAAGGACCACGCGATCCCCACCGTGCTCGTGGGCCACGTGACGAAGGACGGCTCCGTGGCGGGGCCTCGGCTGCTGGAACACCTCGTGGACGTGGTGTGCTCGTTCGAGGGCGAGCGCCACTCGCGCCTGCGCATGCTCCGTGCGGTGAAGAACCGCTACGGCCCCACGGACGAGGTGGGCTGCTTCGACATGACGGAGAAGGGCATCGAGTCCCTGCCGGATCCGTCCGGGCTGTTCCTCACCCGGACCGCCACCAAGGCTCCGGGGTCCTGCCTCACCGTCGCGCTGGAGGGCAAGCGCCCCATGCTGGTGGAGGTCCAGGCGCTCACGGACAAGTCGCCGGGCACTCCGCGCAGAACTGTGAGCGATCTGGACTCGGGGCGGGTGGCGATGATCCTCGCGGTGCTCTCCCCGCAGTTCCCCACCGGCGAGCTCGACGTGTTCGCGGCGACGGTGGGCGGCATGCGCATCTCCGAACCGGCGAGCGATCTCTCGGTCGCCATGGCGACGGCCTCGGCGATCGTGCACAAGCCGCTCTACTCACGCCTCGTGGCCATCGGGGAGATCAGCCTCTCCGGTGAGGTCCGGCAGGTGCCGGGGATGGGGCAGCGCCTGTCCGAGGCCGCACGCCAGGGGATCACCAACGCGATCGTCGCGAAGGGATCGCTCGAGGGCCTGCCGGTTCCTCCGGAGATGCGCGTGCGGGAGGCCGAACACCTGCTCGAGGCCCTCGAGATCGCGGGCATCCCTCTCCCCCAGGTGACGACGGAGCAGGAGGAATGAGGCGCTCGACGGGACAGGCGGTGGGAGGAGGGGCGGGCTGCTCCTCCTAGGGCCGGGCTGCTCCTGGGCGGGTGCGGTCACGGACCGCCGTGTGGGCAGCGGCCCGCTCAGCCCTCGGCCTCGGCCGTCTCCGCCGGCTCCACCGACTCCTCGGGTTCGTCCGCCGGCTCCGGAGAAGCGTTCTCGTCGTCCTCGGAGCCCGCGCCCTTGTCCGCGTCCTGGAGCACGAACGGCACCGATTCGCTCTCCTGATCGCCCAGTTTGACCACCACTTCGTAGTCGCCGGCGGAGAAGTCGTCGCCCACCTGGCGGCAGGAGTCGTCCACCGGGATCCGGTTCCAGGTGAACGTGGTCTTCTTCGACTCCCCGGCGGTGAAGACGATCCGGCTCTCCGCGTCGTCGTCCTCGCTGCGGCAGTACTCGGACGACCAGACGGTGTCCCCGTCGTGCCGGACGACGAACTCCTGCTGGGAGGTGCCCACGTCGATGAGGCAGTCCGCGTCGTGACCGTTCGTGACCTCGATGGTGAACTGCGGCTTCTCCCCCTTGGGGAACTCCTCCGCGTTCACCGCGGCCTTCACTCCCACCTCTCCGGCCGGGCAGTTGCCGGAGGCCGCGTCCCCCTCGGGCCCCGGAGCCGTGGGCTCTGCCACCGCCTCCACGGGCGCGGGCTGCGAGGCCTGCTCGCGCACCTTCCCGATGGCCTTGACCATGAGGGTCACGCCCAGCACCAGCAGCGCCACGACGATGAGGGCGAGGACGAACACGGTGATCCGCCGCCTGCGGTACATCGCACGGCGGGCGGCGTCCCGGGAGGCGGCGGTAGAGTACTGCTGGCTCTGCGGCCGCGCGGCAGGACGACCTGTGCGCCCGCCTGCGGCTCCGGTGGTGGGCCGTGTCCCCGGACCGCGTCTGTCACTGCTCATCGGCATGAGCCTACGCGGCACCGTACGAGAAGGACCACATGACACACCGCTCCACGCACCAGCAGCCTGCGGTCTCCCCCGTGACCGACGTGCCGTCCGCTCTTCCGCCGGTCGACGCGCAGGTGCTCGCGGAGACGCAGCGTGCCGTCGTCGGCTGGTACCGCGCGCATGCCCGGGACCTCCCCTGGCGTGAGAGCGCGGCGACTGCATGGTCGATCCTCGTGTGCGAGGTCATGAGCCAGCAGACGCCGGTGGTGCGGGTGCTGCCCCGCTGGGAGGCGTGGATGGCGCGCTGGCCGAGGCCCTCCGACCTCGCCGCCGCCCCGGCCTCGGAGGTGCTCCTGGCCTGGGACAGCCTCGGGTATCCGCGGCGCGCACTGCGGCTCCAGGAGACCGCACGCGCCATCGCCGAGCTGCACGGGGACTCAGTGCCGGACTCCGAGGCCGCCCTGCGCGCGCTCCCCGGAGTGGGCGACTACACGGCCGCCGCCGTGACGAGCTTCGCGCATGGTCAGCGCACCGCGGTGCTGGACGTCAACGTGCGGCGCGTGCTGGCACGCAGCCTCGCGGGGCTCGAGCACCGCCCCTCCTCCGTCTCCCGGAGGGAGAGGGCCTGGGCCGAGGCGCTCGTCCCCGCCGAGGACCACGTGGAGTGGAACGCCGGGCTCATGGAGCTGGGCGCGCTCGTGTGCACCTCGCGTTCGCCGTCCTGCGAGCAGTGCCCGCTCGCCCAGCACTGCGTGTGGCTCGCCGCCGGGAGGCCCGCCCACCCCACGGCGGCCCGGCGCACCCAGGCGTGGGCGGGCACGGACAGGCAGCTGCGCGGCGCGATCATGCGCTGTCTGCGCGAGGCGAGCGCCGCGGAGCAGGAGGGCGTGCCCGTACGGCTGCTCACCGCTCCGCTCACGGAACTCACCGATGACGAGGCCGAGGCCCTGGCCGCGCTGCCCGCACCGGTGCACTCCGCCGTCATGGCGGTGCGGAACCTGGACGCCGGGGGCGAGCGGACCGCGCGGCTCGTCGCGGACCTGCTGAGCGACGGCCTCGCCCAGCGGACGGACGCAGCACTCCACCTGCCGCACTGAGACCGGGCCGGACCGCGCACCCGCCTGTGGCCTCGGCGGCGGTTCCGCCCGCGGCTCAGCACGGCGGGAACCCCACTAGGATGGGGCGTCGACGTACACGAGGAGCACGGAGGACGATGTGGGAGCTCTGGCCGTTGGAGTGGCAGGCGGATCCGGCAGCGGGAAGACGACGCTGACGCGGGCGCTGCTGGAGGAGTTCGGCAACCGGTCCACCGTCCTCTTCCAGGACAACTACTACAAGCGCAACGACCACCTCGCCTTCGAGGAGCGCACGCAGCTCAACTACGACGCACCGGAGGCCTTCGACATCGACCTCATGGTCGACCAGGTCCGGCAGCTCAAGTCCGGGGTGCCCATCGAGTGCCCCGTCTACGACTTCACGGAGCACAACCGCTCCGCGGAGACGCTCACGGTGGAGCCCGCGCCGGTGATCCTCGTGGAGGGCATCCTGCTGTTCGCGGAGCCGCGGCTGTGCGAACTGCTCGACATCCGTCTGTTCGTGGACACGGATGCGGATGTGCGCATCCTCCGCCGGATCCGGCGGGACGTGGTGGAGCGCGGGCGGTCGCTGGAGTCCGTGGAGGAGCAGTACCTCTCCACCGTCAAGCCCATGCACGAGCTCTACGTGGAGCCGTCCAAGCGCAGGGCCGATCTCATCGTCCCGGAGGGCGGCCACAACACCGTCGCGCTGGACATGATCGTCCACCGCATCCGCCGGGAGTTCTGAGAGGCCCCCGGCTCCGCGGCGCCGGAGCATCGCCGCACCGGTGCCCGGCCGCCCGCGGTGTCCAGCCGCACGGCCGGACGCCTCAGGCCGGCCGGTGGGCGAGTGCCCCCGCCCTGAAGGCCTCCTCCGCCAGAGGACGGAAGTCGACGTCCTCCGGGTCGTACCACCGGTCGAGTTCGGAGAGCTCTCCGCCGTCCTCGTAGCCCAGCTCCGCCGCGCGCTCCATCCAGCGGGCGCCGCTCTCGACGAGGCCGTCCCGGACACTCGCGTCCACGACGCCGTCCGCCACCAGCTGCTCCGCGATCTCGCGCTGGGTGCTGAGGATCACCTCGGCGGCATCGGCGTCCATCTCGCGGAACTCACCGCCGGCCGCGCGCACGTCCGCCACCGCGTCCACGCTGGAGCCCACGACAGCGGCCGTGACCCCGTGCGTCCAGTCGATGCCCGCGGCGTCGAAGAGGATCTGGCGGTAGGCCAGCGGCAGCGCCTCGAAGCTCGATCCCGCCACGTGGCCGGCCGTCACAGCCCCGGTGAACCGCTCGTCTCCCAGCGTCGAGACCTGCGGCGCCGCCTCCAGGAGCCCCGTGGAGCCCGCCACCATCCCCTGGACGAAGATGCAGTCGACGGTGCTGCGCTGCAGCGCCTCGAACGCCTCCCCGTACTCCATCGAGACCGGGCTCGCCCCCAGATTCTGGGCGATGGGGGTCTGCACCGATCCGCCGATCCGGATCTGCCGCCCCTGCCAGTCGTCCAGTGCGGTGCCCTCGTCGCCACAGGCCGTCCAGTAGTTGCCGGACGTCACCATGGGGTTGAGCGGCACCAGCCCCTTGGAGGTGTACTCCTCGAGCAGCTCCGGATCGTTCCAGGCCGCTTCGCTCATCTGCGCCTGCATGGCGGCCTCCCCTGCGAGCGGGCTGCCGGAGACGTACTGGCTCAGCTTGTTGTACGCGTCGATCCGCGGGTATTCGGCGACGAAGTAGACCGGCACGGTGTATGCGAGGTCGAGGCGCCCGTCGGCCAGCGCATCGTCCACCTCCGGATATGCGGCGATGGACTGTCCCCACGCCACGTCGAAGCCGATCTTGCCGCCGGACCGCTCCTCGACGGCGTCCATGAACGACTACTCCGCCACGGCGGCCGCGGCGTCCGGGGATGCGGCATAGGGCTGGATCGTCAGGGTGACGGGATCCAGGTCCGCCACGGCTGCGTCCACCTCCTCCTGCGCGGCGCCGAACTCGAAGCCGCCGGAGCCTCCGCCTCCGCCATCGCCCTTCCCCACCGCTCCGCCGCACGCGGAGAGCACCATGAGCAGCGGAGCCGCACACACGAGTGCTCTCCTGAACGTCGACACCATCGTCGGCCTTCTCCTTCACAGGTTCGGAACATCCGTTCCCGCGGCAGGCGCGGGCTCGCTCGTCTCTGAGCGGGGCCGCGTCCGGCCGCCGGACCGGCACGGGATCCGTCCGCGCCGTGGCCGTCCGTCTTCGCAGCCCGGAAGACGGCGAGCCTTCAGAGCTGCGGAGTCATGACCTGTCGAACGACCGATCAGCACTGGCCGGTTGTCTCGATCATAGAAGCATCGGGAGACGTGTCAAGGACCGGACGGACGATCTCCGCCGAGGCGCACGCGCCTCACTCCGCCGCGAGTCCGGCCCCGGCCCACGGCACCGCGTAACGCAGCAGCACGCCGCCGGAGTCCAGTGTCTGGCACTCCAGCTGTGTGAGCGGACGCAGCCCTCCGGCGGGCCGGAACAGAGGCGTCCCCTCGCCCAGGAGCACCGGGGCGATGCCCACGAGAAGCTCGTCCACCAGTCCTGCGGCGAGCAGAGAGTCCGTGAGGTCGGCACTGCCGAAGACGTAGATCGGCCTGTCCAGCTCCGCCTTGCGCCGCCGGAGTTCGCCGACGATGTCCGCGGTCACCTCGGTGTTCTCCCACGCGGCGGAGGTGAGCGTGTGCGAGGCGACGAGCTTGGGGGCGGCGTTCATGTAGGCGGCGATCTCCGGGTCGTCCTCGTCCGAGGACCAGTGCGCGGCCATGCCCTCGTACGTCACGCGGCCGAAGACCAGCAGGCCCAGGCTCTCACCGAATCCCAGGCTCAGCTGCCGCAGGTCCTCACCCCAGATGTGCTCGTGGAAGCTCAGGTCCCACTTCTCGGGGCCCTCGAACCGCCCGTCGAGCGACATGACGTTCCAGACGACGAGCTCTCCCATGGCTGGCCCCTTCCGGCCTCGTGCGGCGCTGCCGTCTCAGAGTATGCCCACGGGTTCCGGGGCACAACGGTTCCGGCGCGCGCATCATGACCGGCATCCGCACGCGGCGGTGCCTGGGAACGATGCCGACGACTCGGCCGGAACGATCGCGCCGCGCCGCCCCGGCTAGCGGCGCTCGAGTCCCGGAAGCCGCTCCGCCGCCTCACGCGGATCCTTCGTCAGCACCCGCACCGGCTCACGCGCGGCCCAGCTCGCCCGGGCGAGGGCCTCGCACCCGGCGGCCTGGGCGGCCTGGGCGATCCGTCCCACCACCTCGCGGGGATCGCGGTTCACCCCTGCGACCCAGACCCACCGCTGGTCCACCGTCAGCGGCGGAAGGTCCTGCAGCCTGGCGAATGTCCCTCGGTGACGGCGCGCCTCAGCGGCGCTCGGCCCCACGAGGTACACAGCCCTGTCCGTCCACCACGACGGCCGCACACTGGATCCGGTCAGAGGCAGGCCGAGGTGGCGCGCCGCCCACCTGCCTGCGCGCAACGGTGCCACCCCGCCGGGAGTCATCTGGTCAAAGCGGATCACGTACGGGCGCAAGCCCAGTGCGGTGGCGCCCAGGATCAGCCCGCGCTCGCAGACCACCAGCGTCTCGCTGCCCATCAGAATCAGCGGCAGCCCTGCCATCACTGCGTAGGCGGCGAACAGGGTCACGATCATGACCGGGCTCTCAGGCGGGTTGATGAGGCTCAGCGCGCACACGATCAGGAAGGCCAGCCCGAACGAGACCAGCGTCCGCGGACCCGGAGGATCCCGGTAGACAGCCAGTGCCTCGCCGAGTTCGTCGCGGTGCCGACGGACGGCGCCTCGTACGCTCACAACCGTGCTCCCTCGTCCGCAATCAGCTCAGTCCGTCAGAGCCTGCGGAGCATGCGGGTGTTGCCGAGCGTGTTGGGCTTCACCCGGGAGAGGTCGAGGAATTCCGCCGTGCCCTCGTCGCGGGAGCGCAGGATCTCCCCGTACGCCTCCTGCGACACCGGCGTGCCCTCGATGATCTCGAAGCCCAGGGCCGAGAAGAAGTCCGTCTCGAAGGTGAGGCAGAAGACCTGCCGCACGCCCTGTGCCCGTGCATCCGCGAGCACCTGCTCGACGAGGACCCGGCCCACGCCTCGGCCCCGGTATGCCGGGTCCGTCGCGATGGTGCGGGCCTCCGCCGTGTCCTCCCAGATGACGTGGCAGGCGGCGCAGCCCACGAGTGCCTCCCCGCCCTCGGCCTGCGGGTCCACCACCAGCCAGAACTCGTGGATGGCCTCGTAGTAGTCCACCCGTTCCTTCGCCACGAGGATCCTCTGCTCCACCATGGGCTGCAGCAGCTTCACGAGCGCAGGCACGTCCGTGGCGCGGGCGCGGCGCAGCACGAGACCGTGCGGGAGCTCGTGCGAACGGTACTGAGCGCTGATGAGATCGTCTGCGAAAGGCATTCCCCCATTCTCCCAGACGTCAGCCCTGACTGTTTCGCCTCCCGTCTGCGGATTCGCCGCACAGCACCGCGGAATCTGGCGAATCCGCAGACGGGAACGAAAGTCGAGGCCGCTCTCGTCTGCCGGCCCCCGCACACACGACGAAGCGCCGCCCGCGAGGAGAACCTCGCCGGCGGCGCTTGCGTGCTCAGCCGGGCGCTACCTCACTCAGAGTCCGCGGACTCGGCGACGGCCGCGTGGGCCTCCGCCCCGCCGGGGCCGGCGTCCGGGAGGCTCGCGGAGGAGTTCGCCGCACCGGCCTCGGGGAACGCCCCGGTGCCGGATCCGGTGTCCTCCGCAGCCGCGTCCAGGCGCTCGAGGATCCGCGGATCCTCCTCGCCCCGGAAGGTGAAGGTCTTGTCCAGGCCCTCTCCCTCGACGTCCACGAAGACGCGCTCTCCGGAGTGCAGCTCGTCGAAGAGGATGCGCTCGGAGAGCTGGTCCTCGATCTCCTGCTGGATCGTCCGGCGCAGCGGACGCGCGCCCAGCACCGGATCGTAGCCGCGATCCGCGAGCAGCTCCTTGGCCGCCTGCGTGAGCTCGATGCTCATGCCCTGGTCCGCGAGGCGCTTGTCCAGACGCGTGATGAAGAGATCGACGATCTCGAGGATCTCCTTCTTCTTCAGCTGCGGGAACACGATGGTGTCGTCCACGCGGTTGAGGAACTCCGGGCGGAAGTGCTGCTTGAGCTCCTCGTTCACCCGCTGCTTCATCCGCGTGTAGTCCGTCGTGGGATCGCCCTCGACCTGGAAGCCGATCTGCTGGCCCTGGGAGATGTTCCGGGTGCCCAGGTTCGTGGTCATGATGATGATGGTGTTCTTGAAGTCCACCTCACGACCCTGCGAATCCGTCAGACGGCCGTCCTCGAGGATCTGCAGCAGCGAGTTGAAGATGTCCGAGTGGGCCTTCTCCACCTCGTCGAACAGCACCACGGAGAACGGCTTGCGGCGGACCTTCTCCGTCAGCTGGCCGCCCTCCTCGTAGCCCACGTATCCGGGGGGCGAACCGAAGAGGCGGGAGACCGTGTGCTTCTCCGCGTACTCGGACATGTCCAGGCTGATGAGCGAGTTCTCGTCACCGAACAGGAACTCTGCGAGCGCCTTCGCCAGCTCCGTCTTGCCCACGCCAGTGGGACCGGCGAAGATGAACGAGCCCGAGGGGCGCTTGGGGTCCTTGAGGCCCGCACGGGTGCGGCGCATCGCCTTGGAGACGGACTTGATCGCGTCATCCTGGCCGATGATCCGCTTGTGCAGCTCGTCCTCCATGCGGAGCAGACGGGCGGACTCCTCCTCCGTGAGCTTGAAGACCGGGATGCCCGTGGCGTCGCCGAGAACCTCCGCGATCAGCTCCTCGTCCACGACGGCCGCACCGCGGTCGCCGGACTTCCAGCGGGCCTCCTTCTCCTCCTTCTGCTTGTTCAGCGCCATCTCCGCGTCGCGCTCGGACTGCGCGAGGTTGAAGTCCTGCGCGTCGATCGCGGCCTCCTTGCGGCGGCGCGCGGCGACGATCTGCTCGTCGAGCTCCTTGAGCTCCGGCGGGGCGGACATGCGGCGGATGCGCAGCTTCGCACCCGCTTCGTCGATGAGGTCGATCGCCTTGTCCGGGAGGAAGCGGTCATTCACGTAGCGGTCGGAGAGGTTGACCGCGGCTGCGAGGGCACCGTCCGTGATCGTCACCTTGTGGTGCGACTCGTACTTGTCCCGCAGCCCCTTCATCACGAGGATCGCGTCCGCGAGCGTGGGCTCCGGCACCTGGATGGGCTGGAAGCGACGCTCCAGCGCGGCGTCCTTCTCGATGTTCTTGCGGTACTCGTCCAGCGTGGTCGCACCGATCGTCTGGAGCTCGCCGCGCGCCAGCATGGGCTTGAGAATGCTCGCCGCATCGATCGCGCCCTCTGCTGCACCCGCTCCCACCAGCGTGTGGATCTCGTCGATGAAGAGGATGATGTCGCCCCGGGTGCGGATCTCCTTGAGCACCTTCTTCAGGCGCTCCTCGAAGTCGCCGCGGTACCGGGAGCCGGCCACCAGCGAACCGAGGTCCAGCGTGTAGAGCTGCTTGTCCTGCAGCGTCTCCGGCACATCGCCGTTGACGATGGCCTGTGCCAGCCCCTCGACGACGCTCGTCTTGCCCACACCGGGCTCGCCGATGAGGACGGGGTTGTTCTTGGTGCGGCGCGAGAGGATCTGCATGACGCGCTGCATCTGCAGCTCACGGCCCACCACGGGGTCCAGCTTGCCCTCACGGGCGGCAGCGGTGAGGTTGCGGCCGAACTGGTCGAGGACGAGCGAGCCGGACGGCGTGCCCTCCTCACGGGCGCCGGTGGAGGCCGGCTCCTTGCCCTGGTAGCCGGAGAGCAGCTTGATGACCTCCTGGCGCACGCGCGCCAGATCCGCTCCGAGCTTCACGAGCACCTGCGCCGCGACTCCCTCGCCCTCGCGGATGAGACCGAGGAGGATGTGCTCCGTGCCGATGTAGCTGTGGCCGAGCTGCAGCGCCTCGCGCAGGCTGAGCTCGAGGACCTTCTTGGCGCGCGGGGTGAACGGGATGTGACCGGAGGGGGCCTGCTGGCCCTCGCCGATGATCTCCGTCACCTGGGCGCGCACCTGCTCCAGGGAGATGCCCATGCCCTCGAGCGCCTTGGCCGCGACTCCCTCGCCCTCGTGGATGAGGCCGAGCAGGATGTGCTCCGTGCCGATGTAGTTGTGCTTGAGGAGCTTGGCCTCCTCCTGTGCGAGCACGACGACGCGCCGGGCTCTGTCGGTGAACCTTTCGAACATGTGGCCCTCCTCGTGGTCTGATTCCTAGCACTGTAACCAGGCGCCGGTGGCATGTATTGCGCTGTTCGCCGTGGGCCGAAACGTGTTCGCCACGAGCGAATTCACGCACGGAACGCATCGCGCCCCGGAGGATTCCCTCCGGGGCGCGGGCAGGCCGCTCCGCTCAGCGCGCGGCCATGGGACGCTGCTGCGGCTCCGCTCAGGCGTG
Organism: Brevibacterium salitolerans; assembly: GCF_039531405.1. Lineage (NCBI taxonomy): Bacteria > Bacillati > Actinomycetota > Actinomycetes > Micrococcales > Brevibacteriaceae > Brevibacterium > Brevibacterium salitolerans. Next base: position 181,197 of record NZ_BAAAPZ010000008.1, on the reverse strand, counting down.
AGCCTGGTGATAGGAGTCGATCACGCTCTGCGCGATGCGGCCGCGCTCGGAGACCTCGATGCCGTTCTCCTTGGCCCACTCGCGGATCGTCGCGTTGAGGTTGCCGGAGCCCGCTGCCGCACCGCTGCTGCGCCGGGCGCGCGCCGGGCGGGAGGAGGCGGCGACGCGACGGCCCTTGGCGATGTAGGGGGCCAGCACCCCGCGGAGCTTCTCCGCGTTCTCGGAGGAGAGCTCGATCTCGTACGTTCCCTGGTCGATTCCGAAGCGGACGGTCTCGGCCGCCTCGGAGCCGTCGATGTCGTCAGTCAGGACGACCTTCATCTCGCGTGCCATCTGCTGCACCCTCCTGTTCGCTGTGGCCTCCGGAACCGGCGGGCGCATTCTGCAGCTGCCCCTCGACGGCTTCCTCGTGAGCACCGTCCCGGTCGATCTGCTGGTAGTACTTCTCCATCTCCTCACGTTCAGTCGAATCCGAACGGAGAATGCCTCGCATCACATACCAGAACAGAAGTCCGACACCGATGGAGGGCAATAGAACCTTGATGTACTCCACTGTCACACTACCTTGTCGTCGAAGGGAAGAGCAATCGAATGACCTTCCGGAAGACCATTCGAGTGATCATTCGGATCACACGGGCTTCACAAGCGGGAAAAGTATGGTCTCGCGGATGCCCAGTCCGGTGAGAGCCATGAGAAGACGATCGATGCCCATTCCCATTCCGCCTGCGGGGGGCATGCCGTATTCCATTGCCGTGAGGAAATCCTCGTCCACACCCATCGCCTCGTCGTCGCCGCGGGCGGCGTCACGGGCCTGCGCCTCGAAGCGCTCACGCTGGACCACGGGATCGTTGAGCTCGGAGTATCCCGTGGCGAGCTCGAAGCCGCGGACGTAGAGGTCCCACTTCTCGACCACCCCGGGCACGGAGCGGTGGCTCTTGGTGAGCGGCGAGGTGTCGACCGGGAAGTCGGTGACGAAGGTGGGCTCGTAGAGGTCGTCCGCGAAGAAGTGCTCCCACATCTCCTCGACGTACTTGCCGTGGCCGGCGAAGACGCCGCCCAGATCGATGCCGTGCTCCTCTGCGAGTGCGGCGAGCTCCTCGACGGAGGTCTCCGGCGTGATCTCCGCACCCAGGCGCTCGGACAGGGAGGAGTACATAGGAATGACGCGCCATTCGCCGCCGAGATCGTACTCCGTCCCGTCCGCCAAAGTCACCACGTGCGAACCGAATGCGTCCATCGCGGCATTCTGCACGAGAGTGCGCGTCAGCTCCGCGATGGAATGGCAGTCGCCGTACGCCTCATAGGCCTCGAGCATTGCGAATTCCGGCGAGTGCGTGGAATCCGCGCCCTCATTCCGGAAGTTCCGATTGATCTCGAAGACATTGTCGAGGCCGCCCACCAGCGCCCGCTTGAGGAAGAGCTCCGGGGCGATGCGGAGATAGAGATCGATGTCATAGGCATTGATGTGCGTGACGAATGGCCGCGCAGAGGCTCCCCCGTGCATCGTCTGGAGCATGGGAGTCTCGATCTCCGTGTAGCCGCGCGCATCGAAGGTGCGGCGCAGCGACTTCATGACCTCCGCGCGCACGCGCACGTTCTCCCGCGCCTGCTCACGCGTGATGAGGTCGATGTACCGCTGGCGCATGCGCGTCTCGTCGGTGAGCTCGGTGTGGAGCGTGGGCAGCGGGCGCAGCGCCTTGGCGGCCAGCCGCCACTCGTCGGCCATGACGGAGAGCTCTCCGCGCTTGGACATGATCACGCGTCCGTGCAGGAACAGGTGGTCGCCCAGATCCACGTCGCGCTTGTAGGCGTCGAGGCTCTCCTCACCCACCTCCGCGAGCGAGAGCATGCCCTGGAGCCGCGTGCCGTCGCCGGCCTGGAGGGTGACGAAGCAGAGCTTGCCGGTGTTGCGCTGGAAGACCACACGACCGGCGACGCCCACCACGTCCTCGGTCTCCGCACCCGGCTCCAGGTCCGGATGCGCGCTGCGGACCTGCGCGAGGGTGTGGGTCCGGGGGACTGCCACCGGATACGGCTCACGGCCCTCCGCGAGGAGAGCCGCCCGCTTCTCCTTGCGGATCCGCAGCTGCTCAGGATCGTCGTGGGTCTCAGGTGTGGGAACGTTCTCCGGCATGGGGCCAAGGCTACCGCGCGGACTCCTCCGCACGGTAAACGGCGAGGGGGCACGCAGCCGCGCGGGCTCTCAGTCCCGGGGCCCGCCCTCGCCCAGCACGTCCATGAGCGCGGCCGCACGCGGCTCGTCCACGGTGCCGTTGGCCAGTGCCCGAGCGGTGGTCGCCCTGCCCATCGCCGCGTAGGAGTCCCTCACCTCCGCAGAATCCGCGCTCACGGCGTACTCCGCGAGGGCCTCCATGTGGGCGCGCACCGTGCCGACGTCGCCGCGGCTCACGGGGCCGGTGAGCGCCTGCGGCCCGGACTGCAGGATGTTGGAGGCGCTCGCGTGCACCAGGGAGCTCAGCACGCGGGCCGGGTCCTCGACCCCCACCTCCCGCAGGACGTCCATCGCCTGGGCGACGATCACCGCCGTGTGATTGGCCGCGTGGGCGATCGCGGCGTGGTAGAGGGCGCGGTCCGCCTCCTTGAGCACCACCGGCTCTGCGCCGATCTCCACGACGAGCGCCTGCCCGATGGGCAGCACGTGCCGGGGCGCCGTCACACCGATCGTCGCCTCCCGCAGCCGCGGCAGATCCATGCTCGTCCCGGTGAACGCCAGTGAGGGGTGGAGCGCCAGCGGGATCGCGCCCGCCGCGGCGGCGGGAGCGAGCACGTCGAGTCCGTGCCGTCCGGCACAGTGCATGACGATCTGCCCCGCGCTGAAGCGGCCCAGCGCGGCGAGGCCCTCCACCAGCGGGGCGATCTCGTCGTCCGGGACGGTGAGCAGGATCAGCTCGGACCGGCCCACGAGGGTCTCCACGTCCAGGATCGGCGCACCGGGCAGCAGGGCGTCCGCGCGCTCCCGGCTCGCCTCCGAGCCTGCGCTCACCCCCACGATCTGGTGACCGGCCTCGCGCAGGGCGGCACCCATGACGGCGCCCACCCTGCCCACGCCCACGATCCCCACGCCCAGGCGGGTGCCGTCCTCGTGATTCATCGCTTCCGTCCTTCCAGTTCCGTGTCCAGCTCCTCACGCGCGAGCCGCGTCCGCTGGGCGTGCTCCTCGAACAGCCGGGCGGCGTCCGCGGCTTCCAGGTGGAACAGCTGGGGTGTGATGGGCCCGGGAGAGATGTGGAGCTGGATGCTCGAGAGCCCCAGTCCCCGCTGCAGCGGGCCCTGGTGCAGGCGCATGGACTGCACCCGGGCGTGAGGGACGAACTCCAGCGTCCGCGTCAGTCGCCCGGAGCGGATGAGCGCGAAGGTCCCGGTGAGCGCATGGGCGTTCCGCCTCCAGGTGAACGGGTCCAGCCAGCGGGAGGCCCGCGGCCGTCCGCAGAACTGCGACTCGGCGCCGCCAGGCGCCTCCCCCGCCATCGGCCCCTGCATCCCCGCGAGCACGAGCTCCCGTGCATCCGTACCCGGCGCGGTGCGGGGGTCCGGCATCGCCAGTCCGAGCATGAGCATGACGTCGTCCACGCCTCCCACCGGCAGGAGCACGGACTGCGCCTGGTCGTCGGATCTGCCCTCCGAGGCCAGGGTGAAGGTCGCCCGCCACCAGCCGGGGATCCGCCACAGCACGGGCTGGGTGAGCTTGACGGCCTGGATCCGGTCCAGCGGGATGATCCTGTTGGTCGTCGAGGCCAGCCCGTGGCTCACACGCAGGCCGTCCTGCGTGACGGCCACGGAGAAGTTCGCGAGCGAGGCCTCGCTGCGGAAGACGCTCGCGATCGCGATCACGGCGGGGATGAGACCGCCCAGCGTGGGCCCGCCCGCCTCCGGGCCCACGAACACGAAGAGGAGAATGACGAGCACGGCGAGGAGGACGATGCCCAGCACGCTCATCAGCATCACCGTCGACAGCGCCGCCGAGGCCATGAGCCGGTGGAAGGGCACCCGCACCAGGCGGCCCTCCGCCTCCGCCTGCGGCTGCAGCCGGTAGGGCGCGAGCAGCTCCGCAAGAGTGGCGCTGAGGTCCTCGGCCACCCCTGTGGCCTCGTGCTGCAGACCGTGCTGCAGGTCCTGCAGCCTCCGGCGGCTCACGAGGCGCTGGCCGAGCGGTGCGTCCGCCGCAGCAGCGGCGCGCGCGTCGTCGCCCGGGGTCTGCGCATCCTCGTGCCCCGGTCCCGCGCTCCCGGGGGCGACCGGACCCGTGCCCGGCTGTTCGCCCTCCGTGCCGTCCGCGGCGCCGGGGGCTGCCCCCGCACCGGCTCCGGCCTCGGCAGATCTTCCGGCCCGGGAAGAGGCTCCCGGCTGCGAGGTGCCCTGAGGACCGGCGCGCAGTCCGCGGAGATGGGAGAGGATCTCCTCCCGCAGCTCCTCCGCCCGGCTCCGCTTGAGGTAGGAGATCGTCACGTCCGAGTCCGCGCCGCCGGCCACGTCGAAGACCAGCGACGCGAGCCCCAGCAGGCGAGGGAGGAAGGGGAGCGAGATGTCCACGGACTGCACCCGGTCGTGCGAGGCCGACTTCTCCTTCTTGGACAGCACTCCCGTGCGCAGGTGCACTCCGGCGGCGTCGATGCGATACCGCATGGCCCTCCAGCTGAGCCAGAGGCCCAGGCCGATGACCGCCAGGACGAGGAGGAGCACACCGAGGCCGGCGAGCACATAGCCCGGGTGCTCGCGGAAGAACGGGCCGAGCAGGCCGATGCCCTCGAAGAAGCCGGTGTCCTCGGACTCCCCTCCGACGGCGTCCACCACGAGCGACTGGGCGATGTCCTGCAGATTCTGCAGGACGATGTAGAACGCCACACCGAAAGCCGCCACGATGCCGGCTCCGCCCTTGAGGACCGGCGTGAGCGGATGGACGTGCTTCCACTCCCCCTCGCTCTGCGGGGGCCCGGCCGCGGCGCTCACAGCCCCGCCAGCTTCGATGCGCCGCGTTCGGCGAGGGAGTCGCGGAGCGCCTCCGCCTCCGCCCGCGGCAGGCCCGGGAGCGAGGCATCGGTCGAGGCCGAGGCCGTGTGCAGCTCCAGGGAGGCGAGACCGGCGGCGCGCAGGAGCGGTCCGGCGCTCACCTCCACGTACTGGAGACGGCCGTAGGGCACCACCGTCGTCTGACGGAAGAGGATGCCGCGCTGGATGAGGAGGTCGCCGGGCCGCTGCAGGTATCCGATCGCCTTCACCTGGCGCACGGTGACGACGGCCTCGATGACGAAGCCGATCACGAACGCCGCAGCCAGCGCGAAGCCGAGCCAGGTGAGCCACGTGAGAGAGGCGATGATCCCGGCCACTCCGGCCCCTGCCGTGACGAGCACGCAGATCCCCGAGCCGATCGCGGACCCGAGCAGCTTCACCTTCACGTACGCGGGGCTCACCGGGTTCAGTGCGCCCGTACCGGCGGGCGTCCGGGGCCGCGATGCCGGCTGCTGTGGTGCCGCCGGCTGCTGTGGTGCCGCGGGCTGCGCGGGTGCCGCGTGCGGCGGCTGCGGTGCGGCGTGCTGCGGCTGCACACCTCCTGCGTGCTGCGCGGCGCTGAACTGCGGTGACTGTCCCAGCGGCGGCTGCGGTGAGCCGTGCTGCGGCTGCGGTGCGCCGTGCGGCGGCGGGTCCTGCTGCTGTGACGGATTCTGCGGTGCGCCGTGCGGCACCGCGCCCTGGTGCGGTCCCTGCTGCGGGAAGGGCTGCGGGGTGCTCATGCCGGAACCTCCGGTGGGTCTGTGTGCGGTCGGTCGTCGGGGCCGCCGGAGCGCGGGCCGCCCGGCGGGAGGGAGCAGAAGGACTCCACGATGAGCCCTGTCATCATGAGGAGGGCCGCCGCGCCCACCGCGGCGAGCATCCCCAGCCCCTCCCCGGCGCGCACCCCGGAGGCCGAGGCGAGGAGATAGACGGAAGCGCCAGCGTACCAACCCGTGAGGACGGCCCCCGCGAGAGCGGCCGCCTTGGCCAGCATCGCCACACGTGCGGCCTTGACGGGATCGATCTCCGTCTCCCGGTCCCCGTCGCGCCACTGCTTGATGGGCCACCCCAGCAGGAGGAGGACCAGCGAGAGCGCGACCATCCCCACGATCGCCGGCCACGGCACCTGCGGCAGCGCAGCTCCGGAGCGCTCCAGGAGGATGTGGACCCCGAGGTCCGCGACGAGGCCCACCGCACCCCAGAGGGCCAGTTGGCTCACGCGCGTGCGGTTCATGTCTCCGCCTGCTCCGTGAACGGCCGGGCGGACGCGAGCACGCTCTCCCCCGTGCGCCGGATCCCTGCCGCGTCCGGAGCCGCGGCGCATGCCTCTGCCACCGTGCGCACGCCGGCCGGCGTCTCCACGACGGCGTCCGGCTGCAGCTCCGCCCACGGTGCCAGCACGAAGGCACGCTCCCCGGCCAGCGGATGCGGCAGGACGAGGACCTCGTCCCGCCAGGTGACCGGTTCCTCCGCGGCACCAGAGGCGGGGAGCGTCCGCGCACTGATGAGATCGAGGTCGAGGGTGCGCGGGCCCCAGCGGATCTCCCGCGTCCGGCCGGCGGCCGCTTCGATGCCCTGGCACACGGAGAGCAGCTCGCGCGGGGGCAGCGCAGTGCGCACGACCACGGCGGCGTTGTGGAAGTCGGGCTGCTCCACTCCGCCCACCGGTGCCGTCACATAGACGGAGGAGCCGGCCCGCAGGTCGATGCGCGGGTGGAGGGAGAGCGCGTGCGCGGCATCCTGCAGTGCGGCGCAGGCATCCCCCAGATTCGCACCCAGGGCCACGACCGCCTCGTAGACGTGCCCGGACGTGCCGCTCGCACTGCGCGCCGGACCGCCGTCCGGGGCAGGCCCGGCCGGTGCCACGCCCTCCGCGGTCGTCTCGCGGGAGCCCGAGGCCGCAGCTCCCGCGCGCATCCCCCGCCGCCGGTGCAGAGACACGGACACATCCGCGAACTCGTGGGCGATGGGCGCCTGCGGCTTGTGGACGGTGACCCGGGCCTCGGGCGCGAATTCGAGGCACCTGTCCACCAGCGCCCCGGCCAGCGCCTCGATGAGGTCGTAGGGCTCCCCCGTGACGATCTCCACGAGGGCGTCGGCCAAGGCACCGTAGTCCGCCGTGTCCGCCAGGTCGTCGCTCGCCGCCGGCGCGGAGAGATCGCCGTGGAGCTCCACGTCCACACGGAAGTCCTGGCCCTCGCGCTTCTCGAACTCGAACACGCCGTGACGGCCGCGGGCGGTCAGGCCCGTGAGGGTGATGACATCGTCGCTCATCGCGCCTCGTCCCCCGGCTGTGCTCCCGGACCCCGCTCTGCCGCAGAACCGCGCGGCGCGGGTCCGGGCTCCGCCTCCGGCACCGTACCCGCCTCCGAGCCGGCCAGGCGTGTGCCGGCTTCCCGCACCCGTGCGCTCGCGGCCGTGCGGGCGTACGCGAGCTGCGCCTGGTGCACGGCGTCCGCGGCGATCCGCGAGGAGCGCGGCTCGTGGACGCGCACCGCCCACGCACCGGCCTGCGCGGCGAGCACCGTGAGCGCGGCGGTGGCCGAGTCCCTGTCCTCCAGCGCAGCCGTCTCGGACGGGTCCGGCGCGACCAGCGCGGACAGGAAGCGCTTGCGGGAGGCGGCGACGAGCAGCGGCATGCCCATGCCTGCGAACACGTCCAGTCTGCTCACCAGGTCCCAGTTGTGCCGGGCGTTCTTGGAGAACCCGAGTCCCGGGTCCAGCACGATCTGCTCACGCGACACGCCCTGGGCCAGCGCCGCGCGCACGCGGTCCTCGAGCTCTCCCGCGACCTCGGCGACGGTGTCCGCGTAGTGCGGCTTCACAGAGGTGTCCCCCAGATGCCCCCGCCAGTGCATGAGGATGATCGGGACCCCGGCCTCGGCCGCGAGCGCGAGCATACCCGGCTCGCTCTGCCCCGCGGAGACGTCGTTGACGATCGCGGCCCCGGCATCCAGCGCTGCCCGCGCCACCGTCTCACGCATCGTGTCGACGCTGATGACGGCGCCGTCGCGGGCGAGTTCGCGGACCACCGGCACCACGCGGCCCAGCTCCTCCTCCTCGGAGACGCGCGCGGCCCCCGGGCGCGTGGACTCGCCGCCCACGTCGATGATGTCAGCGCCCCCGGCCAGCAGGGAGAAGCCGTGGTCCACGGCGTCGGCGTGGTTGTACCAGCGTCCGCCGTCGGAGAACGAATCCGGAGTGACGTTGAGGACGCCCATGATCTGCGTGCGCTCCCCCGGTGCGGGAGCGGCGACGGCTGCCTGCGGCTGGGGCACGGAACTCACCTCCGGAGGATGAGGCTCATCGCCTCGGAACGGGACGCGGCGTCGCGCAGCTGTCCGCGCACCGCGGACGTGATGGTCGAGGAGCCGGGCTTCTTCACCCCGCGCATCGACATGCAGAGGTGCTCCGCCTCCACCACCACGATCACACCGCGCGGGTCCAGGTGCTCCACCAGCGCGTCCGCGATCTGCGTGGTGAGGCGCTCCTGCACCTGCGGGCGCCGCGCGAACACCTCCACGAGACGCGCGAGCTTGGACAGGCCGGTGACCTTGCCCTCCGGACCGGGGATGTAGCCGATGTGGGCCGCGCCGTGGAAGGGCACCAGGTGGTGCTCGCACGTGGAGTACATGGCGATGTCGCGGACCAGGACCATCTCGTCGAAGCCGATGTCGAACTGCGTCCCGAGGACCTCGCCCGCGTCCTGGGCCAGTCCGGAGAAGGCCTCCTCGTAGGCGCGCGCCACCCGCGCGGGGGTGTCCTGGAGGCCGTCCCGGTCCGGGTCCTCGCCCACCGCGGCGAGGATCTCCCGGACGGCGGCCTCGATGCGTGCGTGGTCGACGCTCATGCGCGCGGGCCCTCCTGCTCGTCGTCACGGCCGTCACCGGGGTGCCGGTCGTCCTGGGTCGGCTCCTCGTCCGCATCCTGCGGCTGCTCACCGAAGGTCCGTGTGCTCCCGGTGCCCGCGGTGCCCAGGATCCTGGACCGCCAGTCGTCGTCCGGGGACTCCGCCCCGGAGTCCGGGGCCGTCCCCGGAGCGTCCGCGCCCTGCGCGGGTGCGCCGGCCTCCGCGCCCGGAGCCTGCCCGGGTGCCGCTGCGGTCTCCGCGCCCGGGGTCTGCTCAGCGGCAGTGGAGCGTTCGGCGACCCCGGCGGCTCCCCCGGCCTCGGCCTCGTCGCCGTTGTGCGCACGCGGCGCGGGCGGGTCGATGGGACCGCGCGAGGAGACGGGACGGTCGCCGTGCGCCAGCCACACGTCGCGCGGCGCGCGCTTGACGACGGGGGCGAAGATCGCGGAGAGCTCCGCCTGGTCCAGTGTCTCCTTCTCGAGGAGCTCGTAGGCCAGGGCGTCCAGCACGTCCCTGTTGGCGTTGAGCGCGTTGTAGGCGTCCTCGTGCGCGGCGTCGATGAGCAGGCGGATCTCCTCGTCGATGCTGAAGCGGGTGGCGTCCGCGGCACCGTCTCCCCCGCCCCCGGCACCGCGTCCGGCGAACGGCTCCGAGGTGTCGCCGCCGATCTTCACCATGCCGATCCGGCCGCTCATGCCGTACTGGGTGACCATCTTGCGCGCGATGTCCGTGGCCTTCTCGATGTCGTTGGCCGCGCCCGTGGTGGGATCGTGGAACACGAGCTCCTCCGCCACGCGGCCGCCCATCGCATAGGCCATCTGGTCCAGCAGCTCATTGCGGGTGGTCGAGTACTTGTCCTCACTCGGCAGCACCATGGTGTAGCCGAGCGCGCGCCCGCGCGGCAGGATCGTCACCTTGGTGACGGGATCCGTCTGGTTCATCGCCGCCGCGACGAGGGCGTGGCCGCCCTCGTGATAGGCGGTGACGAGGCGCTCCTTGTCGTTCATGAGGCGCGTGCGCTTCTGCGGTCCCGCGATGACGCGGTCGATCGCCTCGTCCACGATCGCGTTGTCGATGATCGACTTGCCGGCGCGCGCGGTCAGCAGCGCCGCCTCGTTGAGGACGTTGGCGAGATCCGCGCCGGAGAAGCCGGGGGTGCGCTTCGCCACCTGGGCGAGGTCGACCTCGGGGGCCAGGGGCTTGCCCTCGGCATGGACCTCGAGGATGTGCTTGCGGCCCTTCATGTCCGGGGCCTCGACCTGGATCTGCCGATCGAACCGGCCGGGGCGCAGCAGCGCCGGGTCCAGTACGTCCGGGCGGTTGGTCGCGGCGATGAGGATGACGTTGGTGGACGAGTCGAAGCCGTCCATCTCCACGAGCATCTGGTTGAGGGTCTGCTCGCGCTCATCGTGTCCGCCGCCCATGCCGGCGCCGCGCTGCCGGCCCACCGCGTCGATCTCGTCGATGAAGATGATGCAGGGTGAGTTGTCCTTGGCCTGCTTGAAGAGGTCGCGCACGCGGGAGGCGCCCACGCCCACGTACATCTCCACGAAGTCCGAACCGGAGATCGAGTAGAACGGCACTCCGGCCTCGCCGGCGACCGCACGGGCCAGCAGGGTCTTGCCGGTGCCCGGAGGGCCGTACAGGAGCACTCCCTTGGGGATCTTGGCCCCCACCGCCTGGAACTTGTCCGGCTCCGCGAGGAACTCCTTGATCTCCTCGAGCTCCTCCAGCGCCTCGTCCACGCCGGCGACGTCCTTGAAGGTGACGTCCGGATTCTCCTTGTTCACCAGCTTGGCGCGGGACTTGCCCACATTCATGATGCCGCCGCCACCGGCGCTCATGCGGGAGAGGAGGAACCAGAGGACGCCGAAGATGAGCAGGAAGGGAATGAGGTTGATGAGCAGCGAGGTGAACCACGACTGCTGCGGCACGTCGTCCGTGTAGCCCAGCTCCGGCGCGGCCGAGTCGACGGCCTCGACGATCTGCTCACCGCGCTGCTCGACGTAGAAGAACTGGACGCGCTTGCCGTAGTCCTTCTTCTCGAACTCGTAGTCCTCGGTGAGGATGAGGTCCACACGCTGGTCGCGGTCGACGATCTTCGCCTGCTCGACCTTGCCGTCCTCCAGGAGCTGGAGGCCCTGTTCCGTGTCGATGCGCTGGAAGCCGCCGCCACTGGTGAACATGAAGCCGACCGCGATGATCAGCAGCGCAAGCAGCACCCAGGAGAAGGGCCCCCGTGAGGCCTTCTTCAGGTCGGGCTTGCGGTCAGCGGTTTCAGCCATGTGTCCTCTCTGGGGCATGAGGGTGTGGGAAGCCCGGCAAGCCTAGCCGGTGCAGATGTGGGACGGCTGCGCGCGCTCAGCTGTAGACGTGCGGGGCGAGCGTGGCGACGAAGGGGACGTTCCGGTACCGCTCCGCGAAGTCCAGTCCGTAGCCGATCACGAACTCGTTGGGCACGTCGAAGCCGACGTACTTCACGTCGATCTCCACCTTCGCAGCCTCGGGCTTGCGGAGCATGGTGCAGATCTCCACCGAGGCCGCGCCGCGGGACTTGAGGTTGGCCAGCAGCCAGGAGAGCGTGAGGCCGGAGTCGATGATGTCCTCGACGATGAGGACGTGCTGGTCCTTGAGGTCCGTGTCCAGGTCCTTGAGGATGCGCACCACCCCGGAGGACTTGGTGCCGGAGCCGTAGGAGGACACCGCCATCCAGTCCATGCGCACCGGCAGGTGCAGAGCGCGGGCGAGGTCCGCCATCACCATGACCGCGCCCTTGAGCACGCCCACAAGGAGGACGTCCTTACCCCGGTAGTCACGGTCGATGTCCGCGGCCATCTCCGCCAGGCGGTGCTTGATCTGCGCCTCCGTCGCGTGGATGGTCGTGATGTCGTCGCCAAGGTCCTTCTCGTCCACCTGTTACTCCTCATGCGAAGCTGCACACACGTCTCACCTTCGCCAGCCGTCTCAGCGCGTGGCTCGTGCCCGTGTCTGCGTGTATCTGCTCAGATCCTCCCCAACTCTAGTGGACTCCAGACTGGTGGTCTCAGGCCGTGAGGCCCAGATACAGCATGACGCCGAGGAATACCGCACCGGAGGCAAACAGTGTGACGGTCGTGTACCCGAGGATGTCACGGATCTTCAAACCTGCGATCGCCAGGACAGGGATTGCCCAGAAGGGCTGGATCATGTTTGTCCAGGCATCGCCGTAGGCAATCGCCATCACTGGAATCGCAGGGTCAACCCCGAGCTGTCCGGCAGCGTCAAGCAGAACAGGCCCCTGGACTGCGAACTGCCCGCCGCCGGAAGGCACGAAAACGTTCACGATTCCCGCGCTGAGCACCGCAAGCAGTCCGAAGGTTGCCGGCGAGGCTACGGAGACTATCGCATCAGAGAGGATCTGGATGAGCCCAGTTCCGGACATGATGCCCATGATCCCTGCATAGAGCGGGAACTGCAGCAGGATCTCCCCCACGTTCGCCGCCGCATTCCGTACCAGCCGGGACAGCTCGAAGGGCCCTTTGACGAGCAGCAGCAGCAGTGCCAGGAACGTCCAGTTAACCATGTTGATGTCCATCGCCCCACCACGCACGAAGTACACGATGATGAACACGATCACCAGCACGCCGAGCACGGTAGTGAGGATTCGGCTGGCATCGATCCGATCAGCCGGGGTGAGCACCTCGTCGGCTTCCTCGGCAGCGTCCTCACCGGTGTCCGGCATCTGTGCAATCAGATCCTTCTCCCGCGGTGCCACGAGCACGATCGCGAGCGTCACCGCGGCTGCCACGAGCACCACTGCGACGAGGTTCCATCCCGCATAGGTGGTCTCACTCAGCGGGATCGTGCCACCGAACCCGGCAGCCACCGGGTTGTTCGGATCAGTCATGGACAGCGGTGCAGAGCCGGAGTAGCCCATGTGCCACAACACATTGGCGGAGAATCCCGCTGCGACGAGCATGGGGAAATGCAGACGGAGCCCGTTACGGCGCCCATACTTGGCTACCTGTACAGCCAGTAGTGCGCCGACGACGAGGCCCAGCCCCCAGGAGAACAGGTTCGCAACCGCGGCCACACCGAAGACCAGCAGATAGGCCGCCATCGGGGTCTTGGGCAGGCTCGAGACCCACTTGAAGAACCGGGCTGCTGGTCGAGTGTGGGCCAGAGCATGGCCCAGCAGCAGCACCAGTGCGATCTGGGTGATGAAGGCGAGCAGACCGGACAGACCCTGCCCCCACGCGGTGATGATGTCTGGCGGCAGCACCTCGCCGCTCACAACCGCCGCGATAGTCGTATCGCGATCAGCAAACGAGATCAAGGGGGTTCCGGTCAGTACCCATGCAAGCACCATCACCACGAGAGTCAGGACGATCGCGAAGGTCAGCGCCGAGGGAATGATCCGCTCGATGACGGTGTTCAGCGGGCGCATGGCCCGTGAGAGCACCGTGCCCGTGGGTTGGTCCGTGGACGTTGCCTGTGTCATTCTCCGACTCTCCTGCTTTTCGGGGCAACCGGGCAGCCACCGCCCGTGGAGGTCGCCACTGCTCCCACCTGGGGTGCCCGTCACTCTTCATATCCTGTTCCCGTAGTTTACGTATAACGAGCCATGAGTATGACGAGTGCCATATCTGAGCAGGCGATGATGAATGTACACGTAGACCGTGGCTGCTGGCTCGGAGACCGTGAGTGTGCCCCGGATGCCCAGGCCTCCGGAAGAGGGAATAATGTTCTCCTGCATCGCCACCACCCCGCATACCATCCGAGGAACCCTGTGAGCCACTCCGCGCACTCCACACATCTCCCGGCCGATCCAGCAGCTGAGCCGCACCCGCGCGTAGCTCCGCGACGATGGGCGCTGCTCCCCCTGGACGTGCTCCGCGGCTTCCTCATCGGCATCACCGAACTGGTGCCCGGGGTGTCCGGCTCGACCATCGCCATGATCGTGCGCGTCTACACCCCGCTCATCGCCTCGGCCAACCATGTGGTGCGTGCGGCGAAGGCCCTCGCACGAGGCCGCGGCGGGGTGTTCCGCGAAGAACTGGGGAAGGCCGACTGGCGGCTGGCGATCCCGCTGGTCCTGGGCATGGGTGCTGCTGTGCTGCTGCTCGCGGGTCCCATCCATGACCTCGTGGAGGCGCATCCGCTCAGCGCACTGGGCCTGTTCTTCGGCATCGTCCTGCTGGGAATCGGCGCCCCGCTGCAGCTGGTGAGCTGGAAGGGAAGGCTGCGCGCCATCCACGTGGTACTCTTCCTCGCCGGCGCCGCGGCGGCCTTCTTCCTCACCGGACTCGCCACCGACGGCGATCAGGAGGACCCGTCCTACGTGGTCGTCTTCCTCGCCGCCGCCGTGGCCATCTGCGCGCTCGTGGTGCCGGGCGTCTCCGGCTCGTTCCTGCTCCTGGCGATGGGCCTCTACGCTCCCACCCTGCAGGCGGTGAGCGAGAGGGACCTCGCGTACATCGGCGTGTTCGGCCTGGGCGCGGTGGTGGGCCTCGCCAGCGTGGTTCAGCTCCTCATGGCCGCACTGGAGAAGGCCCCGCACATCGCGGTGGCCGTCATGGCCGGACTCATGGCCGGATCGCTGCGCGCCCTGTGGCCGTGGCAACCGGGCGGCGGGCCGTACACCGGCGGTGAGATCTCCGGGCCCGTGATCTTCATGGCGGTGGGGGCGCTCTTCGTGGTCCTCACCCTCTTCGTGTCCCACCGCATCACACGCGCCTCGCAGCTGAGCCGCTGAGCCCGCGCCGGCTCCTCGGTTCACACCCGCTTCTCGCCTGGACACCCGCGAATCTCGTGTGAGTTGCGGGCTTCCGGGAGGAGAAGCGGGAGTCATCCACGGGGCGGAACCGCTGCGGCCTCCACGACAAGCCGCCCGCCACGCACCACCGCCGCGAGCGCACCCGGGACGGAGATCCTTCGCCGAGGCCCGCCGCTGGCCCCCACGAGCGCGTCCACCCGGCGCACGTGCTCGGCGGTGAGCTCCTGCGCGCTCGCCCCCGCGTCCAGCAGCCACAGGCGCAGCACCCGGCTCCGCACGGCGGCGGGCAGCTCCGCCAGCGCGGGGACGGGAAGACCCGGGGCGCCCGGTTCCCGGAGCCGTTCGTACGCCTCGGCCGCCTGCGCGTCGAGGCAGTCGGCGTCATCGCGCAGCAGCCGGGCAGTGCGCGCGAGGTTGGGCCGCAGGCCCTGCCCCAGTTCGTCCTCGAACCTCCGGAGCAGCTGCCGGGCGCGCACGCGGGCGAAGCCGGGGTCCTCGTTCATCGGGTCGTCCCAGAACGGCAACCTCTGTGCGGCACAGCTGGCACGCGTCTGTGCACGGGTGATGCCCAGCAGCGGCCGCAGGATCCGCACCGCACCGGCTGAGGTGGCGAGATCCGCGGCCGCGGCCATCCCCGCCAGCGACCGCGGTCCCGATCCCCGCATCAGCCCCAACAGCACGGTCTCCGCCTGGTCGTCCTCCGTGTGTGCGGTGAGGACGAGCGGAAGGCCGTCCGCGCGCAGGCAGCCGTGCGCGCGTGCGATGCGGGCGAGCGCCGCGTACCGTCCGCGACGCGCCCGTGCTTCGACACCCCCGGTTCCGCCGTGCAGCTCGCCGCCGCTGGCTGCGGTGCCTGCCGCTTCGACACCTCCTGTTCCAGGGCCGCGCCTGTCAGCAGTGCCGCCCACCTCGGTGCCTCCCGCCGCGGAGCCTCCCACCGCAGGTCCTTCCGCCACGGGGTCTGCGGCCGCTCCGCGGTCTGCATCACCCTCGTCGATCCGCACGCTCACTGCGGGCAGGCCCATCTCCTCGAGGATTCCCACCGTCGCACGTGCGACCGCTGCGGAGCCCTCCTGCAGCCCGTGGTCCACCGTGCAGGCGAGGAAGGCCGCCTCTCCCCTGCGGTGGAGGAAGGCCGCCGCCGAGGCCAGCGCGAGCGAATCGGCCCCGCCGGAGACCCCGAGCAGCAGGGGGGCCGGACTCCCCTCGGCAGTCCGCGCGCGCACAGCGCCCCGCCTCTCCTCCGCGGCACTCCGTCCACCGTGCGGACCGGGGCCTCGTCCCAGCTCGCGCAGCGCTTCTCTCAGGGCGGTGCGGATCGCCGCCGAGGCCGCATCCAGCCGGGGCCGAGGGCCGGTCCCCTGGGCCGCGGCGGCCTCGCTGCCCTCGGACCGCCCGTGCATCCCCGCCGCACCGCCCGCGCCCGGTGCCTCCGTCATTCCCCGTGCACCCGCCGGATCCAGAGGCGCGGTGATGCGAGCTCCGCGCCCGTGGGCAGGTTCTGCGGGGAGTCGAAGGCAGCGGCGAGCCCGGCATGTCCCACCCTCCGGACGACGCCGCGGACGAACGTCGCGCCCTCCCGGTACTGCCGCAGCTTCGAGTCGGCGCCCACGAGGCGGCCGAGCACACCGGCCAGCCCGATCCCCGCATCGCGGCGGGCCTCGAAGCGGCGCCGGATCGTCGGCAGCGAGGGGAGGACCGCGGTGCCCACCGCGTCCATGACGACGTCCGCGTGGCCCTCGAGCAGACTCATCACCGAGACCACCTCGTCGAGCGCCGCCCTCTGCGCCGGCCCGGTGAGAAGGTCCATGAGCTCCGCCTCCCCGCGCACCACGGACGGCAGGCGCCTGAGGATCGGGAGCAGACCCCCGGAGCCGGCCTCGGCCGCCTCCGCATCGAGCAGATCCGCGGCCCGCTGCTGCAGATGACCGCGCAGCCACGGTGCCGCCGCGAACTGCATGCGGTGGGTCGATTCGTGCAGGGCCACCCAGAGCCGGAAGTCGCGCGGAGGCACGCGGAGCGAGACCTCCGTCTGCGCCACGGTGGGCGCGACGAGAAGCAGGCGTCCGGCCTCGGGACCGCCCCCGTGCGCAGCGGCTGCCCCGGCAGAGGCGCGCGCGGGCTCACCCGCGTCTCCCCCGAAGGGATCGAACTGCCCCAGCACCCGCGTGGACAGCACCGCGAGCACACCTCCCAGCTCCAGGCTCGAGGCCACCCGTGCACCGGCGAGAGCCTCCCGCACGCGTGGGCTCACCACGGGGTCCAGCATCGCGTCCATCGACTGCGCCGTCGCCTTGGCCCAGGTCGAGCGGTCCACCACGAGCACCTGGTCCGCGGCCGCCCGGGCACGCGCGGCGTCCGCACGGCCCTGTTCGAGGCGCATGACGTCGAGGACGAGGTCCACGGAGGTCTCGGCGGCGGTGCGGAGCTGTACCACCACCTCGGCGATCGCGTCCGGCGACAGCGCCGGACCGGCCGGGGCCAGCTCCGCCGCCGTACGCGCGAGCAGCCGGATGTCCACGAAGCCGCTCATGGGCACCCGCACCCGGCGACGCTCGCCAACGCCGCGTCGAAGCTCTGCCGGGCGGCACCGGCCGTGCCCTGGTCCATCTCGTCGGCCATGAGCGAGAAGACGAGGAGCCGGCCGTCGGCCGTGAGCACGGTGCCCGCGAGGGAGGAGACGGTGGAGAGCGTGCCGGTCTTCGCGACGACCACCCCCGCACCGGCCCGGGAGGAGTCGTCCCGGAAGCGTTCGGCCAGGGTGCCGGACCACCCGCCCACGGGCATGGCCGGCACCAGGAGGGAGAGGTCGCCGTCGGAGGTGGCGGCCTTCTCGATGATCGCGGTAAGATCGTGCGCGGAGATGCGGTTGGCGTAGTCGAGGCCCGAGGTGTCCGCGAGGCTGATGGACCCTGTGGGGATGCCCTGCGCGCCGAGCGCCTCGATGACGGCCTGCGGCGCGGACTCCGCGGTCGCCTCACGGCCCAGCGCCACCGCCACCTCCCGGCCCAGCACCTCCGCCACGACGTTGTCGCTGTGGCCGAGCATGAAGTCCACGACGGCGGAGACCGGCGCGGAGTCGACGCTGCCCAGCTCCTCCGCACCGTCCGGAGCGACCGAGGGTTCCGCGGTCTCCACCGTGAGCCCGGCGTCCTCGCCGGCCACTCGGAGCGCCTCCGCGAAGGTGGCGAGCGCGACCGCCGGAGCGTCCTCCTGGCGCGGCGAGTAGCGCTGGTCCGGGGATTCGAAGGCGGACTCCTGCATGAGCGGTGCGATGGGGGTGATGAATCCGCTGCCCACGTCAGCGCGCTCCCAGCCGTCGTGCCACCCGTCGCCCGAGTAGCGGGACAGGTCCGCGGCCACCGTCACCGCGGTGATCCCCCGCTCTGCGAGGGAGGCGGCCGTCTCCTGTGCCAGCGTGGCCAGGCCGGCGTGCCCCATGACCGCGTCCGAGTCGGACTCACCGGTGCCCAGGAGCACATCGCCTCCGCCAACGAGGTGGATGCCGACGGGTACCTCCGCACCGCCGGCGGCGGTACCCGCAGCACTGTCAGCATCGCCGGAGGGCGAGAGGACCGCGCGGGTCGTGAAGTGCGCGTTGGCGCCGATCGACCCCAGCGCGGCGGCCCCCGTCAGCACCTTCGTCACCGAGGCGGGGGTGTGGGCCGTGTCGGCGTCCCTGTCGGCGAGCACCTCGCCGGTGAGCATGTCGCGCACGTCATAGCTGTACCGTCCGGTGATCTCCGCATCCTCGAAGGCCGCGGCGAGACGTTCGTCCAGCCGCTGCGGGATGGGGGCGGACTCCGCCAGCGGTGATGCGACGGAGGCCTCCGAGGCAGAGGGCTGGGGGTGAGGAAGCGACTGCACCTCGAGCTGCGGTTCCGTGGTGAGCACTCCGGGCACGTAGTCATAGGCGTCCAGTGCCGCATAGCCGGCGAGCACCGCTGCCAGCACCGCCGCGCCCCACCTCAGACGCTTCCGGCGGGAACCGGCAGGGGCTGTCGGCACGGGGGCTCCCTCGCGGTCTCCCTCATCGGAGGAGGCGGCAGCGGGTTCCGGGGCAGCGGATTCGGCGTCCGCGACCACCCTCTCGGGCTCACTCTCATCCTCGGGCTCAGGCGCTGTTTCAGGCGCGGGTGAGCCTTCGGAGGATGACGCTGCCGCCGGTTCCCTGCCGGCCTCGGACTCGGGCTCGGGTGCCGGCTCGGGCTCGGAAGCCAGCTCAGACTCCGGCTCCAGGTCAGGCTCAGATTCCGGGTCAGGCTCAGATTCCGGGTCAGGCGCAGGCTCCAGGTCAGGCTCAGGTTCCGACTCAGAGGCAGTCTCCGTGGCCGCCTCGGTGGCGGACTCAGGGGTGACCTCGGACTCGGATGAGCCCTCAGCGGCAACCTCCTCGCTCGTCTCAAGGCCGGGGGCGGGCACGGGCACCGCATCGGACTCGTGGAGCGCCGTGTCCTCCTCGTCCGTCTCACTGCCGGCCGCAGACGCGGCTTCATCCTCAGCCTCGGGCTCTGTCTCAGTCTCGGGCTCACGCTCCGGCTCAGCTTCGCGTTCGGCCTGCGACTCAGGCTCGGACGCGACTTCCAGCACGGCCGCCGGCTCAGGTGACTGATCCGGCTCTGTCTCAGCGGCCTGCTCGGACAGCGTTCCGGCCACGGGTTCGCCCTCCGGATCGGGGGCGGGATCAGGAGCGGATTCCTCCTCCGGCCCCGTGTCGGGCGCAGGGACAGCGGCGTCATGCGCCCGCACCTCGGCTTCCGAGAGGTCCGGCTCGGACGCAGTCGCATCGCTCGACTCGGACGCGGCCGTGTCGTCCCGTTCGGATCCTGTCGCATCGGACGCGGCTTCGTCGGTGCCGACTGCTTCGAGGTCTGCCACGGCGCCGGTCACGGCCTCAGACCGGCCCTCCGGAGACTCCGGAACCTCCTCGGGATCGGTGGGAGAGCCCTGGGAGCCGGGCTCAGCGAGGTCCGCCCCCGCCTCGGGGATGTCCCCCGCCTCCGCCTCGGGGATGCCCTCCGCCTCGGCCTCGGGGGCGGCCTCTCCCACGGCCTCGGAAGCGCCCTCCCTCGCAGGATTCCGCCCGGAAACGTCCTCGTGGCCCTCCGCAGGGACGTCCTCGTCGCCCACCTCGTCATGGTCCTCCCCCGGGCCGCCCGCCTCGGGATTCCCTTCGTCCTCCTGACGATCCTGCCCCGTCACCTGCGGAGCCTCCTCGCCTTCGGAGACAGCCATGCTCTGGGCCGAGAGGCCGGAATCGTCCGGCTCATCCTGCGCAGCGTCCTCGGGGCCGCCGTCCTCCAGGGGTTCAGCGCACTCCCCCGCGTCAGCCGCACCCCCCGAGGAGTCCTCGTGCGCCCGCGTAGCGCTCGCCTCTTCCTTCTCCGGGGAGTTGTCCGGATCCTCGCCTGTGGCCTCCGACACTCGGCCTCCCTCACAACGGTCTGCGGTGTCCCCACCCTGCTCTCGTCATTATGCTAGGGGAGGCTCGTAACACCATGCCCCGCGCGGCGACTCGCGCGTGCGCACCCAGCATCCCAAGGAGAATCCATGGAACTTCTCGCCACGATCGAGATCCCGGCAGGCTCGCGGAACAAGTACGAGGTCGACCACGAGACCGGCCGCGTGAAGCTCGACCGGTACCTCTTCACCTCGATGCAGTACCCCACGGACTACGGCTTCTTCGAGGACACCCTGGGCGAGGACGGCGATCCGCTGGACGTGCTCGTGCTCCTCCACGAGTCCGTGTTCCCCGGCTGCCTCGTGGACGCCCGTCCCATCGGCGTCTTCAAGATGGAGGACGAGGCCGGCGGTGACGACAAGATCCTCGCGGTGCTGGGCGGCGACTCGCGCTTCGACCACATCCAGGACGTCAACGATGTGGAGCAGCACCTGCTCGACTCCATCGAGCACTTCTTCACCCGCTACAAGGACCTGGAGAAGGGCAAGTTCGTCAAGGGCTCCGAGTGGGCCGGCCGTGAGGACGCCGAGCGGATCGTCACGGAGTCGATCGAGCGCTTCAAGGCCGAGGGCCACTGAGCGGGCGGCACCTCCGCAGCAGACACCACTGCGCCTCCGTTTCGCACCGCTGCAGCGGTGCGAAACGGAGGCGCAGTGCATTGACACGAAGGTCAAGGTGCCCTGCGGAGCGCGCCCCGCATTCCGCGGTTGCGCACGCGGTGCCGCGCTCCGGAGGCCGACCGTCGCACCGCTCCGTCACGCCCCCGCACTTCACACTTAGGCTCGCCTCACTGCCCCGTCGCCGCCGAATGTGACACTCTGCACATATGCATCTCGACCACGTCTCCTTCGCAAGCGAACCCGACGGACTCGCGGCCACCGCCGGCAGGCTCGCAGACGCCCTCGGCATCGAGCCCTACGACGGTGGTGTCCACCCGCGGTTCGGCACCCGCAACCTGATCTTTCCGCTGGCGCAGGGGCACTACCTCGAGGTGGTCGAGCCCCTGGAGCATCCCGCCACGCTGTCCACCCCCTTCGGCCAGGCCGTCCGCGCGCGCACGGAGCTGGGCGGCGGCTGGATGGGCTGGGTGATCCGCGTGGACGACCTCGCCGCCGTGGAGGAGCGCCTGGGCCGCAAGGCCGTGGACGGCAACCGCACCCCCGCCGGGGAAGAGGAGGTCGTCTGGAAGCAGATCGGCGTCAAGGGCCTCATCGCGGATCCGCAGCTGCCGTACTTCATCCACTGGCTCTCCCCGCACAGCCAGCACCCCTCCCAGCTGGGACCGGACAACGACGTCTCCATCGCTGAGATCACGATCGCAGGCGACCGCGACCGCGTGCGCGACTGGCTCGGCACGGACGAGAAGAAGCCGATCCCGGAGATCAGCATCGACTGGACGGCACCGCACGGGGCTCCCGGCCTCATGTCGGTCACGTTCCACACAGCCAAGGGTCTCGTCACACTCTGATGGAGCCGGACACCGCGGCGCAGGCCGCGGACCGGCCCGCTCCCCTCACCGAGAACCCGAGCGCACCCGGGCACGGCGCGACTCCCCCATCGGACACGGGGGAGGCTGTGCTGCGCATCTCCGCCGCAGCCTTCCCGCCCGGCGTTCCGCACCCGTCCACGGCCGAGGCCTCCCCACCCTCAGGGCTCACACGCGCCCGTGCTCTCCCTCGTCGCTCCGTGCTCGTCGCGGCGGCACTGGGCCTCGGGCTCACCGCCGGCGGCACACTCGCCACCCGGAAGCTGCTGCCCACCGCACCGGACACGCTCGCGGAGCGGCCGCTCCACTCCCTCACGGTCGCCTTCACCTCCGCCGACGCCCGCGGACCGGTCTCCGCCCCGGACCAGGTCATCCCCGGCACCAGGGTGCAGGCACACGCGGAGAACGCGCACCTGCTGGTGCGCCGGGAGGAGGACTGGCTGGACTCCCTCGCACCGTGGACGCGCACGAGTCCCCATGCCGATCTCATCCGCAACGCCTATCTGGATCTCTTCGTCCTCACCGAGGGGCTGCCCGCAACAGCGGCCGGATGGACGAGCGCGTGGCGCCACATCTGGCCGCGCGACACCGCCCATGCCGCGGCCGCATTCGCCGCGGCCGGTGATCTGCCCCGCGCGGACGCGCTGCTGGAGCACCTGGCGGCGGCCCCCCGCACGGAGGCGGGCTGGTTCGAGGCCCGGTACGACATCCGCGGCGGCGGCGCACCGGACGACCGCAGCCCGCAGTTCGACGGCCTCGGCTGGGCGGCCTGGGCGCTCGGCTGGATACACGAGAACGCGGTCCTCGACGTCACCGAGCGCGCCTCCTTCGTCCGGCGCCATGCCGCCTTCGCCTCCTCACTGGCGACGTCCATGCTCGCCGCGCTGAACCCGCGCAGCGGAGGCCCGCCCGTCTCCTCGGACTACTGGGAGGTCTTCGAGTGGCGGGTGACGCTGGGGATCGCGGCGCCCACGCTCGCCGGGCTCCAGCGCCTCCAGCCCGTGCTCGCCGCGGCCGACGACCCTCTCGCCCGGAAGTGCGCCGTCGCCGAGGCCGCGCTCACCGAGTACATCCGGGAGCGGTTCGCGGAGCACGGCTTCCCGCGCCACGCCCACGGCCGCCATGCCGACTCCGCCGTGGGCTTCATGCTGCCGCCCTACCTCGCCTCCTGGCCCGATCCGGAGAATGCGCGCCGCGCGCTCGCGGAGACGGAGGCCCGCCTGCTCCAGCCGGCCGGCGGCATCACCCCGGGCGAGCGCTGGGCGGACGACGGGGTCTCCTGGACGCCCGAGACCGCGGTGTTCGCCCTGGCGAACGCCACCTCGGCGGAGGCCGCGCACCGGGCGCGCGCCGCCCGACAGCTCGAATGGCTGGCCGCGCACCGCACGCCTGCGGGCAGCTTCCCGGAGAAGGTGCTGGCCTCCGGGGAGCCCTCTGCCGTGGCCCCGCTGGCCTGGACCGCGGCATGCGCAGCGCTCGCGGCCCATGCGCTCACACGCGCCGGTGACTCGCGCACCGGTGACGGGATGCGCGCCCGCTCGCAGCGATGACGGGGTGGAGGCACCGGCGTAGTCTCTGACGCATGGCAGGTCAGGCCCAGGATCCCGCAGCGGACGGCATCCGCCCCGCTCCCCGCGGCATGGCGCCGGGTGTGAGCTCGATGGTGGGCTATCGCTCCCCCGCCGCCCCGTCCGCGGTCCATCGCGGCCTGCCGTCCTCACGGCTCACGTTCATCGTCTCCCTCGACCAGGGGGTCGAAGCGGGGGCGACCGAGACCGAGGCCCGCTCCGCCCGCCCCAATCCGCTCCTCCTCGCGGGCCTGCACACCACCGCCAGCCACGTGCGCCGCGAGCGGGCACAGTGCGGCATCCAGCTCGCGGTCCATCCGCTGGCCGCACGGACCCTCTTCGGGGTGCCGGCGGCCGCTCTGCCCGTGAGCGGGTACGACGGCGCCGAGGTGCTGGGGCGCTGGGCGGTGGAGCTGCAGGAGCAGCTGGCCGAGGCCTGGGACAGCGGCGGCGGGAGCGGGACCGCCCGTGACCGGACAGCGGAGGCTGACCCGGCAGGCAGCAGGGCGTGCGGGAGCGGACCGGTCGGACCGGCAGGCCGCACTGAGCCTTCCCCGTGGGCGGACCTGTTCGCGCGCACTGCGCAGGCGCTCCTCGCGAGCCGCACCGCGCACGCGGATTCCGCACCGGCGGTGCGGCCCGAGCTGTGCCGGGCCTGGCACCTGCTCGAACGCAGCGGCGGACGCGCGTCCGTGCGCGAGCTGGCCTCGGACACCGGGCTGAGCACGCGACGGCTGGGCACGCTGTTCGTGCAGGAGGTGGGCCTCTCCCCCAAACGCGTCGCCGGTCTCATCCGCTTCGAAAGGGCCACCCGGCTCATCGCCCGGCAGGTGGCGGAGACCGGCAGGACCGATCTCGCGGCAGCCGCCGCGCAGGCCGGCTTCAGCGACCAGTCCCATCTCAGCCGGGAGTTCCTCCGCCACAGCGGGCTGTCCCCTCGGGCCTGGGCGGCGGAGGAGTTCCGAAACATTCAAGACGGCGGACACGGCGCGGCGGCAGACTGACGGAGCAGATGCACCGGTGGGCCCGCAGCGGCCGCCGGGACGACGAACCGAGGAGGACGACGACCATGCAGGCGACAGACCGCACGAGCCCCGGGCTCTTCCACACTCTGCAGGCGGTGGACGCAGGAGCGCTCATCGACTTCTGCACGGAGGCCTTCGGCTTCGTGCTCACCGCGCGGTACGAGGACGACGGCCGCGTGGCGCACGCGGAGCTGCGCTGGCCGGAGGCACCCGGCGGAGTCATGCTCGGCACCTACGCGCCCGGGCGCGAGTACTCCCAGACGCCCGGCACTGCCGGGGCGTACCTGGTGACGGAGGATGCGGACGCGCTCTGCGCACGCGCCCTCGCACGCGGAGCGGAGATCGTCGTTCCGCTGCGGGACACCGACTACGGCAGCAGGGAGTTCACGGTCCGCGACCCGGAGGGGAACCTCTGGTCGTTCGGCACCTACCCCGGAGCGCCGCTGGAGGAGTGAACGCCCCTGCCTCACAGCAGCTCGACACCCGCCTCTCGTCCCTGGCACCCGGAAGTCTGCGAAGACTACTGGGCGTCCAGGACGAGAAGCGGGTGTCATCCCCGCGCCGGACGGTTGCGGTGAGGCCGGCGCCCGGCGAGCTAGATGAGCGCGGTGGACAGGAACGGCACGAACGTCACGATCGCCAGCGCCAGCAGCAGCACCAGGGCCGAGGGTATCGCGGCCTTGGCCACCTGCAGCACGCTCATCCCGCTCATCCCGGAGGCCACGAACAGGTTGAGGCCGAGCGGCGGGGTGATCATGCCGATCTCCAGGTTCATCACCACGATGATGCCGAAGTGGATCGGATCGATCCCCAGCTCCAGGGCGATCGGCAGCAGGATGGGCGCCAGGATCAGGATCGCCGAGGACGTCTCCATCACACAGCCCACGAACAGCAGCAGGACATTCACGAGGACGAGGAACTGCCAGGGCTCCAGACCCCACTCGCCGATCGCCTCCGAGATGGAGCCGGGGATCCTCTCGCTGGCCAGCACGAAGGTGAAGAGGATGCCGTTGGCGATGATGAACATGACCATCGCGGAGGTCCTCGCCGACTTCAGCAGCACGTCCCACAGCGCGCCGAGCTTGAGCTCCCGATAGATCAGCAGGGAGACGACGAGGGAGTATGCGACGGCGACGGCGCTGGCCTCGGTCGGGGTGAAGAAGCCGCTGTAGATGCCGCCGAGCACGATGACCGGGAGCAGCAGCGCCAGGATCGCATCGCGGAAGAACCGCAGGCGTTCGCGCGGCGAGGCCTTGAATTCCTTGCCTGCCCTGCCGTACCCGCGCTTCCAGGCGACGAACACGACCATGACGATGAGCATGAGGCCCGCCATCAGTCCCGGGAGCACACCGGCGACGAACAGGTTCCCGATGTTCTGCTCCGTGGCGATGCCGTAGACGATGAGCGGGATCGACGGCGGGATGAGGATGCCCAGGGAGCCCGAGGTCGCGATCAGTCCGGTGGAGAACTCCTTCGGGTAGCCGTTGGCGATCATCGCCGGGATGAGGATCGCGCCCACGGCGACGACCGTGGCCGGCGAGGAGCCGGAGACGGCGGCGAAGAACATGCACGCGAGGACGGCGGTGATCGCCAGCCCTCCGCGCAGGTGCCCCACGAGAGAGGCGCCGAAGTCGGTGAGGCGCTTCGAGATGCCGCCGCGGGACATGATGTTGGCGGCCAGCACGAAGAACGGGATCGCCATGAGCGGGAAGGAGTTGAGGGCGTTGAACAGCCGCTCCGAGACCTGCGACATGGGGATCAGCGTGAAGTAGTAGAAGTACATGAGGCTCGTGAGCCCCAGGGCGATGGCGATGGGCGCCGAGCTCAGCAGCGTCAGGAGCAGGACGACGAGGAGGACGAGGGTCGCTTCAGCCATTGCGCTTCTCCCTTCCCTCGGACTCCGCGTCTCCGACGGCATCGTCGGTGCGCCCCTCTGTGCCGGCCCTCAGCCCGCCCACCGTGACGTCCCCGCTGGCGATCGCCCGCTGGCCGGCCTCCACGAGATCGGCGTCGAGACCGGCTGCGGCGGCCTCCTCGGCCAGCACGTCCCTGTCGAGACGCTCCGCCGGAGTGATGATCGCCCGGACCGCCATCTCCACGGCGCGGATGAGGAACAGGGTCATCCCCACCGCGATCGACAGTTCGACGACCCACAGCGGGAGCTTGAGCGCCGGGGTGAGGGTGGTGCGGGAGAAGGGCTCGCCGATCAGCTCCCAGGAGACCCATACGACGAAGAAGGCATAGACCACGGTGCACAGCGCCCCGAGGAGGAGGATGGCCTTCTTGGCCGGACCGTGCAGCAGCACCGCGAGGATGTCGACGTTGACGTGCTCGTTGTGGCGCAGCACCACGACCGCGCCGAAGAAGGTGGAGAAGATGATCGCGTAGATCGTCGCCTCCTCGGCCCAGAAGATGACGCCGACACCCAGGTTCCGCATGATCACGGAGACGATCTGCAGACCGCAGGCGAAGGCCAGGGCGCCGGCGGCCACGATGTTCTCGATCCATGACAGGCCGCTGTCCAGGGACTTGAGGATCCTCATGACTCCCCCTGCCTCTCCAGGAGCTCGTCGATGATCTCGGGACCGATCACGTCGCGGTACTTCTCGTACTCGCTCGGGACGACCACGTCCTTGAATGCCTCCCGCTCCTCCTCGGTGGGGATCACGATCTCGGTCGTGCCGGCCTCCTCGATGACCCTCTTGGACTCCTCGTTGACCTTCTGGGACTCCTCCCGGTTGTACGCGGAGGAATCGGCGGCGACCTCTTCGAGGACCCGCTGGAGATCGGCGGGCATGGATTCGTACCAGTCGCTGTTGATGACCAGGATGTAGCCGATGTAGCCGTGGTCCAGCTCGGTGATGTACTTCTGCACCGTGTGCATGTTCTGGGACTGGATGTTGGAGTAGGTGTTCTCCCCGCCGTCCAGCAGGCCCTGCTGGAGGCCGTTGTAGACCTCGGCGAAGGCCAGCGGAGTGGGGATGCCGCCCCAGGCCTCGATCTGCGTGCGCAGCACGTCGGAGGGCTGGATGCGGTACTTCTTGCCCCGCATGTCCGCCGGCGCCAGCGTCCTGTTGTTCGAATGGATCTGCTTCATCCCGGAGTCCCACAGACCCAGCACCTTCATGCCGTTGGCCTCGAGATCCTCGTTGGCGTAGATCGCCTTGCCCACCTCGGTCTCCGGGCTGGCGACCTCAGGGATGTCCGCGGCGGTGTCGAAGAGGAAGGGCAGGTCCAGGACCTGCAGGCTGGGCGCCACCGTCGTGAACTTCGCGCTGGCGGGGGCGAGCATCTGCACGGCGCCGGACTGGATGGCCTGCATCTCGTCCTTGTCCCCGTAGAGCTCCGAGTTCGGATAGAGCTCCACCGTGATCCGCCCGCCCGACCTCTCCTCGAGCTCCTTCTTGAAGAACTCGGCGGCTCTGCCCTTGGGCGTCTCCGCGGTGGTGACGTGGGAGAACTTGAGCGTGTAGTTCTCCGCCTCCCCGCTGCGGGCCGGATTGCAGCCGGAGAGCACGAGCAGGACGGCAGCCGCGGCGCAGACCGCACGGAGCGGCCTGCGGCGGGACGACCGGGCTCTTCGCCCCGGAAGAGAGGGGTTCTTCCGCATCGACGACGGACTGGACATCGTTGTCTCCAGGGGTGAAAGGGGTTTCGCGATCGGCTCACCGCTGAGCACGACCGGCAAGGACGACTGTGCCCTCGCCTGCGCCACTATACACAGAGGAAGGGCATATGAGACATGACTCGTCAGATTATGTATGAAAACGACCCAGACGTGCGACGCTCTCACTCGAAGTCACAGACGACCCCCCGGTGGAGACGCCCCTGCGTCCGGTGACGGCCCGGTGGGCCGGCGGGGCCTCAGTCCGCGTCCAGCTCGAACGGATCGGCCACGGCCTCGCCCGCGGCAGCCTCCGCCAGCCGCAGGAAGCCGTTGCGTATGTGGATGCCCAGCAGCTCGCCGGCCCTGTCCGGATCGGCATCGTGCACTGCCGCGACGATCCCCTCGTGCTCGCCGTGGGCCTCGTCGAAGCGCGCCCCGCTGTCCAGCGCAAGGTCCCACGGGAACGCACGCCAGAGATCCTCGATGCGATTGCGCAGGCCCGGCAGCCCGCAGCGGTCGTAGAAGAAGAAGTGGAACTGCTCGTTGAAGGAGTTGCGCGCCGCGGAGTCCCCCGCCGCAGATGCCTCGTCCAGCTCCTCCAGCAGACGCCGCGCCGCACGCAGCTCATGCCGCGATATCCGCGTCGCGGCACGTCTGATCGCAAAGGTCTCCGTGAGCCGGCGGGTGACGTAGAGGGACTTCAGGTTGTCCATGTCCACTCCGGCCACGCGGACGCCGCGATGCGCCTCGGAGGTCACGAGCCCCTCGGCCTCCAGCAGTCGCAGGGCCTCCCTCACAGGCGTGATGGAGGAGGAGAACCATCCGGCGACCTCGTCCTGGCGCAGCCGCGAGCCGCGCTCCAGCTCCCCGGCCAGGATCCGCCGGCGCAGGCCGGAGGCCACGACGTCCCGCTTGGTCTCCACCGGCTTCATCGTCCTGCCCCCGTCGTCCTGCGCGCGCCCGGCTCACCCGCGGGGCAGCTGGGAGGCCACGCTGGAGAACCGCATCCGCCGACATCATATACAAGCGACCGCGAAGAACCCCGCAGTCCTCTGATACGGGCATCGTCGGACGCCCCGCGAGGAGGTGCGATCTTGAATCATGCATCATTTCTGAGACAATGCCTGTGAATGCTCATCGGGAATCCCCACCCAGCAGACACGGAGGCCCAGTGCTCTCGTCCCACACACCACCGCCCGAAGACGCGCCCGTCCCGGAGTCCACGACAGGCTCGCGCGACGCCCACTCTGCGCGCTCGGACGCCCACCCCGCACGGGCGGATGCGCACACCCCGGACGAGGCGCTCCCGCTGTCCGGCATCACGGTCGTGAGCCTCGAGCAGGCGGTGGCGGCGCCGTTCGCCACCCGTCAGCTCGCCGATCTGGGAGCACGGGTGATCAAGGTCGAGCGACCGGGGACGGGCGACTTCGCACGGGGCTACGACACGACGGTGAGAGGTCAGTCCAGCCATTTCGTCTGGATCAACCGCAACAAGGAGAGCCTCACCCTCGATCTCAAGCACCCGGATGCCGCCGCCGTGATGGACGCCCTGCTGGCGGAGGCGGACGTCTTCGTGCAGAACCTCGCGCCGGGCGCCGCCGAACGGCTGGGGCTGGGCGCGGAACGGCTGCGGCACAGGAACCCGCGCCTCATCCACGTCTCCGTCTCCGGGTACGGCGCCGAGGGCCCGTACCGCGACGCCAAGGCCTACGACGCCCTCGTGCAGTCCGAGGCGGGTCTGGTCTCCGTGACCGGCACGGAGGAGTTCCCGGCCAAGACCGGCATCTCCACCGCAGACATCTCCGCCGGCATGTACGCCTACTCCGGGATCCTCACGGCCCTCTTCCGCCGTGAGCGCACGGGCAGCGGCGCCACCCTGGACGTCAACCTCTTCGACTCGCTCGCCGAATGGATGGGGTATCCGCTGTACTACACCCGCTACGGTGGCACGCGGCCCACACGGGCGGGCACCTCCCACGCCGCCATCGCCCCGTACGGCACCTTCACCTGCGGGGACGGCAGGCAGGTCGTGCTGGCGATCCAGAACGAACGGGAGTGGCAGCGCTTCTGCGCGACAGTGCTGGAGGACCCGCAGCTGGCGACGGACCCCCGTTTCGACCGTGCCGCGCATCGCTACGCCCACCGCCCGGAGCTGGAGTCCCTCATCGAAGCGGCCTTCGCGGAGATGGACGTCGCGGAGTGCGAGCGGCGTCTGGGTACGGCGCAGGTGGCCCACGCCCGCCAGCGGGACATGACCGAGGTCGCGGAACATCCGCAGCTCGTCGCTCGCGGCCGCTGGCAGGAGGTGGGCACTCCCGAGGGACCGATCGAGATGCTCCTGCCGCCGGTGGGGATGGACGGCGTCGACTACCGGATGGATCCGGTCCCCGCGGTCGGGCAGCACACGGAGGGCCTGCTGGCGGAGCTGGGCGTCCCGGCCCCGGCCGTCGAGAGGCTCCGTGCGGACGGGGCGGTGTGAGGAGATGACACAGCCTGTGAAGGACACCGCGCACCATGCCGAGCTGCTGCCCGTGGGGCGCAGCACCCGGCCCATGCGCCACCTCGGCAGCGAGGGGGTGCAGGTGCGGCGGACGGAGATCGCCGGACGGGAGCGCACCTTCCTGGAGATCGAGCCGCAGGTGCTCAGCGAGCTCGCGAAGCGCGCGTTCACCGAGGTCTCGCACTTCCTGCGTCCCGACCACCTGGCCTCCCTGCGCAGCATCCTCGACGATCCCGAGGCGAGCGCGAACGATCGCTTCGTCGCCCTGGACCTGCTGAAGAACGCATGCGTGTCCGCGGGAGAGGTGCTGCCGATGTGCCAGGACACCGGGACCGCGATCATCACGGCCAAGCGCGGCGTCGATGTGCTCACGGACGGGGAGGATGCGCGTCATCTTGCTACGGGCGTCGAGGCGGCCTACCGGGAGCTGAATCTGCGCTATTCGCAGCTCGCGCCGCTGGGGGTGTTCGAGGAGGTCAACACCGGCACCAACCTCCCCGCGCAGATCGACATCGCGCTCGACTCCGAGGACGGCTACGAGATCCTGTTCATGGCGAAGGGCGGCGGCAGCGCGAACAAGTCCTTCCTGTACCAGGAGACGAAGGCGATCCTCGACGAGCAGCGGATGCTCGACTTCCTGGCGGAGAAGATCGCGACCCTGGGCACGGCGGCCTGTCCGCCCTACCATCTGGCGGTCGTCATCGGCGGCACCACAGCGGAGCACGCCCTCAAGACGGCCAAGCTGGCCAGTGCGCACCACCTCGACGGGCTGCCGGAGACCGGCGATGCGGAGACCGGCCACGGGATCCGGGATCCCCGGTTCGAGGAGAAGGTCCTGGAGCTCACCCGCCATCTGGGCTTCGGCGCCCAGTTCGGGGGCAAGTACTTCTGCCACGACGTCCGCGTGATCCGCCTGCCGCGGCACAACGGATCGCTGCCCGTGGCCCTGGCGGTGAGCTGCTCCGCCGACCGCCAGATCGTCGCGCGGATCGATCGTGAGGGCGTCTTCCTGGAGGAGCTCGAGCACGATCCGGCCCGCTTCCTGCCCGCCGCGGGCCGGGCGGAGGAGATCGAGTCAGGTCAGGTCACCGCGATCGACCTCGACCTCCCCATGGAGGAGATCCGCGCGCGTCTGAGCGCATGCGCCGTCGGCGACCGGCTGTCCCT
This sequence comes from Brevibacterium salitolerans, assembly GCF_039531405.1. Classification (NCBI taxonomy): domain Bacteria; kingdom Bacillati; phylum Actinomycetota; class Actinomycetes; order Micrococcales; family Brevibacteriaceae; genus Brevibacterium; species Brevibacterium salitolerans. Next base: position 149,768 of record NZ_BAAAPZ010000008.1, on the reverse strand, counting down.
CACCGGCACGATGATCGTCGCCCGGGACATCGCCCATGCCCGGCTGCGGGAGCGGCTGGAGGCCGGTGAGGAGCTGCCCGCCTACTTCCGCGACCACCCCGTCTACTACGCCGGACCGGCGAAGACCCCCGAGGGCATGCCCAGCGGGTCGTTCGGCCCCACCACCGCCGCGCGGATGGACACCTACGTCCGGGACTTCCAGGCCGCCGGAGGTTCCCTGGTCATGCTCGCCAAGGGCAACAGATCGGCGGCCGTGACGCAGGCGTGCCGCGAGTTCGGAGGCTTCTACCTGGGCTCCGTGGGAGGCCCGGCCGCACGGCTGGCCGCGGACTGCATCACCGAGGTCTCCGTCCTCGACATGGAGGATCTGGGGATGGAGGCGGTGTGGAGGATCCGGGTGGAGGACTTCCCCGCCTTCGTGGTCGTGGACGACAAGGGCAACGACTTCTTCGCGCAGGCGCGCGACACCGGCCTGCAGCTGGGCCGGACCCGAACGGTGCGAGACGGCACACGCGTGTGACGGCTCCTTGAGTTCAGCCCCATGACACCCGCTTCTCGTCCTGGGCACCCGGCAGTTTCCGGGCGTCCAGGACGAGAAGCGGGTGTCGTCCGTCGAGGGCCTACCCCGCGTCCACCATGTGCAGGACTCCCGGGGCGAGGAAGCCCACGGCGTCGAGCAGAAGGTGTGCCCAGACGAAGGGCATGATCGTGTCGCCCCGCCGGCGCTCCCAGCGCAGCGCGCACCAGCCGAAGACCAGGCCCATCGCCACATTGCCCACGAACGGCCCCGCGCCCTGGTACAGGTGGTAGCTGCCGCGGAACACCGCGAGCACCACGATCACCGTCCACGGGGAGAGCCCCAGCATGTGCAGCCGGATGCGGAAGTAGCCCATGAGGAGGACCTCCTCCAGCAGGCTGTTCTTCACGGCGGCGAACAGCAGCACCGGCACGGTCCACCAGTGCGCGCCCAGGTTGTCCGTCTGGATCTGCGCCGTCATCCCCAGCGCCCGGCCGGCCGCGTACACACCCAGCGTGCCCGCGCCCATCAGCACGAACAGCAGCACCCCGCGCCCGAGGTCCCGGCCCGGAGCCCGGGTCACCCCCAGCCGCGCGAGCACTCCGGGAGGCGAGTGGGCCTCGGCGGCCTCCGCCCCTCTTCCCGGCTCCTGCTCAGCGCACTGCGCACCCGGGAGCTGCATCTGCGCGCCGGCCCCCGGAGGTTCCGGAAGCGGTGAGGCACATGGCGCGGCGCGCAGGCCGCGCAGCAGCAGGCGGTCGCGCCCCAGCAGCACGAGCACGAGGGCGACGGGGACGAGCGCGAATCCGTTGCCCAGCAGCTGGTAGACGAGGTCGAACCAGGGGCGCTCCGAGGCGGAGGTGTTGAGCTTCGCCTCCTGTTCCGCCAGCGGGGCGCGGGAGAGCATGTCGATGAGCCGGACCACGGCGTAGACCGCGGACTCCCCCAGCGACAGGCCGGCGACCACGAGGGATTCCGCGATCACCTGCCGCCGGCTCAGCGGCAGGCGCCGCTCCGGCAGCGGATCCACCGGCTCAGGCGTCACGGCCTCAGTGCTTCCCCGGCTCGGCGTCGCCGGAGTCACCCTCCGCCTCGGGATCCTCGCCGACGTGGCCGGACTCGCTCTCTGCCGGTGCGTCGTCCGCGAGCAGCGCCTCGTCGCTGAAGGTGCGCTCCACCCGAGCGGGTCGTGCCGGAGCCTCTTCATCCGCGTCCGGACCGCCTGCTTCGAGCGAGGACCGTGCTGTGGCCCCGGCGGCCCCGGCGGACTCGGCACCCGCCTCGGGGACGGCTTCGGCACCGGAGTCCGCCAGCCGGACCTCACCGGTGTCCGATCCGGCTCCCGCAGGATCCGGACCGGCCGGTGAGTCCGCCGCGTCCGGCCGCGCCGGCTCAGCGCCCGCCGAGGGCGCCCCGGGCGCAGTCGAGCTCTCAGCACCCGCAGCAGCACCTGCCATCGCAGGTTCCGGCCGCCATGCGGCCGCCTGGTCCCGCGTGAAGTCCTTGATCTCACGCTTCTCCGCACGGCGCTCCTTGGCACCCTCCACCAGCTGGTAGAGCACGGGCACGAGGATGAGCGTGAGGATCGTCGAGGAGATGAGTCCGCCGATCACCACGATCGCCAGCGGCTGCGAGATGAACACGCTGCCGCCGGTGACGCCCAGCGCCATGGGCGTGAGGGCGAAGATCGTCGCCGCCGCGGTCATGATGATGGGCCGGTAGCGCAGGCGGGCGCCCTGGACGATCGCCGTGCGCAGATCCGCCCCGTGCCCGCGGAACTGGTTGATGAGGTCGATGAGGACGATCGCGTTCGTCACCACCACGCCGATCAGCATGAGCAGGCCGATGAGCGCCGTCATGCCCAGCGGGGTGTCCGTGAGCAGCAGCAGGCCCACCGAGCCGGTCGCGGCGAACGGGATGGACACCAGCAGGATGAACGGCTGGATGAGCGACTTGAAGGTCGCGACCATGATGACGAACACCAGCAGGATCGCCGCGAGCATCGCGATGCCCATCTGCATGAAGGCCTCGTCCTGCTCCGCCGTGGCGCCGCCGATCTCCGCCTGCACGCCGTCCGGCAGGTCCGCCGAGTCGATCGCCTGCTGCACCGCCGTGCTCACCGCGCCCAGGTCGTCGCCGGCCGGGGTGGCGCTCACGGTGACGGCGCGCAGGCCGTCCACGCGGGTGATCGTCGGAGCCGTCGTGACCTCCTCGACGTCCGCGACCTCGTCCAGCTCCACAGTGGTGGGCTGCTGGACGGACCCGCTGGGCACCTGCGGGGCGGGCGCCGCGCCTTCGCCGCCCTCACCGGCACCACCGTCGCCGAGGCCGCCGGGACCGGGCGCGGGTGACTCCGGGGCCGGGGCCTCGGGTGCGGGCGCCTCGACCGTCTCGACGCCGGGCAGCTCGAGGCTGCGCAGATCGTCGAGATCCTCGACGGTGCCGTCGTAGAGGAGCACGCTGTGGTCCACGTCGTCGATGATCACCTGGCCCAGCTGCTGACCGCGCATCGCTCGCGAGACGACCTGGCCGATCCCGGCCTCCGTGAGCTGGTACTCCGCAGCGGCCTCGTGGTCGATCCGGACCTCCACCACCGGCTGCACGGCGGAGATGTCGTCGGCGACCGTCTGGATCTCGTCCAGCTCCCGCAGATCCGCGCCCAGGGAGTCCGCGGACTCCTCGAGCAGGCCGGTGTCGTTGGAGGTGAGCTTGACGTCCACCGTGGAGCCGCCGGGCATGGTGCCCGCGCTGAGCACCTCGATCTCGCCGGACGTGTCCAGGGCGTCGACCTCGTCCTGCAGCTGCGCCGCGAACGAGGGGATGTCCACGTCCTCTTCGAGGTTGACGACGTACGTGCCGCTGAGCCCGCCGGAGGCACCCATGCTCATCATGTCCCCGCCGCCGGAGATGGAGACGAGGCTGGAGGTGACGCCGGGCTGGTCCGCGAGCAGGTCCTCGACCTCGCGGGCCTCGTCCGAGGCCTCCTCGAGGTCCGCCTCCGGGCCGAACTCCTGGGTCATCTGGACGACGGCCTCGCCCGTGTCGCCGAACAGCTCGGTCTTCAGCAGCGGCGTCATCGCCATCGTGCCCACGAACACCACGAGTGCGGCGGCGAGGACGATGACGGGATGCCGGGTGGTCCAGCCGACCACCGGCACATAGGTCTTCTGCAGGCGGGTGACCGGGCTGCGCATGGCGTCGAGCTCGTCGATCCGTGCGGCCGCCTCGGGCTCCGCCGGCTCTGCGTGCTGACCCACGACCGGCAGCTCCGAGGTGGCGCGGCGGCCGGAGGGGTGCGCGGCGTCGACGGGGCGCCTGCGCGCGGCCTTCCGCTCCGCCTTCCACTCGCGCAGGAGACCGGAGCGCTCGGTCTTCCACCGGCGCTTCTGCTCCGCGGAGAGCTTGGCGAGCTTGCCCCTCCGGGAGAGGAACCAGTAGGCGAGCACGGGCACGATCGTGAGCGCCACGAACAGGGAGGCCAGGAGTGCGAGCGAGGCGGTGAGCGCGAACGGACGGAACAGCTCGCCGGCCTGCCCGCCCACGAAGGCGATGGGCAGGAACACGGCCACGGTGGTGAGGGTGGAGGCCGTGATGGCGCCGGCGACCTCCGCGACCGCGGCGCGGATGTTCTCCAGCTTGTCCCCGCCCAGGGAGTGCCTGCGGCGGATCGCCTCGATGACGACGATCGAATCGTCCACCACCCGGCCCACGCTGATGGTGAGTGCGCCCAGGGTGAGCATGTTGAGGGTGTACCCGCTCATCCACAGGCCGATCATGGTGATGAGCAGGGAGACCGGGATGGAGATCGCCGTGATGATCGTGGCACGGACGCTGAGGAGGAAGACGAGGATGACGAGCACCGCGAACGCCAGGCCGAGCAGGCCCTCCACCAGCAGGTCCTCGATTGACTGCTCCACGAACGGAGCCTGGTCGAAGACGGTGGTGAACTGCACGTCGGAGCCCAGGGAGGTGGCGATCTCGTCGAGCTTCTCGTTCACGCCGTGGGAGATGTCGACGGTGTTGCCGTCCGGCTTCTTCATGATCATGACGCTGAGCGCGTCCTTGCCGTCCGCGCGGGAGACGGAGGTGGCCGCCTCCTCCGTGAGCTCCACGTCCGCGACGTCACTCACCTTCACCGGGCCGTCCGCGCCGGTGAGGATGAGGTCGCGGATCTGGTCGACGGACTCCAGCCGGCTGCCCACCTGCACAGGCGCGGAGCCCTCCGAGGTGCGCAGCTGGCCGGGTGCCGAGGGGATGCCGTTGGCCTGGAGCAGACCGGAGAGCGCGTCGATGCTCACGCCCTCGTCCTCGAGGTCGTCCTCACGCGCGGTGATGGAGACCTGCATGGGCTGATCACCGGTGACGTCCACGCTCCGGACGCCGTCCACGTCCTGCAGCTCCGGCACGCCCACGTCGCGCATGTCCGCGGCGAGGGCGGAGACGTCCTCGCCACCGGTGACGGTGAGCATCATGACCGGGAAGTCCGCGAGGCCGCCGGCGAGCACCTGGGGCTCCACCCCGTCCGGCAGCGAGCCCTCCACCTGGGAGACGGCGCGCTGGAGGGAGCGGACCACGTCATCGGAGTTGGTGCCGTACTCCGTCTCGACGACGAGCTGTGCGGACCCCGCCGCCGAGGTCGACTGAACGGACTCGACCTCCGCCACTCCCGTGAGTGCAGACTCGAGGGGCTCCGTCACCTCGCTCTCCACGGCCTCGGGCGTGGCGCCCTCGTACTGCGCGGAGATGAAGGCCTGCGGCAGCTCGAACTCCGGGAACAGCTCCTGCTTGAGGCTGGACGTCCCGATGACGCCGAACACTGCGGCGCACACGGTCACCAGGGCGATGAGGGCACGGTTCTTCAGACTGAGTCCGGTGAGGGAATGCACACGGCTCCTTGAGCACAGGGGCGGACGGCGGCCAAGAGCATTCTACGCGGCGTAGCACACGCGGCAGGCGTGTGCGGCGGAGCTACCGCTCCGGGCGGCCGCGGAGGGCGCTCACCAGGGCCAGCACGCCGAGGCCGGCCACCGCGGCAGCGCTCCACACCGCCAGCCCCGTCAGGGTGGGAGGGCTTTCGAAGAGGCGCACGCCCATGAGCATGAAGAGGAAGATCTCTCCCAGGAACGCCAGCACCGGCAGCCCCGCCAGGATCACGCCCCAGAATGCCCCAGCCACGATCGCCCGCGGCGTCACGGTGAGCATCATGAGGATCGTGACGGCGAACCATGCGGTCGCCGCAAGGACGAAGACGAGAACCACGAGGATGCTCGCGAAGTTGGAGCTCAGCTCTGCGGCATTGGTCCCGGGCACGGCGCGGGCACCGAGGATGAGCGGCCACGTCATCATCAGTGCGGTGTGGATCAGAGAGGCCGCAACCGTCCCGAGCAGCATGAGCGACGCCAGGCCTCGGCTCCGGAAGCCGAGGTCGGGACGGTCCGTGTCGAGGACGAGGAACCCGAACATGAGCGCGGGGAACACAGCGCAGATCCCGGCCCAGACCGGACCGCCTTCGACCGGTTCATGGCTGTTGTCCCGCAGGAGCCCCAGCCGCGCGAGTCCGAGGAGCACGGTTGCGACGAGTGCACCCACCAGCGCCAGGAGCAGCAGCCGCCGCAGGTCGCGCCCCCAGCTGGGCACCGGGTCCTGTCCCCGCGGCTTCGTCTGCTTCCGCCCCGGCACGTCCGGGGATGACCGGGGCAGCACTCGCTCCGGCCGCGGCGGTGGGATGCGGTGCGGCCGCGGCGGTGGCACTCTCTCCGGCTTCGGCGGTGGAGTGCGGTCCGCGCCGGGCGGCGGGAACGGTGCCGCGCCGGGCGGTGGGAATGGCGCCGCTCCGTGGGGCGGGTGCTGCGCCGCGCCGGGCGGGTGTCGTTTCCCGCTCCCTGGCGGGAGCTGCGCTCCGTTCCCCGGAGGAGGCTGGCCCGGAGGCGGATACGGCATAGGTCTGCGCGGCCCCGCTGCCTGCCCTCCCGGCAGATCCGGCTGCGTAGGCTGCGGTCGGTTCGCCCCATTCATGGAACCCATCCTGCCGCACCCGCTCGTTCGGCAGGCGAACGCTGCGTATCAGACCCGCGACATGCCGTACGCGCTGCGGGGCGACCCCGTCTCGGCCCGGGAGAGATCAGCCGCACATCGCGGAGTCTGCAGAGCTGGAGTCGAGTGAGGGCTGAGCGCTTCCGTCCGCGCTCCGCTCATCGTCGTCTGTCTCGCCGCCGGCTCCTGCGCCGTCCCCCAGGCCCAGCACGTCGTCCACGTCCGTGCCGAGGACCACGACCACCCCGTCCTGCAGGCCCTCCACGGGAGCCAGGCCGAGGTCGAGTCGTTCCACCAGGGCCTCGGCGGTCTCCCGTGCACGCCGCGAGCCGTCGAAGCGGACGGTGGTCTGCCTCGCGAACCGGGCGGCGGTGGAGGTGCCGGAAACCGCGAACCCCTTCTCCTCCAGTACCTGTGCGAGGTCTCCCGCTCTGCCGTCGAGGGTCGAGGCGTTCTCAACCGCGACCGGCGACTGCGGCGGCGCCGGAAGGTGCTCCTCCGCATCGGTCTCCTTCAGACCGGCATCGCTGTCCGGCTCGGGCTCGGAACCGTCTATCGGCACGTCTTCCCCGATCCGCGCGAACACCTCCGCGGCTCCGCTCCCGGCCACCACCCTGTTGGGATCGTTCTCCTCTGCCTCCCATGGCATGACGGAGAAGGTGATCTGCTCGTTCTCCACACCTGCCGCAGTCCGTGCCAGAGCGGCGAGCGCCGTCAGGGAGTCGAGCTCAGGATCGACCGTGATCGACGAGGTGACCGCGTCGAGGAATCCGTAGAGACGATCCGGTCGAGTGAGCACATCGGTGCTCTTCGCACGCTGCACGATCGCAGACATCACCTGCTGCTGGTGCCCCATGCGCGCGATGTCGCTGCCGTCCCCCACCGCGTGGCGGGTGCGCGCCAGGGCCAGTGCGTCCTCTCCGCTGACGACTTGTTCTCCCGCGGGCAGGTCCAGGTTCGCCCTGGGGTCTTCGAGCGGCTCCGGCAGACACACCGGCAGGCCGTCCATCGCATCAACCATCGACTGGAAGCCCTCGAAGTTCATCTCGATGAAGTGATCGATGTGCACTCCGGAGAGGGCTTCGATCGCGGCGACCGAACAGCTGGGACCGAAGTTCAGCGCGGCATTCACCACCCCGTAGTGCGCCTCGGAGGCACCGGCTCCGGTGTCCGGGCAGGCAGGAAGCTCCATCATCGTGTCGCGGGGGATCTGCACAGCATCGATCCGCCTCTCGTTCGCGGACAGATGAGCCAGCACCATCGCGTCACTGCGCGCACCGGCCGCGTCCCCGTATGAGTCACCGTCCAGATCGCGGGTGTCGGAACCGAGGATCAGGAGGTTGGTGCCCTGTTCGTCGCCGAATGCGATCCCCGTGCCTTCCTCCCGGATGGGTGCCGAGGAGAGGTTGGACTGCAGCTTCCCCGCTGCGACGATTCCCACCGTCGCCGTCATGACCACGGCGAGGGCCGCCCCACCCACTGCGACACGCCTGCGCCTGTACTTCGCCTCGAGCCTGCGACGGCGGTAACGGGGACGGGGATCGAGGACCGGCGGGTACTGCGTGAACGCACCCGAAGCGGGAGCACCCTGGTCCTCAGCGCTCTGGGTGGAAGAGCCCGGCACGACCGAGGCCGTCTTCGGCTCACCGACTGCGGGATGGTCCATCTCTCCTCCTCGACACGAAGTGCGGCATCGCGGCGGCGGCCGCTGGGGGCCCGCGTCGCCCGCTGGGGCCGGCGGCGGCCGCTGCCCACACTGTTGCCCTGATGCAGAATCGTCGACCCTATCGCACCGTCGGACAGCACCGCACACCCGCATGTGCGGTGGGCAGGAGGTGCACGTTCATGAGCCGGGCAGGAACGCCGCCCCGCACCGCCTGCTGATCCGCCCGTTTGTACGTGGGCGGGAGAGCCCATCACCGGGCCCTGCTGGACATGTCACCCCGCGAAGTCACCGTCCCACCCACATATGCGTGGGCGGCTGAGTCACTTCCCGGACCCTAAGCGGGGCGGGTGCCCAGCGTCTCGCGGGCGCACAGCCAGCCGAGGGCGGCCAGCAGCGCCACGGCACCGGTGACGGTGAACGCCAGTCCGTAGCCCAAGGCGTCGACGAGCATGCCGGAGACGATGGGCCCCGCGATCGCGCCCAGGTCCTGCGCCATCTGGAACCGGGAGAGCACGGTGCCGCCCTTGCGGTCCGGCCCGATGATGTCCCCCAGAGCAGCCTGCTGCGCCGGATTGATGAGACCGCCGCCCAGTCCCGCCAGCAGGCTGAGCACGAAGAACACCCAGATGGAGTCGACGAGGCCCACGGCCATCGTCGCCGCACCCAGCACGCCCAGTCCCACGATGAGGAACGGCCGCCGGCCCCACGTGTCCGTGAACCGCCCGGCCATCGAGACGGAGACCGCCATGCCCACGGAGAACACCGTGAGCGCCACGCCGGAGACCGCCGGTTCCGCGCCCAGCACCGCGACGACGAACAGCGGGTACATCGCGATCCGCGCACCCATCGCCGCCCAGCCCACTGCGAGCCCGGAACCCAAAGCCGCCTTGTAGGCGGAGTCCTGCCAGGCGTCGCGGAAGCGCATCCGTTCCCGCTCCGCCGGGGCCGCGGCCGCCTCACCGGAGCCGACCTCGGCCCCGGTGCCTTCCGGGCCGGGCCGGTTCCCCGTGACGGGCTGGGAGTCCAGCTGCGGCTGGCGCTCCAGCCGGACCCACACCACGAGCGCGGCGACGACGAGGCCCGCGGCGTAGATGATGAAGGGCAGGCGCATGCCCAGGCCCGCGAGCAGACCGCCCGCTACGGGCCCCAGGATGTTGCCGAACACGAAGCTGGAGGCGTAGAGGCCGCTCGCCCGGCCGCGCGCGTGAGGTGGGGCGAGGCGGACGATGAGCGCCATCGCGGAGACGGTGAACATGGTGGAGCCGATGCCGCCCAGGCCGCGGAACAGCAGCAGCTGCCAGTAGTCCTGCGCGGCGGCGACCGCGCCGGTCGAAGCCGCGACGATGAGCAGGCCGGTGACGTAGACGCGGCGCTCCCCCAGGCGGTCGACCAGCCGCCCGCCGGCCGGGGCGAACACGAGGCGGAAGAACGCGAAGGAGCTCACGACGACGCTCGCCGCCGTCACTCCCAGATCGAAGCTGGCGGCGAACTGCGGGAGGATCGGCGCGATGAGACCGTAGCCCAGCGCCACGATGAAGGCGGCGGAGACGAGGACCCAGATGTCCGCGGGGATGGGTGTGCGAGCAGTGCGCTCCGGCTCGTCGCTGCCGGCCCGCCCGCTCACTCCACCCACTCGTGGAAGTACGCGCGGGCGTGTGCGAGCTTGGGCTCGATGATGAAGTGGCAGTACCCGTTGTAGGGGTTCTGGGTGTAGAAATCCTGGTGGACGGCCTCGGCCTCCCAGAAGGTGCCGAGCGGCTCCAGGGTGGTGACGACCGGCGCGTCCAGCTGCGCCTGCACCTGGTCGAGCGCCTGCCGGAAGCGCTCCCGCTCCGCCTCGTCGCGGTAGAACATGGCCGAACGGTACTGGGTGCCCACGTCATTGCCCTGCCGGTTGAGGCTGGTGGGGTCATGCCCGGTGAAGAAGAGGCCGAGGATCACGGATTCCGGCACCACGGCCTCGTCGAAGGTCACCTGCAGCGCCTCGGCGTGACCGGTGGTGCCCGTGCACACCTGCTCGTAGGTGGGGTGGTCAACATGGCCGCCGGTGTATCCGCTGATCACGCTGCTCACACCGCGAGTGCGCTGATAGACGGCGTCGAGGCACCAGAAGCACCCTGCGCCCAGGGTCAGAGTCGTCATACCCGTCCTGACATGCACCGGTGCTGTTTTATTCCGCCGCTCCCGGTGAGACGGAGCACGGTGCTGCGCGGAACTCAGGGCGCAGCTGCTCAGAACACCGTCGTGGCCGGGATCTCGAAGCCCAGAGCGGCTGCGGCCTCGCGCACGTCCGCCCGGCCCCACCACTGGGCCACCGCCTCGTCCGAGGCGAGCGAGCGCATCTGCGCGGAGTCCAGGTAGAGGATGCCGTCCAGGTGATCGGACTCGTGCGCGACGATGCGCGCCGGCCAGCCGGTGAGTTCCTCCTCCGCCGCGGTGCCGTCGAGCGCCTGCGAGGTGAGCGCCACGCTCCGCGGCCGGTCCACCACGGCCTGGTAGCCGGGGACGGAGAGGCAGCCCTCGTAGAAGGAGGCGGTCTCACCGGTCGTCGCCGCGTACCGCGGGTTGAGCACCGTCCGCGGTGCGAACGGCACCCGTTCGCGCTGCCGGAGGCGGGCGGCGGCCTCAGGGTCCGAGGCGGCCAGCTCGTCCGCGTCCGGTGCCGGGTCCTGCGCCACGAACATGCGCAGCGGCACCCCCACCTGCGGAGCCGCGAGGCCCACTCCCGGTGCCGCGGCCATGGTGGCGTGCATGGCCGCGGCGAACTCGCGCAGCTCCGCGTCCTCGAGCTGACCGTCCACCGGCTCGCAGACCGTGCGCAGCACCGGGTCGCCGGCCTTCACGATGGGCAGCAGACCGTCACCGTCCCGCGCCAGGTCGAGGAGCCCGAGGACGGTGTCGCGGATGCAGGGCGAGGACAGCGCGCTCACCCCTGAGCCGCAGCGGCCCGCGCCTGGATGTTGCGCGCGTGCGCCAGCAGCGGCGCGTCGATCATGGAGCCCTCGTAGCTGAAGGCGCCCTTGGCCCCCTCCGCCGCGGCGAGCACTCCGGCGGCCCACGCCGCCTGCTCCTGCGTGGGCGCGTAGGCCTGCCGCACCACCGGAACGTGCTTGGGGTGGATGGAGACCTTGCCGTCGAACCCGCTCTCCACGGCGTCCGTCGCCTCGGCCAGGAGGCCGTCGAGATCGTCGATCGCGGCCCAGATGGAGTCCAGCGCCCACTTGCCGTGCGTCTTCGCCGCGAGCAGGGTCGTGGAGCGGACGTGCCGGGCGACCTCCCGGTACGTGCCGTCGGCCTTGCGGGAGGAGCCGCCGCCCAGGGAGGCGATGAGGTCCTCGGAGCCCCACATGAGGCCGCGGACGTTGGGGACGGAGGCGATCTCCGCGGCATTCACCGCGCCCGCAGGCGTCTCGATGAGGGCGATGACGCCGTAGTCCGCCAGCGGCGCCGCACTCTGCGCGCTCTCCGCCTTGGGCAGCATCACCATCGTGAAGGGCAGGGAGGCGAGGAGCTCGAGGTCGGCCGCGAAGTGCGGGGTGTCCGCCCCATTCACCCGCACCACCGTGCGGGCCGGGTCCAGGGTGCCGGCGGCCTCGGCGACGGCCTTCCGCGCGGCGTCCTTGTCGCCCTCGGCCACCGCGTCCTCGAGGTCCAGGATCACGATGTCGGAGCGGTCCGCGGCCTTGGCGAAGCGGTCCGGGCGGTCGCCGGGGACGAACAGCCATGCCGGACGGAGGGAGAAGGTCGAGGTCATGAGACAGCCTTTCTGCAGTTGAGATCCCTCACAATCCTAGAGCCGCGCCCTCTTCCCCGCCTCGGCGAGGTTCGCCTTATCTGAGCGGCGTCCGTGGGCACGACTACAGTGAGAGCATCGCGGCGGCCGCCGATCTGCAGGCGGTCCGAAGAAGGAGGACGCCCATGCGGATCGCACTGTTCGCCACCTGCATCGTGGATGCGATGTACCCGGAAGTCGCCAAGGACACCGTCACCGTGCTGGAGAGACTGGGACACGAGGTGGTCTTCCCGGAGCGACAGGCGTGCTGCGGCCAGATGCACATCAACTCCGGCGACTTCTCCGGCGCCTACCCCGTGGTGGCCGGCCATGTGCGGGCCTTCGAGGAGGAGCCCGGCTGGGACGTGGCCGTCGCCCCCTCCGGCTCCTGCGTCGCCTCGCTGGGGCACCAGCAGCCGATGATCGCCCGCCGCGCCGGTGACGAGGACCTCGCCTCCCGCGCCGAGGACATCGCCGGCCGCACCTACGAGCTCTCCCAGCTCCTCACGGACGTCCTCGGGGTGACGGACGCGGCCGCACAGCTGGGCTCCTACTTCCCCCACCCCGTCACGTACCACCCGTCCTGTCACGGCATGCGCCTGCTGGGCCTCGGCGACCGGCAGCGGAGTCTGCTGAGCACCGTCGAGGGCATCGACCTCCGCGAGCTCCCGCAGGCGGACCAGTGCTGCGGGTTCGGCGGCACGTTCTCCATGAAGAACCACCAGGTCTCGTCCGCCATGCTGGAGGACAAGGCCGCCCACATCGTGAGCACCGGTGCGAGCCTGTGCTCCGGCGGGGACGCGAGCTGCCTCATGCACATCGGCGGCGGCCTCTCCCGGACCGGTGCCAAGAACCCGCGCGGAGGGGACGTGGGCACCGTCCACCTCGCCCGCATCCTCGCATCCACCCGGGAGAGACCGCTGCTGCCGCCCCGGTCCGAACCCGTTCTCTCCGGAGGGAGCCTGCGATGACCACGTTCCTCGGCATGCCTGCGCTGGGCACGCCCAGCCGCCACATCGACCACGCACGCGTGCCCGCCTCGATCCCCGGGGCCCAGGGCAACGTCTTCGAGTTCGAGGACTTCCCGGACTACGCGGAGCGGGAGCTCGGCAACGACCAGCTCCGCCGCAATCTGGGCCACGCCACCTCCACCATCCGCACCAAGCGCGCCAACGTGGTGGGCGAGCTGCCGGACTGGGAGGAGCTGCGCAGCGCGGGCTCCGCCGTGAAGCAGACCGTCATGGCGCACCTGCCGGAGCTGCTGGACCAGTTCGCGGAGGCGTTCGAGGCCGCCGGCGGGCACGTCCACTGGGCGCGTGACGCGGCGGAGGCCAACAACATCGTGGAGGGTCTCATCGAGGCCAACGCCCCCATCCTGGACAACGGCCGGCGCGAGGTCGTGAAGGTCAAGTCGATGGCCACACAGGAGATCGGCCTCAACGAGTACCTGGAGCCCCGCGGCATCGACGCCTTCGAGACGGACCTCGCGGAACTCATCGTCCAGCTGGGCCACGACAAGCCCAGCCACATCCTGGTGCCCGCAATCCACAAGAACCGCACGGAGATCCGCGACATCTTCCTCGCCGAGATGCCGGAGGTGGACCCCGCCCTCACGGATGAGCCGGCCAAGCTCGCCGAGGCCGCCCGCACGCACCTGCGCCACAAGTTCCTCACCACCAAGGTGGCGATCTCCGGCGCGAACTTCGGCATCGCCTCGAACGGCACGCTGGGCGTGGTGGAGTCCGAGGGCAACGGCCGCATGTGCCTCACGCTGCCGGAGACGCTCATCACCGTCATGGGCATCGAGAAGCTGCTGCCCGCCCCGGAGGACCTCGAGGTGTTCCTGCAGCTCCTCCCCCGCTCCTCCACCGGTGAGCGCATGAACCCGTACACGAGCTTCTGGACCGGCGTCACCCCCGGCGACGGCCCCCAGAACGTCCACGTGGTGCTGCTGGACAACGGCCGCTCCCGTGCGCTGGCGGACGAGTACGGCCGGTCCGCACTGCACTGCATCCGCTGCTCCGCCTGCATGAACGTGTGCCCCGTCTACGAACGCACGGGCGGGCACGCGTACGGCTCCACCTACCCCGGCCCCATCGGGGCGATCCTCTCGCCGCTGCTCACCGGCGTGCAGGCGGAGGAGAACGACTCGCTGCCGTACGCCTCCAGCCTGTGCGGGGCCTGCTATTCCGCCTGCCCCGTGAAGATCGACATCCCCTCGATCCTCGTGCACCTGCGCGGGGAGGACCACGAGGCGAAGGAGCAGGCCGCCGCCGAGGCCGGCCCCGTGCAGCGGGCCAAGGATCTCGCCGGCCCCGCGGGTCAGCTGAACGCGGGCCTGAAGGCGGCCTCCTGGGCGATGGCCGACGGCCGCCGCATCGCGCTCGCGGAGCGTGCGCTGCCGCTGGCCTCCCTGCTCGGCGCCCGCTCCGGCAGGATCCGGCGCATGCCCGGCGTGGTGGGCACGTGGACCTCCAGCCGCGACGTGCCGCGCCTGCCGGACCAGTCGTTCCGCACCTGGTGGCGGAAGAACCGGGGAACGGCCTCGGGCGCGGGGCACGACCGCGATACGGCTGCGAAGGAAGGTGACCGCTGATGGCGAGTGCACGAGAAGAGATCATGACCCGCCTGCACGAGGCGCTGGGCCGTGAGGACGGGGTGACCACCCGCCCGGGCATCGTGCCGTCCACGGGGAAGCCCGTGGACCTGAGCGCCGAGGTGCCGCGGGACTACCTGCGCACCGGCTCGCTCGACCACGAGGTCGTCATCGCCCAGCTGGTCGACCGGCTCGTCGACTACAGGGCCGGCGTGGTCGAGGCGCAGCCCGCGGAGGTGCCGGGCGTCGTGGCGGAGAAGCTCGCACACGCACGCTCCGTCGTGGTGCCGCCGGCGCTGGAGAGCGGCGTGCTCGCGGGACTGGAGCGGCCCGTGCTCGCAGAGCTCGACGATTCTGTGGCGGTGACGCGGGAGGACGCGGACACCGTGCTCAGCGTCGACGAACTGGACCGGACGAGTGCCGTGGTCACCTCCTCGCGCGTGTCCTGCGCACAGACGGGTACCATCTTCCTCGACGGAGCGTCCGACTGCGGCCGCCGCGCCATCTCCCTGGTCCCGGACCACCACGTGTGCCTGGTGCCGGAGTCCTCCATCGTGGAGATCATCCCGGAGGCGGTGGCCCGCATCGACTCCACCCGCACGATCACCATGATCTCCGGGCCGTCAGCCACCAGTGACATCGAGCTCGAGCGCGTCGAAGGCGTGCACGGCCCCCGCACGCTCGATGTCGTCATCGTCCGCGGGGTGTGAGAACCCATTGACTGACTCCACCGGCCTCACCCGGAAGCGGGCGGCTGCTCCCCACGGGGCAGCCGCCGCTCTGCGTTTCCTCGTCCCCTCCCTGCTGGGGCTCGTCATCTTCGTGATGCCGGTGCCCGACGGCGAGGGGGGCGCGACCATCCCGGTGGCGTTCCTGGCCTCGGCCCTCGAGGCAGCTCTCGCCTCCGTCATCCATCCCCTCGTCGTCCTGCTCATGGGGATCTCCGCAGCGGGCTCCCTGCTCGCACTGCTGGTGCGCCCGGCCTGGATGCGCACCGGCGTGCCCAAGCTCCTGTTCGCCGTGACCCCGGTGTGGTGCGCCGTGCGCGTGGTGGGATTCCTCCTCGGCCTGGCCACACTGCTGCAGCTGGGACCGGAGGGGCTGTGGGGTGAGGACACCGGACTCCTCATCCTCGACCTCTGCGTCCTCATGTTCACGGTGTTCCTGTTCGCGGGCTTCCTGCTGCCGCTGCTGCTGGACTTCGGTCTGCTGGAGTTCGCCGGTGCGCTCATGAACAGGGTCATGCGCCCGGTCTTCACGGTGCCCGGCCGCTCCTCCGTGGATGCGCTCGCCTCCTGGTTCGGCGATGCGACGATCGGCGTCCTCATGACGAACCAGCAGTACGAGAAGGGCTTCTACACCAAGCGCGAGTCAGCGGTGCTGGGCACCACCTTCAACGTCGTCTCCCTCACGTTCACCGTGGTGATCATCGGGCTCCTGGGACTGCAGCACATGACCCTGCCGTTCTACGGGACCATCGTGGTGGCCGGCCTCATCGCCGCCGTCGTCATGCCGCGCATCCCGCCGCTGTCCCTGATCCCGGACGAGTACATCGACGGGACCCGGCCGCGCGAGGCACAGGCCGCTCCGGCCGGTCCCGGGACTGCGGGTGGAGATGGAGACGGCTCCGCGCTGCGCCGTGCCTGGGCGAGCGCGCTGACGAAGGCCTCGGAGATGCGCACCGGCTTCCTGCTGCGCCGCGGAGCCTCCAACGTCCTCGAGATGTGGGTGGGGATCGTCCCCGTCATCATGGCCGTGGGCACCGTCGCCGTGCTCATCGCGGAGCACACGCCGCTGTTCGCCTGGCTGGGCACGCCCTTCGTGCCGCTCCTCGAGCTCATGCAGGTGCCGGAGGCGAAGGCCGCCTCGGAGACCGTCCTCGTGGGCTTCGCGGACATGCTGCTGCCCACCGTCATCGGAGCGAACATCGCCTCGGAGATGACGCGGTTCATCATCGGCGCCCTCTCCATCACGCAGCTGATCTTCATGTCCGAGGTGGGCGGACTGCTGCTCGCGTCGAAGATCCCGGTGAAGTTCCACCACCTGGTGCTGATCTTCCTCATCCGCACGCTGCTGACCCTGCCGATCATCGTCGCGGCGGCGCATCTGTTCTACTGAGCGCGGCGGAGCTGCACAGCTACACGCGAGGGCCCGGGAAGTTGCTTTGCCACCCACATACAGGTGGGTGGCAAAGCAACTTCCCGGGCCCTCCGCTGCGCCCTCAGCCCTTGGCGTGATCCTGCGTGAACACCATGGTCTTGCGAACGGCCTTGGCGACGATGTCGCCGTGCTGGTTGCGGCCGATGTGCTCGAGGCTGATGATCCCCTCGCCCGGACGGGAGCGCGAGAGGCGCTTGTCGAGGATCTTCGTCTCCGCGTAGAGCGTGTCCCCGTGGAACATGGGCTTGGGGAAGGAGACCTCGGAGAAGCCCAGATTGCCCACGATGGTGCCCTGCGTGAGCTGCTGGACGGAGAGGCCCACCAGCGTGGCCAGCGTGAACATGGAGTTCACCAGCCGCTGGCCGAAGGGCTCCGTGGAGGCGAAGTGCGCGTCCAGGTGCAGCGCCTGCGCATTCATCGAGATGGCGGTGAACCACGTGTTGTCGGCCTCGGTCATGGTCCGGCCGGGAGCGTGCCGGTAGACGGCCCCCACCTGGAACTCCTCGAACCAGAGGCCGCGCTGGTCGATGACCGGGGCCTCGGCCGCGGGGTCCGCCTGGCCCGAGGCCGGCCCCTGCCCCGCTGCCGCCTGCTGCCCTGCAGCCGCCTCCGGTGCTGTCTGCCCTGACTTCTCGTCGCTCACCTGCGAGCTCCTTCTCGATACGGGATCCCGTGACCTCTGCCACGGCCGGTCGGCTCCCAGGCTAGCGCCTCGGGCGCCGGCGGCAGGGCGGCGCCTGCGAGAGGCATGCGCGCACCAGCCGGGTGAGCCCTCACTGCAGGGCGGATGTCAGGCGCATCGCGGAGTCCAGCCAGCGCCGGCCCCAGGACCGCTGCGCCCATTCCTCCGGGGTGAGCTCGCGGCTGATGTCCCGGTACTCGTCCATGATCTCGTGGAGGCGCTCCGTGATGTCGCCCCCGTAGGCCAGCAGGCTCACCTCGTAGTTGAGGCCGAACGAGCGCATGTCCATGTTGGAGGACCCCATCACCGAGCACAGCCCGTCGACCGTGAAGCACTTGGTGTGCAGCACGGCGGGCGCCGGGTACAGGTAGATGCGCACGCCGGCCTCCAGCAGCGCCTCGTAGTAGGAGCTCTGCGCATGGTCGACCATGAACTGATCCGCCTGCTCGCTCACGTACAGGTCCACGCCCACTCCACGGTGTGCGGCGGTGACGATGGCGGCGAGCATGGACTCGTCCGGCACGAAGTAGGGACTGACGATGCGCAGCCGCTTGCGCGCCAGGTACACGAGGGAGACGAAGAGCCGGAGGCTCGGTTCGGTGCGGAATCCCGGGCCCGAGGGGACCACCTGGACCGCGTTGACCTCCGAGTCCTTGCGCACCTTCTCGCGGTGACGGCCCTGGACGAGGCGCTCACCGATGGCGCTCTCCCGCTCCGCCATGCGGTCGCCGAACTCGTAGGCGCGGATGGTGAGGTCCTCACCGGTCTCCGAGAACCAGTCGGTGGCGAAGACCGCCTCCAGCGAGGCGACGATGGGACCGGTGAGTTCCACCATGATGTCGTTCCAGCGGCGACCGGACCGCGCGTTGGAGGCCTTGCCGTAGGCGGAGTCGATCATGTTCTGGGAGCCCATGAAGGCCCGGGTTCCGTCGATGACGACGAGCTTGCGGTGGTTGCGCAGGTCCACACGCCGCATCCGGCCCTGCAGCGGCAGGAACGGGAGCATGAGGCTCCACTGGATCCCCGCCGCGTCCAGCCGCCGCTTGAGGCTGCGGAATCCCGCGTACTTGCGGGAGCCGATGTGGTCGAAGAGGACCCGGACGGTGACGCCCCGCGCCGAGGCCCGCTCCAGGGCGGAGAGGAAGACCTCCGTCGTGGGATCTGCGGTCATGATGTAGATGCAGACGTCCACGTACTCCTGCGCCTCATCGACGGCCTCGGCCATCCGGCGGATGTTCGCCTCGTAGTCGTGGCGGATGCCGTGGTCCGTGCCGGTGACCATGGGCAGGGAGGTGAGGTTGCGGCTGAGCGTGACGAGGCTGCCGAGGTCGCGAGGCACGTCGATGGCCTCCGGCCAGTCCGGGATGCCCGCCGTGCCCTGTACCAGGCGCTTGTTCGCCTCCTGCTGGATCCGGCTCCGCCGGCCCGTGATGTAGGGGCTCCCGAGGAACAGGAAGAGCGGGATGCCCACGATGGGGAGGAAGAGGATGAGCAGCAGCCAGGCGCTCGAGGAGGACGGCCGCCTGTTCTCCGGCACCACGCCCACAGCCACGATCTTGATCGCGTAGTCGAGGATGATCAGGATCGTCGACCAGAGGGGCGGCAGACCCCAGGTCGTCACGTCGAATGCGCTCATGTCCACAGCCCAAGACTACGTGGGAGATCCGTGTGGCCTCGGCGTGCGTCCCGACCCGGCCTCCGGCCCAGTGGGCAGACAGCGGCCTCCGGCTCGGCCCGCGGTCAGCGCCGGCACTCGGATCGAGCATCCACTGTCACACCTACTCGAACGACTTCTTTAGAGTAGACGTGACAGCTGGAACGGAAGAACGCCGCGGAGCACGGTCTTCGCCCTTCTGACCAGGCATTTCGCCTCACTCACGGCCCCGCTGGCGCTACTGTAAAAATGTTAGAGTACGTGAGAGCAGCAGGGCAGGAGGAGGGCACGCCATGACGATCGGTGAAGTGACTGATGCCGCCGGCCTGCCTGAGGACGAAACCCTGCACGCTCTCCTCGCTCTGCCGGAGAGCCAATGGCATGACAGGAAGTCGGCCCGCATCCAGCCCAGGAAGCTGGCCGAGACCCTTGTCGCGATGGGCAATGCGGAAGGCGGGACCGTCGTCGTGGGCCTGAGCAGCGGCCGCGCTGAACATGTGGACGATGCACGGGCCAATGCCTTGAGGCAGGCCGCCGTCGACTTCACGCAGCCACCCGTGCGGATCCGCACGGAGGAGACGTGGGCCCTTGCAGACGGCGAGCGCCGCAGACTCCTCCTCATCCGCGTCCTCCCCGGCGAGTCCCTCCATGAGATGACGAACGGCGACTGCTTCCTGCGGATAGGCGATGAGACCCGACTGCTGAGTCACGCACAACGGCAGGAACTCTTCTACGACCGGAGCGACAGCTCCTATGACAGCGGCACACTGAGGCACATCTCCTTCAGCGAACTCGACACCACCGCGATTGAGCAGTTCAGATCCGCCCTGGGTGCCGAGTCGGAGGCTGTCCACCTGCTCAGGTCCCGCGGCCTGCTCGACCGTCAGGGTGCGCCCACCATCGCAGCCGCGCTTCTGTTCCACCCGCACCCGCAGATCGCACTCCCCCACGCACAGGTCCGCATCCTCCGCTACCTGTCCGATGAGAGAGGGAGCGGCACCTCCCTGAGTCTGGCCGAGGACGGCGACACACGCATCGAGGGCCCTCTGCCCTCACTCATCGACCGCGCCGCGCAGACGATCGATGCCCAGATCCCCCGTCGTCGCGCACTGGGACCGAGCGGCAAGTTCGAAGCAGTGCCGACAGTCCCCCGCGATGCGTGGCTGGAGGCCCTCGTGAACGCCGTCGTCCACCGGTCCTACAGCATGGCCGGGGATCACATCCGGGTGGAGATCTTCCCCACCCGGATCGAGGTCACCAGCCCGGGACGCTTCCCGGGAATCGTCGATGTCGACAACCCGCACTCCATCACCCGGTACGCGAGGAACCCGCTCATCGCCCGTGTCTGTGCGGACCTGCGCATCGGCCAGGAGCTCGGAGAGGGCATCCGGCGCATGGTCGACGTCATGGAGCGCTCCGGCCTCGAGGCCCCCGTGTTCCGGCAGAGCGCCTCACACGTGATCGTCACGCTCTCTGCGCACTCCCTCCTGGATCGCGCAACCGTCGAGCGACTCCCCAAGGGTGCGATTGCCACGCTCGCCGTCCTGCAACACGCCGGCAGACCGCTGGGCACGGGCGAGATCGTGGAGATGCTGGATGTGGCCCGGCCCACCGCGCTGCGACGCCTCAGAGCGCTCGAAGCAGAGGGGATGATCGTCAGGGACGCGCAGTCGCCGCAGGATCCACGCGCTACGTGGCGGCTGGCCTGAGGGCAAAGAGGCGACACCCCCGGCCTCCGGCCCGCCCTGCGGTCAGCACGGGCACTCGAATCCAGCATCTACTGTCACACCTACTCGAACGACTTCTTTAGAGTAGACGTGACAGCTGGAACGGAAGAACGCCGCGGAGCACGGTCTTCGCCCTTCTGACCAGGCATTTCACCTCACTCACGGCCCCTCTGGCGCTACTGTAAAAATGTTAGAGTACGTGAGAGCAGCGCCTCCCCGTCCCCGTAGGCAGCCAGCGGCCTTCATCCCGGCCCGCGGTCAGCGCCAGCGGGCGAAGCCGCCCTCCGAGGCGATCACCTGTCCCGTGATCCAGCGCGCCTCGTCCGTGAGCAGCCAGGTGAGGAGCCGCGCGGGGTCATCCGGTTCTCCCCACCGCCCCGCTGGGAACTGCGCCTTCGTCAGCTCCCGCATCTCCTGAGTCACGTAGCCGGTGTCCACGGGCCCCGGGTTCACGGTGTTCACCCTGATCCCCGCGTCGCTGAGCTGATCCGCAAGCGTCACGGTGAGTCCGGCCAGCGCGGCCTTCGCCGCCGCGTAGGCGACCTCCCCCGGCATGGGGCCCTCACCCTGGCCGGAGGTGAGGAAGACGATCGCGGCCTCGGCGTCACTCGGACTCAGCGAGGGCTCGAGACCCGCTCTCCCCGCCGTGCCCGCAGGCGCACAGCCACCTGCCGCCTCCCACAGCCGCGCGAACTCCTGTGCCAGCATGATCGAAGCGCGCGCGTTCACGGCCCAGTGACGGTCCAGCATGGCAGTGGTGAGCTCCCCCAGCGCACCGTCGGAACCGGAGAGTGCCTGGTTGCAGACGAGCCCGTCGAGTCCGCCCAGTGCCGCCGAGGCCGCCTGCACCAGCCGCTCCGGCTCCCCTTCCCGGGAGAGGTCCGCATGCGCGTGCGCCACCACCGCGCCTTCCCGCGCATGGGCGCGGACCCCTTCGATCACCGCCTCAATGCTGTCCTCGCCCCACGGCTGCTGCGCGTCATGGGGTGCGAAGTGGTGGCAGAAGACGCTCGCACCGTACGCCGCCGCACGGCAGGCCGTGGCGTAACCGATCCCCGCACGGCGGCTCACCCCGGTGATGAGCACCGCGCGGCCGCGCAGCGGAAGCGGATCCCGGGCGAGCGGACTCACACTCACAGACACATCACTGACCTCCCAGCCCTAAGGACTCCGAACGACGAGTTCACGAAGCCGCTCTGCGATTGCAGGGACTCCGGAGAGCGCCCCCTCAGCGATATCCATCACCAGCTGATAGCGAGCATCATCGGGCCCTCCGATGATGATCCCATTCAGCCCAAGGAAAAGTGCGGTCGCCACGAAGCCGGTCCGTTTGTTGCCGTCGACAAGCGCGGGATTGTTGACGACCGAGTCAAGGAGCGCCGCCGCCTTCGTCGGCAGATCGGGGTAGACGTCTTCCCCGAACACAGAAGCACGCGGCCGAGCGAGCGCAGATTCGAGAAGGCCCCAGTCACGGACCTCCGGAGCGTGGCCCAGGGCCGCAGCCGAGGCGGCGAGAAGATCATCCAGGTCAAGGTAGTCGTACTCGTCCGTCATGAATCACGAAGACGCTCGAGGACTTCCCGGTTCTCCTCGACGATGCGTGCGAGCAGCTCAGAGCGGCCGCGCGCCCGCTTCTGGGTGTACTCGTCGACAGCGCGCAGAGCAGCCGCCTGCATCGAAATGCCTTCACGTTCTGCCGCCATCCTGAGCGACTCCGTCTGCTGCGCGGACAGCCTCAGTGTCATCGCCATAGCACAGATGATACCGCTTGATACCACTGAACTCCATGACACTGAGGCCGCCGCTGCCTTCCCACCGACTATTCCTGGTGACTCACGCTGCACGTGTGCGCGGTGAGCGAGGCGCTGCCGACTCACGCAGGGCAGCGCATCCAGAGTCCTTTCACTCGGCGCCGAGTGCTCACAGCCCCAGTTCGCGGGCGATGAGCATGAGCTGCACCTCGGAGGTGCCCTCCCCGATCTCCAGGATCTTCGAATCGCGGTAGTGCCGGGCCACGAGGTATTCGTTCATGAATCCGTAGCCCCCGTGCACCTGCGTGGCATCCCGTGCGTTGTCCATCGCGGCGTCGGAGGCGATGAGCTTGGCGATCGAGGCCTCCTTCTTGAACGGCTCGCCCGCGACCATCTTGGACGCGGCCGCATAGTAGGCCGCACGGGCAGCGGCCACCCGCGCCTCCATCCGCGCGATCTTGAAGCTCACACCCTGGTAGTCGCCGATCGGCTTGCCGAACGCCTTCCGTTCCTTCGCGTACTTCACGCTGGCGTCCACACAGCCCTGCGCTGCGCCCACGGAGAGCGCGGCGATCGCCACACGGCCCTCATCGAGGATCCGCAGGAAGTTCGCGTAGCCGCGCCCGCGCTCGCCCAGCAGATTGGCCTCGGGCACCCTCACGCCGTCGAAGGTGAGGGGATGCGTGTCCGAGGAGTTCCAGCCCAGCTTGTCGTAGGCGGGCTCCGGAGTGAACCCGGGGGTGCCGTTGGGGACGATGATCGTGGAGATCTCCGGCTTCTGCGTGCCGTCGCGCCCCGTGCGGGTGCCCGTGACGGCCGTGGCGGTGACGAACCGGGTGATGTCCGTGCCCGAGTTCGTGATGAACGCCTTGGCCCCGTCGATCACCCACTCCCCGTCCTCCAGCCGCGCCCGGGTCTTCGTGCCCCCGGCATCGGAGCCGGCCTCGGGCTCCGTGAGGCCGAATGCGGCGAGGCCTCGGCCGTCGATGACGGTGGGCAGCAGCTCCCGCTTCTGCTCCTCCGTGCCGAAGAGGTGGATGGGCATCGCGCCGAGCGAGACCCCTGCCTCCAGTGTGATCGCCAGGGACTGGTTCTCCCGGGCGATCTCCTCCAAGGCCAGGCACAGGGCGAAGTAGTCGCCGCCCATCCCGCCGTACTCCTCCGGGAACGGCAGTCCGAAGAGCCCCATGTCCCCCATCTTCGCCACGAGTTCGTAGGGGAACTCGTGCCTGGCGTCGAGCTCCGCGCTCACCGGCGCGACCTCTTCGTCCGTGAATGCCGCCACCGTCCGGCGCAGCGATTCGTACTCCTCCGGCAGCATGCCGGGAACGAATGCCGTAGTCATGTCACTCTCCTTCCGTCTCGTTCGTGCCGGCCGCGCCGGCGGTCTGTCCTGCCGCGGTCGCCTCAGCCGCGGTCTGCTCGGCCGTGGTCTGCTCGCCGGCGCCCTGCGAACTGTCCTGCGGGACGACAACTGCGAGCACCTCGTCGAGTGCCACCTGGGCGCCCTGCACCGTCCTCACCTCGACCGTTCCCGCGGCGGGCGCGGTGAGCACGTGCTCCATCTTCATCGCCTCCACCACGAGCACCGGGTCGCCGGCGGCCACCTGTGCGCCGTCGGCCACACGGATCTCGATGACGGCACCGGGCATGGGCGCCAGCACCTCCGCACCTCCGGCCGCCGCACCGATCGCGGCGTCCGCGAGCGGCCGGGTGAGCTGAAAGATCCCCCGCGCTGTCCGCACCCAGAGCGTGCGCCCGTCCGCGGATGCCCACACCCGTCCGTGATGCTGCTCGCCGTCCAGCGTGAGTACGTACCCCGTTCCGGCCGATCCGCCGGCACTGCTCCCAGCAGCACCTCCGCCGCCGGTGCCTCCCTCAGCCCCGCCGCCGAGGCGCACGAGGGGCGGGTGCAGGAACTCGGCTTCGTGCCGCTCACCGCGGTGCACGAACGGCACGACGGTGCGCGCCGGAGCGAGGCTCCTCCAACCGGAGCCCTGCTGCCATGCAGAGGCTCCGGCGGCACCCACCACATGCGCAGCGGCGAACTGGAGCGCCGGCGGATCGAGGGTCTCGTCCAGCTCGTCCTCGGTCATCCGGTCGATGAGGCCGGTGTCGAGCTCGCCCGCCGCCACCTCGGGCAGGCCCATGAGCGTCTGCAGGAAGCCGATGTTCGTGACGATCCCCGGCACGGCGGAGGCCGCGAGTGCGCGCCGCATGCGGGCGACGGCCTCGGCCCGGTCTGCGCCGGTGACGATGAGCTTGGCGATCATGGGGTCGTAGTCGCTCACGATCCGCTGACCCGGTTCCAGTCCGGCGTCCACCCGCACCCCGGTCCTGTCCACGCCGAGGCTGTGGGCCCCGCGCTGGCCCGCTGTGACGGGCAGCCCGGTGCCGGGTCCGCCGGTGCTGGGCGGGAACGCCACGTCCAGGGCGACTCCGCCGGTGGGCAGGAAGCCGCGGGCGGGGTCCTCGGCGTAGATGCGCGCCTCGATGGAGTGCCCCGTCAGCCGGATGTCCTCCTGCACGAGGCTCAGGCGCTCGCCGGCCCCCACGCGCAGCTGCTGCTCCACGAGGTCCACGCCTGTGACCTGCTCCGTGACGGGGTGCTCCACCTGGAGGCGCGTGTTCATCTCCATGAAGAAGAACTCGTCCGGCCGGTCCGCGGAGACGATGAACTCCACGGTGCCCGCACCGCGGTAGTCGACGGCCTTGGCCGTGTCCACGGCGGCCTGGCCGATGGCTTCGCGCGTGCCCGCGTCCAGCAGCGCGCTGGGCGCCTCCTCGATGACCTTCTGGTGGCGGCGCTGCAGGGAGCACTCGCGCTCCCCCAGGTGCACCACGGTGCCGTGTGAGTCCGCGAGCACCTGGACCTCGATGTGCCGGGGCCGCAGCACCAGTCGCTCAAGGAAGAGGGTGTCGTCGCCGAAGCTCGAGGCGGCCTCGCGACGGGCCGAGGCCAGCGCGGCCGGCAGCTCGGAGGCCTCGTGCACCTCGCGCATCCCCTTGCCGCCGCCTCCCGCGGAGGGCTTCACGAGGACGGGGAAGCCCACCTCCTCCGCGCGGGCGATGAGCTGCTCGTCCGTGAGCCCGGCCTCGGCGACGCCCGGCACCAGCGGCACTCCGCGCGCGGCGACGGCCTGCTTGGCGGAGATCTTGTCGCCCATCGTCTCGATGGCCGCCGCAGTGGGCCCGAGGAAGACGATGCCCTCCTCCTCGAGCCGGCGGGCGAAGGCCGCGTTCTCGGAGAGGAAGCCGTAGCCGGGGTGCACGGCCTGGGCACCGGTGGCGCGGACGGCCTCGACCACACGGTCGATGTCGAGGTAGGACTGCGCCGCCGAGGCCGGGCCGAGGCGGTGGGCGAGGTCCGCCGCGCGCGTGTGGGCGGCATCGGCGTCCGCGTCCGAGTAGACGGCCACCGTCTCGATGCCGAGCCGGCGGCAGGTGCGGATGACGCGGAGGGCGATCTCTCCGCGGTTGGCGATGAGGATTCTGGAGAACATTGCGGGTTCCTGCCGGTCCGAGTGGGCGGGTGTCTGCATGCCTGTCATGGCGCTCACATCCTGAAGACGCCGTAGCCGGGCGCTCCGTAGGGCCGCTTCAGCGGCGTGTGGCGTGCGGCCTCGAGCGCGAGCGCGAGGACCTGGCGGGTGTCCGCGGGGTCGATGATGCCGTCGTCCCAGAGGCGGGCCGTCGAGTAGTAGGGGTTGCCCTGCGCCTCGTACTGCTGCCGGACGGGGTCCTTGAAGCGCTCCTCGTCCTCTGCGGACCACTCCTCACCGCGGCCCTCCAGCTGATCGCGCTTGACGGTGGCGAGGACGGAAGCCGCCTGCTCACCGCCCATCACGGAGATCCGGGCATTGGGCCACATCCACAGGAAGCGCGGGGAGTAGGCACGGCCGCACATCGAGTAGTTGCCCGCACCGAAGCTGCCGCCGATCACCACGGTGAACTTGGGCACGCGGGCGGTGGCGACGGCATTGACCATCTTGGCGCCGTGCTTGGCGATGCCGCCGGCCTCGTAGTCGCGGCCCACCATGAAGCCGGAGATGTTCTGGAGGAACACCAGCGGCGTGGAGCGCTGGTCGCAGAGCTCGATGAAGTGCGCGCCCTTCATCGCGGATTCGCCGAACAGGATGCCGTTGTTCGCGACGATGCCCACGGGGTGCCCGTCGATCCGCGCGAAGCCGGTGACGAGGCTCGTGCCGTACTCGGCCTTGAACTCGTGGAACTCACTGGCGTCGACGATTCGGGCGATGACCTCGCGCACGTCGTAGGGCACACGGGAGTCCACCGGCACCACGGCGGTGAGCTCGTCCGGGCTGTGGGCGGGCTCGCGCGGTTCGGCGCGCTCCCACGCCGGCGGCAGCTGGGGGCCGAAGGTCGAGGCGATGTCGCGGAGGATCTCCAGCGCGTGATCGTCGTTCGCGGCGAGGTGATCGGTGACGCCCGAGGTGCGGGAGTGGAGCGCTCCCCCGCCCAGCTCCTCCGCAGTCACCTCTTCACCCGTGGCGGCCTTCACCAGCGGCGGTCCGCCCAGGAAGATCGTGCCCTGCTCATTGACGATGACGGACTCGTCCGCCATGGCGGGCACGTAGGCGCCGCCGGCGGTGCAGGAGCCCAGCACCGCGGCGAGCTGCGGGATACCTGCGGCGGACAGCGTGGCCTGGTTGTAGAAGATGCGGCCGAAGTGCTCGCGGTCCGGGAACACCTCGTCCTGGTTGGGCAGATTGGCTCCGCCGGAGTCCACGAGGTAGATGCAGGGCAGGTGGTTGTCCGCTGCGATCTCCTGCGCGCGCAGGTGCTTCTTCACCGTCACGGGGTAGTAGGTGCCGCCCTTGACGGTGGCGTCGTTGGCGACGATGACGCAGAGCCGGCCGGAGACCAGCCCCATGCCGGTGATGATGCCGGCACCGGGCGAGGCGTCGTCGTACATGCCATTGGCGGCGAGCGGCGAGAACTCGAGGAACGGACTGCCCGGATCCAGCAGACGCTCCACACGGTCGCGCGGCAGCAGCTTGCCGCGGCTCAGATGGCGCTGCCGGGACGATTCGGAGCCGCCTCTCGCCGTGGCCGCGATGCGCTCGCGGAGCTCCGCGAGCAGCTCGGCATGAGCCTGGGAGTGGGGTGAGGTGTGCGGATCGACCGGCGAGCCGATGGTGCGCATGCGTTCTCCTCGAGGGCCGCGATGCCCGTAGACGGATTGCCTGTGAACGTCGCCTGTCGCCTGCGGACAGGTTCAGTTAACATTGATTAACTGAGACTATCGTAGCGGCTCGGTCGCCGGGGTGACAAGGCCCACAGGAGGAACCCGGGAGGGGCGGAGGATGACGGCTGCAGAGGAAGAGGAAGGCGCGCGGAGCGCCGCGAGCGGACGCGAGGCGGCGAAGGCCGAGCGCCGCGAGCAGCTGCTCGACGCCGCCAAGCGGCTCTTCGCGAGGTACGGGTTCCGGGCGGTGCGGCTGGGCGACATCGGCAAGGGGGCGGGTGTGTCCGGGCCCGCGGTCTACCGCCACTTCGCCTCGAAGGAGGCAGTGCTCGAGGAGCTGCTCGTGGGCATCTCCGAGTACCTCCATGCGGGAGGGCTCCGGATCATCGCCGAGGCGGAGGGCGCAGCGTCAGGTACGCCCGCGCGCCTCATCGACTTCCACGTGGACTTCGCCATGCGTGAGCCGGAGCTCATCCGCATCCAGGACCGTGACCTCGACTCCCTGCCCGAGGCCGCCCGCCGGCAGGTGCGCAGGCTGCAGCGGCAGTACGTGAATGCCTGGATCGAGGCGGTCCGGGCCGCACGCCCGGAGCTCAGCGAGGACGAGGCCGCCGTGCGCGTGCACTCCGTCTTCGGGATGGTGAACTCCACACCCCACCTGAGCCGCAGCCTTCCCACGGAGACCGTGGCACGCGAGCTCCGCCGCTCCGCCCGCGCAGCGCTGGGCGCGTGAGGCCCGCAGAACCGCACCGGAGGCTCCGGCAAATCGGCAACAGAGACCCCGCGAATCGGCAACAGGAGCCTTGGAGAACTGTTCGTTCACCGCGCCTGACACGCAGAGATCACGGCATCGAGGCTCGCGTCCACTCCGTCCGCGTCGAGGACCGTCACACTGCGCACCACCGCGGCTCCCTCCGTGGAGACAGCCGGGGCCTCCGGCATCACATGGCCGTTGAGTCCGCCCAACAGTGCACCCACGCTGCCGGCTTCGTGCAACGCCGGCTCCTCCCCTATGCCGCCCCAGGTGCCGGCATCTCCACGCTCCTCGCGCACGAACTCAGCGAGTGCACACGCGTAGACGACTCGTCCTTCCGCGGAGGTGTGCTCCTCCGGAGGGCGCTCGGGCACCTCCTGGTCACACGCGGCGTTCATACGCCCCAGTGCGTCCTCCAGCGCCCCGGCATTCATCTGCGACACCCCGCCCACCAGGTCCTTCCCGGCAGCGGAGATCCCGCCGTGACCGGGGATATCGAACGCGGCGATGCCGCCCGCCAGACTGCCCGCCGCCGCCAGCTCGACGGCAGCCGGCTCTGCGCTCTCGCCGATCATCTCCGGCGCCTCCCAGTCGTCAGGGCTCTGCAGGCCTGCCGCGGCCCTGGCCGCGAGCGCGCAGGCATATGCCACCTGTCCTTCAGCGCTGACATCTGGTCCGCCTCCACCTGCACAGCCGCTCACTCCCGCCAGGGCCAGGAGGACAGCAGAGGCCGCGGCACGGCGCCGCATCGTCGTCAGCTTCATCGCAAGCCTCTCGATCGGGTGATCCGAGAATAGCCAAGCAGCTCCGCTTCCCGCCAGAGTTCGCACCCCTGAGCGGCGTCCAGGAGCGACGGCCACGGTGCACGCTCGCGCGGCGAGCCGCGCAGCTCCAGCGGTCCGCCGGGCACGAACATCCGGAACCCTCGGCGCGGGGATTCCACCGCGGCCAGGGCGGTGGAGGCGGCCTCGGCGGGCGTGTTGCCCAGCCGCTCCGCAAGGCGGATCAGACGCTGCGGGAGGCGCGCACGTACGCGCGGAGCGATGGCAGTGCCGAGCACCATGCCCGGGTGGCAGGCCCGGACCCGGACACCCCACCCGCCGGCCGCGCTCCGGCGCGACAGCTCTGCCGCGAAGACGCCCAGGGCCTGCTTGGACGTCCGGTACGCGGCGAACGGGCGGTACGCGTGCGCTGACTGCAGGTCGGCGAGGTCGATGCGCCCCCTCGCCGTCGCGGCGCTGCACTGCACGACGACCTGTCCCCGGCTCTGCCGCAGGAGCGGGACCAGTGCAGTCGTGAGAGCGAAGTGGCCGAGGAAGTTGGTCTGGAGGGTGCGCTCGATCCCGTCCTCGGTGAGCCGGCGGGGCCCTTCGCCCATCGGCACGATCCCGGCGTTGAGCACGAACGCGTCGAGGGGTGCGTCCGCGCCGAGAAGCTCGACCGCAAGCGTGCGCACCGAGGCCAGGCTCTCCAGATCGAGGTCCATGAGCGTCACTCCGGGCTGCTGCCCGGAGACCCCAGAGACGTCCGAGCGCCGTGCCCGGGACTGCTCGAGGGCCGCGGGAGGCAGAGAGCCCAGGAGGTCCGCACGCACGCGCAGTCCCTTCGCACGATCGCGCACCGGCATGAGCACATGAGCGCCGAGGGCCACCAGCCCGCGGACGATCTCGCGCCCCACACCGTCGCTGCCGCCCGTCACCAGGACGGTGCGGCCGCGTATGCGCGAACCGGCACCGGTGCGCCCACCCACGTCGCGGCGCTCAGTCCCGGGGCTCGCGCTTCCTCAGACGCGGATCCCGGCGATAGGGCACCAGCAGAACGCTGGAGAGGGCGGCGGAGAGGACCGCGGAGCTGGTCCGCCCCAGCTGCGAGGTCATCGCCTCGAACTGCCCCAGGCCCCGCTTACCCATGACGAGGAGGTCCGCCGTCGCCGAGGCCTGGATCAGCAGCGCGGCCGGCTCACCGGGCAGGAACTCGACCTCCGCCTCGAGCCCGGGGAACTCCTCGCGCAGCCAGGCCAGGTCCCCCTGCGCCTTCCGCTCCGCGAGCGTGCGCTCGGAGAGCGCGTCGATGCCCACCAGCAGTCGCAGCGGCAGGCCGTTGCGGACGGCGAACGAGGCCGCGTCGAGCGCGGCGACGCCTGCGTACTCGGAGGTGTCCAGTCCCACCACGACCCCACCGCCCGGCGCAGGGTGCACAGGGTGGGCCGCCGGATCGTCGAACTCGCGGCCGGCTCCCGCCGTGTGGACGAGCACCGCGCTGAGCGCGTGGCCGGGCAGTCCGAAGCTCACGGTGCCGATCCGGCGGCTGTTGACCTGGCCCGCGCCGTGGTGGCCCAGGACCAGGAGCCCGGCGTCGTAGGCGCGATCGCTCAGCACCTCACCGGCGTCGCCCACCACCACCTCCGTGCGGATCTCCGTGCCCGAGGCCCCCTCCGGGTGGGCGGCGTCGAGCTCACTCAGGCGGGAGGACAGGGAGGTGAGCAGCTCCTCGCCCGCCTGCCGGAGCTCCGTCTCGTCGTCGATCTCCAGATGCGCGGGGGTGATCACGTGCACCAGCCTCAGTGCGTGCCCGGTCCCCCGGAGTTCCTTCAGCGCCCAGGCCGCGGCCTCGTCGCTCTGCATGGATCCGTCAATGCCGACGAACACGTCTCCGGTCAGCTCCACAGCGCCTCCTCAGCGGGTCCGGCCTCATGGCCTCTCACCGTCGATCGTAGTGAAGTCGGCGCGGAATTGCCCGCGAGGTCAGTCGGCGATCTCCACGAATGCCTCGAAGCAGGCGTAGTAGGCATCCTGCATCGCACGGAAGGTCTCACGCAGGAACCCTGGGGTCTCCCAGTACTCGTGGAGCCCGCGGTAGTAGAAGGCCTTCTGCGCGTCCAGCACGATGAACGGCATGATGCCGTTCTGCAGGCACTGCTGGAACATGAGCATCCTGCCCACACGGCCATTGCCGTCCTGGAACGGATGGATGGCCTCGAACGCGTGGTGGAAATCGACGATGTCCTCGAACGACATCTGCTCCGGGGTCCGCGTGAGGAGGTCTTCGATCGCCTCCGAAACCTCAGCCGGAGGGGTCGTGCCGCCGCCGCCCACCACGTTCGCCTGACGCTTCCAGTCCCCCACGGCGAAGGCAGGTCTGCGCGCGTCAGCGGTTCCCCGCTTGAGGATCCGGTGGTAGTCCTTCATGGTCGCTGCGGTGATCGGCTCAGCCATCCTGTCGAGCATCTCGTCGAACAGCTCGAAGCTGTTGACGGTCTCCACCACGTCATCCACAGAGACGTTGTCCCCTGCGACGGTGCGCGTCTCGTAGATGTATCTCGTCTGCTCGGCATCCAGCGCACTGCCCTCGATACGATTGGTGTTGAAAGCCATCTGCACCTGATTCAGGTGGTACAGCCCACCCTTCATCTGCGTCCGGCGCTGCTCGATCAGGGTCCGCGCGAACTGCGCCGCATCGATGGCGTACTCGTCAGGCATCGTGGTGACAGCTCCCCGAAACGTCCGTTCACGTTCGGCCTCCCAGTGCCTGCACAGACACCGGCTCCCCTCATCGGGAGGGTGCGCGCTCGTGGGAACGCGAAAGCCCTCCACAGGATGGATCATCTGGTGGAGGGCCGTTGCCGAGCCGCCTGTGGGAATCGAACCCACGACCTTCTCATTACGAGTGAGACGCTCTGCCGACTGAGCTAAGGCGGCAACGCGGACTAGCCTATAGCCAGCGAACCTCGGAGGTCAAAGCAGAGGGCAACGGTCCGCACGTGATGCTGCACACGTCTCGCCCACCGCCGTCACACCGCTCGCAGAGACCCTGCCGCCGCACCTCTCAGCGAGTCCGTGAAGCGGTCGAGCGCGGGCAGCGGAGTGGCCCAGCGGTGCCAGTGCAGCGGCACGTCCACCGGCCCCTCGCCCGGGATCCGCATGATGTCCCCGGTGTCGTCCATCCGCGCCAGCTGCAGCTCCGGCAGGCAGCCCCATCCGAGCCCGGCGCGCACCGCCGCTGCGAATCCCTCCATCGAACCCACCACGTGCAGGGGTGCTCCGGCACCTGCGTCCTGCCGGCGCAGCACCTGATGCTGCAGGTCGTCGTCCCCGTCGAACACGAGCACGGGGCAGGTCGCGAGGCCGCCGTGCCGTTCCCACAGCTCCGCGGAGACGCACGGCCAGTACCGGAGGATGCCCAGCGGCACCGCGGTGCAGCCGGTCTGGGCCTGTGTGCGCGTGCTCAGTGCGCCCATCACCTCGCCGCGGGCCAGCGCCTCGTGCGCCACATCCTGATCCGCCACCCGCAGGCGCAGCACCACGTCCTCCCACCGTCCGGCGTCCGCGAGGACCGGTTCCAGCCAGGTCCCCAGCGCATCCGCACCCACTGCGACCGCGAGTGCGGACCGGGCCGGGGCCTCGGCCGCGGTGATCTCCCCGGCCAGTGCGACGATCTGGCGCGCGTGTCCGAGAATCCTCTCCCCCGCGTCCGTCACCCGCGGAGGCGAGGAGCGGGTGAGGAGCACGCTGCCCAGCGACCGCTCCAGACCGCGCACGCGCTGGGAGACCGCCGAGGTCGTCACACCCAGCGCTGTCGCGGCGGAGTCGAAGGCGCCCTCGTCCACGACGGCGACGAGTGCGGCCAGCTGCGCGAGGCTCGGTTCCATGAAGCCCACCTTAACCGGATACAGGTCATGTCAGTGGACTGCATGCGAGCTCCGGCCCTACCGTCTCACCCATGCAGCCTGATTCCCTCCTCCTCGCGCTCACCGGCTTCCTCACCGGCCTCGGTCTCATCGTCGCGATCGGCGCACAGAACGCCTTCGTCCTGCGGCAGGGCGTCCGCCGCGAGCACGTGGGGGTGGTGGTCGCGGTCTGCTCCCTCGTGGACATCGTGCTCATCTCCCTGGGCACGGCGGGGATCGGCACGGTTCTCGAACACGCGCCGTGGCTGATCACGGCACTGCGCTGGGGCGGCGTCGCCTATCTGCTGTGGTTTGCGGCAGGCAGCGTGCGTTCCGCGTTCTCCGGCTCCGCGCTCGAGGCCGCGGAGCCTCAGGACACGAGTGCTCCGGGTGCCACATCTGCTTCCGGCGGTGCCGCGGCGTCGCCGGCCGTCTCCGGCTCCGCCGCGGCCACCGCTGCCGGCAACACCTCCACAGCCGTGCGCGGTGCCCCCACCGCCCTCCGCGTGGGCCTGATGACGGCTTCGCTCTCGCTGCTCAACCCCCACGTCTACCTCGACACCGTCGTCATGCTGGGCTCCGTCGCCAACCAGCAGACCTCTCCGTGGGTGTTCGCCGGCGGCGCGATCGTCGCCTCGCTCGTCTGGTTCAGCGCTCTGGGCTGGG
The DNA here is from genome assembly GCF_039531405.1 of Brevibacterium salitolerans. Classification (NCBI taxonomy): domain Bacteria; kingdom Bacillati; phylum Actinomycetota; class Actinomycetes; order Micrococcales; family Brevibacteriaceae; genus Brevibacterium; species Brevibacterium salitolerans. The sequence continues at coordinate 115,915 of NZ_BAAAPZ010000008.1, read as the reverse complement.
GTGCGCACCGGCTCGCTCCAGCTCTGCGCAGCCCACGGGCATGGAAGGCCATCGACCTGGGCGTCGCGGCCGTCATGGTGATGATCGCGGCCAAACTCGCCTTCGCGTTCTAGGTGCGCACCCGGACCTGCGCTCCGCACCCGCCCGGGAACTCCGCCTCATCGTGGGCGCGCGCCCGGTCCGCTTCCGCACCTCCGGGCCGGTGACCCGTCCCGGATCACGTAGTCTCTTCCGAGTGGGTCACGCAGGCCCCGCAACGCGTCCGGACGGCAGCGCACCACCGCGCAGGAGGGAAGAGGAGTGAGGAACACGTGATCAGGTTCTCCCAGGAGAGTCTTGCGACGTTCCTCGCGCAGCTCCGCCGCCTCATCGAGTGCGAGTCGCCGTCCTCGGATCCCCGTGCCCTCGCAGCCAGCGCCGCGCTCATCGCGGAGGTGGGCGAGGAGATCACCGGCATCCGTCCTCGCGTCCGCACCCTCGAGGGCTACCCGCACATCCTGTTCGACGTGGGCACCGGCCCCCGCCGCATCCTGCTCATCGGGCACCACGACACGGTCTGGCCGCGCGGCACACTCGCACGCATGCCCTTCTCCGTGGAGGACGGGATCATCCGCGGCCCCGGTGCCGACGACATGAAGGGCGGCGTCCTCATCGCCCTCCACGCCGTCGCCGCGCTCCTCGCCACCGCGGGCGAGGATCTGCTGGACGGGGTCACCGTGCTCATCACCGGCGACGAGGAGCTGGGCTCCCTCACCTCGCGGACGCTCATCGAGGAGCTCTCCGCCGGGGCCGAGGCCGTGCTCGTGTTCGAGTCCGGCGGGGGTTCCGGGGAGGTCAAGATCGCGCGCAAGGGCGTGGCGATCTACGAACTCGAGGCGCTCGGCCGCGCCGCCCACGCCGGCGTCGAGCCGGAGAAGGGCGTGAACGCGACCGTGGAGCTCGCCCATCAGGTGCTCGCCGCATCCGCTCTGGGCGACGCCGAACGCGGCACCACGGTGGTCCCGGCCGTCATGCACTCCGGCACCACCACCAACACGGTGCCGGCACGCGGCACGCTCGCCATCGACTCCCGGGCGGAGACCACCGCGGAGCAGGAACGCGTGGACACCGCACTGCGCGCGCTGCGGGCGGTGGACCCGCGAGCGGAGCTGGTGCTCCACGGCGGGATCAACCGTCCCCCGCTCGAGGAGGCCGCCGCAGCGGGGCTCTACGCTCGCGCGCGGGAGGTCGCCGCAGCGCTGGGGCACCCGGAGCTGCGGCGCATCCGCGTGGGCGGAGGCTCGGACGCGAACTTCGCCGCCGGCGTGGGCGCTCCCACACTCGACGGCCTCGGCACGGTGGGCGGAGGCTCACACGCGGACGACGAGCACGCCCTGGTCGAATGGATACCCAGGAGGGTGGAGCTGGTCGCCGGGCTCATCGCCTCGCTGCTGGAACGTCCCCTGGAGCCCATGAGAGCACCGGCCCCCGCCGACCGCACGGCACCGGCCCGCGCGGTCTGAGGCGGGGCGCCCTCAGCCGGGTCCCGCACTGCGGTCAGGGTGCCGCTCAGACGATCCAGGGGTTGGAGAGTCCGATGAAGGCCGCCTCGACCACGAGCGCCGGAGCCATGTTGGTGGCGAGCCGCTCCCGCGCCTTCCGGAGCACGTCGATCCTCATGAGCGTGGTCGTCTCGTCACTCTCCGCGGCGAGGCGGGCGATGCGCTCCGTCTCCTCGACATTGATGAACTCCGTCCGCGAGCCCAGCTGGTGGGCCAGCACATCCCGGTAGAGCGAGAGCAGCTCGATGAAGATCGAATCGAGTTCGTCGTTGCGCGCCCGCACGCTCCGCCGCTTCTGTTCGTCCTCGAGCCGCTTGATCTGTGAACGGGCACTGGGCGGGATCTTCCCACCGGCGTCCACGCCCAGAGTCCGCAGGAGGGAATCGCGCTCCTCCGCGTTGCGGCTCTCCGTCCGCGCCGCCGCGCGCTCCTTGGCCACATCGACGATCCGCGCCGCGATGCGCACAGTGGATCCCACTGAGGTGAGATGTGCGGGGATGCCGAGCGTGAACTCACGCTCCGTGCGCGCATCCGGATGGAGGGCGAGCCGCTTGGCCCGGCCGATGTGGCTCTGGGAGGCATGGGCAGCCCACCGCGCCGTCTGCGGATCCACCCCGTCGCGGCGGACGAGCAGCTGTGCGACCGCATCCGCGCTCGGCACGCGGAGGGAGACGCTGCGGCACCGGGACCGGATGGTCGTGAGCACGTCCTGCTGACTGGGCGCGCAGAGGATCCACACGGTGGCCGGCGGCGGCTCCTCGATCGCCTTCAGGAGAACGTTCGAGGTCCTCTCGGACATCCTGTCCGCGTCCTCGATGATGACCACGCGCCAGGGCGCGTTCACGGGAGACTGATGCGCGGTGGCGACCAGCTCGCGGACCTCGTCGATCGTGATGACCGACTTCTGCGTGCTCAGGACCGTCATGGACTCGTGGATGCCGCGCAGAGCGCGTTCCGCGGCCGGACTCCGGCTCTCGCCGTGGTCCGGAGTGAGCAGCGCCGCCGCGAACGCACGGGCGGCGTTGGACCGGCCGGAACCGGGCGGGCCGGTGAGGAGCCAGGCATGCGTCATCGAACCGCTGCCGGGCACCGCCGCACGGCGCAGCTGTGCGATCGCCCGGTCCTGCCCCACGAGTTCGCTCCACACACCCGTCTCCGCGGGTGTGCCCGCCTCGCCGGTGCCCGCTGGTGCCGAACCTTCCGCGACCGTCCCCTGAGCCGCCGTCACGGCTGCCGCCCGTCCCGCTGGGAACGGAGGCGCTCGCGCGCCTGCCGCTCGATCTCCGCCTGCGCGCGCAGGCGTTCCCGGCTGGTCTGCCGGGGTGCGGCAGGCTTGGGCTCCGCCGCCGTGTCCGCCTCCGGTGCCGTCGGTCCGGCGGGAGGTGCTGCGACGCGGTGGACGAGCGTGGGGGCCTCGTCCGCGTCCCGGAGCGGCTGCGCTGCGGCACGGCCGCCGTCGCCCTGGTGCGGACTTCCGGCGGAGGGCTGTGCCGAACGCACCGCCGGGGAGACCACGGTGGGCGCTTCGTCCGAGTACGTGCCCGCGGTGCCGTCCTCCGCAGGAGCAGGGCGTGCCGCGGGGGCGCCGTCGAGCACGGCGGTCACCGCCTCCAGCAGACGTGCGGCGACGTCGTCCACCGAGCCGCCGGCGTCGATGACGCGATAGCGCTCCGGCTCCTGCGCCGCGTACTCGAGGAAGGAGCGACGCACCGTCTCCCGGAACGCGGCGTCCTCCCGGTCGAGGTGGTTCTGCTCCCCCCGGGCGCTGAGCCGCCCCGCGAGGGAGGCGGGATCTGCGTCGAGGACGAGCGTGAGGTCCGGGACCAGGCCCTCCGTCGCCCACCGGGACAGGGCGGCGATCTCCTCGTCCCCGAGCGCACGGCCGGCGGCCTGGTAGGCCCGGGAGGAGTCGATGTAGCGGTCGGTGATGACCACCCCGCCGCGCTCCACGATGGGACGGACGAGGGTCGCCACGTGATGTGCGCGATCCGCGGCGAAGACGAGGGCCTCCGCACGCGGGCTGACGCCGTCGCCGTCGAGGACCACGGAGCGCAGCCGGCCGCCCGGCTCCGTGCCTCCCGGCTCCCTGGTGGTGACGACCTCCGTGATGCCGCGCTCCCGCAGGGCTTCGGCGAGCAGGTGGATCTGCGTGCTCTTGCCGGTGCCGTCCCCGCCTTCCAGCGCGATGAACAGACCGCGTCCCGCCCCTCCCGCGCCGCCGGCGGAGGCGGCCGAGGCGGTCGGGACGGTGAGTGCCGAACTCAGGTCCCCGGGTGCGGGGGGCGAGGCCGGGCCTGCGTCGTCCCCCGTGGATCCGAGGAGCGCCTCGGAAGAGCCGGGGGCAGCCGCATCGGTGGAACGCAGGGTGTCCTCCGTCGCCTCGGAAGCGGTGCGGTCCTCCGTCCGCACCGCCGGGATGCGGAAGGCATGGACGACGTCCACGCCGATCCCGTGGATGCCATGCGGTCCGAAGGCGAAGAGAGCAGCGATGCCCGCGATCAGCGCGACGACGCCCACCACCTCGTAGGCGAACTCCGTGGAGGTGAGGTTCCAGCTCGCCGCATCGCTGAGCGGGATCTCCGCGCTCACGCCGGCGAGGGTGAGCAGCAGACCGGCGAGCATGCCCAGTCCGGCGCCCACACGCCTGGAGAAGGCGTAGTCCTGTGCCCGCACGCCCAGGCCCACCAGGAATGCCACGGCACCGGAGAGGACGGCCTTGCCGGACAGCTCCGTGAGAGCTCCTGCGCCGATGGTGAGGACGCCTGCGGCGATGAGCGCGAAGGAGGTGAGCCGGGGACGGGACATGCCGGGGGCGAAGGTGGGGCCCGTCTCGAAGCCCACCGCCCAGCCGAGGAGCACGGCGCAGACGATGAGCGCCGTGCCCGCCTGGCCGAAGCCCAGCTCCGCGACGGCAGGCTGGGCGAGGATGCCCACTGCGCCCAGGACGAAGAAGAGGAAGTGGCAGGCCCAGGCGTTCTTCACCGGCACCGCCTCACGCACGGACATCCGGGGAGCGGAAGGGAACGCTCCGATCTGCGGCGCCTCACCCGGCTGGGGAGCCCTGCCGGTGAGCAGCAGCAGCACGCCCACGAGGACGACGAGGCATCCGAGCACCGCCATCCACCGCAGGACCGTGTGCCCGGCACCCACCCCGCCCAGGAGCTGCGCCCCGTAGGTGACCACGAGGAGGAGGACCACCGGGATGCCCGCGCTGCGCCACGGCTTGCGGTGCGGATTGCTGAGGACGCCCAGCACCATGACGACGGCGATTCCCGCGACTGCCGCCGTGAGGATGCTCAGCCACGCGGTGAGCACGAAGAGGAGGACGAAGGAGAGCACCGCGGCGACCAGCGCCGCGCCGGCGGCTATGCGCAGAGAGAGGCTCCCGCCCCAGCGCCGCACCGGCAGGAAGACCCCCGCTGCGGCCACGATGCCCACGAGGGCGTAGGCGATGACGGCCGTGCGCAGCGCGAAGTCACCACCGGCGGCGGCCTCACGGATGCCGGTGAGCATGGACGGGTCCGCCCTGCCGGTCAGACCGAACGCTCCCGCCAGGCTGAATGCCAGGCCCGCGAGGGCGAGCATGGCGAGCCAGGCACCGGCCTCCACGACGACCGGGGCCACGGCTGCGGGCTGCTGGGCGCCCAGCGCGGGGGCGGGGTTGGCAGATCCTTGTTCGCTCACATCTGCAAGGGTACTAGGGGGTACAGACACGGCGCGGTGCCGATGCGCGCACCGGCTACCCTGAAGTGGTGAAACTCCCGCTCACCCTGCTGCGCCACGGGCCCGGAGACGCGCTCACGGACCTGGCCACGGCCCGCGCGCTGCTGGACTCCGTGAAGTCCGGCGCCCGCGGACCGCTCCTCCGCATCTACCGGCCGGCGCCCACCGCCGCCTTCGGTGCGCGCGACAGGTTCCTCGAGGGGTTCCCGGACGCCGTCGCCGCAGCGCGCGCACACGGATTCACTCCCGCACTGCGGACCCTGGGTGGGAGGATCGCCGCCTACCATCCGGGGAGCCTGGTCATCGACCACATCGAACCCACCGGCGAGTTCCTCACGCAGACGCAGGACCGGTTCGTGCGGTTCGGGGAGATGTACGCGCAGGCCCTCCGGACGATCGGGATCGATGCGCGGATGGGTGAGATCCCCGGAGAGTACTGTCCCGGTGAGCACAGCGTGAACGTGGGCGGCCGGATCAAGGCGATCGGGACGGCACAGCGGGTGGTCAGCGGGGCGTGGCTGTTCTCCTCCTCGGTGATCGTCGAGGACCCGGCACCCATCCGCAGCGTGCTCACCGCCGTGCAGGACGCCCTGCGTGTGGGCTGGGATCCGCGCACAGGAGGGGCGATCAGCGAGCGGCACCCCGGGGTCACCGCCGAGGCCGTCGAGGAGGCGGTGCTGGCCGCCTACGCCCGGGAGTACGACCTGGTGGAGGGCGCGCTCACGTCAGCGGACGCGGAGGCCGCCGCCGCATACGTGCCCAAGCACCTCCTCTGAGCGCAGCGGAGCCGCTGCGGCCGGCCTCGGGGCAGACAGCCACCTGCGGAGCCCCCTGCCTGCGGCACGCTGCACGGAGCGAGGCGCCGCTCCCGGAGGTCCGCTGCCCGGACCGCGGCACGCTGCCCGGACCGCGGTGCTCCACCACGGACGACGGGTCCGGAGAGTCCTCCCGGACTCTCCGGACCCGTGCCTGCTCACGTCCTCGCCGCGGATCAGGGCGTCGTGGGACCTGTGCTCTTCTTCGCGGCGGACGTGGACTCGGCCGGCTCGGACTTCGCCGCAGAGGCCGCGGTCTTCTTCGCGGCTGTCGTCCGCGTCGTCGTCTTCTTCGCCGCCGTCGTCGTCTTGGAGGCAGTGGTCTTGGACGCCGCCGTGGACTTCTTCGCCGCAGAGGCCGTGGACTTCGAGGCGGTCGACTTCGCAGTCGTCTTCTTGGCGGCCGTCGTCTTGGACGCCGCCGTGGACTTCTTCGCTGCGCTCGTCTTCGACGCCGTCGTCTTCCGCGTCGTCGTCTTCTTCTTGGCCGGCGCCTTGGCGCGCTTCTCCGCCAGCAGCTCGTACGCCCGCAGCGGGGTGATCTCCTCCACGGAGTCGTCCTTGCGCAGGGTGGCGTTGGTGGTCCCGTCCGTGACGTACGGACCGAACCGGCCGTCCTTCACCACCACCGGCTTCTTGGACTCCGGGTCCTCGCCCAGCTCCTTGAGCGGTGCGGCAGCCGTCTGTCCCCTGCGCTGCTTGGGCTTGGAGTAGATCTCCAGCGCCTCCTCGAGGGTGATCGAGAAGATCTGCTCCTCCCGCTCCAGCGAGCGCGAGTCCGTGCCCTTCTTGAGATACGGGCCGTAGCGGCCGTTCTGCGCGGTGATGGGTGTGCCCTCCGCGTCCTCGCCCACCGTGCGGGGCAGGGTGAGCAGCCGGAGCGCCTGTTCGAGGGTGACCGTGGTGGGCTCCATCGACTTGAACAGCGAGGCCGTGCGCGGCTTGGGCTTCTTCTGCCCGCGCTTGGGCTTCTCCTCCGGCTCCGGCAGCACCTCCGTCACGTAGGGGCCGAACCGTCCCGACTTCACCACGATGGTGTGACCGGTCTCCGGGTCCGTGCCCAGCTCGCGGTCGCCGGTGCCCTGCGTGGCGATGAGTTCGCGAGCCTTGGCCTCCGTGAGCTCGTCCGGTGCGAGGTCGTCCGGGACGGACACACGGCCGGGCTGGTCCTCCGGCGCACCGCCGGTGACGGACGGAGCGACCTCGAGGTACGGACCGTAGCGGCCCACGCGCAGCACGATGCCGTCCGCAATGGGAACGGTGTTGATCTCGCGGGCGTCGATGTCGCCCAGGTCGTCGACGATGCTCTTGAGACCCGGGGTCGCGGCCGCGGCCTCGCCCGTGCTCTCTCCGCTCGGGCCGAAGTAGAAGTCGTGCAGCCACTTGGTGCGGTCCTCGCGGCCGCCGGCGATCTCGTCCAGGTCCGCTTCCAGACCGGCGGTGAACTGGTAGTCCACGAGCCCGGCGAAGTGCTCCTCGAGCAGCCGGATGACGGAGAACGCCAGCCAGCTGGGCACCAGGGCGCTGCCGCGGTTGGTCACGTAGCCGCGGTCCTGGATCGTGGAGATCGTCGCCGCGTACGTCGACGGCCTGCCGATCCCCAGCTCCTCGAGCCGCTTGACCAGGCTGGCCTCCGTGTAGCGCGGGGGCGGTGCCGTGGTGTGGCCGTCCGCCTCGACGCGCTCGACGGCGATCGCCTCACCCTCCTCCACGTTGGGCAGGCGGGATTCGCCGTCCTTGCCCTCCGCGTAGCGCTCCACGTCGCGCCCCTCCTCGTAGGCGGCGAGGAATCCGCGGAAGGTGATCACGGTGCCCGAGGCCGTGAAGCCCGCCGCCGCAGGCGTCTTCTCCCAGCTGCCCGCCTCCAGCTCACCGGCGGCACCGCTGAGGTCCGCGGCGATCTTCATCGTGGCGGTGCGGCCCTTGGCATCGGCCATCTGGCTGGCGACGGTGCGCTTCCAGATGAGCTCGTACAGACGGAACTCGTCCGCACGGAGCGCACCGGAGACCTGCGCGGGCGTGCGGAAGTGGTCACCGGCGGGACGGATCGCCTCGTGCGCTTCCTGAGCGGCCTTCTGCTTGGAGCCGTAGGCGCGCGGGGAGCCGGGCACGTACTCCGGGCCGTAGAGCTCACCGATCTGCCGGCGGGCGGCGGCCACCGCCTGGCCGGAGAGCTGCGTGGAATCCGTACGCATGTAGGTGATGTAGCCGTTCTCGTACAGGGACTGCGCCACGCGCATCGCCTGCCGGGAGGACATGCGCAGCTTGCGGCCGGCCTCCTGCTGCAGGGTCGAGGTGGTGAACGGCGCGGCGGGCCGGCGCGTGTACGGCTTGGTCTCCAGCGAGGAGACGGTGAGCGCTTCCTTCGCGGACCCGCTCAGAGCCGCCGCCAGCGACTCCGCCCGGGCCTGGTCCAGCACCTGCACCTGGGCGGACTTCTTCAGCCTGCCGTGGTCGTCGAAATCGCGGCCCGTGGCCACGCGGGTGCCGTCCACGCTCTCCAGCCGGGCCTTGAACGGTGCGGAGCCGGCAGCACCGGTGCCCGCACCCGCCGCGAGCTCCGTGTCCAGGTCCCAGTAGTCCGCGGAGACGAAGGCCATGCGCTCGCGTTCGCGCTCCACCACGAGCCGGGTGGCGACGGACTGCACGCGGCCCGCGGACAGGCCCGCGCGGACCTTGCGCCACAGCACGGGCGAGACCTCGTAGCCGTAGAGGCGGTCGAGGAGCCTGCGGGTCTCCTGCGCATCGACGAGGTCGTCGTCGATCTCACGGGTGTTCTCCAGGGCGCGCTCGATGGCTTCCGGGGTGATCTCGTGGAACACCATCCGCTTGACGGGCACCTTGGGCTTGAGCACCTCGCGGAGGTGCCAGGCGATCGCCTCGCCCTCCCGGTCCTCATCCGTTGCGAGGTAGAGCTCGTCCGCGTCCTTGAGGAGCTTCTTGAGCTCCGTGACCTTCTTCTTCTTGTCCGGGGCGACCACGTAGTAGGGGTCGAAGCCGTTGTCCACGTCCACCGCGAACTTGCCGTAGGGCCCCTTCTTCATGTCCGCGGGCAGCTCCGAGGGCTGGGGCAGGTCGCGGATGTGCCCCACCGAGGCTTCGACGTCATAGCCGTCGCCCAGATACCCCACGATGGTGCGGGCCTTGGTGGGCGACTCGACGATGACGAGGCGGCGTGGGGTGGTTCCGGAGGCTGCCATAGGTTCCTTTCCCTGTGGAACTGCGGTGCGCGCACGGGCCTGGAACAGGCCGCACCCGCCTGCCGAGTCCGGTGGAGGAGCGGTGTCCGGATGCGGGGCGAGCGCCTGGACCCTGCGGTTCGCCGCGGTCTCCGCAGCTCCCCGCCCCCGGCGCATCCGCGCTGGTGCTGGCGTGCTCCCGCACCCGAACGGTGGGATTTGTGCACACAGTAGCACTGGCCCCGGACACTGCTGAGCGCCCCCGTGCCGGGCTCAGGCCGGTGCCGGTGTGAGCACCCCCTCCGGCGCGAGGGCGCGCACCTGGCCCACGAGCTGGCCGGTGAGGGCCTGTGGATCCGCGCCGAGGAGCTGCGCGAGCGCGGCCGCGGTCTGCCCGAGTGTGAGCGAACCGTCGCACACTCCCAGGAAGCCGGCGAGCGCCGGATCGGCCTGGAAGGTCCGAGCCAGCCCCGCACCCTGCTCGATCGTGAGCATGGTGGGGTCCTCCGCACCGGGCCGCAGGTGCCGGTGCTCCGTGACGTCGCCTGCGAGCACGAACGCGGTGTCCGCCAGCTCCGCGTCATCGGCCTCCGCCAGCCACTCGAGGAGGCCCAGCCGCACGTCGAGGAAGGAGGCGAGGCCCGCGGGGTTGGACCCGGGGCCGGTGTCGATGCGGCTGAAGCTGCGCACGGGAACGGGAGCCGTCGCCGAGGCCGGCTCCGCGTGGGCCTGCCCCGACGCGCCCGGTGCGGGGACGTCCGGTGCGAGAGCGTCCGGTGCCACGGCGTCCGGTGCAGGGACGCTGCTGGGGGCTGCGGCCGCCTCGGCGTCCGCGGCCAGTCTGTGCAGGCGCACCCAGCCGAAGCCCACCCGCTCCACCCCGCGCGCCTCGAAGTCGTCCAGCCAGGCCTCCGTGTCCGCCTGCCAGCGCGCTCCCGCACGCGGGACGCCGCCGTCCCGGATCCAGGTGCGGGCGTACTCGGCCGGGCTCATGCGCTGCCGTTCGATCACCATCACCGAGGTGGAGGCCGCCGTGTGGGAGTCCCCGGTGGTGCCCGGATGCGGTGCGTCCGCCTGCGCGGCGAGCCATTCGTGCGGCTGCCGGCGTCCCTCGCCGTACTCCCAGTTGCCGAGGAAGGCCGCGTGCCCGTCCGGGTTGAGGTGTGCCGGAGCGCCCTCGAGGATCTCGTGCATGATCGCGTCGCCGGTGCGGCCGCCGTCGCGGTACTCGAAGACGCCCGAGGCCTCGTCGGCCTCCGCGTTTCCGGCTTCCGTGGTTCCGGCCTCCGTGCTCACGGCGTCTGTGCTCGCGGTCTCTGCGTTCCCGGAGCTCGTGCTCTCGGTGTCCGCACTTCCGGAGCTCGTGCTCCCGGTGCGCGTCCGCGGGGTGATGACGAACGGCGGATTCGAGACGAGGAGGTCCACGGTCTCCGGCAGCGGCGCGTAGAGGGAGCCGTGGCGCAGTTCCACGGATTCCTCGACTCCGGCCAGCTGTGCGGTGAGGGCGGCGCAGGCGAGCGCACGGCGGGAGACGTCTGTGGCGATGACGCGTGAGGCGTGGCGGGCCAGGAGCACCGCCTGGATGCCGCAGCCCGTGCCGATGTCCGCGGCCAGCCCCACCGGATGGCGCGGCGTGATCTCCGCGAGCGTGCGGCCGGCTCCCCCGTGGCCCAGCACGTAGTCCCCGTCCAGGGGCCCCTCCGTCGTGAGGGTGCCGTGGTCGCTGACGAGCAGGAGGGTGTCGTCGCCCGGGCGGAGATGACGCGGCACCCCCACCGGCAGTGCGTGGCAGGTGAGCGCGAGGACGGAGCGGAGGCGGGCCTCGGCGGGTGGCACCGGCGAGGCGGGCGGGGCGTTCTCGGCTGACGAGGCGGACGCGGCCGACGCGGTGGGCGGGGCCGCCACCTCCTCGAACAGGCCCGCCTCCGTGAGACCGGTGACGAGCTCCTCACCCAGCGCGCGGGTCAGCCCACCGCGACGCACGGGCCGGTCGAGCAGGAAGACGGAGGCGAGCGCGGCGAGATCACGGCCTTCCCGGCTCTCGCCTGCGGTCTCCCCTCCGCCTGCGGTCTCCGCTCCGCCTCCGGCTTCCGCCCCGTCTCCGGCCGCGGCTGTCCTCGTCCCCCTGCTGTCTCCGAGCAGCCGCGCGCAGGCGCGCCGGGCCGGGGCCGGGTCATTGGCCTCGAGCGCGGCGTCCGCATCCACGCCCCAGATCCCGCGCAGAGCCGTGGGCGTGTAGGAGGCGGCGTGGAGCGCGGCGGCAAGGGCGTGCGCGAGGGACCGGGGCAGTGTGGGGACCGAGGGGAGTGACGTCACCCCCTCAGCGTAGTCAGGAGGCAGCACTGTGGTCAGTCGGCAGCCCTGTGGTCAGGAGGCACCGGTGCACGCGGACCCGCGTGTGGGCCCGGACCCGCGGGTGCGGGCGAGCCGGCAGCCCGGCGGACTGTCCGGCCGGCAGGTGCCTGCCTCCCCACGCCCACCCAGCGAGCGCGGACTGTTCGCATGCCGGACTGCCTGCGCGCCTCCCGGCGGGCAGGCGACAATGACGCTGATGCGGGACAGGACCTCGGAGGTGCGCAGGCGGTTTGCGCGCGGCTCGGCCGCAGCGCTGGTCGCCACCTTCGTCGCGCTGTTCTCGCACATGGCCGGCGGCGGCCCCACACCCCCGTTCCTGGGCGTGGCAGTCCCGCTCTTCTTCTCCCTCGTCATCTGCACGATCCTCGCCGGTCTCCGGAGCTCACTGCTGCGATTGACCGTCTCCGTGGGCCTCAGCCAGCTGTGCTTCCACTGGGTCTTCTCCGCGGCGGCCGTCGCCCAGGCCGTGAGCGGCGGCGCGGTGGTGGCCGGAGGGATTGCGGCGTCCGGCGACTCCGCAGGTGCCAGACTCTCCGCACGCGCCCACGCTCTCCATTCCTCCGCCGGTTTCTCCGGCTCCGCCGGCGCGGGAGCCGCCTCCGGGCACGCAGGCCATGCCGGCGCAGGGCAGTCTGCCGGCGCAGACCTCGCCGGACATGCGGACCTCGCGGGAGCCGCCGCGCACTCCGGCCATCTGCTGCACACCGGGGCCTCCCACAGCGGATCGCTCATGCTGCTCGCACACGCGGCGGCCGCCGTCCTCACCATCGCCGTCCTTCGTCACGCGGAACGGGCGCTCGCCTCCCTCCGCGACCTCCTGCGGATGGTGGGGAGACGGCTCACCGCGCTGGCCTCGGGCGCGGTGTCCATACCCTCCGCACCCCGCCGCCGAGGCCCCGTCCGGACCCGTCCCACCCGCACCCTGGTGCCGCTGGGCGTCCTCCGCTGCGCACACCTCGACAGGGGGCCGCCGGCCTTCGCGGGCTGAGCACTCGCTCGGCCATTCACCCGCATCGGCACAGGAGCCGGTGCGGTCCTTTCGCGAACCCCTGTACAGAAAGGCGCTGTCATGCGCACACGCTTCACCCTGCCCGGATCCCTCCGTCACCGGCCCCTGGCGCTGCCCGCCGCACTCGCCTCCGCGCTGCTGCTCACCGCCTGCGGCTCCGGGGACTCTCCCACTCCCGAGGCCTCCGCCGCCGATTCCGTCACCGTCACCGATGCCTGGGTCAAGGCCGCGGACGAGGGCATGACCTCGGCATTCGGGAGGGTCGACAACGAGGGCGAGGACGAGGTCACCCTCGTCGCCGTCGAGTCCGAGGCATCCGCGGACGTCGAGCTGCACACGACCACCGAGGACGGCTCCGGCGGCATGTCCATGGAGGAGCAGGAGGGCGGCTTCCCCATCCAGCCGCAGGAGATCCTCGTGCTGGAGCCCGGCGCGCAGCACATCATGCTCATGGATCTGGCGGAACCCCTCGAGCACGGCACCACCACACAGCTCACCCTCGTGTTCAGCGACGACTCCCGCGTGGAGGTCACGGCAGACGTGCGCGACTTCGCCGGGGCGCAGGAGAACTACGGCGGGATGGACGACGAACACGGCGGCTCCACGGAGGACGAGGACGGCAGCTCCGCAGACGAGCACGACGGCCATGACAGCGACGGCGGCCACGAGGAGCATGGCGAGCACGGCGGCCACGGCGCGGACTCCTCCGAGGAGCACGAATCCGGGTCCGGGGACGAGTCCGCATGAGCGCCCTCTCCCGGAGGCGCGTGCTGGCCGGGGGCGCCGCGGCCGGAGCGGGCGGCCTGCTCCTGACCGGCTGCACCGGCGACGGACGCACCCGCGGAACCGGGGCCTCGGCCGCGCTCTCCCCGGCGGAGGCGCTGCGGGACGCCCCGGTGGGCGGTGACACGGTGCCCTTCCACGGTGCGCACCAGGCCGGTGTGAGCACGGAACCGCAGGCGTTCGCCTCCTTCCTCGCACTCGACCTCGATCCTGAGGCCGGCACGGAGGAGATCCGCAGGCTGCTGTGGGTCCTCACCGACGATGCGGTCCGCCTCACCCAGGGCAGAGGGGCGCTGGCGGACACGGAACCGGAGCTCGCCGTCTCTCCGGCCCGGCTGACCGTGACCTTCGGCTTCGGCCCCGAGTTCGTGCGGCGCGCAGCGGGGGAGACGGCCGTGCCGGCATGGCTGAAGCCGCTGCCGGAGTTCGGCATCGACCGGCTGGAGGAGCGCTGGAGCGGAGGCGATCTCCTGCTGCAGGTGGGCTGCGACGATCAGGTCACACTGGCGCACGCCGCACGGGTGCTGCTGAAGAACTCACGTGCGTGGACCTCGCTGCGGTGGCGGCAGTCGGGCTTCCGGCGGTCGCGCGGGGCGGAGAAGCCGGGGACCACGATGCGCAACCTCTTCGGCCAGGTCGACGGCACCGTGAATCCGCGGCCGGACGACGAGGACTTCGCCTCGACCGTGTGGGCGGAAGACGGGTGGATGGCCGGGGGAACCTCCCTGGTGCTGCGCCGCATCCGCATGGACCTGGACGAATGGGACCGCGTGGACCGCTCTGCGCGGGACAGCGCGCTGGGCCGGCGGCAGTCGGATGGGGCACCGCTCACCGGGGAGGACGAGTTCGATCCGCCGGACTTCCAGGCGGAGGGTTCCAACGGCTTTCCCGTCATCCCGGAGTTCTCCCACGTGGCACGCGCCAACGGCGGGGACGCCCGGCCCACCATGCTGCGGCGCTCCTACAACTACGAGGAGGACTCCGGGGACGACGCGGGACTGCTGTTCGCCGCCTACCAGCGGGATCCGGACACCGGATTCGTACCGGTGCAGCGGCGGCTGGACGAACTCGACATCCTCAACCAGTGGACGACACCGGTGGGTTCAGCGGTGTTCGCGATCCCGCCCGGATGTGAGGAGGGAGGCTTCGTGGGCGAGACCCTGTTCTGAGTCCCGCAGCAGACGGGAGCGGCTTCCGAGGCCGCTCCCGTCTGCGGTCTCGCCGCCTTGCGGCCGATTTTCCGGCGAATCCGCAGACGGGAACGAAACCCGCACCCGTTCCCGTCTGCTTCGGTTCACGCACCACGCCGCGCCGGGATTCTCACCAGCCAGAGGCAGAGGTATGCGGCGCACCCGAGCACCACCGCGGGTATCACCCAGCCGAGGTGCACGGCGACGAACGGAGGCCTTCCCGCGGGCAGAGCGAAGGCCAGCTCCAGATTCAGACACGCCACTCCCATGAGCACCGCGCCTCCCACCATGCTCAGCCACGCATTCATCCGTGCGTTGAACTCCGGGCGGTGCTCCGGGGACGTCCAGTAGCGATGGGCCCGGGCAGAGGGGATGTTCACGAGCCCAGCCGGAACCACACGCACCAGCAGGCGGCAGAGCAGGATGACGGCGACGATGATCGCACCGATGAGGAAGGACACTCCGACGCTCCTCCCCTTGGGCATCCACGCATCGGGCTCGCCGCCGGCGCCCACGTGCGAGACGACCGAGTCCGGTCCGGCGAACCAGATGCAGACCTGCGCCAGGGCGAAGACGGCAAGACCCAGCCAGCCGACCGCGTGCTGTAGCCTCACACCCATGCTCAGCCCGCCGGGACGAAGTGCAGGCCGTCGATGAGTCCGTCCTCATCGATGCTCACCGTCATGTCGACGGTGTCTGCGTGCGGCGTCTCCAGCCGGGTGGAGGCGAGGTTCTCGTCTCCCTGGTAGTCCGTGGCCGTGAACGGCTGCGCCGGCCGGAACTGCTGATTCAGCAGCTCCGCGAGCTCCTCCTCCGGCAGCTCCTCCCGGAAGATCGGCGCGAGGCGGCCGTCGAAGTCCCCCGGCACGATCTCGGCATCTCCGTTGAGGAGGTCGAGGACCTCCGCCGAGGCCTCCCCTGCAGGAGTGCCCGGAAGCTCCACCTCCTCGCTCTGCGACGCGCCGCCGGCGCCTTCAGAGGAGTCTCCCGGGCCTCCCCCGGCGCAGCCGGCCGCGGCGAACACGCCGGCAAGAGCCAGCGCGGCGCCATACCGACGCACACTGCGACCGGAAGCCGCATCGGACCGAGGGCCGCCGCCCAGGCGCGGCCCTGACGGTGGCGACAGAAGCCGGCGCCGACTGAACGTGCGCACACGGCACCGGAGCAGACCGGTACTGCGGGAATCCGACACTTCGACGGAGGGCTGGGGGAAGTGCGCCATCGGGCTGGTCTCCTCGTCATCGGGGCGGACATCGTCAGTGCAGCTTGGCATCGACGCTACCAGTCCCGATTTCGCCGCAGACAGGCGACGCAGCACGGCAGACGGGGCGGCAGGCCGGAGCAGACGGGAACGGCTGCAGAGGTTGCTCCCGTCTGCGGATTCGCCGGCGCGCGGCTGCTTTCCCGGCGAATCCGCAGACGGGAACGAAATCCTCACCCGTCCCCGTCTGTTGCGATTTACGCATCATATGCGTTGGCGGCCCCCAGCGCCTCACGGCAGGGGGTTCGCCCGCGGCAGCCGGATAGACTAGCCCTCATGCACCAGGACCGTCTCCCCGACTTCTCCGATTCGGTCCTCCTCGACACCATCACGCGGTTCGGCGAGCGCAATGACCGCATCACACACGTCGAGGCCATGCCCGCGCGTCTTGGCGTCACGGCGGACTGGCCGGCGTGGCTCGACGAAGAGGTGCGCCAGGCCTTCATCACCTCGGGCATTCCCCGGCCCTGGACGCATCAGGCCGCCGTCGCGGAGCACGCCCACGCAGGCAGGCACGTGATCGCGGCGACGGGCACCGCCTCGGGCAAATCGCTGGGCTACCTCATGCCCGTTCTCCACGCGGCCGTGCGCGGAACTGCCCACCCGAGCGGCCGCGGCTCCGTCTCCCTCTACCTCTCCCCCACCAAGGCCCTCGCCGCGGACCAGGCGGACACCCTCCGGCATCTGGTGCTCAGAGGGCTGCGGCCCTCCGCCTACGACGGCGACACCGCCCAGGCCGACCGCGACTGGGCGCGTCGCCACGCCAATGTCCTCCTCACCAATCCGGACATGCTGCACCGGTCGATCCTGCCCTCCCACCAGCGCTTCTCCTCCCTCCTCAAGCGGCTGGACTATGTGGTGGTCGACGAGGCCCACCAGTACCGCGGCGTGTTCGGCTCGCACGTGGCGCTCATCCTCCGCCGGCTGCTGCGGCTGGCCCGCCGCTACGGCGCGGACCCCGTGGTGATCGGCGCCTCTGCCACGGCAGGCGATCCGGCGGAGGTCTTCTCCCGGCTGATCGGCGAGGACGCGGTCGCCGTCACGGAGGACGCCTCGCCGCGCGCAGCAGGACGGTTCGTCCTGTGGGAGCCGCCGCTCCTGCCCACCGGCGGACGCGACGCGCTCGACGAGGACCCCTTCGGTGAGGGCTCAGTCGGCGGGGAGCCGTTCGGCATGGTCCGGGACCGGGCCGATGCCGGGGATCCGTCCGCGGAACGGGCGCCGGAGAGCACGGGCACGAACCCCTGGGCCGAGGCCGGACTCGCCGATCCGTGGGCGGACAGCGCGGTCACCGACCCCTGGGAGGACAGCTCCGCCGTGCCGGCGGCCGAGCTCGATGTGCTGCCCCCGGAGTCCGTCTGGCCGGAGGAGACCGCGCGCAGGTCCTCTCTCGCCGAGGTCGCGGACATCCTCACGGACACCACGTGCGCCGGTCGCCGCGCCATCGGCTTCATCGCCTCCCGCCGCGGTGCCGAGGCCCTGGCCTCCATGGTCAAGGACCAGGTCTCCCGGGTGGACGGCGCACTGGTGCGGACCGTGGCCGCCTACCGCGGCGGTTACCTGCCGGAGGAGCGGCGGCTGCTGGAGACGGGGCTGCGCAACGGCCGCCTGCTCACGGTGGCCTCGACGAACGCCCTGGAGCTCGGCATCGACATCTCCGGGCTGGACGTCGTGGCGATCGCCGGCTGGCCCGGCACCCTGGCCTCGCTCTGGCAGCAGGCGGGACGCGCAGGCCGCGCCGGGCAGGAGTGGCTGGCCGTGCTCATCGCCCGCGACGATCCGCTGGACACGTACCTGGTCAATCACCCGGAGGCGATCTTCGACCGCAGCGTCGATGCCGTGGTCATCGACCCGGGCAACCCGTACGTGCTCGCCGGTCATCTCTGCGCCGCCGCAGCGGAGACGCCTCTGACCCGGGAGGACTTCGCCCGCTTCCCGGCGGGCACGGAGGCCGTCGTCGCGCAGCTCACGGAGGCCCGGATGCTGCGGCAGCGCCCGGGCGGCTGGTTCTGGGCGAAGTCCGAGAAGGCCTCGGACCTCTCGGACATCCGCACCGGCGGCGGCACGGTCCGGCTCGTCGAGTCCTCCACAGGTGCTCTGCTGGGCACGGTGGACGACGCCGGCAGCCACCATCAGAGCCATCCCGGCGCCGTCTACGTGCACCAGGGCCGCACCTTCACGGTGCTGGAGCTGGACACGGACCGGCGGGTGGCGCTCGTGGAACCGGTAACCGTCGACTACAGCACGGAGGCGCAGTCCGTCACGGAGATCAGCATCGTGGAGACCACGGAGTCGCGGACGCTGCCCTCCGGCGCCCGGGTGAGCTGGGGCGTGGTGGACGTGACGACGCAGGTGACGGGCTACCGGATGCGCCAGCTGGGCTCCGGCATCGTCATGGGCGAGCATCCCCTGGATCTGCCCGAACAGGTGCTGCGCACCACCGCGGTGTGGTGGTCCGCACCGGATGCGCTCGTGGACTCCGCCTATGTCACGCCCGCCGACCTGCCCGGAGCGGTGCACGCCGCCGAACACGCGGCGATCGGCCTCCTCCCGCTGTTCGCCGGCTGTGACCGGTGGGACATCGGCGGAGTGTCCACAGCACGGCATGCGGATACGGGACTGCCCTCGGTCTTCGTCCACGACGGTCAGCCCGGGGGTGCCGGGTTCGCCGAACGCGGCTTCCGGGCATTCGAACAGTGGCAGACGGCCACGCGGGACGCCATCGAGGCATGCGGCTGCCTCACCGGCTGTCCTTCCTGCGTGCATTCGCCCAAGTGCGGCAACGGCAACGAGCCCCTGGAGAAGTACCCCGCGGCTCGCCTGCTCACCGCGATCCTCGGCTGACGAGGCCGTCCGCTCCCATACCTCCCGTCCCGCATCTCCGTTCCTGTGCCGCCGTTCCCGCGGCTCCGCAGCCGGTGCCCCTCCGCAGTGGGGAACGCGGCCGCCACCACACTCCGGGCACAAGCACTGACAGGCACTGAGCGGACCAGGGGACCGCACTGCTCAGACCGATTCGAACTGTTGCACCCGCTGCCGGGAGATGCCCAGCACTGCGGCGCCATCTGCCGGGGTGGGCCCGCGGTTCCTCAGCACGCTCACAGCACTGCGATGCAACGCCGCGGCCTGGGAGAGTGCGGCGCGCCCGTCCTCAGCGGTCAGGGACCTGCGATGCCCGCCACGGCTTCCCCCTTCATCACCGGCTTGCGCTCCAGCCCCGGGATCCGCAGCTCAATGGGCACCTCCACTTCCAGGGCGGACCGCTGCAGATCCGCGCGGACGATGCACTCCGTGACTGAACCTCCGTTCCGCTCCGCCACCTCTTCCGCGACTTCACACGGCTCGCCCTCACCCGCCGTCAGTGCCTGCACCGCCGCGAGTGCGGCGAGATCTGCAGCGGCGTCCGCCTGGGACTTCGCGCGCAGGCCCATCCCCACCGCTCCCACCACCAGCGCTAAGACCACCGCGAGCGAGGCCGTCCCCAGGCCGATCACCGTGCTCGATCCCTCGTCCCTGCGCAGCTCGGCTCGCTGTCCACACCCGTTCACCTCAGCGTCCTCTCCCCGTGCCGGTCAGCCCTCACGCCGGGCGGTGGCCTGCGCGCTCACAGATTCGAGCCACGGGGCGAGCGCCCGAGGCAGGGGCACCTCAACGGTGACCTCCGCATAGCCTCCCTCCTGCGCAACGCGGACCCGCGCGCCCGCGCCCGCGCGCTTCTCCGCCTCCTCGACGATCTGCGCGGACTGCTCCCCGCGTGCGGCTTCACGCGCCGCGCCCCGCGCCGCATCGTGCGCACGCAGCTGGACCGCTCCCACGGCTCCGGCCCCCACGACGAGGCCGATCACCAGCACCAGCGCCGGCATGACCATCGCGAACTCCGCCGCGGCCGCGCCCTCGTCGCGACCCCGCACGGTGCGCGCGCCCTCCTCGCGGGTGCCGTCACCGTGCATCTCAGGCTCCGCCCAGTCCCAGCGCACCCGTGATGACGCCCGTGATCATCTCCTTAAGCGGGTCGCTCTTGAGAACGACCACCAGCAGGGCGGCGAACCCACAGGCTGCAAGCGTGGTGATCGCATATTCAGCCGTGGTTGCGCCTGTGTCGTCCGCGAGGCATTCCCGGATGCTGCCCGGCTCCGTCACGTTCCGGCCGGCCTCCGGCTCGGCCGCCGCTCCCGTCGCGGCTTCCGGGACCCCCGCGGTCATGTCTCTGTCCTCGGTCTCCATCACCTCTCCTCTCCGGCGCACGGATCGCTCGACCGTGCCCTTCCTCGCGACGCCGGGAAGCGCCGTGCCCCAGACACTTCACGGCGGAAGAGACCGGGGGAACCCCCTCACGGAATCTGTGGATGGAGATCCGATCGTCCACAGGACGACCGACGCGGAGTCAGTGCCGGCAGAGCACGCACTGTGACCTCCTGCGGGAACCCCTCAGCGTCCGCCGCCGAGCGCCGGCAGCAGATCGCCCACCAGCGTGAGCAGCACCGGCACCACACCCAGCAGGATGAACGCGGGCAGCACGCAGACTCCCAGCGGGAGGACCAGGACGACGCCCAGCCGCGCCGCGGCGATCTGCCGGCGCCGGTGCTCGCTGGCTCGCAGCTCCGCCGCATGCGCGCTCAGCAGCGGAGCGAGCGCCACGCCGGTGCGTCCGGAGAAGCGGATGAGCGTCTCGACGACCTGCAGCTCCGGCCGCAGACCGCGCACCGCATCCGTGCCCAGGCGCAGAGCACGCGCCACCAGTGCCAGCCCGGATCGGTCCGCCGAGGCCTGGGCCGCGTGCTCCAGAGCCCTGTCCGCGGGCAGACCGGCGAGCAGACAGATGGCCACGAGGTCGAGATCGAAGGCGAGCGCGTCCAGACTGCCGGCAGCATCTGCGGACGGCCCGTCAGCACCGTCCCACTGCGCAGACCCGCCGCGCTGGTCCGCGCTGCCAGATCCCCGCATCCGTCCGCCGGCCTCGGGCCACGGACGTACCCTTCCCTCGGCCTCAGCCCCCGGACGTCCCATCCCCCCGGCCTCAGGCATCAGGCGCGCGATTCCCCCGGCCCGCGGGCACGCCCCTCTACCGGCCACGGCCCTCCCCGTGAGACGCCGCAGGCGGGAGCGCTCCGGTGAAGCGCTCAGCAGCCATGCCCCCGCCGCCGTCAGCGCCGCCGCGAGGACCAGCAGCACCCCGGCACTCATTGCGCTCTCCGCAGCAGACGAGTCATCCACAGCCGTCCGGCCGCAAGGAGGACCGCTCCGCTCACCAGGGAGACCAGCCCCGGGCCGGAGGCGAGCAGCGTGAGCGGGTCCGCTCCGATCAGCAGCGCCAGCCCCAGGCCCGCCGCCGGCAGCCAGGTGAGGACCGTGACGGTCGCCCTCGGGCCGGCGAGCGCGACCGCGCGCTCGCGCTCCGCATCCGCGACCTCCCTCCTGCTCACGGCGAATCGCTCCAGCATGTCCGCCGCGGGGGCACCTGCGGCCTCGGCGACGTACCAGACCGCGCCCATCCCGGTGAGGACCTCGGCGACGGGACCCGGCAGCGTGCGGGCATGACGGCCGAGCGCCGTGCGGGGATCGTCCCCCAGCCGCAGGGAGCGTGCCGCGCGGGCCAGCACGCGGGCGATCTCCGGATCGCTGAGCTCCGCCAGCTGCGACAGGGCATCCGCCGGAGGCAGCCCCACACGCAGCAGCTCCGCCGCGCGATCGATCACGGTGATGGCACGGACGGGATCCTCCGGCCCCGTGAGGTGCGCGGGCAGGGCCGCGTCCGCCGCCTCGCCTGTGTCCCCCACGCCTGCGTCCCCCTCGTCCGCGTCCCGCTCACCGCCGGTCCGCGGCACGCGTCCGTCCGCGGCAGGGCCGGGACCGGATTCCGCTCCGACGGTCCCGAGCGCCGTGCCCGGTCCGTGGCCGCCGCCGGGACGACCCCGCGGAAGCACACGCCGCAGACGGGCGGCCGCCGTGTCCCTCGCGAACAGCAGAACGCCTGCGCAGCCCAGCAGTGCGGCGATGAGCAGGAGTATCACGACCGCTCCCTCTCTGCGAACACCCGCTGGAGCAGGGTCACACCCTCCGCGCAGAACCCCTGCTCACGGTCCCAGACCCGTTGTGTGCGCACCGTCCCCTCGACGACAACCGGAACGGCGACCTCGGCGATCTCCCGGCCCGGGCCTCGGGCACGGTCCTGCCTCCGGGCGCGGTCCTGCCCCCGGCTGCGATCCACGTCCTGCGCCGGGTCCTGACCCCGCTCACGGCCTGCGTCCCACACACAATCCCGCTCCCGCACAGCGCCAGCGCGCGGCCCCGCACCGGAGCCGACGCTGCCTGCGGCATCCCTCCGCCCCTCCGCCCGGGCGACGGCGACGTCTCCGCCGCTCCTCCCGGTGTGCGCTTCCCCGCCCACCGCAGCGCCCGCTCCCCCACCGCTCCGGCGCAGGTGCACGAGGAGGTCGAGCGCCGAGGCGGCCTGTGCGTGCACGGCCGCCGCACTCATCCCGGCGAGCGCTCCCAGCGCCTCCAGCCGTGCGGGCACGGCGGCGCACGTGTTGGCGTGGACCGTCCCGCATCCGCCCTCGTGGCCCGTGTTCAGCGCCGTGAGCATGTCCCGCACCTCCGCACCGCGCACCTCTCCCACCACCAGCCGGTCCGGTCGCATCCGCAGGGCGTTGCGCACCAGCATGCTCATGGGCACCTCGCCGCTGCCCTCCACATTGGCCTGGCGGGAGGCGAGCTGCACCACATGGGGATGGGCGATCACGAGTTCGCGGGAGTCCTCCACCGCGATGATCCGCTGGCCGGGATCCGCACCGGAGAGCATTGCGCCGAGGAGCGCGGTCTTTCCGGATCCGGTACCACCTGAGATGAGGAAGTTCGAGCGCCGCGCCAGGGTCTCCTCCAGCAGCGAGACCAGCGCCGGCGGCACGAACCCGTCCGCCTGCAGCTCCTCGAGTGTGAAGCCCCGCGCGCGGGGCACGCGGAAGCTCATGACGGTGGTCTCCCCGGACAGCGGCGGGATGACGGCGTTGAGCCGGATGCCGTCCGGCAGGCGCACGTCGACGAGGGGTGAGGAATCGTCGAGCCTGCGCCCTCCCAGCGCCGAGAGCCTCACCGCCAGCGCCCGCACGTCCGATTCCGCGCCCAGGCTCATCGCCACCGGCTCCATCCCGCCGCCGGCGTCCGCCCACACCTCCTGCGGGCCGTTGACGAAGACATCGGTGACGCCCGGCCTGTCGAGGAGCGGCTGCAGCGGTCCCGCTCCGGAGAGCTGCGCGGTGAGCCTGCCCACCAGCTCCAGCATCGCCGCGGACCCCAGCACGCGCCCCGTGCGCCGCACGGCCTGGGCCACGGCGGCCTCCGTGAGCGGACCCGGGTGGTCGAGGAGGTCGTCACGCACCTGCGCCACCAGGCTCGGGTCCAGCCATCCGCTCCCCGCCGCCGAGGCGGCATGCCCTCCCGCGCTCATCCTCGCCTCCCGGCCGCAGCTCTCGGGCGTGGGCCCGGAAGATCCGGGCCGGGCGTGCGCCTGCCGCGCAGACGCGGGCCGCGACGATGCGCGAACGCCTCCTCCCCCGTCCCGGATCCACCAGGACCGTCTCCCGCGCCACCGACTCCCCCGGGAACAGCCGGGTGCTTCTCTCCGCCGCCGGTTCCCCCACCGGCCCGCCCCACGGGTGCCCCGTCCGTGAACCACTCCCCCAGGAGTGCTCCCGCCGCGGCGCTCAGCGACGACCGCCGCGAGCCCAGCAGACCCTCTCCGCGATCGGCACGCCCGGCGAGACCCCGGTCGTCCCGGAGCTGGGCCAGCAGCCGCACGCCGATCGCCCCGGCGATGTCCTCCGCGCTGATCCCGCCACGCTCCGGGCTGCGCACCACCAGACCCACTCCCGGATGCACGCCGCGCAGCCGGGCGGCCACGCGGGCCGCCGCCACTGCCGCGCGCACCCGCGCGGGAGCGAGGAGGAGCAGATGGTGGCAGATCCGCACACTGCTGAGAGGCGCGTGCCGCGGCAGGTCGACCACCACGAGGTCGAAGGCCGTCTGCACGGCGGCGAGCACGGTGTCGAAGACCTCCGGCGGCTGCTCCTCGGCCACCGTGCGGTCCCAGGAGAGGAGTGCGAGACCCTCGACCTGGGGGAGCGCGTGCACGAGGGCGGACGGCCGCAGACGCCCCTTCGACTCCGTGAGTTCCGGCCAGCGCAGACCGTCGGCCGTCTCAGCACCGAGCAGGAGATCGATGCCGCCGCCGAGCGGGTCGGCGTCCACAAGCACCGTGCGCAGACCGTCCTGCTGTGCGCGCACGGCCAGCGCCGCCGCCAGCACGGAGGCCCCCGCCCCTCCCGCACCGGGCACCACTCCCACGGTGGTGGCCGGAGCCGCGGGCGGTTCCACCGCGGAGATCATGCGCTGGGTCAGCCACTCGGCCGCATCCGGCAGGAGTGCGACGTGCTCGGCGCCCATCCGGGCCGCGCTCCTCCACACCTCCGCCGCCGAATGTCCGATCAGGACGATGGGCGCGGCGATGCCGGCGGGCGCCTCGACCACGTCCTCCCCCACCAGGACGAGGACCGCGTCCTGCCAGCCCCCGCCGGAGGGCGCGGTCACGTCGAGCGGGACGCCGGCACCGTCCGCGAGGGCGGAGCACTGCTCCATGAGACTGGGCAGCTGCGAGATGAGTGCGATGCGAGACATGTCCTCACCCTGCGGCCCCCGCTGACGGAGGTGAATGGCCTCCCATGCACCTGTG
Source organism: Brevibacterium salitolerans (assembly GCF_039531405.1). NCBI lineage: Bacteria > Bacillati > Actinomycetota > Actinomycetes > Micrococcales > Brevibacteriaceae > Brevibacterium > Brevibacterium salitolerans. The sequence goes on along the minus strand of NZ_BAAAPZ010000008.1, from coordinate 91,331 downwards.
GACGGCCGCAGGCAAGGCCGGTACCGGTGTGACGCAGAGTGCCCGCCTCCACCGCGGTGAATTGTGACCCGGAGTCAGGACGGCCTGGGACGCCCTGCACCCCGCGGACACGGCTCCGCCCCGGAGCTCCGAGGAGCATCCGGGGCGGAGCGGCGCACGACCGGGGTCTCAGCCGCGCGTGATGTTCTCCACGTTGTTGAGGTAGCCCTCCGCACCGCGGGAGTCACGGACCTTGAAGAAGGTGCCGTGGTCCTCGAGCGCCAGGAACCACTCGCCCGGTGTGACGGTGAAGAGCTCCTGCCCCGTGACCGCGTCCACGGCCGGACGCGGCTCCGGGACCGCGAACCAGAACATCTGGTTCACAGGCGCCTGGGCAACCGGCTCCTGCTGCGCCGGGGCAGCCTCTGCCTGTGCAGCGCCGTTCTCCGCCTGCGCGTGCAGCGGGCTGAACGCCTGGGTGGGCTCACCGGACTCGTATGCGGGTGCCGCCTGTGCCTCACCGGCGCCGGTCTCCTCCGGCGTCACCGCTGCCTGCTCGGCTGTGTGAGCGCCGGCGCCGCTGTCCGCCGCGCTGAACCACTGTGTGGGTTCGTCCGGGGAGTCCCCGGCCGGCTCCGCACCGCGCAGCCGGGTTCCCGCCGAGCTGGTCGCGTCCTCGCCTGCCGAGGGATCGGCGGCTGCGGAGGGGCCCGCTGCCGCGGCGGCGTCTGCCCCACGGAATGCGGCATCCGCGTGCGGATCCGCGGTTCCCTGGTGCTCCTCAGCGCCCTGCGAGCCCCTCTCCGGGGTCTCCGTCGAGGACTCGAACGGTGCGGCCGCGAACGCGGCGAACGGGTTCGGCGCGGAGCCCGAGTGCTGCCCGGAGTCCGCCGGAGCGGCGCCGTCCGCAGCCTCGGCCTGGGGCTGCCCGGTGCCGGCGGAGGGGTCGACCGCACCGGAGGCCGCTGCCGAGGTGTCCGCGGCGGGATCTGCCGTGCCAGCTTCCGGAGACGTGCTCTCCTGCTCCACGAGCGGAACCTCACCGGTGGCGGTGGCCGGGTTCGCGACCTCCGGGTCCTCGGCCCGGGCGGCGAACGCATCCTGTCCGGACGCCTCGGCGCCCGTGTCCGATGCACCCGCACCGTACTGGCCGGAGCCCTCCGGCTGACCGGAGCTGTCCGGCCACGACTGCTGCGGAGCGGACCCCGGAGCGGGCGCGGGCTCGCCGAACGCACCGGCGGCGAAGGCCTGCGTGGGCTCCGCCTGGGAATAGGAGGGAGCCTCGGCGGACCCGTCGCCCAGGTAGGCCTGACCGTCCGCCGTGCTGGACTGCGTCTCTCCCTGCGCCTGCTCCGGCGCGACCGCCTGCTCCGGCGCGACGCCGTAGGCCTGCGGCTGCGAACCGTACTGCGGTGCCTCCTGGCCGAACTGCTCTCCGTGGGTCTGCCCCTGGGAGCCGAACGCCTGAGGGGCCGAGCCGTACTGGCCCTGCTCACCGAACGAGGCCTGAGGCTGCGAGCCGTAGGCCTGGGGCTGGGAACCGTACTGCTGGAACTGGGCGTCCGCACCGGAATGCTGCTCGCCGTCCGTCTGGGGAACTGCGCCGTAGGCCTGGGGCTGGGAACCGTACTGTTGCGGCTGCGAGCCGTAGGCCTGTCCCTGCGAGCCGTGGGCCTGCGCGCCCGCAGCGGCTGCACCCGCGCCGATGGCTGCACCGGCAGCCGTCGCACCCGCAGCCGCGCCCACGCCCGTCGAGGCACCGGCGGCCGGGCGGGCCTTGGCGTGGGCCACGGCCTCGGGCCTGGCGTCGAACTCCGCGGAGAGGAAGGGGAGGAACGTGAAGACGCCGAAGAAGAAGGCGATGAGCGAACCGAAGAACACGAAGAACGCGCCGATGTGGAACGAGGTCGCCATCGTCACGAGATGCACGAGGTTCACGGCGAAGGAGACGGAGGCGAGGACGGAGATGACCTGGTCGACGCTGAGCGAGCCGATCCGCGCCGGGAATCCGGTCACCACCTTCTGCAGGAGCGCGAGGACCGCCGCGGCGAGCAGCGGCAGCACGCCGAGGACCAGGAGGCCCACCGAGAGGAAGCCCCAGTGCCAGATCCACATGGGAGTCACGCCGAAGTACTCGTCGCCGAACCTGTGGAACGGCGTGGACACCGCGATGATGGCGAACAGCGCCGCGGCGAACAGCGCCAGATCGCGCAGGCTCAGCGGACCTGCGATCGCTCCGGGGGCCTTGGCCCTGGCAGGCGCGGCGTAGGCCTGCTGGCCGTATCCCGGCTGCTGCGCGGCGTACGCCTGCGGGTCATAGCCCTGCTGGCCGTAGGCCTCCTGGCCGTACGGCTGCTGCGCGGCCTGCGCCTGAGCGTCCTGGCCGTAGCCCTGCGGATCGTAGGACGCGCCACCCTGCTGGCCGTAGGCCTGCGGAGCACCGTAGCCCTGCTGGCCGTAGCCCTGGGGATCCGCGCCGAAGCCCTGCGGGGCCGCACCGTAGCCCTGCGGCTGCGAGCCGTACTCCTGTGCCGGCGACTGCACGCCGTAGGCCGGCTGCGAACCGTAGGCCTGAGGGGCCTGCCCGTACGCCTGGCCTCCGAACTCCTGCGCGGAGTGGGGCTGCTGCGCGTAGGGGTCCGGCTGCGCGCCGTAACCCTCCGGCTGCGCGCCGTATCCCTGGGACTGCGAACCATAGCCCTGCTGCTGTGCGCCGTCCTGACCGAGGTCCGGCCTCCCGGTGCCCTCCTGCCCCCACTGCTGAGAGCCCGAGCCGTACTGGGGCTGGTTGGGCATGCTCATCGGTACTCCTTATTCCCCTGCGACTTTCGCAGGTGATCGGCACGGTATTTGCCCTTGTGTTCATCCCATCATTGCATCCGCACCGCGGCCGGATGCATCGCCGGGCGAACAGTTCTTACGCAAGTCTCAGGAGCTGTGGGGCGCATCACCTCGTCAGGTAATGTTTCTCGCGCAGACGGAACAGTTCCCGCGCACCCGCTGCGCGGCCACTCCATCGAAGAAGCCGGAGGAATTCATGACTGATACGGCTGGACGCAACGCAGTCGAGCACGACCACGAGCAGAGCACCTTCCCGCCGCCCGCGGACTTCGCCGCCGCCGCGAATGTGCAGGCGGAGGAGTACGAGCGCGCGCGTGAGGACCGGCTGGGGTTCTGGGCGGAGAAGGCGCGCACGCTCCTGGACTGGGACACCCCCTTCACCCAGACGCTCGACTGGACGAACCCGCCCTTCGCCCGGTGGTTCGCGGACGGACGGCTCAACGTCGCGCACAACTGCCTGGACCGTCACGTGGCGGCGGGCAACGGCGAGCGCGTGGCGCTCCACTTCGAGGGCGAGCCCGGCGACACCCGCACATTCACCTACGCCCAGCTCACGGACGAGGTGAAGAAGGCCGCGAACATGCTCGCGAGCCTCGGCGTGCGCAAGGGCGACCGCGTCGCCATCTACCTCCCCATGATCCCGGAGGCGGCCATCTCCATGCTCGCCTGCGCCCGGCTGGGAGCAGCGCACTCCGTGGTCTTCGGCGGGTTCTCCTCGGATGCGCTGAAGTCCAGGATCATGGACGCCGAGGCCCGGGTCGTCATCACCGCGGACGGAGGGTTCCGGCGCGGCAAGCCCTCGAGCCTCAAGCCCGCCGTTGACGAGGCCGTGGCCGGCGGCGACACTCCGGTGGAGCACGTCGTCGTCGTCGAGCGCACGGGACAGGAGGTGGACTGGACGGAGGGCCGCGACAAGAAGTGGAGCGAGCTCCTCGCAGCGGCGCCCGCCGAGCACGAGGCCGAGGCCTTCGAGGCAGAGAACCCCCTCTTCATCCTCTACACCTCGGGCACCACGGGGAAGCCCAAGGGCATCCTCCACACCTCGGGCGGCTACCTCACCCAGGCCACCTACTCGATGTTCGCGAGCTTCGACCTCAAGCCGGAGACGGACGTCTTCTGGTGCACGGCGGACGTGGGCTGGGTGACGGGTCACTCCTATGTGGTCTACGGCCCGCTCTCCGCGGGTGCCACCCAGGTGATGTACGAGGGCACCCCGGACACGCCGGACAAGGGCCGCTGGTGGAGCGTCATCGAGAAGTACGGGGTCACCACTCTCTACTGCGCTCCCACCGCCATCCGCACCTGCATGAAGTGGGGCGAGGACATCCCCGCGCAGTACGACCTGTCCTCGCTGCGTCTGCTGGGCAGCGTGGGAGAGCCCATCAACCCCGAGGCATGGCTCTGGTACCACCGGGTGATCGGCGGAGGCCGCTGCCCCATAGTGGACACCTGGTGGCAGACGGAGACCGGTGCGCACATGATCGCACCCATGCCCGGAGTGGTCGCCACCAAGCCGGGCTCCTCACAGCGGGCCATCCCGGGCGTCGAGGTCAAGGTGGTGGACGACGAGGGCGCGGACATCGCGGGCACGGATCCCGGTCTGCTCGTCATCACGGAGCCCTGGCCCGCCATGCTGCGCGGCGTGTACGGCGATCCGCAGCGCTTCAAGGACACCTACTGGTCGCGCTTCGAGAACACGTACTTCGCCGGTGACGGCGCGCGGTACGACGAGGACGGCGACATCTGGTTCCTCGGCAGGGTCGACGACGTCATGAACGTCTCCGGTCACCGCCTCTCCACCGCGGAGATCGAGTCCTCGCTGGTGGCCCACGATGCCGTGGCCGAGGCCGCGGTGGTGGGCGCCGCGGACGAGACCTCCGGCCAGGCCGTCATCGCCTTCGTCATCCTCCGCCAGGGGGTCGAGGCGCGGGAGGGCATCTCGGAGGAGCTGCGGGCGCACGTGGGCGCGGACATCGGTCCCATCGCCAAGCCCAAGCGCGTGCACGTCGTGGACGAGCTGCCCAAGACCCGCTCCGGCAAGATCATGCGGCGCCTCCTCAAGGACGTGGCGGAGAACCGGACGGTGGGCGACGCCTCCACCCTGGCCGACTCCTCCGTCATGGACGTCATCTCGCAGCAGGTGGAGTCCACCTCCTCCGACGACTGAGGCACGGTTCCCCGGCAAACGAGGCGCCGGGAGGGGCAGATCGAACGGCCCGGACGCGGAGCGGGCGGGGGNNCCCCCGCCCCCCCCGCCGCCTGCTGACACACCCGAAGTGCGGTGCGACCGCGCCGAGCAGGCAGTATGGTTGGACGCAGTTGCAAACGTCATCCGGCACGAAGGAGCCTTCCATGGCTGAGAGGTCCATTTCCAAGCTGATCGAGGACATCGGTGCGGATTCGCGTGCGCTCGCGCAGGAGGAGACCGCGCTGGCCAAGTCCGAGGCCGCGGAAGGCGCCAAGAACCTCGGCATCGGCGCCGGTCTCGCCATCGGCGCGCTGTTCCTCCTCTTCCTCTCCTCGTTCATGGTGATGTTCACCGTCGCGGCGGCGTTCCACGAGGGCCTGGGCTGGGCCTGGTGGCTGAGCTTCCTCGTGGTGTTCGCGATCCTCGCGGTGATCGCGCTCATCCTGGTGGCCGTGGCCATCCCGCTGTTCAAGAAGGGCAACCCCGTGCCCGGCCAGGCGATCGCCAGCGGCAAGTCCGCGATCGCCGCGCTCAAGCGCGCGCTGTCCAATCCGGGCGGCCCCCGCTACTGACCTCTACGGCGGCCGCCGTCCCGGGCCGCGAGAGCTCACCCCGCCGCATGTCCAGCCGCGGCCGCGTGAGCTCTCGCGGCCCGATTTGTCTCCGCAGCCCGCTCCCGAGGCCGCGATCTCCAGCCGTTCCTTCCCGACTGCCCCCGGCTTCCCGCACCCCGAGCCCGCAGCCGTGGTCTCAGTCGTGGTCGCAGTCGCAGTCGCACCCCTCCGCTCCGTGCGGGCCCACCTCCCGTCCCCTCCGCGTTCCCCGCTGTTCACCCGCCGGTCGCGTCTCCGTCCCCCGTCCCTGAAACGGTGTCGGCGTCGCCATCAGCACGCAGCCGTCGGAAAGGACGTCATGCCCCGCTTCGAGCTCCTCCCCATGTTCCACCGCACGAAGGGCAAGCGCAGCCCCGTCACCTGTGCTCTCAAATGCGGAAACGCCTGCGCCCGGGGCGTGTGCAACACCAGCGACAACGGGTACTTCCGCGACATCGCCTCGAAGGCGATGTCCCGCCGGGCGATGCTCGGCCTCTCCGGAGCGGGTGCCCTCGCCGTCGCGGTGGCGGCCTGCACCCCGGCCGAGCAGACCACGGCCGTGGGCGACCCCGGCACCTTCGGCCAGAACGGCATGAAGCTCGACTTCGAACCCATCGCGCCCGTGGACGCCGCGGTCGACGCCTTCGTCGTCCCCGCGGGCTTCACCTGGGTGCCGATCCTGCGCTGGGGCGACGGTCTCTTCCCCGACTCCCCCGCCTTCGACCCGGCCGCGCAGACCCCGGAGGCGCAGGCCCGGCAGTTCGGCTACAACAACGACTACTCCGCCATCCAGATCGATCCGGACTCCGACGGCAACGCGGCGGTGCTGTTCGCCAACCACGAGTACGTCAACCCCGGGATCATGTTCCCGCCGGACATGGACCAGGCCGTCGCGCGCGCAGTCGCCAGGCAGGCGCAGGGCCTCTCCGTCGTGGACCTCACGCGCTCAGGCCCCGAGCAGCCGTGGCAGGTGAACGTCGACGGCGAGCACAACCGCCGCTTCCTCATCGAGACCGAGTACGAGTTCACCGGCCCGGCCGCCGGCTCCTCCCTCCTGCAGACCAAGGACTACCCCGAGGGGGACAGGGCCCAGGGCACGCTCGGCAACTGCTCCGGCGGACTCACCCCGTGGGGCACCCTGCTCTCCGGCGAGGAGAACTTCAACACCTATTTCGTCTCCGCTGCCGCCTCGGAGGCGGAGAAGCGCTACGGCATGCTCTCGGAGCCCACCGAGACCGGCTGGGAGCAGGACCTCGAGCGCTTCGACACCCGCAACGAAGGCTACGAGAACGAGGCCAACCGGTTCGGCTGGATCGTCGAGGTGGACCCCTGGGACCCGGAGTCCACTCCGGTCAAGCACACGGCGATGGGCCGTTTCAAGCACGAGGGCGCCAATGTCATCGTCGCCGACGACGGCCACGTGGTCGCCTACATGGGCGACGACGAGAAGTTCGACTACCTCTACAAGTTCGTCTCCAAGGGCACGTACCAGGAGGGCGACCGCGAGGCGAACAAGCAGCTGCTGACGGAGGGGGACCTCTACGTCGCGCAGTTCGCGGGCACCTCGGACGACGAGATCGACGGCTCCGGCGCCCTCCCGGAGGACGGCGGCTTCGACGGCACGGGCACGTGGCTGCCCCTCGTGCAGGAGGGGAAATCGCAGGTGTCCGGGTTCTCCGTCGAGGAGGTTCTCGTCAACACCCGGCTGGCCGCGGACGCCGCCGGTGCCACCAAGATGGACCGCTGCGAGGACGTGGAGCCCAGCCTCACCACCGGCAAGGTGTACGTGGCCTGCACCAACAACGACGAGCGCGGTGTGGGCGGCGGAGCCGGTCCGGACGAGGCCAATCCGCGCACGGAGAACCGGGACGGGCACGTCGTGGAGCTCACCGAGGCCGACGGCCAGACCGGCACCGCCTTCAACTGGTCGCTGCTGCTGGTGTGCGGCGATCCGGCGAAGAACGACTCCGCGTACTTCAGCGGCTTCCCCGCGGACCAGGTCTCGCCCATCTCCTGCCCGGACAACGTCGCCTTCGACTCGGCGGGCACGCTGTGGATCTCCACCGACGGTGCGCCCTCGTCCATCGGCTACAACGACGGCCTGTTCAAGGTCACCCTCGAGGGCGAGGAGCGCGGCAAGGTGGAGCAGTTCCTCTCCGTGCCGGTGGACGCGGAGACCTGCGGGCCGGTGATCCACGACCAGGACGGCAGCGTGTTCGTCTCGGTGCAGCACCCCGGCGAGGACGGGGAGTACACGGCGCAGCGCTCGGCCTTCCCGGACTACGTGGACGCGGACGGCGACGGGAGCTTCACCCTGCCGCGTCCGGCCGTCGTGCAGGTGCTCCGGGCCGAGCCCAGCGAGCAGGATGCCCGCCAGCGCGCTCTCGTGGGCGACGCCGAGGCCGGGGACAGCCTGCGGAAAGGCCTCGCGACCGCCTGAGCGCCTCTCCCCCTGTCACGAAAGCTCGGGCCGCGCGCTGTTGCGTGGCCGGCCCGAGCTTTCGTGCTGCTGTCGGCAAGCTCAGAAGTCGACGTGGAGCTGGCGACCGCGGTCCCATTCGCGGTCCCAGCCGAGTGCGCTCAGCGCCCAGTCGAGCAGGCCGGCGGTGAAGCCCCAGGGACGCATGACGCCCACGTCGAAGACGGGTGTGGACCAGGGCCGGTCCGGCGGAGCGAAGACCCCGCGGTTGGCGGGAGCGACGAGATCCGCGATGGCCAGCCGCTCCACCAGCGAGGACTCTCCCCGGTCGACGACGTCCACGGGAGTGGGCGAGCTCCACCACCCCAGGACCGGCGTGACCTCGAACCGGCTCGCGGGCACGTAGAGCGGGTCGAGCGTGCCGATCACGTCGACGCCGGACGGGTCCAGTCCGGTCTCCTCCTCCGCCTCGCGCAGAGCGGTGTGGACCGCCGAGGCGTCCTCCGGATCCGCGCCGCCGCCCGGGAAGGCGGGCTGGCCGGCGTGCTGGCGCAGCGTCGCGGCGCGCTGGAGCAGCAGCACGTCCACGTCCTCCACACCGAGCTGCCGCAGTCGTTCCAGCTCGCCCGCCCCCGCCTCGGTGCGCGGCGCGGCACCCCTGCCGAAGAGCATGAGGACCGAGGCCGCACGCACCTGCATGCCCGCAGGGGCCTGGCTGCGGCGCAGCCACTGTTCCGGTGTCATCGCCGTGAGCAGCGCCTCCAGCTGCGCGCGCACCGGGTCACTCTGCCGCTCCCCCGCGGTCACTTCGCCTCCTCCGCGAGCTCGAACCGCAGGAGCTTCCGCGCCTTGTCCGGATCCAGCTCACCGGTGCCGAACGAAGGGCAGAGCGCGGCGATGGGACAGGCGCCGCATGCGGGCCTGCGGGCATGGCAGATGCGCCTGCCGTGCCAGATGACCCGGTGTGAGAGCATCGTCCACTGCTTGGCGGGGAAGAGCGCGGCCACGTCCTCCTCGATCCGCAGCGGGTCCTCCGACTGCGTCCAGCCGAACCTGCGCGTCAGCCGCGCGAAGTGCGTGTCGACGGTGAGGCCGGGGACGTCGAAGGCGTTGCCCAGCACCACGTTGGCGGTCTTCCGCCCCACACCCGGCAGCTTCACCAGAGCCGCGAGATCGCCCGGAACCTCGCCGTCCCACCGTTCGACCAGCTGCTGCGCGAGCCTGATGATGTTGGCGGCCTTGGCGCGGTAGAACCCGGTGGGACGGATGATCTCCTCCACGTCCCCCGGTGCGGCCTCCGCCAGCGCGAAGGCGTCCGGGTAGGCACGGAACAGCGCCGGGGTCACGGAGTTCACCCGGATGTCCGTGGTCTGGGCGGACAGGACGGTGGCGATGAGGAGCTCGAAGGCGTTCTCGAAGTCCAGCTCCGCGTGCGCGTCCGGATAGGTCTCCGCGAGGATCCGGTCGATCTTCCTGGCTCTGCGCGTGAGGCCCAGCGGGGTCTCCTGCCGGAACCGGCGCGCACTCTTCTCTGCGACTGACAGCACCTCGGCAGTCTATAAGGTGCCTCTCTTGCCCTCTCAGGCGGACGCGGAGGCACACCCGGATGCAGCGCGCGCACGCAAGTCTGGGCAGATGGCGCGCCCAACGGGTAGATTTGACGACAGACAGCATCTGCTTATCAGGAGGATTCCCCCGTGGATATCGAAGTCGTGCGAAAAGCCCCCCTCTTCGCCGGGCTCGACGACGAGTCGACCAGCGCTCTGCTGAAGTTCATGAAGCCGCGCAGCCTGCGCCGTGGAACGGTCCTGTTCCGCGAGGGCGACGCCGGCGACGAGCTCTACATCATCGCGACCGGCAAGGTGAAGATCGGCCGTGAGTCCTCGGACGGACGCGAGAACCTGCTCTCCGTCGCCGGCCCCACGGAGATCATCGGCGAGCTCACGCTCTTCGCTCCCGGTCCGCGCTCCTCCACCGTCACCGCCATCTCGCAGACCGAGCTGCTGAGCCTCCGCCACGAGGACCTCATGACGTGGCTCGAAGGGCGGCCCCAGGCGGCGATGAACCTCCTCCGCGCCCTGGCCCTGCGCCTGCGCAAGACCAACGACACGGTGGGCGACCTCGTGTTCCAGGACGTGCCCGGCCGTGTGGCCAAGGCCCTCCTGGATCTGGCCGACCGCTTCGGTCAGCCCGCGCCGGACGGCGTGCACGTGGCTCACGACCTCACGCAGGAGGAGCTGGCCCAGCTGGTGGGCGCTTCCCGCGAGACGGTCAACAAGGCCCTGGCGGACTTCGCCCAGCGCGGCTGGCTGCGCCTGGAGGCCCGTGCGGTCGTCCTCCTCGACGTGGACCGCCTGCGCCACCGCGCTTCCTGACGCGCTGCGCCTCCCCACAAGTTACGTCTGCGTAGCGGCCGCCCAACATGGCCGCTACGCAGACGTAACTTGCGTTCTGGGGTCGAAGATCACGCCTTGAGCGAGTCGATGTAGGCCAGCTGCGCGCGGACGATCTGCAGGGCCGCCGGCTTCACACCCGCGGGCACGTCCGCGTACACGATGTCCCGCACCTCCTCCGCGCTCGCGGCTCCGGAGGCCAGCACCTCCCGCACCTGGGCGATCCGCTCGTGCCGATGGCGCAGGTACTCCTCGATCAGCTCCGTCACGTCCGCACGCTGTTCTCCGTGCGCCGGAGCGATGGAGGTGAGACCTCCGCCGTCCGCGCGTGCGGCCAGCCGCTCCAGGCTCGCCAGGTAGTCGCCCAGCGACCCGTCGGGGAACGAGACCATGGTGGTCCCCCGCCCCAGGATCGTGTCCCCGGAGAACAGGCGTGCGCCGTGGATGAGCGAGATCGAGTCATCCGTGTGCCCGGGGGTGGTCACGACCTCCACGACGTCCCCGGCGGCGGTGCCGAACTCGATCAGCTGCCCGTCCGCGACCGGCGACGCCCCGGAGGCGAAGGCCGGATCCACTGCGTAGACCGGCACACCGGGTGCCCATTCCCCCGCGCTGCCCAGCATCTCAGAGTGATCCGCGTGCCTGTGGGTGAGGACGATGCCCCGGAGCTCCGCTCTACCCACGGCGTGCAGGAGGGCGTCCTTGTGCGCGGCCAGCTCCGGCCCCGGGTCCAGGAGGAGGGCGGAATCGCCGTCCTGGGCCCGGAGCACGTAGCTGTTGGTCCCCTCGAGCGTCATGGGCGAGGGGTTGTCCGCACGCACCAGCTCGATGCCGTCCTCAGCCAGCCCTGCCGGTGACATGCTCAGGCTCCGGTCCGCAGCCGCACCGTGAGCTCGAGCTCCACGGGCGAGCCCAGCGGGAGCGCGGCCACGCCCACCGCGGACCGGACATGGCGCCCGGCCTCCCCGAACACGGCCCCCAGCAGCTCCGAGGCTCCGTTGAGCACACCGGGCTGCCCGGTGAAGTCCGGGGTGGAGTTGACGAAGCCCGTGACCTTGACGATCCGCTCGATGAGGTCGAGGTCGCCGATGAGATCCTTGACCGCGGCGAGGGCGTTGAGCGCCGCGGTGCCGGCCAGGTCCGCGGCCTGCGCCTGGGAGACGGGGCCGCCCACGGCGCCCGTGAGCGGAAGTGCGCCGTCGACGAACGGCAGCTGGCCCGAGGTGAACACCTGATCGCCCACACGCAGTGCGGGGACGTAGGAACCGGCGGGTGCGGCGACGGGCGGGAGCTCGAAGCCCTGTGCGACGAGTGCGTCTTCGATGCGGCTCATGTCTGACCTCCTCAGCCCTGGATCGGGCGCTTCATGTAGGCGACGGGGTTGGAGCTGCCCTCCGGACCGGGCACCACCTGGACCAGTTCGTAACCCTCCTGGCCCCACTGATCGAGGATCTGCTTGGTGGCGTGGATGAGGAGGGGAACGGTCACGTACTCCCATTTGGTCATGGGGCTGATCCTTTCGTCTGCTGCCTGTGTCCGTTCAGAATACGCAATGCGGCCGCACCCACACAGGTGCGACCGCATTGTGTATGCGAGTCAGTGGACGGCTCTGGTCAGTTGCCGCCGAGGCCGGGCTGGCCGCCGCCGTTGCCGCCTCCGCCACCGCCGCCGTTGTCGGAGCCGCCGCCGTTGCCACCGCCACCGCCGCCGTTGCCGCCTCCGCCGCCGGACCGCTCGGAGCTCGGCGGCTGATGGCTGCCCTGGCTGCCGTTCGCGCTGCCGCCCGGACGGGGGAAGCCGCTGTTGCCCTCCGTGTGCTTGACCGCCTGGCTCATGATCTTCTGCCACGACTTGCCGGAGATGGTGGCACCGAAGATGGAACCGCGCACGGAGCCCGCGCCCTCGGTACGCCAGTCGCGGTTGCGGTCGGGATCGCCGGTCCACACGAAGGTGGAGAGGGTGCGGGTGAACCCGGCGAACGTGGTCGAACCGACCTCGAAGTTGGTGGTACCCGTCTTCGCCGCCGCCGGCACTCCGATGCCGAGGCCGCTGGTGGTGCCGCCGTTGAAGGTCTGACTCATCGCATAGGACACGCCCTGTGCGACTTCCTTCGCGAGCACCTCCTCGCACTCGTCCTTGGGCACCTCGACGTCCTCGCCCTCATTGGTGGTGATCGAATCGATGGCGACCGGCTTGCAGTACGTGCCGTCCGCGGCGAAGGTCGCGAACGCGGATGCCATGTCCAGCGGAGTGACCTGGGTGACACCGAGGATCGAAGCCGGCCCCAGGGTGGGAATGTAGCCCTTCTCATCCGGGGTCTCGAGGGGGTCGCCGCTGCCGTACTTGAGGCCCAGCGACTTGGCGGTGTTCATGATCCCGCACATGTTGAGCTGGTTGCCCATCGCGGCGTAGGCGGTGTTCGTCGAGGTCTTGGTCGCCTGCAGCGCGGACATCGAGGAGCTGGCGTTGCTGTCACCGGCATTGCGCGGATTCCAGTCGCCGCCCATGTTGGGGCAGCCGTCATAGCGCCAGGATCCCGCCGGGAAGTTCCGCCGTGAGGCGTTCACGGTGGTGCCGAGTCCCTTGCCCTCCTTGAGCCATTCGGTGAGGACGAAGGGTTTCCACGTGGAGCCCACCTGGAAGCCGTTGGTCCCGTTGTGCTTGCGGTCCACGTTGTAGTTGATCTGGGTGTCCGCCTTGGAGTCCGTCTCCGTGACGGTGTAGTTCCGGTTCTGCGCCATGGCGATGATGCGCCCGGTCCCCGGCTCCACGGTGGAGGCGGCGTGGCCGGCGTGGGAGGCGTCGTCAGCGGGGATCCGGTCCTTGAGGACCTTGTCCGCCTCGTTCTGGATCTTGGGGTCCAGCGTCGTCTTGATGGTGAGCCCGCCGCGGTTGAGGAACTGCAGCCGCTCAGCGGCGTCCTCGCCGAAGGCCTCGTCGTTCTTGATGACGTTCGTGACGTAGTCGCAGAAGTACGCCTTGTTCCCGGCCGTCGCACAGCCGTTGGGAGTCTCGTGGATATCGAGGTCCAGGTCCGTGTCCTTGGCCTCCGCGTACTCCTCGTCCGTGATGAACTCGTGCTTGTGCATGAGGAAGAGGACCGTGTTGCGACGCTCCAGCGCCTTCTCCGGGAACCGCTGCGGGTTGTTCGCCACGGGATTCTGCACGATGCCCGCGAGCGTCGCGGACTGCGCGATGTCGAGGTCCTTCGCCTTCACACCCCAGTACCGCTGCGCAGCCGCCTCCACGCCGAACACGGCCGGTGAGCCCGAGTAGTTGTTGATGTTCATGTAGCGGTGGAGGATCTCGTCCTTGCTGTACTTGTTCTCCACCGCGACGGCGAGCTTGGCCTCGCGCAGCTTGCGTGCGTAGCCGGAGGCGCCCTCGGACTCCTTGGCCGCCTCCACGCCCTCCGCGTCCTCTTCCGCGTGGGCGTTCTCCGCCAGCACGTTCTTCACGTACTGCTGCGTGAGCGTGGAACCGCCCTGCTTGGAGGGCGAGAGCATGTTGTGCACCGCGGCACGGGCGATGCCCTGGATGTCCACGCCGGAATGCTCGTAGAACCGGTAGTCCTCCACCGCCACGGTGGCGTCCTTCATCTCCTGCGAGATCTCGTCGAAGGGCACCTCCTTGCGGTTCTGCCAGTAGAACTCCGCGATGAGTGAGCCGTCGGCGGCGAGCATCCGCGAGCTCTCCGCGAGCGGACGCTCCTCGAGCTCCGCCGGGAGCGAGTTGAATACGTCCACGGCAGTGTCCGCACCGGCGGCGGCCATGCCCACGGAGGGGATGGCGAGGCCGGCGCTGACGATTCCCGCAATGCAGCTGACAGCGATGAACTGCACGAACGCACTGAGTTTCGTGGACTTCTTCTGGGCAGAGGACACCATGCCGAGAATTGTACCCAAGGCCGCAAGCCGGACGCCTCAGCGAACGCTCACCCCTGCCTCAGGGACGAGGCTCCCGCCACCACAACCCGCCATGCCGGACACCCCGTACCAACCCCCACCGGCCCGAGCACATCCGCTGCGCCGAGGAGTACGCGGTCACCGCTGGGGCACGAGCCGCAGCAGGCTCACCTCCGGGAGGCAGGCGAAGCGCACGGGCGAGTACGGCGAATACCCCAGGCCGGCGCTCACATTCACCTGCATGCGGCGGTAGGGGAACAGACCTCGGGCGCGGGTCCTGTCCAGGTCGCAGTTGGTGACGGGAGCGCCCCAGAACGGGACCCGGATCTGACCTCCGTGCGTATGACCGGCGAGGACGAGCTGGGCGCCCGCAGCGGCGAAGGCCTCGAGGGTGCGCGAGTAGGGCGCATGCGTGACGCCGATGCGCACCGCGCCGTCCCCGTGATGCGGGCCTGCGCCGAAGGACGGGCGCGTCTCGTCGATCCTGTCCGCGTCCATGTGTGCATCACCCAGCCCGCTGAGGTCGAAGGGCACCCCGTTCACCTCGACCGCCGCCTGCGCATTGTCCAGGCGCTTCCAGCCCCGTGCCTGGAACTCCTCTGCCAGCTCCGCCGCCGGCAGGGTGGGGTGCTTCGACTTGTCCTCGTTCCGAGTGGTGTGCTTCCGGAGGTAGCGCGCAGGGTTCTTCCGCGTGGGACCCCAGTAGTCGTTGGAGCCGAACACGAACGCGCCCGGCACATCCAGCAGCGGGTCCAGCGCGTGCAGCACCTCCGGGAGCGTGTCCCCACCGAAGTTGTCTCCCGTGTTCACCACGAGGTCCGGCCGCAGGTCCGCCAGTGAGCGGACGAAGTCCGAACGGAACTCCTGGCCCTTCGCCAGGTGCAGATCGGACAGGTGCAGGATCGTCACGGGTGCGCTGCCGGCCGGAAGGATCCGGAGCGTGTGGCGGCGGATCCGGAACGTGCGCGGCTCCACGTACGCGGACCAAGCGAGCCCGGCGGCACCCGCAGCGGCGACGGCCGCCGAGGCCGCGAGCAGACGGGTGCCGGGCAGGCGGACGCCGGGAGAGGAGGCTGAAGACATGCGCCTGATTATGTCAGGCGGCCGAGGCCGGCCCCCTCACTGAACTCTGCAGGTGCTCCCCCACCTCGCCGAGGCCGACGCCCTCCCGCGTCAGGGCCTCCCGTCAGCGCACCAGGGCGGGGTGCTCGTGGAGGTCGGCCTCGCGCGCGGTGCGGGCGCGCACATGACGGGTGATCCTGCGTCTGCCCACGATCCGGCACACCAGGTAGATGAGGAAGCTGATGGTCGTGACGAAGGGGCTGATGGGCACCACCGGCGAACCCAGCGCGATGAGCACCCCGCCCACGGAGGAGACCACCGCGAAGAGCACGGACAGCAGCGGGGTGAGCACGGGTGAGGCCGTCACCTGGCTGGCCGCCGCGGCCGGCGTGATGAGGAGGGCGAGGACGAGGAGGACGCCCACCACCTGCACGGACAGCGCGACCGCCAGACCCAGCATGAGCATGAAGACGATGTGCAGCGCCCCCACGGGGACGCCTCGGGCGCGGGCGACGTCCGGGTCCAGGCTGGAGAACATGAGCGGGCGCCAGACCACCGCGACCACGGCGAGCACCACCAGCGAGCACACCACGAGCAGCCGCAGTTGATCGGAGCTGATCGCGACGATCTGGCCCGTGAGGAGACCGAACTTGCTCGCCGCGCGCCCGTCGTAGAGGGCCAGGAACAGGATGCCCAGGCCCAGGCAGAACGGCATGAGCACGCCGATCACCGCGTTCTTCTGCGAGTCCTTCACCCCGCCCACTGCGATGAGCAGAGCCGCGATGACGGAGCCCACGAAGCTCCCGTTGACCACGTCGAAGCCCAGCAGCAGGAACAGCGCGGCTCCCGCGAAGGACATCTCCGCGATGCCGTGCACGGCGAAGGCGATGTCGCGCGTCATGACGAAGACGGACATGAGGCCGCCGACCACGCCCAGCAGCGCGGCGGCGAGGATCGAATTGCGCAGGAGCACGACCAGCTCGCCGTAGTCCTCGAACGTGAAGAACTGAGTGAGGAGGTCCATGTCAGATCGCCGCCCTGCTCGCCGCGCCCGGGCCGCTGAGGAGGCCGAGACCGTCCGTGCCCGCGGGCTCCGGCTCCAGGTGGTGCGGGTGGTCGTCGCCGCCCACGATGACGAGGCGGTCGCCCACCTCCACCACCTCGATGGGACTGCCGAACAGCTCGGTGAGGGACTCCGAGGTGATGACCTCCTCCGGCGTGCCCACCTTGTAATGGCCCCCGGCCAGGTACAGCACGCGGTCCACATAGGGCAGGATCGGGTTGATCTCGTGGGTGACGAAGAGGACGGCGGTGCCGCGCGTCCGGCGCATCTCGTCGATGAGCGCAGCCACCCGCTTCTGGTGGTTCATGTCGAGGGAGAGCAGCGGTTCGTCGCAGAGGAGGAGGCTGGGCTCGCCCACGAGGGCCTGGGCGACGCGGAGGCGCTGCAGCTCGCCGCCGGAGAGCAGGCCGGCAGGCGCGTTCGCATACTCCTGCGCGCCCACGGCCTCGAGCAGCTCGTCCACACGCTCCCGGCGCTTCCGGCTGAACAGGCCGGGGCCCCAGCGGTGACCGTCGAGCCCCATCCTGACCAGATCGCGGCCGCGCATGGGCGTGGAGCCGTCGAGTCCGCGCTGCTGGGGGATGTAGCCGATGTCGTCGTCACCGGCACGGGCCAGGTGGCCGTTGACCCGTGCAGTGCCCGCGTGCAGCCGGTTCTGGCCCAGCAGCACCTTGAGCAGCGAGGTCTTGCCGGTGCCGTTGGGCCCCAACACGGCGATGAACTCCCCCGCCTCGGCGGCGAGGCTGAGATGGTGCCAGACGACCCGGTCCCCGAACCGCAGCTCCGCATCGTCGAGTCGGAGCACGGGTGCGCCGGTGTCTGTCACGAGAGTGCCTGCTCCAGATCGTCGATGTTGGCGGACATCCACTCACTGTACGACTGATCCGCCGGCGCGGTCTCGGTGAGTTCGACCACCGGGATGTCCAGCTCCTCCGCCTTGTCCTTGAGGCTCTCCGCCTCCGGGCCCGAGGTCTGCGTGTTGTAGGCCAGCACCTTCACGTCCTCGTCCTCCAGGGCGGCCGTCGCATTGCGGAGCACGATGGGCGAGACGTCCGATCCGGCCTCCACCGCATAGACGAACTCCTCCGGCACCGCGTTCTCCAGCCCCATGTCCTCGAAGAGCCAGAGCGCGACGGGCTCCGTGACCGCAGCACGCTCACCCTCGTGGGCGTCCCTGATCTCCGCGAGGCGGCCGGTGAGCCCGTCGAGCTCGCCGCGCACCGTCTCCGCATTGGCAGCGAAGGTGTCCGCGTCCTCCGGGCTGAGCTCGCTCAGGTGCGTCTCCACCTCGTCGACCACCTTCACCATGGTGGGCACGGAGTACCAGACGTGCTCGTTGAAGGCGCCGTGGTCGTGGCCCTCGTGGCCGGCCTCGGTGCCCTCGGCGTGGTCGTCGCCCTCAGCGTGGTCGTGGCCGTCCTCCGCGTGGTCGCCTTCACCCGCGCCCGAGGCCGCCTCGCCGTCCGCGTGGTCGTGGCCGTCCCCATCCGCGCCCGAGGCCTCCTCGTCCTCGGCGTGGTCGTGACCCTCGCCCTCGGCGTGGTCGTGGCCCTCGTCCTCGGCGTGCGCGTCCTCGTCACCGTGTGCGTGGTCGTGCGCACCCTCGGAGGCGTCCTCGGATCCGGGCAGTCCGGAGATGCCCACGGCGTCGATGACCTCCGGCTCGCCGTCGACCGCCTCGAGCATGGTGGTCATGTAGCTGTCGTAGCCGCCGCCGTTCATGAGCACCAGGTCCGCCTTGGAGAGCGTGAGCTGGTCATGCGCCGTGGCCTCGTACTCGTGGGGGTCCTGCGCCGGATCGGAGATGATGGGGGTGACCTCCGCCGCGTCTCCGGCCACGGCCTGCGCGAGGGAGGCGTAGACGTTGGTGGACGTGACCACCGTGACGCCGTCACCGCCCTCCGCGGAATCCCCGGAACCCGTCCCGCAGCCGGCGAGGACGAGCGCGGAGAGGGAAGCTGTGGCGATGACAGGCAGGCGGCGCATGCCGGGCCCCTTTCGGATGGGTGGACTGGACGCCGTTCACAGTACGACCCGGAACCGATGTGCACTAATGCAGATATGTCGATGCGTTCACGGCTGTGCACGAAAGCGCCGGCTGCACACGCAATTGCGCGCCCAGGCGGAGGCTTCGTGCACGCGCCCGGCGGGCACGCACGAAGGCTCGGGGCGGTCACGCAATTGCATGAGCGCCCCGAGCCTTCGTGGAGCAGACCCTCAGGCCAGCTTGGCCTCCGCGACCAGCCCGGCCAGCTGCACCGTGTTGAGCGCGGCGCCCTTGCGCAGGTTGTCGTTGGAGACGAACAGCACGAGACCGCGGGCTCCGGGGACGGACTGGTCCTGGCGGATGCGGCCCACGAAGCTCGCGTCCCGGCCGGCCGCCTTGAGCGGGGTGGGCACCTCGTCGAGGCTCACGCCGGGGGCCGCTGCGAGGATCTCACGCGCCTCGTCCGGCGTGATGTCACGGGAGAACTCCGCGTGGATGGACAGCGAGTGCCCCGTGAACACCGGCACCCGCACGCAGGTGCCGGCCACCAGCAGCTCCGGCAGGCCGAGAATCTTGCGGGACTCGTTGCGGAGCTTCTTCTCCTCGTCCGTCTCCCCTTCGCCGTCGTCCACGAAGTTCCCCGCGTGCGCGAGGACGTTGAACGCGATCGGCTCGCTGTAGACCGCGGGCTCCGGGAAGGCGACGGCGGAACCGTCGGTGACCAGGGCCTCGGCGTCCGCGACCACCGCGGCGGCCTGCCCGGAGAGCTCGCGCACACCGGCGAGGCCGGAGCCGGAGACCGCCTGGTAGGTGGCGACCTTGAGCCGCTCGAGGCCGGCGGCGTCGTGGAGCGCCTTCAGCGGGGGCATCGCGGCCATGGTGGTGCAGTTGGGATTCGCGATGATGCCCTTGGGCAGGTTCCGCAGCGCCTCCGGATTCACCTCGCTCACCACGAGCGGCACGTCCGGATCGCCGCGCCAGGCCGAGGAGTTGTCGATGACGACGACCCCGGCAGCGGCGAAGCGCTCCGCCTGTGCACGCGAGGTGGCCCCGCCCGCGGAGAACAGTGCGATGTCCAGCCCGGCGGGATCCGCGACGGCGGTGTCCTCGACCGTGATGTCCTCACCGCGGAACGGGAGGGTGGTGCCGGCGGAACGCGCCGAGGCGAAGAAGCGGATCGAGGCTATCGGGAAGCCGGGGTCGGCCTCCAGCAGGGTACGCATGACGCCGCCCACCTGGCCGGTGGCGCCGACGACGCCGAGGTGCACGCCCTGCTGTGCGGTGCCGGTGCTGCGTGCGCTCATCGTCCGGTCCCTCCGTAGACCACTGCCTCTTCCTCCGTGGAATCCAGCCCGTAGGCCCTGTGCGCCGCGCGGACCGCCCGGTCCAGGTTCTCGCTGCGGGTCACCACGCTGATGCGGATCTCCGAGGTGGAGATCATGTCGATGTTGACCTCCTCGTCGCTGAGCGCCTTGAACAGGGTCGCGGTGACGCCCGGGTGGGAGCGCATGCCGTCGCCCACCACGGACAGCTTGCCGATCTGGTCGTCGTAGCGGAGGTGGTCGAAGCCGATGGTGTCCTTGCGGGCCTCCAGCGCCTCGATCGCCTTGCCGCCGTCCGTCATGGGCAGCGTGAAGGAGATGTCCGTCCGGCCGGGATCACGCGTGGAGATGTTCTGCACGATCATGTCGATGTTGATCTCCTGCTCCGCGACGAGGTTGAAGATCTCCGCCGCCTTGCCGGGGACGTCCGGGACCCCGACGATGGTGAGCTTGGCCTCGGAGCGGTCGTGCGCGACTCCGGAGATGATGGGCTGTTCCACTGGGGACTCCTTGAGCGTTTCTGTCCTGAAGGGCTCGGGGATCTCTGCGTCCGTGACCCACGTGCCGGTGTGCTGGGAGAAGGACGAGCGGACGTGGATGGGCACGCCGGAGCGGCGGGCGTACTCCACGCAGCGGAGCATGAGGATCTTGGCGCCCGAGGCGGCCATCTCCATCATCTCCTCGTAGCCGATCCGGTCGATCTTGCGCGCCGAGGGCACGATCCGGGGATCGGCGGTGAAGACGCCGTCCACATCGGAGTAGATCTCGCAGACGTCGGCATTCAGCGCTGCGGCGAGTGCGACGGCGGTGGTGTCCGAGCCGCCGCGGCCGAGCGTCGTGATGTTCTTGGCGGTCTGGCTCACGCCCTGGAAACCGGCGACGATCGCGATGTTGCCGTCGTCGAGGGCGGAGCGGATGCGTCCCGGGGTGACGTCGATGATCCGCGCGCGACCGTGCGACTCGTCCGTGATGACACCGGCCTGTGAGCCGGTGAACGACTGCGCCTCGAAGCCGAGGTTCGCGATCGCCATGGCGAGGACGGCCATCGAGATCCGTTCTCCCGCGGTGAGGAGCATGTCCAGTTCTCGCGGGGGCGGCACCGGCGAGACCTGCTGGGCGAGGTCGATGAGGTCATCCGTCTGATCGCCCATCGCGGAGACGACCACGACCACGTCGTGACCGGACTCGCGGTAGGAGACGATGCGCTTCGCGACCCTCTTCACCGATTCGGCATCGGCGACAGAGGACCCTCCGAACTTCTGTACAACGAGACTCATGAGCTCATTTCTCTCGCGGGCGCTGCTGTCATGCCGACGTCGGGGCTCCCGTTCAGGAGCCCCGGCACTCGGACATCCCGCAGGTGCGGAGCATCCTCGTCCGCCCCGCTCCCGACCGTGAGAGGTCAGGACGTCCCCGCGCGTGCGGGGCGTGCCGGGGCCGCCGGGCCGCTGTTCATTGTACGGGGCGTGATCCGCCGCACGCCGCGCGGCCCGTCATCCGGCCGCCTGGGCCTGGGGCGGAAGCACGTCCATGCCTCAGGCTCGCGGCCCTTCCCCTCACTGCACCGTGAAGAGGTCTCCGGGCTGACACTGCAGCGCGCGGCAGAGTGCGATGAGCGTGCTGAACCTGACGGCCTTGGCCTTGTTGTTCTTCAGCACGGAGAGGTTCGCCAGCGTGATGTCGACCTGCTTGGACAGCTCTGTGAGGGTCATTCCCCTGGCGGCGAGCACGGCGTCCAGATGGCAGACCACTCGCAGCGAGGAATCGTTCGAGCCCCCTGCCCCGGGAAGCATCTCGCTCATCAGATCAGACCGTCCAGCTCGTCCTGGACAGCACGGCCGCGCTTGACCGCACGCCGCAGGATCTCGACGAGGATGGCACCGCCCAGCCAGAGGTAGACGAGCATCATGGTCACGCCGTTGTCCACGCCCATGTCGCGCAGACCCAGATCGCGGATGACGAGGTTGTCCGCGGGCACCTGTGCGAGCGCATACAGCGGGCCCACGGCGACGAGGGTCCACGACAGCCCCGCCAGACTCCGGGACATCCTGTCCGAGAACTGCTGCCCCTTCGTCAGCTCCGAGACCGCGCGAGCGGCGAACCAGGTGGCGACGAAGAGTCCGACGATCCAGACGACCTTGGCGGCGATGAACTGGCCCACCGCCCAGCTGCTGAGCTCCTCGACGGGAACGGTGAGCGTCGAGAGACCTTCGACGTACAGCGGGCTGCCGGCCAGCTCCACCTCGATCCGCTCGGAGAAGTCGAGCGACACCGGCACAGTCTTCGACAGCCAGATGCTGAACAGAGGCGAGGCGGCGAAGTTGAGGAGGGCGATGAGCGGGAAGACGAGGAAGACCTCGCTGCCGGTGCGGCGCTTCCTCCCGGGTGCCGCGGTGGTCCCGGCCTCGTCGGCGGCGTTCATTCCGATCACTCCTCTGCGATTCATGCCTGGGCCCAGGCCCGGAAGACCGTACGCCTCACGGGCCTGCGCTTATCGTTCTTCGATATATCGATAAACAACATGTTTGCCGATAAACGATAAGGAGTCAAGGGGTGCAGACGAGGGGTGTGCGGAGTGACGGACGCTCAGGGCCCGGTTGAGCCGCTCAGACCGCGATGCGGCGGCCTTCGAAGGCACGCCCCAGGGTGACCTCGTCCGCGTACTCGAGGTCACCGCCCACCGGCAGCCCCGAGGCCAGCCGGGTGACGGTCAGTCCCACGCTGCTGAGCAGGCGGACGAGGTAGGTCGCGGTCGCCTCGCCCTCGAGATTGGGGTCCGTCGCGATGACCACCTCGGTGACCTCGCCGGACTGCAGGCGCGGCAGCAGATCCTTGATCCGCAGATCGTCCGGGCCGATCCCGGCCATCGGATCGATCGAGCCTCCGAGCACGTGGTACAGGCCGCGGAACTCCCGCGTCCGCTCCACCGCCACCACATCCTTGGGCTCCTCCACGACGCAGATGATCGTCCTGTCCCTGCGTTCGTCCTTGCAGATGACGCACTTCTCGTCCTCCGCGACGTTGCCGCAGATCGTGCAGAAGTGCACACGGCGCTTGACCTCGCGCAGCGCAGTGGCGAGGGCCTCCACGTCCGCGGCATCGGACTGGAGGATGTAGAAGGCCATGCGCTGCGCGGACTTGGGGCCGATGCCCGGCAGCCGGCCGAACTCCTCGACCAGGTCCTGCAGCGCGCCTTCGTAGAGCAGGCTCATTCGTGGATCTCCTCGATGATCTTGGCATCCAGCAGCCGTTCGACCACCGCGGGGCCGACCTCCACCGCCGTGTCCAGGTCCGCGTCGCCCGCGGTGTCGTAGTCCGCGTAGTTCTCCACAGGGTCAGGGACGTGCTCCTCCACCACCGGTTCCGGCGCGAAGCTCGGGCCGCTGCCGGAGGCGTCTGAGCTGTGCCGCTGTGCGAGATGAGCGTACTTCCCCAGACCCCCGTCCGCCTCGGACTGCCCGGAGGCCGACTGCTCGGACGCGCCGGAGAGACCCGGATTGTCGGTGAAGGCGATGGACACGTCCGCGTAGGCGCCCAGGAAGTCCAGGCTGCCGCCGCTGTTCCCACCGCCGGACGCTGCCGCCGGTCCTGTGCCGCCGGAGTTCTGCTGCGGGCCGGGCTCCTCCTGATCCGAGGGGTGCGGGGCCGCAGCCCGGTCTCCCCTGTCCCGCTCTCCTGTGGGGGTCGGATAGTCCGCGAAGGACTGCACGTCCTCGTACGGCCGGTAGCCGTCGTACTCCGGGTCGTAGGGAGGCTCACCCGGCGCGAAGTCCTCCACCGCGGAACGCGGCTGTGCGGCCTCCTCTGCATGACCGCCGGGTTCGAGGTCCACCGGCGGAGGTACGACGACGGCGCCGAGGTCCACCGCACCGTCCCCGGCCGCGGTCTCCTGCAACGGATCGCTCTCCGCCTCACCGGCTGCCGGACCCACGGGCTCCCGCACAGCCGGTGCGGCCTCCGGGGAAGGCTGCCGTACCTCGTCCTCCGCCACGGCGGACCGCGGTGTGGGAGCGTGGGACGAGCCTCGTTCCGGCTCCCGGTCCGAGGCACCTGCATCCGCCGGAGGCCGTTCCGGTGCATCCGCGAGAGGTCCAGAACCGTCCGGGTGCTTCTCCCCGTTCTCCCCGGAGACGGACGGATCCGGCTGCCAGCTCTCGATCCCGGGCGCAGGAGCCCAGGGATCCGGTTCCGCCGTCTCTGCGGAGGTGACGAGGGGCTCGGAGGCAGCCGCGTACCCGGATGCGGGTGCGAAGGCGGCGGCAGGAGCCGAGGCGACGGCCGGGACCGTGCTCTCACCTGCTCCACCGCTCAGCGGCGCCGGACTGTCCGCCTCCTGGTCGCCGGCGGCTTCCCGGCCGCCGTGGTGAGCCTGCGAGGCGTCGTCGGTCTGCCAGAACCGCTCGTGGTCGACGGGCGCCCTGTCCGCCTCACGGGGGCCGACGACCCGATCCATCTCTTCCTGCGTGGGCTGACGAGGAGACGTGCGCTGAGCGGCGCTGCCGGAGGCTGCGCCGCCGGGGCGCCCACCGGCAGCGGGACCGTCGAAGCCTGCGGAACCGTCCGCGGGCGCGGAGAGGTCCGGAGCGCCGTAGGCTCCCGGGCCGCTCGAGGAACCGGGACCGCCCGCGTTGCCCGGAGCGCCTGAGCTGCCAGCACCGCCGGGGCCGCTCGGAGCGCCAGGACCGCCGGGGCCGCTCGGAGCGCCGGGGCCGCTCGTTCCGCCGACGGGCGGGATGGGACCGGCATTGTCGTCGCCCACCTGCACCTGGGCACGGATGCCGAGCGAGTCCTCCAGCGCCGAGGACACGAACTGCGCGTGCGGTCCTCGCTGGAAGCCCTGCACGGAGCCCGGGTTGTTGAACGCCAGGTAGAGCACACCGTCGGCGAAGCGCTGCGGGAACGCGTTCGCGCTCACGATGGCGTGTGACAGGCGGCGGAGCTGCTGCAGGCGGGAGAGGACATCCGGCCAGCCTCGCCGGATGGCATCGATCTCCGCACCGACTCCCGTGGCCGGGCCGTCTGTGGCCGGCGCACCCGCGCTCTGCACGCCAGCCGGCTCTGCGGGGGCGGAGGAATGCACCGGAGCTGAACCCGTCGGCGAGGTCTGCGCCGCCGGAGCCTGTGCCTCCGGAGCCTGCGCCTGCGCTGCCGGAGACTGCGCCGGCGTCGGTGCGCCGCCGTCGGCGGGTGCTCCCTCATGCGTCTGGGCCGTCACCGATGTCTGAGGCTGCCCCGGCTGCGAGATCTGACCGGGGTGCTGGCCGCGCCGAGCCTGCTCCGGCGGGTTCCCTCGGACGGCACCGCCCTCCGGTGCCGGAGCATCCTGGCGCACCGGTCCGTCCTGACGCACAGATCCGTCTTGGCCGGTAGGTCCGTCCAGGCGCACAGCTTCGCCCTGGCCCGCAGATCCGCCCGGACGAACCGGCATCTGCTGGGGCCCCGCGTTCCGGGCCTCGGCAGAGGACTGCATCTCTGCGCCAGCAGTCTGCTGGGCGGAAGCCTGCTCCGGCCGTTCGTCCGCCTGCGCGGGCTCCTGCGAAGGCACCGGGGCCCCAGGGCGCTGCGCGCTCGGAGCGCGCCCGGGCTCATCGCCCAGCACCGAGCGGGCGGACGCCACCGCATCCGCCATACCGGCGAACGGGTCCTCGGCACCAGTGCCGCGGTCACCGCCCATCCCGGCCCCACCGGCGCTGCCTGCACCGGACGGTCGCCCACTGAGTGCTGCGGCGCCGGCGCCTGTGCCCTGCGAAGCACCACCCTGCGGGGCACTGCCCTGCGGCGTTCCCGCCGCTGCCCCCGCGCCGGGACCGTCCGCCCCTGCACCGCCGGAGACCTGAGGATCCGCGCCAGGAACACCCGCGCCAGGAGCGCTCACCCCTGCGTCACCCGCACCCGGACGGGTACCGGCGGTGACCCCGGGGGCCTCGGGCGCGGCTGCCTGTGCCGGCAGCGGAGCAGCCCCCTCCGGCACGCGACCGGACTGACTCATCCCCACGCGCCGTTCCAGCCGCTCCACACGGGAGAGCACGGAACGGCGGGAGTCCTCTGCGGCGGGAAGGAGGATGCGTGCGCAGATGAGCTCCAGCTGCAGCCGCGGCGAGGTCGCCCCGGACATCTCGGAGAGGCCGACGTTGAGCAGATCCGCCGCACGTGAGAGCTCCGCCGGGCCGTAGGCACGCGCCTGCACCATGAGCCGCTCGAGGCGGTCCGCGGGCACCTCCGGCAGGAACGCCTGCGCGGAGTCCGGGGCGGCGGCGATGACGAAGAGATCGCGGAAGCGCTCCAGCAGATCCTCGACGAACCGGCGCGGATCGTGCCCGGACTCCACCACGCGCTCCACCACGCGGAACACTCCCCCGCCGTCGCCGGCGGAGAAGGCGTCCACGATGTCTCCCAGCAGCGAATCATCCGTGTAGCCCAGCAGCGCCACCGCCGTGGCATAGTCGATCCCGCCTGCGTCCGAACCGGCCATGAGCTGATCCAGCACGGACAGGGTGTCACGGACGGATCCGCCGCCCGCACGCACCACGAGCGGCAGCACGCCCCTGCCCACGGGCACGGATTCGCGCTCGCACAGGTCCTCGAGGTGATGCGTGAGCACCTCCGGAGGCACCAGCCGGAACGGGTAGTGGTGCGTGCGGGACCGGATGGTGCCGATCACCTTCTCCGGCTCCGTGGTCGCGAAGACGAACTTCACGTGCGGAGGCGGCTCCTCGACGAGCTTGAGGAGGGCGTTGAAGCCCTGCGCCGTGACCATGTGGGCCTCATCGAGGATGAAGACCTTGTAGCGGTCGCGCGCAGGGGCGTACACGGCACGCTCCCGGAGGTCCCGGGCGTCGTCCACGCCGTTGTGGCTGGCCGCGTCGATCTCCACGACGTCCAGCGAGCCGGGGCCGCCGTTGGCCAGGTCCCGGCAGCTGGGGCACTGACCGCACGGCGTGGAGGTGGGCCCCTCCGCGCAGTTGAGGCAGCGGGCGAGGATGCGGGCGCTCGTGGTCTTCCCGCAGCCGCGCGGGCCGGAGAAGAGATAGGCATGGTTGATGCGCCCGCTATCGATCGCAGCGGAGAGCGGACGGGTCACGTGCTCCTGGCCGATGACCTCTGCGAAGGTCTCCGGGCGGTAGCGTCTGTACAGTGCGGTGGACACGTCCCCCAGCCTATAGTCAGGCACGGACACAGAACACGGAGCCGGTGCCCCGCCCCCGTGCGATCGCACACACGTGTCCCTCGGCCGCGCCGCTTCACCCCGGCGGCGGAGGCACGGACCCGCGGGCCCGGCGGCGCGAGGCACCGCCCGGGACTCCACGCACCAGGCACCACGCATCAGGCACAGACAGGTAAGGACGCTCATGGAACCCGACATCCCGGCCCGCCGCCTGCGGATCGGACACGCCGAGCGCGACGCCGTGATCGAACAGCTCAGCGCCGCCGCCGGAGAGGGCCGGCTGACGGTGGAGGAGCTCACGGAGCGGATGGAGCTGGCCGCCGCGGCGAAGACCTACGCGGACCTGGACCCGCTCGTCGAGGATCTGCCCGTCCCCCGCCCCTCGGCCGCGGTGGAGGGGCCCTCCGCACCGGGGACGGCCTCGGGCGCGGTGGTGCCGGCAGGGGGCGGAGGCCCTCTGGTGCCCACCTACCAGGGCGAGCCCGGCTGGGAGCCGCACGACCCGCTCGTCCTCAAGGGCGGGTGGGACACGGAGTACCGCCGGGGCAACTGGCGGGTGCCGCCGTATCTGCGCGTGGAGTCCGGGATGGGGACCATCGAGCTGAACTTCCTCGAGGTGGCGCAGGTGCCGCAGGAGATCTCCGTCGAGGTCTCCGGGGACATGGGCACGCTCGTCATCGTCGTCCCGGAGGGCTGGGGCGCAGACGTCAACGGGGTCAGCAAGTCGTGGGGATCCGTCACCAGCAGGGTGAGCGAACTGCCGCAGCCCGGCCGGCCGCGCATCCGGCTGAGCGGGAAGATGGGGATGGGATCGCTCACCGTCCGCCACGCCAACTGGTTCGACCGGCGGCGGATCGAGAAGAGATGAGGTGAGCAGTCATGCAGGAACCGCAGATCCTCGTCTTCTTCGTCATCGTCGCGGCGTTCGCGGTGTGCTTCGCACTGGGCGGCTGGCTGATCGTACGGGCGGTGCGGAATCCCGAGGCCCGCATCGGCGCCGCCACCCGCAGACGCTACGAGGAGATGCAGGACCAGCGCCTGCTCGAGGAGGAGCGCCGCAGGTACAGGGCCGAACAGTCCGGCGAGGACCCGACCGGGGAACAGAGGCCCGGCGAGGACGATTCGCCCGCATAGACCCTCGCTCCCTCGTGTCTCACCCCGCATCGAGAATCCGCCCGCGGAACGATGCAGAGTGAGACGCGAACGGCACACACCCGACCACACCACCCCACGAGAACCGAGGATGAGGACCAGATGACAGGGAGCCCCATGACAGAGAGCGCTGCAGCACCGGCGTCCAGGGCAGCGGACCGCACCTACCGGATCGCGGTCATCGCCGGCGACGGGATCGGCACGGAAGTCATGCCGGAGGGCCTGCGCGCGCTGCGCGCCGCCGCGGACCGGTTCGGGTTCCGGCTCGAGATCGAGGAGTTCGACTGGGCCTCGGCTGGCTACTGGCAGGCGCACGGGGCGATGCTCCCCGACGACTGGAAGGACACGCTCAGCGGCTTCGACGCCATCTTCTTCGGTGCGGTGGGCTGGCCGGACGTCGTGCCCGACCACGTCTCCCTGTGGGGCTCACTGCTGCAGTTCCGCCGCCACTTCGACCAGTACGTGAACCTGCGCCCGGTGAAGCTGCTCGCAGGGGTGCCCTCCCCGCTGGCCGGCCGGAGGCCCGGCGACGTCGACTTCTTCGTGGTCCGCGAGAACACCGAGGGCGAGTACTCCTCCGTGGGCGGGAAGATGTTCGAGGGCACGGACCGGGAGACGGTCATCCAGGAGACCGTCATGACCCGCACCGGCGTGGACCGCGTGCTGCGGTACGCCTTCGAGCTCGCGGACCGGCGCAGCGGCGGGCCCGGCAGCACCGGACGGCCGCAGCGCAGGCACCTCACCTCCGCGACCAAGTCCAACGGCATCGCCATCACCATGCCCTACTGGGACGAGCGCGTCGCCGCGATGGCGGAGTCCTACCCGGAGGTGGAGGTCGACCAGTACCACATCGACATCCTCACGGCCAACTTCGTCATGCACCCGGACTGGTTCGACGTGGTCGTGGCGTCGAACCTGTTCGGCGACATCCTCTCCGACCTGGGGCCGGCCTGCACCGGCACGATCGGCATCGCACCCAGCGCCAACATCAACCCGGAGGGTGCGTTCCCCTCGCTCTTCGAGCCCGTGCACGGCTCCGCGCCGGACATCGCGGGCAGGGGGATCGCCAATCCGGTCGGCCAGATCTGGTCCGGCGCGCTCATGCTCGATCACCTGGGCGAGGCCGAGGCCGCCGCTGCCGTCCAGGCCGCCTTCGAGGCCGTGCTGGCCGGTGGGGACGCGGAGGTGCTCACCCCGGACATGGGAGGCCGCGGCACCACCGCGGCGCTGGGTGCGGCGGTCGCCGAGGCCATAGCGGGCGGTCGCTGAGGGGCCGGTCCGGCTCCGGACAGGCTCAGTGCCTCAGCATGAGCAGAGCGGCCGCTCATGTCTCGTTCCACGTCGCCGCCCCGGCGGATCGGCGACGTGGAATGAGACGCGGATGACAGCGCGGCGTGAGTTCGTCAAGGCCGGTTCCCCTCGCCCGCCTTCGCCGCTAGCGTGGAGGCTGCGCGCGCATCAGAGGATGCGCACCGGACGAAGGGAGGCCCCATGGGCATCGGAGACGACATCCGGAACAAGGCACAGGAAGCCACCGGCAAGGCCAAGGAGTTCATCGGCGACAAGACCGGTGACGCGGATCTGCAGGGCGAGGGCGTGCGCGACCGCACCGAGTCCGGCATCCGTCAGGCCGCCGACTCCGTCCGCGAGAAGGCCGGCGACGCCGCGGATTCGCTCAGGGAGGGCGCCGAGGGGCTCAAGGCCAAGGCCGAGGGGCTGATCGGCGGGGCCAAGGACGCCGGCGAGGACCGCTGACCCCGGCCTGAGAAGGCAGCATGCCCGGGGGCGCCGCACACCGGCACCCCCGGGCTTCTCTCTGCGCCGATGTACGGCGGCTCGGCCCGCCGGCGCATCTGCCCGTTCCCCCGGCGCGGTCACCGGCCGGGCAGAGATCGGCCGGCCAAGCGCGAGGCGCACACGGCCTCACCCGCGGATGAGGCCGGCCGCCCGTGCCTTCGCCAGCGCGTCCGTGCGCGAGCGGGCTCCCAGCTTCTCGAAGATGTGGACCAGGTGGGTCTTCACCGTCGAGGTCGAGACGAAGAGCCGCGCGGCGATCTGCGCGTTCGCCAGGCCCTCTGCGACCGCGTCCAGCACCTCCAGCTCGCGCTGGCTGAGCGATGTCTCCGGAGCACGCATCCGGGCGAGGAGCTTGGACCCCACCTCCGGGGCGAGCGCGGTCTCCCCCGCAGCCGCCCGTCGCACGGCGGCCAGCAGCTCCTCCGGGGGAGCATCCTTGAGGAGGTACCCCGCGGCACCGGCCTCCACGGCGGCCACCACATCCGCATCGCTGTCGTAGTTGGTGAGGACGAGGACGTGGGGCGCACCGGCAGCGGCACGGATCCTGCGGGTGGCCTCGGGCCCGTGGACGGCACCGGGAGCGTTCCCCAGCTGCAGGTCCATGAGTACGAGGTCGGCCGGGACCTCGGCGGCCATGCGGACGATCTCCTCGCCGCCACCGGCCTGCCCCACCACCTCGATGTGATCCGCCGTGGCCAGCAGCGCGACGATGCCGGCACGCACGACCGGGTGGTCGTCGCAGATCAGAACTCTCACGCTCATGCGCTCCTCCTCCCGTCAGTGGGACGGGCGGTGCGGTCGCAGGCTCCTGCCGCGACCTCGCCCGCCTCCGCTGCGCCCTCGCCCGCTTCCGTCGCAGCCCCGTCCGCCTCCGTCGTGGGCATGTCCTCGAACACAGCGCTCACGGCGGTGCCCGCACCCGGACGCGACTCCACCTCCAGCCGGCCCCCGGCCTCCTCGGCGCGCTGCCGCATCATGCCCAGACCGAAGGAACCGCTCTCCGCCGGGACGCGCACCGCGGCCGGGTCGAAGCCGATGCCGTCATCGACGACGTCCACGGCAGCCCCACGTGACAGATAGGTGAGGGTGACGACGATGCGTGCGGCCTCCGCGTGTGCGACGGCGTTGCCCAGTGCTCCCTGCACGATGCGCAGCAGAGTCGTCTCAGCCGCACGGGCCAGCTCCCGCGGGGTGCCGTCCGTGCGGAAGAGCACCTGTGCGCGTGCCGTCGCATCCGCCGAGGCGCAGAGCCGTTCCAGCGCGGCAGGCAGCGCACGCACCGCGAGTGCCGGCGAGGCCAGTGCACGGATGAAGGCGCGGGTCTCGGCGAGCGACTCCGCCGCGGTCTGCTTGGCGAGTGCGATCTCCTCCCTGCCCGGAGCGGCGGATCGGGACTCGGGCCGAGGATCGGGCCGGGACTCGGGCCGGAGCTCGGGCCGCGGCTCAGACCCGTCCCCGGACGGGGGCGCAGGCCGCGCCTCCTCCTGAGTCCCGGCCTGAGCCGCGGCCGCATGCGGTGCCGCTGCCACGTCCATGCGCCGTTCCGCGGCACTGAGCAGGAGGCGGATGCTGGAGAGGCCCTGAGCCACGGTGTCGTGGAGCTCCGCCGCCATGCGCGTCCGCTCGGCCTCGATGCCGGAGCGGCGCTGCGATTCCGCCAGCTGCGACTGCGCTGCCAGCAGCTCGTCCAGCAGCCGCTGGCGTTCGTGCACCTCCCGGAACAGCGCCCGGTACCCCAGCCCGATCACGATCGCGGCGGCGGCTCCCACCAGCGGTCCGGTCACGCCGCCCACCGTGAGACCGCGGTGGGCGGCGAGCGCGCCCACGGAGACGAGCGCGGAGACGAGGACGGCGACCGGGCCCCACCCGCCCGGCAGCAGGTGGAGGCAGAGGAAGAAGAGCGGGAACACGAGGAACGCCGCGTCCGCGGCGAGCGCGACGAGGACCGCCCACAGCACTGCGAGACCGCTCAGCCACAGGAGCCCGGCTCGCATGCCCCGTGTTCCCCGGGGGTCCGCGGCCCGTCGCTCGAACCGCGCACGCAGCGGCACCCCCGCGAAGTAGAGGGCTTCGAAGAGGCAGGTGAGGACGACGGCCGCTCCGGGGCTCACCGCGTCCCCCTCCAGAGCGCGCACCACCACGAGCACGCCCAGACCCGCGACGAGCAGGTGCAGTCCTGCGCTCATCGTCGCGAAGATCGGGGCGAGTGCTCCGGCAGCGTGCGGCGACGCACTCTCCGCATGCAGCGCCTCGGGCGGAGTGCCGTGCAGGAACTGACTGCGCGCGCCGGTCGTGACGCGGCTGCGCCTGCCGGAACGGAGAGGGGAGACCATTCCTCCACGCTAGCGGGCTGCACCGCGTCGCGGTGCGGGATCACCCCGCAGGACCGCGATACGCCGTGGAGATCCATCGAAAGTACGACTGCGCCTCCGCCTCTCGGCGCCCGGGAACCCATCCCCTCTCCGATGTGCCGGCACCGCCCGGCGACGAAGCTGGATGGTGTCATCGCACCTCGCCCCGACCGCATCGCACAGAGCCGACGGCGCAGAGCCGGAAGCGCAACGCCGGAGGCGCAGCACTGCGACGGCATCACACGGAGACAGCACCACTCAGAAGGAGCTCCCTTGTTCATCGCCTGGAGAGACATGCGGTTCGCCCGCGGCCGCTTCGCCCTCATCACGGCCGTGGTCCTGCTCATCACCCTCCTCATCGGACTGCTGGCCGGGCTCACGGGCGGTCTCGCCCAGCAGAACATCTCCGCCGTGCAGGCACTGGGCGGAGAACGGATCGTGCTCGCCGGAACGGCCTCGGGCGCGGACGGCGACGCCGCCGAGGCGGAACCCGCCTCCTTCTCCGAGTCCCGGATCAGCGCGGATGAGGTCCGCACGTGGGAGGACGCCCGCGCCGTGTCCGGGGTGCGGGCGGTGGGCATCACCCAGTTCGCCGCCGAACACGGGGAGACCGGCAGCTCCGTGGCCCTGCTGGGCGGCACCGCGGACTCCCCCGCGGGCAGCGGCCGCGCCGTCCTCAGCTCCGGCGCCGCCGAGGACCTGAGCGCCTCCGACGGCGACACGATCACCGTGCTGGGCCTCGACCTCCGCGTCACCGTCATGGACGAGGAGCGCTGGTACGCGCACACTCCCGCCGTCTATCTCACCCTCGAGGACTGGCAGGAGATGCAGCTGCGCCTGGGGCAGCCAGAGACCGCGGCGACCGCTCTGGTGATCGGCTCGGCGACGGCGGCGGAAGGCGGGGCCACAGCCGAGGACGGGATCGAGGACCTGGAGCGAACCACCGGGACCCAGGCCGTCACGCCGCTGAATGCTCTGCTGGCAATCAGCTCGTTCCGGTCGGAGATCGGCTCGCTGCTGATGATGGCCGGAATGCTCTTCGGCATCTCCGCGCTGGTGATCGGCGCCTTCTTCACCGTCTGGACGATGCAGCGTCAGGCCGACGTGGCGGTGCTGCGCGCCCTCGGAGCGCCCGCCTCCGCGCTGCTGAGGGACGCTCTCGGGCAGTCGCTCGTGGTGCTTGTCGCCGGTGTGCTCACAGGGATCGGCATCACTGCGGCCCTCGGCACGGTGATCAGCACTGCGGTGCCCTTCGTCGTCACCTGGTACACGACCGCGCTGCCGGCCGCGCTCATGGTCGTCCTGGGAGCCGCGGGCGCGGCGTTCGCGCTGCGACAGGTCACCCGCGTCGATCCCCTCACCGCGCTGGGCAGCGCCCGGTAGTTCAGCACGGCTGCGCGGCCGGCAACCCCACGCGGGGGCGCGGCCGTCCCCGGCATCCGCCCGGCCGTCCACGGCACCTGCCCGCAACAGGCGCCCCTGAGTCCTTCCTCCCCTCATCCAAGGAGCCCTCATGCTCGCACTCTCAGACGTCACCCTCACCTTCCCCGACGGCGCCTCCCGCGTGACAGCCGTGCACCGCGCCTCGCTCACGGTGCCCTCCGGCACCATCACCGGGGTCACCGGGCCCTCCGGCTCCGGGAAGTCGAGCCTGCTGGCGCTCGCGTCCACACTCGTCACTCCGGACTCCGGCAGCGTGAGCATCGCCGGCATCCGGACCACCGGGCTCTCACCGGCGGAGACCGCCGCACTGCGCAGGGAGAAGGTGGGGATCGTCTTCCAGCAGGCGAACCTCCTGCCCTCCCTCACCGCGGCGGAGCAGGTGAGGGTCATGGCGGAACTGACCCCGGCCTCGGGGGCGGACGGCAGAGCCAGGCACGGGCGCAGCGGCGAAGAGCGGCACAATCGCAACAGCGAGCGCAACGGCGAAAGCGGAGAGCGGCACGGGCGCGGAAACGGGCTCGGACGCGGCTGCGGAAGCAGAAGCTCACAGGAGGACGGCCGCGAGCGCGGACGGGGAGCCGGACGGCGCGCACGCCGGACCCGGGCGGAGGAGCTGCTGGAGCTCGTGGGGCTGGCCGACCACCGCCGCGCCCGCCCGCATGCGCTCTCCGGAGGTCAGCAGCAGCGAGTGAACATCGCCCGCGCGCTCATGTGCGAACCGGACGTGCTGATCGTCGACGAGCCCACCTCGGCGCTGGACAGCGCGCGGAGCCGGGAGATCGTCGAACTCCTCCTGGAGGTCACGCGCACCCTGGGCACGGCGACCCTGCTGGTCACTCACGATGTGGAGTTCCTGCCGCTGTTCGACCGGACGCTCACCATGACGGACGGCGAGCTCCGGGCAGAGCGTCCGCTCATGTCTCACTCCACGTCGACGAATGGGCCATTCACCGACGTGGAGTGAGACATGGGCGGAAGGCCAGCGGAAAGCCAGCGGAAGCCGCTCAGCCCTCCGGCGGAGTGACGACGGGCCCTCGGCGCGGCCCCTTCCTGCCGGCACCGGGACCGGAGAGGAAGGACGGCCACTGCTTGCCCTCCGCGTCCTGTCCCAGGTCCTCCTCGACGATCGCGATCTCCGCCGTCGTGGCCCCTTCCACGTGGGCGTCGTCGTCCGTGGTCAGCGGATCCGTCTCCTTCACCTCCACATCCGCACGGGATTCCCGGCCGAAGAGGTAGAGCAGCAGCTCCACCGGCAGGCCGGAGACGGTCACGGTGGGCCTGTTGGTGCGGCCGGCGCGGATCTCGTCGAACCCCCGCGGCTGCAGCACGAGGTGGATGCCGCGGCGGAGCGCGTAGGCGAGCGCGAGGCTGCGGACCATCGGGAGCATGTCCTTCTGGACCTCGGTGCCCAGCTGCCGCGGCCGCCAGCCGGGCTGGGCACGGCGGACGTCCTCATGGTGGATGAGGAACTCCGCGGTGTTCATGAGCGAGTCCACGCCGATGCCCCACGAGCTGGGGTTCCAGACGGTGGGCCCGGAGGCGATCTTGCCGATGAGCTCCGGCCAGGGGGTGTCCCGCAGCACCTGGTCCACGCGCTCGTGGCGCTTCGCGAACAGCTTGAGGTGCTCCCCCGCCATGGCGGGCAGGTCGCGGTCGCGCATGACCAGATGGACGGCGAGATCACGTGTCTTCCAGCCTTCGCACAGGGTGGGAGCGTCAGGTCCCACTGTCCGAAGGAGCGAGGCCAGCCGAAGACGTTCTTCGCGTGCGAGGTGCGTCATGCTCCAAGCCTGCATCACGGGCGTGTGCAAGTCGAGGCCGACCCGCTGCTTCGTGCCAAGCCGCGAGGAATTCCGAGGTGCCGGACAGCGAGCGCATATCTGCGAGCTCGTCGCCGCGGGTGGGGCCGTCGGTGTCGATGACGACGAGCGCACCCTGCTTCGCCGCCTGCCGCACGAACCGCAGCCCGCTCAGCACGGCCAGTGAGCTGCCGAGGACCACGAGGGCGCGGGCCTCGGCGACCATCGCCTGCGCCCGGGCGACGAGGTCCCTGTCCACCGATTCGCCGAAGAACACGAGGTCCGGCTTGAGCAGCCCGCCGCAGCGGGGGCAGTCGACCACGCGGAAGCCGCGCGTCTCCTCGAGCTCCGCGTCCCCGTCCGGTGCCGCCTCGATCTCATGCGGGTCCACCTGGATCCGGTCGAGGAAGTCCGGGTTGAGCCGCGTGAGCTCGTCCTGCATCCACTGGCGCGAGTACCGCTCGCGGCAGTCCAGGCAGATCACCCGGTCCAGCCTGCCGTGGAGCTCGATCACCGGCTCCGTGCCGGCGAGGCGGTCGAGGCCGTCCACGTTCTGGGTGAGGAGACCGCGCAGTCCCAGACCGGCCAGCGCCCTGTGCCCGGCGTTGGGGCGCGCCCAGTCGATCCGGTCCCAGCCCACCCAGCTGCGCGCCCAGTACCGTGAGCGCTGCAGGGGCCCGGCCAGGAACGCCTGATAGGTCATGGGCGAGCGCGGCGAGGCCGTGGGCCCGCGATAGTCGGGGATGCCGGAGTCCGTGCTGAGGCCGGCGCCGGCGAGCGCGACCGTGTGCTCCGCGCCCACGCGCAGCAGCCGCGCGATGATCTCCTCGTCCGGGTGCGAGGCCGCCTCCGGCCGCACGCGTCCGCGCAGCGGGTCCCTGATGACGGCCATGCTCAGGCGTGCTCCCGCACCCAGGCGAGCACGGCCTCGGCGACGGCGTCCGGACGCTCCTCCGGCAGCCAGTGCGAGGCACCGGTGAGCTCCGCGAACCGGTACGGCCCCTCCACGAACTCACCGGTCAGCTCGGCCGCTCCCCGCGTGAAGGCGATGTCCTCGCTGCCCCAGACGTAGAGCGTGGGCACCGTGATGGGAGTGGTGGGCAGCGGGTCCGCCGAACCCAGCGCGCGGTAGTACTTGAGCACCGCGTCGAAGACATCCGGCTGCGCGAACCGCTCGAGGTAGGAGGCGACGACGGGTGCCGGGATCGCGTCCTGATAGAACGAGGCGAGGCGTGCACCGCCGTCACGGAGCATGGCAGCGGAGAACTCCTCCGGATGGTGCCGGATCTTCCGCAGGTACTCCATCCGCGCGTACTGGTCCTCGTCCTCTTTCATCCGCTGACCGTGCGCGAGCGTGTGCGCCGAGGAGACCGAGGTGAAGGTCTCCAGCCGCTCCGGATGCGCCGCCGCGTACGCCCAGCCCATGACCCCACCCCAGTCGTGCCCCACCAGGTGGAAGCGCTCGATCCCCAGCGCCGCCGTGAGTGCATCGAGGTCCGCGACGAGGTGGCGCACGTCGTAGTCCTCCACCGCCTCCGGGCGCGCGCCGGGCGAGTAGCCGCGCTGATCGTAGGCGAGCACCGGCATGCCGGCCGCCAGCAGCGTCCCGGCCACGTCCTCCCAGCAGCTCGCGTACTGCGGCCAGCCGTGGACGAGCACCGCGACGCCGAGGCCGGGGTCCGGTGCCGCGGGCTCGGCACGGTAACCGCTGAACTCCAGGCCGTTCGCGGACTGCGTGAACACCTCCGCGCGCGCGGTCTGCGGGAGCGCGGCGAGACGGTTCGCCACGGAGGCGTTGTCGTGGGGGTGGCCGGCGGGTGCGGCGGTGCGGCCTCCGGCAGGAGCGCCCGAGGCCTCGTCGGTGCTGCCGGTGGGGCGGTCTGCCGGGGAGGGGGCCTGCTCTGCCATGTCTCAGCCTCTCTGCTGAAGGAAATCGTGCTGCTCTCGACTATATCCACGAGGGCGTTCCGCACGTAGCGTGGAGGGATGGCACGCATCCTCCTCATCCACCACTCGCCCACGGAATCCACCCGCCGCATCTCCCGGGCCGCGCTGGCGGCCGCAGAGCTCCCGGAACTCGCAGAGCTGGCCGAGGACGGCCCGCTCGAACTCGTGGAGGTCGCGGCCCTCGAACCCGATGTCGAACAGGTCCTCGCCGCGGATGCCTACGTCCTGGGCACCACGGCGAACTTCGGCTACATCTCCGGCGCGCTCAAGCACTTCTTCGACACCGTCTACGACCACGTCCGCGAACCCACCGCGGGACGCCCCTTCTCCTACTGGATCCACGGCGGCTACGACACGACGGGCGCGGAGAAGGCCATGAGCGCCATCACCACCGGGCTGGGCTGGAGCCTCGCGGCGGATCCGGTGGTGTGGACGGGCGCCGTCGAGGACGCGCACCTGGAGCAGGTCACGGAGATGACCGCGACGGTCATGGCGCGCGCCCTCGAGTGAGGCGTGATCCGCCGGAGCCGTGCCGAGGCCGCACGGGGACAAGCTCTCGGCGCCGGCTCTCTCCAGGACGCGCCTCAGCGCAGGACGACGGTGCGCCCGTCCTGGAGGATCACGCGGTGCTCCGCGTGGACACGGACGGCATCCGTGAGCGCTGCGACCTCTGCGTCCTGTCCGTGACGCTGCAGGTCCGCCGGACTGAACGAGTGGTCCACCTCCGCCACGCGCTGGACGATGATGGGGCCCTCGTCCAGGTCGCTGTTGACGTAGTGCGCCGTCGCACCCACCATCTTCACGCCGCGGGCGAAGGCCTGGTGGTACGGCTTGGCGCCCTTGAAGCTGGGCAGGAACGAGTGGTGGATGTTGATGCAGCGGCCTTCGAGGCGCTCGGTGAGCTCCGGTGAGAGCACCTGCATGTAGCGGGCCAGGACCACCAGCTCCGCGCCCGTGGACTCGACGATCTCCAGGAGGCGGGCCTCGGCCTCGGGCTTGGTGTCCTTGGTGACGGGCACGTGGTGGAACGGCACCCCGTGCCACTCCGTGAGCGAGCGGTGGTCCGGATGGTTCGAGACGACCGCGGTGATCTCGATGGGCAGGTGGCCGGCCTGCGAACGGTAGAGGAGGTCGCGCAGGCAGTGCACCCACTTGGAGACCATGACCACGACCTTGAGCTTCTCATCTGCCGGAACGAGCCGGAGCTCCATGCCGAACTCCGCGGCGACGGCGTCGAAGTCACGCTGCAGGGCACCCTGATCCGTGCCCGCGCCGGTGAACGCGAAGCGGGCGAAGAACTTCTCGTTGAGCCTGTCCTCGAAGGTCTTGGACTCGGTGATGCTGCAGCCGTGACGGGCGAGCACCGCGGACACGGCGGCGACGATGCCCGGGCGGTCCTGGCAGTGGAGGGTGACGACGGAGGAGTGCGGAACGTTCATCGGGCCATAGTAGGCGGGCGCCGTCGCAGGTGAGCGCACCGGGACTCTTGACAGGCGCCTCGGCGGCACCTAGCTTTGTCTCTTGTGCCGTATTCGGCACGGTTCTGCGCCCGCTGGCGCAGCACGTCTGCGCCGACCGGCGCAGCACGCCACCGGAAGGGACGACATGACGGCCTCGCTGTCTCATAGGAAGCAATCGGAACGGGATCTCCGCTTCCGCTTCTTCGCGACCCCTCCGGCGCGAGTCGTCTGACCGCACACGCAGTCACAGACGCCCCGCACCCTCACAGGTCCGGGGCGTTCTTCGTCAGGTCAGACTCCTGCGCACGTGACTGCAGCACGACGCGCACGGGGAACAGGCATTCGCCGGGTTCCCGCTCCTGATTCCGACGCACGCGCCCCGGAGCGCAACTCAAGGAAAAGGAATCATGGAGCATGTCACCAAGCGGCTGATCTCCTGGGCCTCCCTGATCGACGCCAAGACGCTCGACCAGGCACGCACCACTGCAGAGATGCCGTTCGTCTACCCGCACCTCGCCCTCATGCCGGACGCGCATCTGGGCAAGGGCGCCACCGTGGGGTCCGTCATCCCCACCCTCCGTGCGATCATCCCGGCGGCCGTCGGGGTGGACATCGGCTGCGGCATGATCGCCGTGCGCACGCAGTTCGCCCGGGAGCAGCTCATCCGCCGCGATCTCGCCGCCCTGCGCGAGGCGATCGAGCGGGCCGTGCCGCTGTCCGCCGGCCACTACAACCGGAAGATCGTCGCCACCGCCGCACCGCGCATCGCGGAGCTGGAGGAGCTCGCCGAAGCCAAGGGCTTCGATCCGTCCGACTACGCCGGCCACTGGCGCCACCAGCTGGGCTCCCTGGGCTCCGGCAACCACTTCATCGAGGTGTCCGCGGACGAGGAGGACCGGGTGTGGATGTTCCTGCACTCCGGCTCCCGCGGTGTGGGCAACAAGATCGCGCAGCACCACATCAGGGCGGCGCAGCGGCTCGCGAAGCAGTGGTGGATCGAGCTGCCGGACCCGGACCTCGCCTACCTCGTCGAGGGCACCCCGGAGTTCACCCGCTACATCGCGGAGCTGCGGTGGGCCCAGCACTTCGCCCTGCTCAACCGCGAGGAGATGATGGACCGGGTCTCCCGCCAGCTCGCGGAGGCCATGGGCGAGGAGGTGGAGGAGCAGGAGCGGATCAACTGCCACCACAACTTCACCGAGTCCGAGGTGCACTACGGCAAGCGCGTCTGGGTGTCCCGGAAGGGAGCCATCCAGGCCGACGAGGGCCGGCTCGGCCTCATCCCGGGGTCCATGGGCACCGCCTCCTACGTGGTGCGGGGCAGGGGGTTCGCCCCGTCCCTGAACTCCTCCCCGCACGGCGCGGGCCGCGAGTACTCCCGGACGGCGGCGCGGAAGACCTTCACGCACGCACAGCTGCGTGAGGCGATGGCCGGCATCGAGTACCGCGACACGGACGCCTTCATCGACGAGATCCCGCAGGCCTACAAGCCGATCGATCAGGTGATGGAGGATGCGGGCGAACTCGTGGAGGTCCTCCACACGCTCCGCCAGATCGTCAACGTGAAGGGCGACTGAGCGGGCAGGCGGGTCCGGCGGGCCGGCCTCGGGCGTGCCGGTGGGTGGGCCTCAGGAGGCCGCGCCGGCGTCCGAGGCCGGCCTCGGGCGGTTGCGCGGATGCCCGAGGCCGGCCTTCAGTGCCCTGCGGCGATGCAGAACTCGTTGCCGTCCGGATCCTCGAAGGTGTCCCACTGGAAATCGCTCTCTCCGCGCAGCCCCAGGTGCACGGCACCGGCAGCCGTCCATGCGGCGATGGCGGCCTCGCGGTCCTCCTGTTCGTCCCGCACGAGATCGAGGTGCAGCCGGTTCTTCCCCGGCGAGGGCTCCTCCACGTACTGGAAGCCCAGGTCCGTGCCCCAGCCGGGGACGCTCACCACGCAGAACCACCCCTCGGCGTCGAAGACGACCTCACCGCCCAGCCTCTCCGCCCACCAAGCGGAGAGGCGGCGGGCGTCGGTGGTGTCCACGGTGATCATTCCGAGTGCGGTCATGGCCGCCTCCCTCTGCTCGGTGGGTGCTCGTCGCGAGCTCAGCGCATGCCGGCCGGCACGAAGGCTCCTGCGGGACGAGCACATGACCCCGCGCGTTCGGCCCCGCCCATTCGGCTCGCTCCCTCAGCATAGGAGCCGGAGGCCGCCCAGGCGAGACCTGCTTCACAGAAGCTCGCGGCGGTCCCGGCTCCAGCCTCGGGCTGTCGATTTCCGTCCGGACGCACCCTGGTCTAGAGTGGTCTGCGGCTTCCCACGTGGCGTCATCTTGCGAACTCCCCCAGGGCCGAAAGGCAGCAAGGGTAAGTGAGCTCTGGCGGGTGCGTGGGAAGTCCTCATTCATCCCCGGGGCTCAGCCGATGCGCCCCGCCCCGCAGGCGGAGGACGCGATGACCGGCTCACTTCTTCCCGCAGAGCAGCTTCCCGTGGGCGTCGAGCTGCCGTTCGGCTCCCACACCGTGAGTGCCGAGGAGATCGTCGAGTACGCGCGGATGTGGGATCCGCAGTACTTCCACACCGATGCCGGCGCCTCGGAGAGCTCCGAGTACGGGGGCCTCATCGCCAGCGGCATCCACACGCTCAGCATCTACCAGAAGCTCTCCGTGGAGGCGGTTCTCCGCACGTACGACATCGTGGCCGGCAAGGAGCTCTCCCGCGTGCGCTTCCTCCGCCCGGTCCGCCCCGGCGACTCACTCACGGGCTCCATGGTGATCGACTCCCTGGGCGCGCCCCGTGCCGGCCGGCGGCTGGCCACCGGCAGCGCCTCGCTCATCAACCAGGACGACAAGACCGTGCTGGACCTGGGGATCGAGTTCCTGGTCCGCTCAACTGCGACCTGACCCGCGCGCCCCGTCCCTCCTCCAAGTTACGTCTGCGTAGCGGCCGTGCTGGGCGGCCACTACGCAGACGTAACTTGTGGGTTGAAGGCATCTCACCCCGAGATCCGCACTCGGTGCGCGGCGGCCCAGCCTCACACGCACTCCTCAGCTTGCGCTCCGGCAGGGATGCGCCCTTCCTCCGTAAACTTGAGCGATGAGCTCCGTTCTCGCGCCGCACACGAGGCCCCGCCGCGTGCACTCCGCACCCCTCCCCCAGGTCGCCGCACCCGCACCCGCGGGAGAAGCTCACGCGGGAGACGTCCGATGAGCGGCCTCGTCGCCCTGCTCGACGACGTCGCCGCACTGGCCCGCCTCGCCGCCGCCAGCGTGGACGACGTGGCCGCGGGTGCCGCGAAGGCGGGAGCCAAGGCCGCAGGCGTCGTCATCGACGATGCCGCCGTGACCCCGCAGTACGTCACGGGCGTCTCCCCCAGGCGGGAACTCCCCATGATCTGGCGGATCACCAAGGGTTCTCTCGTCAACAAGCTCCTCATCATCCTGCCGGCGCTGCTGGTGCTGAGCACCTTCGCCCCGTGGATCCTCACGCCCCTGCTCATGCTGGGCGGTGCCTACCTCTCCTACGAAGGTGCGCACAAGATCTGGGAGAAGCTGCGCGGACACCACGCGGAGCGCTCCGCGGAGCCCAGCCAGGTGCGCGGCAAGGAGGCCGAGGACAAGGTGGTGCGCGGCGCCATCACCACGGACTTCATCCTGTCCTGCGAGATCATGGTCATCTCCCTCAACGAGATCGCGGCGGAGTCGCTGTGGTCCCGCGCCCTCATCCTCATCGTCGTGGGGGTGGGCATCACCGCACTGGTGTACGGAGCGGTGGCGATCATCGTGAAGATGGACGACGTGGGACTCGCCATGACCCGCCGCTCCTCCGCCGCCTCGCAGCGGACGGGCCACCTGCTGGTGCGCGCCATGCCCGTGGTGCTGCGCGTGCTGTCCTTCGTGGGCACGTTCGCCATGCTCTGGGTGGGCGGTCACATCCTGCTCGTCGGGATGGCGGAGCTGGGCTTCGCGCTCCCCTACGACCTCGTGCACCACCTCGAGGAGCCCCTCCACCACATCGCCGGACTCGGCCCCGTCCTCGCGTGGCTGGCGAACACGCTGTGCTCCATGGTGCTGGGCTTCCTCGTGGGCTCGCTCGTCCTGGGGGTCCTCACACTCCTCCCCCTGCCCACGAAGCA
Source organism: Brevibacterium salitolerans (assembly GCF_039531405.1). Lineage (NCBI taxonomy): Bacteria > Bacillati > Actinomycetota > Actinomycetes > Micrococcales > Brevibacteriaceae > Brevibacterium > Brevibacterium salitolerans. Next base: position 48,347 of record NZ_BAAAPZ010000008.1, on the reverse strand, counting down.
CTGACCCGACTCGAGACTGCCGTCACCGCTTCCGGTCGCGTGATCGCTTCCCTGGCCGGCCCCGCAGCGCCGGCCGGGGAAGCGATCACTCCGTGACACACGCCACAGACAAACATATGCATATGTGTTTATATTAGAGGTGCGCAGACAGATCGGAGACGCACCATGAGTCACCCGCACGACCACGCCCCCGGCACCCCGCACTCCCACGGCGCGGGCGCCAGCAGGAGGCGCCTCGCGATCGCCTTCGCGATCACCGCGGCCATCATGCTCGCTCAGCTCGTGGGCTCCGTGATCACCGGTTCCCTCGCACTGCTGGTCGACACCGCGCACATGCTCACGGATGCCGGCGGCCTGTTCCTCGCACTCATCGCCGCCTCCCTCATGCTGCGCCCCACCACCGCCAGGCACACCTGGGGCATGAAGAGGGCCGAGGTCCTGGCCGCCTCCGCGCAGTCCCTCCTGCTCATGGCAGTGGGCGTGTACGCGCTCGTCGAGGGGATCTCCCGCCTCCTCGCCCCGCCCGAGGTCCCGGCCCAGGGCCTGCTGGTGTTCGGCCTGATCGGGCTGGCGGGCAACATCGCCTCGCTCTGCGTGCTCGCCGGCGGTCGGAACGCGAACCTCAACCTCAGAGCGGCCTTCCTCGAAGTCCTCAACGACGCCCTGGGCTCCGTCGCGGTCATCGTGAGCGCCGTCGTCATCGCCACGACCGGCTGGACGCCGGTGGACACCCTCGCCGGCCTCCTCATCGCCGGGCTGATCGTGCCCCGCGCGGTGGTCATCCTGCTCAGCTCCGTGCGCATCCTCATGGAGGCGGTGCCGCGCGGGATCGACCTCGAGGACCTCCGCTCACACCTGCTGGAGAACGCCCACGTCGACGAGGTCCACGATCTGCACGTGTCGACCATCGGCACCGGCCTGCCCGTGCTCACTGCGCACGTGGAGGTGCACCCCGCCTGCCTCACCTCCGGGCACACGAGGGTCGTCCTCGACGAGCTGCGCGCGTGCGTGAGAGAGCACTTCGCGGAGCGGATCGAGCACTGCACCTTCCAGCTCGAACCCTCCGACTGCTCTGCCGAGGAGCCCCTGCCGCACTCGTGAGCCTCGGCAGCGGCGCACTCCCTCGACTCGCAGCCCGTGCGCCTGCATGCCCGCAGGTCCGCATCCCCGCGTCTCCGCACCACGCGCAGAACGGATCTCCGCACCCCTCACAGAAACAGCCTTCCCTGCCGGAATAGGGTGACGGCGGCCCGGTGTTGTCCCACCAGCACATCGCACCCCATCCGCGAAGGAGTCGACATGAGCATCACCGACAGGAAGATCGCGTTCCTCCTCACCCGAGGGGTGGAGCAGGTCGAACTCACCAGCCCCCGCGCCGCACTCGACGAGGCAGGCGCCACCACCACGCTGGTCTCACCCGCAGAGGGGTCGTTGCAGGCCATGCAGGGCGACTGGGAGCACGCGGACACCTTCACGGTCGACGCGCCGGTGGCCGGCGCCTCGGCAGCGGACTACGACGCGCTCGTCCTGCCCGGCGGCACGCTCAACGCGGACGCCCTCCGCACGGATCCGGACGCGGTCCGGCTGGTGAGGGAGTTCTTCGACCAGGACAAGACCGTCGCCGCCATCTGCCACGCGCCGTGGATCCTCGCCGAGGCCGGGCTCGCCTCAGGACGCCGGCTCACCTCGGTGGGCAGCATCAAGGTGGACATGCTCAACGCCGGAGCCCGCTGGGAGGACAGCGAGGTCGTAGTGGACGGCAACCTCATCACCTCCCGCAACCCCGGCGACCTCGAGGCCTTCAACCGTGAGATCCTCCGCGCCCTGAGCTGAACGGCTGACCTGAGGAGCCCGCCTCCGGACCCGGCGCAGATGGCGGGCCCTCATCCCCGCCGCCCGTTGCGAGCACCACTGCCGCCGCCCACTGCAGATGCCCGCTGCAGGCGCGTGTCCGCCGCCCGCTCAGTCCAGCCGTTCGAGGTCGTCCAGGCGCATCGTCACGGCCGAGTACGAACCTTCGAAGCTCACGTCCACGAGACTGCCGAACTCACCGTGGGTCTCGACATCGCCGGTTCCGCCGTAGATCCTCACGTAGCTGATGCCCAGGCCCGCGCCCGGCTCGTACTCCCGCGCCTGCTCCACCACGTCTTCCAGACTGAAGTGCTCCAGGCTCTCCAGGTCGAGATGGGCTCCGGAGCTTCGGCGATGGCCCGCAGCCTCTTCCGCGCTGGGCGCGCTGTCCGCCTCGAATCGCAGCTCCCGGACGCTTCCGCCCGCCTCACGCCCCGTGACGATGGAGCTTTCGGCATCGAGCCGGATCTCCTCGGCAGCGTCCACTTCCGTGTCCCGCAGCGCCCGGAGAAGGCTGGGCACGGTGTCCTCGGTCATCGGCTCAACACCGTCGAGAGCGAGGTCGATGCCCGCTTCCTGCGCTGCGGCATAGACGGGCCCCAGTAGCCTTCGCCGTCCGCCGCCTCTCCGACCTGCGCCTCCCGCAGCGCACGCTCCTCCGCGGCCTGCTCCTCTGCCGCGGCGACGGCTGTGGACGCCCGCCACTCCGCCACCGCCTTCAGACCTGCGAAGGTCGCGGACATCGCCACCAGAGCCGCGACCCACGGGGCGAGACCCAGGAGCAGACGGTGGAGCAGACCTCGGCTCATGGTGCAAACACTTCCGGGAGTGTCTGCCCGTCCGCGGTCCAGGAGACCCATCCGCCGCCCCTGCCGGCATCCGGTCCTCGCATGGCCACCGTGATGCGAGGAGCGTCCGGATCCGCGCCGAGCTCGGTGCCGGGGCCGGGCGGGACGGAGACCTCCACGTGGTCCACCTCCGGCACCTGCCCGGTCTCCTCCGCGAAGACCACCGGCGCCACCTCGAGCATGCGGGCGATGAGGTCCGCGTCCAGCACGATGACGTCGAACTGCAGACGCTCCCCGTCCTCGGGCCGGTACGTCCCTCCGGGCCAGGTCGCGCTGCTGCCGTCTGGGCGGATGGAGACGTTGTCGAAGCGGTTCCCGCCCACCGGGATCTCGCCGGTGACGTGCGCCGCCCTGATCACGATCTCCGAGGCCGCCTCCCCCTGCTCCTCGAACGCCGCCAGCCCGGTGCGGATCGTCTCCGCGTCCAGCTCAGGGTCCGGGTAGTTCGCGGCGAGTGTGCCCAGGAGCCCGGCCTCGTCCAGCTCGGCACGTTCCACGGCCCGCGTCGCGTAGTCCTCGGCGAGGTATCCGTTCGCCGCGGCGAGAAACACGCCCGGCACTGCGCCCGCCACCGCCGCGATGCCGCAGGCGACCTTCCAGCGCGGCGGCCCCGATGCCTGCGCGCTCCGCTCCGCACCCGCCGCCGGCCGCACCGGCACCGGGACCTCGCCGCGCGGCAGATCCGCGATCAGCCGCTCGAGGTCCTGCAGCGTCGCCGCCTCCGCCGCCAGACTCAGCCGCCTGTCGAACTCAGCACGGTCCAGACGGCCGACCGCGAAGCCCTTGGCGAGCACCGTCCGGTACTCCTCGCGCTGGACGGTCGAAGGGCGGTCGGCGGCACGTGGGGAGAGCACCGGCACATTCTGCCCCAGGCGGGCCGCACCCGCTCCACGGAACCACTCACTCCACCCGTTCGAGGTCGCTCAGGCGCATCGTCACGCCGAAGGGCTCATCGGACTCCTCGAAGTCCACGTCCACGAGAGTGCCGCCCTCACCGCTGTCGGCTGGGCCGCCGGTGCCCCTGTAGACCATGACGGAGCGGACGGCCTCACCCGCACTCGGATCGTATTCGCGCGCACGGCTGACGACCTCGTCGAGGTCGAAGTCCACTGCGTCGAGGTCCAGGAAGACGCCCCGCCACTCCGAGCCCTCACTGAGGGTGGGCAGACGGTCGGGCTGTACGGACAGGGAGAAGTACTCGCCCTCCCCGTCACGACCGTCGACGTAGGTGAACCCGTCGTTGAGGGTGACCCTGTCGATGTCGACGAGACCCGCCTCCTGTGCCGCCTCGATCGCGGCGGGCACACTGCCGTCCTCCATCGCGGGAACGGTGTCCAGATGGAGATCGAGCTCGAGCGGATCGGCCTCTGCCCCGCCGGCGTCCTCGCCGGTGCCGTCGCCGCCGCCCTGGGTGCCGGCCTCGGCCACGGCCTCGGGCACGTCGTCCCCACCGGCGACCGCCCTCACGAGGCCGAACGCGGCACCGCCGGACAGCAGCACGACCGCGAGCGCCGCCACCCCGCCGCCGCGCCGGCGCTCCCGCGGATCGGCCGAGTCGAACGGCACATCCGCCACGAGCGCCTCGAGCTCCGCGAAGCTCACGGCCTGCTCCGCAGCGGCCAGCCGCTCCTCGTAGAGGGCGTCCGTGAGCCGGCCCTCCGCCATGGCGGCCGCCAGCGCATCCGTGTAGCGCGCCTTCTCGCTGCGGGAGGGCCGGAGGCCGCTCCGCGCGCCGCCCGCCCTCACTCGCCCACCTTCACGAGCGCGCCGCCGTCCGCGGACCAGACCACCGAACCGCCGCCCTCGCCATAGTCGTTGGCGGCCATGCGCACCTCGATGAGGGGACGCGACATGTCCACTCCCACGTACCGGGAGCCGGACGAATCGACCCGCGCCCAGACGGACTCCGGCGCCACGCCCGCCATGCCCGTCGTCTCCTCGTACACCTCCGGCGCGGACTCGACCATGCGTGCGACCAGTTCCGGGTCGAGCTGATGGACGTCGAACACGAGCGCGTCACGCGTGCCCGGTTCGTAGGTGCCGCCGGGGCTGGACTCCGGCTCGCGCCCGTCGTAGAGGAGGAGGTCGTCGTACCGGTTGCCGCCGACAGCCACCTGGGCGGAGGCGTATCCCGGATACAGGGAGACGTCGGAGACCTCCGTGCTCTCCTCGCTCAGCGCCTCGAGGCCGCGGAGCACGGCCGCCCTGTCGAGGACGGGGTCCTCTTCCGACTCACCGGCGGACTCGGGGACCTCACCGGCGTCGTCGCCGGACGATGAGGGGAGGAGCGCCCCGCCGTTGCCGGCGAGCACACCGCCCACGATCCCCACGGCCGCGGCTGCGGTGAACACACGCCCCCAGCGCACTCTCCGAGGTCCGCGGCCGGCCTCGCCCGGAGTGACCCGCGCACCCTGCGGCACGGGCAGACCGCCGCGAGGCAGGCCGGAGATCTGCGCCTCCAGCCCCTTGAGCGTCTCGCACCTGCCCATGCGGGTGAGCCGGGCCTCGAACTCCTCATCGTCGAGCCGCCCCTCCGCGTATCCGCGGGAGAGCACGTCGCGGTAGGCGTCGCGCTGCGTGAAGGAGGGTCTGTCGGTGACACGGGGCTGGGCCATACCAGTATTCTGCACCGCTCGGAGAATGCACCGCACCGAGGCCGGCCCGGGCATCCGCCGGAGCCGCACATACAGTGCCCATTGCATTACTGTGTCTCACACAGTATCGTGTGAGATATGAGCACCTCCGAGCCCGAGGCCCTCGCCACGCACCTGCAGGAGATCCGCAGGGGCACCGTCGTCCTCGCGAGCCTCGTCGCATGCAGACGCCCGCAGTACGGCTACTCACTGCTGAGCAGCCTGGAGGAGTCCGGCATCCACGTGGAGGCCAACACCCTCTACCCGCTTCTCCGCCGCCTGGAGAAGCAGGGCCTGCTCGCGGCCGAATGGAACACGGAGGAAGCCCGGCCGCGGAAGTACTACACCCTCACGGAGGACGGCGCACAGGTCGCGCAGACCCTCCGCGACGACTGGCTCGCCCTCACCGCGAGCCTCACCGCCCTCTGGAAGGACGCGCAGTCATGAGTACGCTCACCACCGCTTACACGGATGCCGTCGCGGCACGGGTGCCGGAGGCCGGCAGGGAGGAGATCGCCCGCGAGGTCGCGGCGATGATCGAGGAGATGGTCGAGGCCCGCCTGGAGCAGGCGGGGCCGGACCACGACGAGCCGGAGCATGCGGCCGTCGAGCGCGAGGTCCTCGAGGAGCTGGGAGATCCCGCGCGGCTCGCACGCGAGTACGCACGGACGCCGCAGCACCTCATCGGCCCGGACTGGTACCCCGTGTTCCTCTGGTGCGTCCGCTGGATCCTGCCGCTCGCTGGCGTGTGCGCACTGGTGGCGAACGGCGTCGTCTACGCGGCGACGGAACCGGAGCCGCACCTCGGCGGGCTCATCGGCGCGACCCTGGGAGAGGCCATCGGGGCAGTGCTGACCGCGTTCGCCGCCGTCACCCTCCTGCTGGCGGTCGTCGAACGGACCACCGCGCCCGAGGCCGCCCCGGGCAACCGCAGGAAGTGGACCGTCGAGATGCTGCAGGGCAGGGCGCCGTCGGGTTCCACCGTGCGCGCGGATGCGACCGTGAGCCTGGTCCTCCTGGCGCTCCTCGCCGCACTGCCGTTCGTCCCCACGACGTTCCTCTACGTGGGGCACCTCAACAACGGCGAGACCTTCGTCAATCCAGAACTGGGGGCGGGGTGGCTGGCCGGCTACTGGGCGCTGCTGGCACTGCTCGCGGTCACGGAGGCATGGAAGGCCGTGCAGGCTCGGCTCACACCGGCGAATGCGTTCACCGGCATCGCGGTCGATGCGGTGCTCACGGCATTCCTCACGGTCGCGCTGCTCACCCAGCCGGTCCTGCACCCTGCCCTGGACGGCGACGGCCTCTTCGACACGCAGCTGCTCACGCTCGCAGGCGTGTGGGTCATCTTCGCCTGGGACCTCATCGCGACCCTCCGGGCGCTGCGCTCCCAGCGCCGCTGCTGACGACGACACGGCGACGACCGCGAACGCGTCCGGACACCCGCGTATGCATGGGTGTCCGGACACGTTCCCGGGCCCTCGGGTTTCCTGTGCCCCGGAATGCGCGCAGCCGCCCATGCCTATGTGGGCGGCTGCGTCCGGTCACAGGCGCGGGCCTCAGCTCAGCTGCGGCCCGCGCGCTCGCGCCGGCGCGGTCTCCCTCACCGAGAGGACGACGATGCCCGTGACCACCGCAGCTGCCGCGAGGTAGATGCCGGGGGACGCCGCGAAGCCCGTCTCCGCGACGAGCAGCGTCACGACGAAGGGCGCGGTCCCTCCGAAGAGCGAGACGGAGACGTTGTATCCCAGGGAGAACCCGCCGTAGCGCACGTCCGTCGAGAAGAGCTCGTTCGCCGCGGCGAGGACCGGACCCAGGAAGAAGCTCAGCAGGATGCCGAGCAGCACGTGGCAGGCGACGGCGAGGACGGCGCTGCCCGTCTGCATCCCGAGGAACAGCGGCACGCCCAGCAGGAGCGAGGTCACGCAGGAGAAGAGCAGCACCGGCCGGCGCCCCACCCGGTCGGAGAGCAGTCCGGTCACGGGAATGAGCGCGCACAGCACGGCCATCATGACGACGGCGGAGACGGAGCCGAGGAGCGCGCTGAACCCCAGCGTCACCGAAAGGTGGGTGGGCACGTAGGTGAGGATCACGTAGATCGCGACGTTCTGGAAGAGCGCGAACCCGGCGACGATGAGCACGGCCCTCCAGTGCCGGACCAGGGTTTCCTTGAGCGGGTTCTTCCGCACGCGCCCCTGCGCCCGCAGCGCGGTGAACTCCGGGGTCTCCTCCAGCCGCGAGCGGATGTAGAGGCCCACCGCACCCAGCGGGCCTGCGACGAGGAACGGGATCCGCCAGCCCCACTCGTGCATCTGCGACTCACTCAGCACCGCATTCATCACGAGCACCGTCGAGGCGCCCAGCAGGAAGCCGAGGATGCACCCCATCTCCACGAAGCTCACGAGGTAGCCCCGCCTCTCCCTGGGCGCGTACTCCGCGACGAAGGCCGAGGCACCGCCCATCTCCCCTCCCGCGGAGAAGCCCTGCACCAGCCGCAGGATCACCAGCAGCACGGGCGCGAGGATCCCGATCGTGGCATAGCCGGGCAGCAGACCGATGAGGAAGGTGGCGCCCGAGGCGGTGAGGATGACCGTGGCGAGCACCTTCCGCCGGCCGATCCTGTCTCCGATCGCGCCGAAGACGATCCCGCCGAGCGGCCGCACGATGAAGGCGGAGCCGAAGACGGCGAACGAGCTCAGCAGTGCGGCGGTGGGACTCGAGGACTCGAAGAAGACCTCGCCGATCACGACCGCGAGGTAGCCGTAGAGCGCCACGTCGAACCATTCGACGACGCTGCCGACGGAGGCGCCGACGGTCGCACGGCGCACGAGCGCGGGAGACGGAGGCGGAGCTGAGGCATCGGAGGTCGCGGGCGTGTCGGGGGCCATGGATTCGCTCCTCGGCTGCGGCGGGGACACGGAATGATGTGCTCCGCGTCACGCTACGCAGATCGTCGGACGAAATCAAGGGTCCTCAGTGCGAGGAGACCGGAACCCGTTCCAGGAGAGCGGCACGAGACTGGGCGAGATAGGTGCGCAGATACTCGGAGGCCGCACTCACCGCCCCGTCCGCGAGCAGGTCCACGAGCACCCGGTGCCGCTCCAGGAACGGGAGGTGGAAGTCCAGCGGCTCATCCATGTGCGCGTAGGCGAGGCGGAACTCCGCGAGGATCTGCGCGATCATCGCGTCCAGCCGCGGGGATCCCGCCAGTGCGACGAGTGCATGGTGGAACTCGATGCTCGCCGCGGCCACCCCCTGCCAGTCCTGCCGCACGGCCGCCCTGCGCCCGGCCTCGATGCCCGCCTCAAGGTCCGCCAGCCAGGCGATGCCGCTCGTGGCGCCGCCTCCCCCGCGACCGGCCGCCGCGAGCGCACCGCACTCCACGACCTCGCGCACCGCGAAGAGATCGGCGACGTCGTCACGGCCGAGCACGCGGACGAAGAAGCCGCGGCTGAGCTCGTGGACCACCAGCCTCTCGCGCACCAGCAGCTGCAGGCCCTCCCTCAGCGTGCTGCGGGAGACGCCCAGGTCAGCGCGCACCTCCTCCTCCGGCAGCTTGACCCCGGGCTGCACCGCCCCGCTGACGATCCTGCTTCGGATCTCACCCGCCACCCGATTGGCCGCACTGTGGACCCGCTCCTCGACTGCACTCACACCACCAACCTAGACGACCCGCCGCATCGCAGTCCGCCGGCTCCCTCCGACGGCGGAGGCCGTCCCGACGGCGCACGCCGCCCTTCCCCACAGACTCCTTGCAGATCGTCCGACGATCAGACACCATGAACGTGAAACAGTTCACAGACACGCACGACCGCACATCCGGAGGGCGCATGCAGAACAGGGAAACCACGGACGTCTCCCCGCTCCGGGTGGGCGTGGACATCGGCGGCACCTTCACGGACATCTCCGTCCTGGACGCAAGCGGGATCGTGGCGATCGGCAAGGTGCTCACCACCCACGGGAACCCCGCGGACGGCGTGGTGAGCTCCCTCGCGCAGGTCCTCGCCGCCCATTCCCTCGACCCCGCCCGGGTGGAGTGGCTGGTCCACGGCACCACCCTCGTGACGAACGCGCTCATCGAGAGGCGCGGCGCCCGCACCGCGCTCCTCACCACGGAGGGATTCCGCGACGTGGTGGAGATGGGCCGCGAGCACCGCTACGACCTCTACGACCTGGACATCGAGATGCCGGTGCCCCTGGTGCCGCGCAACCTGCGGATCGGGGTGCCGGAACGCACCCTGGCCTCGGGCGCGGTCGCCGTGCCCTTGAATGAGGACTTCCTGGTGCGAGCCGTGCAGGAGCTCGCGGCGGCCGGCGTCGAGGCCGTCGCGATCTGCTTCCTCCACTCCCACGTCAACCCGGAGCACGAACAGCGCGCACGCCGTCTCGTCGAGGAGACCGCGCCCGGCATGCGAGTGGCGCTCTCCAGCGACATCAACCCGGAGGTGCGCGAGTACGAGCGCTTCTCCACCACGCTGGCCAACGTCTACGTGCAGGGCGTCGTCGAGGACTATCTGGCGGAGCTCGCCGCCGGCCTCACCCGGATCGGAGTGCAGGACGCCCCGATGATCATGCTCTCGAACGGCGGCGTCACGGCGATCGAGGTGGCCCAGCGCTTCCCCATCCGCATGCTGGAATCCGGGCCGGCCGGCGGGGCGCTGGGTGCCATCGCGTTCGGCAGGGAGGCCGGCGACGCGGATCTCCTCGCGTTCGACATGGGCGGCACCACCGCCAAGCTCTGCATGATCGAGGACGGCCGCCCGCTGCTCGCCCACACCTTCGAGGTGGGCCGCTCGCACAAGCTCAAGCCCGGCTCCGGCCTCCCCGTGCGGGCTCCCGTCATCGACATGATCGAGATCGGGGCGGGCGGCGGGTCCATCGCCCGGGTGAACTCGCTGGGGCTCATCACGGTGGGCCCGGACTCCGCGGGCTCGGAGCCCGGGCCGGTCTGCTACGGGCAGGGCGGCACGCAGGTGACCGTCACGGACGCGGACCTCGTCCTGGGGCTGCTGGACCCCGCGAGCTTCCTGGGCGGGCGGATGCCGCTGGACAGGGAGGCGGCGGTGAGCGCGGTGCGCACGCAGATCGCGGAGCCGCTGGGCGTCTCCGTCGACGAGGCCGCCTGGGGCATCCACGCCACCGTCAACGCGAACATGGCCGACGCCGCCCGCGTCCACGCCATCGAGCGGGGGCGAGAGGTGGACCGGCTGCCGGTGTTCGTCTCCGGCGGCAACGGCCCCCTCCACGGCCCGGGCGTGGCCCAGGCGCTGGGCTCCCCGTCGTTCCTCGCGCCGCCGGCCGCCGGAGTGCTCAGCACGCTGGGCTTCCTCTCCGCGCCGCCGTCCATCGACGTGGTCCGCTCCCGCTTCGCCGTGGTCCGGCCGGGCATCGAGACCACCGCCGAGGCCGCCTTCCGCGAGCTGGAGGACGAGGCGCGTGCGCTGCTGCTCGCCTCCGGGGTGCCGGGAGCGCAGGTGCACTGCGAGCGCTCCGCGGACATGCGCTTCGCCGGTCAGGGCGCGGAGGTGGAGGTGCCGCTGGCGGAGGGCGCGGACCCCACCGCCGAGGTGCTCGAGGAGGCCTTCCGCAGGGTGTACACCCAGCGGTTCGGCGAGGTGGCGCCGCACGGCGTGGGGATCGAGGTGCTCAACTGGCGGGTGCGCGCCTCTGGTCCGGAGCCGGACCAGCCCCTGCGCTTCGAGGGCGCGAACGGCGATGAGGCAGGACAGGCCGCGGCCAGTGCCCCCGTTCCGGCGGGAGCGGCGGAACCAGCGACGACCGAGGCCGGCACCCCCACCGGTGCGGGCCCGGATGCGTCCGGCCCGCTCATCGGCCACCGTTCGGTCTGCCTCGGGCCCGAGGCCGGCCGCCGGGAGGTGCCCGTCTACGCCCGCCTCCGCCTGCCGGAGGGCTTCGAGACGCAGGGACCCGCGCTCATCGAGGAGACCGAGTCGACCCTGTTCGTCCCACCCGGCGCACACTGCCGGATGGGCGCGGACCAGACGGTCCGTGTGACGTTCGCGGCCGCAGCCGGCACAGCCGGGACGGGCACGGCCGGAACGGACACAGCAGCGACGGCCGCAGCCGGCACGTCCACAGCAGAGGAGGAAGCATGAACCGCGCAGCCGATCCGGTGGTCGTGGGACTGGTAGCCAACCGCCTGCACTCGATCCTCGACGAGCAGCAGTCCGCGCTCATCAGCACCGCGTTCAGCCCGGTGGTGCGTGAGTCCTACGACCTCGCGTGCGCGGTGTTCGACTCGCGGGGACGGATGATCGGGCAGTCGCGGTCCGGCACCCCGGGCCACATCAATGCGATGGCGACCGGCATGGAGCACATCGCCGCGCGGTTCCCCCACAGCGAGCTGGCCGACGGCGACGTGCTCATCACCAACGACCCGTGGATGACGGCGGGCCAGATCAACGACATCACGATCGCCACCCCGTTCTTCCGCGAGGGGCGTCTGGTGGCGTGGTTCGCCAGCTGCTGCCATTCGCCAGACATCGGCGGCCGGATCCTCTCCGCGGAGGCGCGCGAGGTGTACGAGGAGGGCCTGCGGATCCCCCTCATGAAGCTGCGGACCGCGGCGGGTCCGGACACCACGCTGGAGCAGCTCATCCGCACCAATGTGCGCACGCCGGACGAGACGATGGGCGACATCTACGCGCAGGTCGCCTCCAACCAGGTGGGGGCGCGGAGCCTGTTCGCGCTCATGGACGAGCACGGGCTGGAGGAGATCGACTCCGTGGCCGCGGAGATCATGGACCGCTCGGAGCGGGCGCTGCGGGAGCGGATCGCGCAGCTGGCCAACGGCCGGTACTCCGCGGCGATGGAGGTGGACGGGTTCGGCGGCGAGTCGCTGCTGCTGGCGGTGACGGTGACCGTCGACGGCGAGCAGATCGGGATCGACTACGCCGGCTCCTCGCCCCAGTCCCGGTACGGCGTGAATGTGGTGCTCAACTACACCCGCGCCTACACCTCCTTCGCGATCAAGGCAGCCCTCGCGCCCGAGGTGCCCCACAACGAGGGCTCCTTCCGCCCCGTGACCACGACGGCGCCGGAGGGCAGCGTACTGGGCTGTGTGGATCCCGCGCCGGTGGCGTCGCGGCACCTCGTGGGGCATTTCCTGCCCAGCCTCGTCTTCCAGGCGCTGCGCCCGGCGGTGCCGGAGGGTCTGCCCGCGGCGAGCGCGGACGCGCTGTGGATGACGGTGTGGCGCGGTCTCGTGAGCGAGGGCGGAGTCGGCACCGAGGCCGCTGTCGCCGAGGCGAGCGCAGGCAGCAAGGCGGCACACTTCACACTCACGTCGTTCGGCGCCGGCGGCAGCGGCGGCAGGCCGCGGAAGGACGGGCTCACCACCACCGGGTTCCCCACCGGTGTGCGCGCGGCTCCCACGGAGGTGCTGGAGACGCTCACTCCCCTCGTGCAGATGCAGCGGGAGCTGCGGCCGGACTCCGCAGGTCCGGGTGCGCACCGCGGCGGCCTCGGCCAGCAGATCCGGGTGCGGCGGAGCGGCAAGGGATCCTGGTCCGTGAATGCGAACGTGGACCGCGTGGACTTCCCCGCCCCCGGCGCGCTGGGCGGAGCAGCGGGCGCGGCCGGCTCATTCACCGATGCGCTCACGGGCGAACCGCTGCCGCGCAAGGCGCAGGTGTTCCTCGAGGACGATTCGCTAGTCGCCCTGCAGTTCCCCGGCGGCGGGGGCTACGGCGATCCGCACCGCCGACCGGTGGAGGAGGTGCTGCGCGACGTGGTGGGCGGATACGTCTCCGTGCGCAGCGCCCGGGAGCACTACGGCGTGGCCGTCGAGTACCGGGGGCCGGCGGACGCGATCGTGCGGACCGAGGACATGTACGCCGTGGACGAGGAGGAGACCGCCCGGCTGCGCGGCCGGTAGGCGGAATGCGCCGGCCGGCCCGGACGACTCCACGCCGAGCGATGACCGCACCCGGCCGAGCTGCCGGCCCGTGCAGCGGGCCCGTGTCCGTGCCGGCAGACATAATGGCGGCATGGCAGGAGCAGACGGTCACGCACCACGCGCCACCGAGCCGCAGACACCTGACGGGCAGGCCGCGCTCGCGGGGTTCTCCCCTGCCACGCGGGACTGGTTCATCCGCCGCTTCTCCCAGCCCACGCCCGTGCAGAGCGGCACCTGGCAGACCGTCGCCTCCGGGGCGCACGCCCTCGTCGTGGCGCCCACGGGCTCCGGCAAGACGCTCGCGGCGTTCCTCCACGCCATCGATCACCTGACGCAGGAGAAGACAGCCGCCGCCGAGGCCGTCCCGGACAGCGCCGGCACACCCGCCACCCGCGTCCTCTACGTCTCCCCGGTCAAGGCCCTCGCCGCGGACATCCGCAGGAACCTCGACGCGCCCCTCGCCGGTGTCGATGCCGAACGCGAGGCCCGCGGCGAACCGCGCTCCGGCATCTCCGTGGGGATGCGCACCGGCGACACGCCTGCCGCCGAGCGTGCGAGGCTGGTCCGCCGTCCACCGGACATCCTCGTCACCACCCCGGAGTCGCTGTTCCTCATGCTCACCTCCCGAGCTGCGGAGACGCTGCGCGGCGTGCGCACCGTGATCGTCGACGAGGTGCACTCCGTCGCGGGCACCAAGCGGGGCTCCCACCTGGCACTCTCCCTCGCACGTCTCGACGCGCTGCTGCCCGCCCCGGCGCAGCGGATCGGCCTCTCCGCCACGGTGAGCCCGGTGGACGCGGTGGCGTCGTTCCTGGGCGGCGAGGCACCCGTGACGGTGGTGCGTCCCCCGGCGCAGCGGGTGCCGGACGTGCGCATCGCGGTTCCCGTCGAGGATCTGGGCGACATCGCCGGCGGTGCCACTGACCGGAGCCCGGACGGCACACCCGTCCTCAGCGCCTCCGCCCGTGAACGCACCGGATCGATCTGGCCGCACATCGAGGCGAGCATCCTCGACGACGTGCTCGCGCACCGCTCCACGCTCGTCTTCGTCAATTCCCGCGGACTGGCGGAGAAGCTCACCGCCCGGCTCAACGAGCTGCACGCGGAGCGGCACGGCGCGCAACCGGCGCCGGTGCTGCACTCCGCCAACGGCTCCACCGTCGGCCGCACCTCTCCTCCCGCACGAGACCCCGAGCTCCCGCTGCCGGACGCCGTGCCCGCACCTCGACAGCCCCACCCGTCAGCTGATCCACCTGAAGCTGCTGCGGGCTCCGAGCCCGGGGCCCCTCCGGAGATCATCGCCCGCGCACACCACGGCTCCGTCTCCAAGGAGCAGCGTCTCCTCGTCGAGAACGAGCTGAAGTCCGGCGAGCTGTGCTGCGTCGTGGCGACCTCCAGCCTGGAGCTCGGCATCGACATGGGCGAGGTGGACCTCGTCGTCCAGGTCGCCGCTCCCCCGGACGCCGCCAGCGGCCTGCAGCGGGTGGGCCGTGCCAACCACCAGGTGGGAGGCACCGCCCGCGGCATCGTGTATCCGCGCACACGGCGGGATCTGCTCGAGGCCGCCGTCATCGTCGAACGCATGGAGCACGGTGAGCTCGAACCGCTCTCGCCCCCGGCCAACCCGCTCGACGTGCTCGCCCAGCACACGGTCTCCGCACTCGTGCGGGAGGAGCTGACGGCGGACGAGTGGTACACCGTCGTCCGCCGCAGCCACCCTTTCCGCAACCTCACCCGTGCGGCCTTCGAATCGGTGCTCGGCATGCTCGCCGGGCGCTGGTCGTCGGAGGAGTTCGCGGGCCTGCGTCCGCAGATCGTCTGGGACCGGGAGACCGGCGCCCTCACCGCGCGCCCCGGTGCACAGCGGCTCGCCACCACCAACGCGGGCACCATCCCGGACCGCGGTGCGTACTCCGTCATGCTGCCGGAGGGGGAGGAAGCCACCGGCGCCAGGCGTGTGGGTGAGCTCGACGAGGAGATGGTCCACGAATCGCGCGTGGGCGACATCATCACTCTCGGTGCGGGCTCCTGGAGGGTGCAGGAGATCTCCACGGACCGAGTCACCGTGGTGCCCGCACCGGGCCGCTCCGCCCGCCTGCCCTTCTGGCACGGCGAGGGGCCCGGGCGGCCTGCGGAGCTGGGCGAGGCCATCGGGGAGTTCGTCCGCGAGTTCGAGAGGCAGGAGTCCGGGGAGCAGGAGTCCGAGGTGCCCGAGGCCTCGGGCACGGACCGCGTGCAGGCCAACCTCCGTGCGTTCTTCGCGGAACAGCGGCAGGCCACCGGGTGCGTCCCCACGGACACGGACCTCCTGCTGGAGATCTGCCCGGAGGAGACCGGCGATCTCCGCCTCGTCCTCCACTCCCCCTACGGCAGGCGCGTGCACGCACCGTGGGCGCTGGCGATCGGCGAGCGCCTGCGGGAGCTGGGCGGCGACGCCTCCGTCATGGCCGCGGACGACGGCATCGTCGCACGCCTGCCGGCGGACGGAGGCTGGGCGCGGATCACCGGGAGGGAGCACATTCCGCACCCGAGGTCCGGGGCGAGGGCCGAGCCCGATGACCTGCCGGTGACTCCGGAGACGCTCACCTTCGAACCGGAGGCGCTCGTGCACCGGGTCGAGCAGCTGGTGGGCGGCTCCGCCCTGTTCGCCGCGCGGTTCCGCGAATGCGCCGCCCGCGCCCTCCTCCTGCCCCGCCGGGACCCCGGCCGGCGCACGCCGCTGTGGCAGCAGCGTCTGCGGGCCGGTCAGCTGCTGGAGGCCGTCGCGGAGTTCCCGGACTTCCCCATCCTCGTCGAGACCGCCCGCGAGTGCCTGCAGGACGTCTACGACCTGCCCCGCCTGCAGGAGCTCATGCGCCGGATCCGCAGCGGCGGTGTCCGGATCCACGCCGTCCGCACGCAGGTGCCCTCGCCGTTCGCCGGGGACCTCCTGTTCGGCTACGTGGGTGAGTTCCTCTACGAGGGCGACCGTCCGCTGGCCGAACGCCGCGCCTCCACGCTCGCTCTGGACCCGGCGCTGCTGGCGGACCTCGTGGGCCGCGGCGAAGCGGCAGAGCTGTTGGACCCGGAGATCATCGCCGAGGTGGAGGCCGAGCTGCAGCGCGTGGTCCCGGGGCGTCGTGTCCGCGGCAGCGAGGGCGTCGCAGACCTGCTCCGTTCGCTGGGGCCGCTGACGGCGGCCGAGGTCGCACGGCGGCTGGAGACCGAACATGCCGCACCTTCCGAGTCCGGCACCGGGCCCGAGGCTGCACCCGAACACACCGTGTCCGCCGAACCGAGTGCTGCGCCCGAACCCGGTGCTGACGCTGAACCTGACACCGAACCCGGTGCTGACGCCGAGGGCCGCGACCGTGGTGCAGCAGAGGGTTCCCCTACCGCCGCAGAGGACCACCGGGCCGCAGCCCTGTCCGCGCTCCGGTCCTTGGAGTCCTCGGGCCGTGCGATCCGTCTGCGTGCGACCCGCCGTCCTGACCAGGATGACCGCGCCGCCCCCTCCACCACCGCCGCGAACGGCTCGGACGCACACGTCCTGTGGGCCGCCGTCGAGGACACCGGGCGACTGCGCGCGGTCCTGGGCGAGAGCATCGTGCCGGGGGATGTGCCTGCGGAGTTCCTCGACCCCGGTGCAGACCCTGCGGGAGAGCTCCTGCGCAGATTCGCGCGGACCCGCGGACTCTTCTCCGCCGCGGATGCCGCCGGCGCCCTGCAGACGGGAACCGCAACGGTGCAGCCCGTCCTCGGCCGCCTCCGCGAGGCAGGCACCCTCATCGCCCTGCCGGACGGCTGGGTCCACGCGGACGTCTTCGCCCGCATCCGCAGACGCGCGCTCCGCGCCGCCAGGGAAGCCACCCGCCCGGTCCCGGCTGCCGCGTACGCCCGCCTGCTCCTCGAACGACAGCACCTCCTGCGGCCGCTCCACGGCGCGGACGGACTCGTCCGGGTCGTCGAACAGCTCTCCGGCCTCGCCCTGCCGGCATCCCTGTGGGAGTCGGCGGTGCTCCCCGCCCGGGTGGCGGACTACTCGCCGCAGCTCCTCGACCAGCTCATCGGCTCCGGCGAGATCGGCTGGGCGTCCGCGAGCCCGCCCGGCTCCATCCGGAGCAGTCGGCCCTCCGCAGCCCGGCGGTCCGCCCGGTCACCCGCCGCACCGACCGGCACCGGGCCGCAGGACCCCGCCGCAGTGCCGCCGGATCCCGGAACCGAGCGGGACCCTCTCGTGTCCCTGCATCTCACCGAGCTCCGGGAGGAGACGCTGCCGGCGGAGGAGGATGACGGATTCACCACGCTGGAGGAGGCGGTCGTCGCCGCACTCTCCTCCGGCGGAGCATGGACGGCGGGGGAGATCGCCGCACGCGTGGATGCGGCGGGAGCAGGGAGCACACGCACGGAGAGTGCGCCGCCGGGAGCCCTGCATGCGGATGCGGCGGGAGTCTCCTCCGCCGGCCTCCGCGCGGCGCTGTGGAGCCTGACCCGGCGCGGGCTCGTCACCTCCGACTCCTTCTCCCCCGTCCGCGCCGCGTATGAGGTTCCGGCCGCCGGGGCGGCGAGCCGCGGAGCAGCCGCGTCCGCACGCCGGAGCGGGCGCGCTGCTGCCTCTCGCCGAGGTCGCGGCAGGGGCCTGCGCGGCTCACCGCTGGGGGCGTCGTACAGCTCGTCGTATCGCTCGCTTCCTCCCGCCGCGGACAGGACGTCCCCCGCCTCGGCACCGGGATCAGACCCGCACCACGGCACCCCGGGACGGCCGCAGCCGGACGGGTCCCCGCTGCCGGCGACGGATCCGCTGCTCCGCGGTCGCTGGACGCTCACTCGGACGGACCCCGTGGACCCCACGGAACGGGCGCTGGGTTTCGCGGAGTCCCTGCTGGACCGTCACGGCGTGGTGACCCGCGCCGCGGCAGAAGCGGAGAAGGTGCCCGGCGGCTTCCCCGTGCTGCAGCGGGTGTTCGCCGGACTCGAGGACGCCGGACACACCGTGCGGGGGCGTTTCGTCACGGGGATGGGCGGAGCCCAGTTCGCCGAGCACACCACGGTGGACCGGCTGCGGGAGCTCGCCGAGTCCGGAAGCCCCGGTCCGGTCGCCCTCTCGGCGGCGGATCCGGCCAACCCCTTCGGCCGCGCACTGCCGTGGCCGGCATCTGCCCCGGGTCCGCATGCGCAGAGCGCTCCGATCAGGCCCGCCCGGGCTGCCGGGGCACTCCTCGTCATCGACGACGGCCGCCTCGTCGCCTGGCTCTCCCGCGGAGGGAGGTCGATGCTCACGTTCCCGGAGGCGGGCACCGTCCTCGGCGCGGCGGCCTCCCCTGGGCCGGAGTCGTCCTCCGGCCCCGCTGAGGCGGAGAGCCCACCGGAATACGCACATCCCGAGCGGGCGGCGGCTGTCCTCGTGGACGCGGCGCACCGTGCCCGCATGGCCGGTTTCACGCTGGAGACGATCGACGGCCGCTCCGCGCTCAGCCACCCGTGGGCGTCCGCGCTCAAAGAGGCGGGTCTCTCCGTCACACCCCGCGGGCTGCGCTTCTACGGCTGAGCGGACACCGCACACGGGCCTGCCCACCCACGTATGCCCGGGTGTCCGGCGGTGTGTCCGGTGCGACCGGCTCAGCCCGCACCCACCAGCAGCATCGTGCCGCCCAGCGTGATCCCGGAGAGGATGAGCGTGATGGTCGTGTAGCCGAGGATCTCCCGGACCTTCAGCCCCGCCACGGCCAGCAGCGGGATCGCCCAGAAGGGCTGGATCATGTTCGTCCACTGGTCGCCGTAGGCGATCGCCATGACGACGACCTCCTGCTGCACGCCCAGCGCGTCCGCGGGTGCCGCGAAGAGCGGTGCCATCACCTCGAACTGACCGCCGCCGGAGGGGATGAACATGTTGAGCACCCCGGCTGCGAGGAACGCGAAGAAGCCCAGGGTCGCGGGGCTGGAGATGTCGATGAAGAACTCACTCACGATCACGGTGAGTCCGCTCGCGCTCATCATCCCGATGAGCCCGGCGTAGAGCGGGTACTGGAGCAGCACCTCGCTGACGGTGCGTCCGCCCTCGGCCACGAGCGAGGCGAGCTCCCGCGCGTTGCCCACCAGCAGCAGGATGAGGCAGAGCAGGGTCCAGTTGACGATGTCCAGGTTGAGGTCGAAGCCGTTGCTGCCGAAGTGCATGACCAGGTAGATGCCGAAGAAGACGCCCAGGAGGGCCGTGAAGCCCCGGAAGTGCTCCATCCACTCGGCCGGCGTGCGCGCGCCGTCGCGCACCTCTCCCGTCTGCGCATGCGCACCGGCGGCGTCACCGCCCGTGCCGGTCCCCGCGTCCGCGGACGCACCCGCACCGCCGCCGCCTCCGCCCGGCAGGGCGAAGATGGCGTCCGGAGCCGTGACGATCTCGTTCTCCCGCTTGGGGGTCATGAGCATCATCGCCACCGTCACCACCGCGAGCGTGACGAAGGCGGCCGTGATGTTCCACCAGGAGAAGGTGGTGCGGGTGATCTCGATGAGCCCGCCGGGCAGGTCCGTGTACGCCCCGCCGTCCGTCGCGGCGTTGAGCGGGCCGGACCCGGAGTACCCCATGTGCCAGATGACGAAGCCGCTGTAGCCCGAGGCCACCAGCAGCGGGTAGTGGAGCTTCATCCCTCGCTGCCTGGCCGCACGCGCCACCTCGACCGCCATCACACCGCCCACCACCAGGCCCAGGCCGAAGCTGATGAGGGAGGCGAGCCCGGCCACGACGGTCACGAAGCCGTAGGCCGCGGCAGGCGTCTTGGGCAGCCCGGCGATGCGGACGAGCAGGCGGTGCACGGGATGCGTGTTCGCCAGGGTGTAGCCCAGCAGCAGCACGAGGCAGACCTGCGTCATGAACGCGAGGAGTCCGATCAGTCCCTCGCCCCATCCCATCACCAGTTCGCCGGGCGTCGTGTCCGTCATGGTCAGGGCGGCCACCGCGGCGATGACGGTGAGGACGATCGCGAGGATGAGGGGGCCGGGAAGCCACCTCTCCACGAGGTAGACGACCGGGCGGGCTATCACTCGAAGCACGGGAGCAGTCCTTTCGTCGCCGGTTCGTCTCCGGCATCGTCGCCGGAGGCCATCAGGAGGAACCTCACCTGCCCGCGCCGCCGGGCGGACCGCGTCGCCGGCGAGGGCAGACGTGTGTGACACACACTACCCACCACCGCGGCCCCGCCGGGCCTCCGACCCATCCCTGACATTCGCGTCAATTCACCGTTGACACATGCGTCAACGCCTCACTACTGTGATCTCCACCACGGCAATGACGCCAAGGAGATCCATGAAATCACTGCTCGCACGCGGGCTCGCAGCATGCGGCTGCCTCGCGCTCACCGCCTGTTCGTCACTGGGCTCCGCCGAGGACCGCCTGAGCGAGCTGCTCATCGCCGTCCCCGGTGACGTCTCGTCCTTCGACCCCGCCACGGGCAACTCCGGGAACGACCACATATTCCTCTACCCCGTCTTCGACACCCTGCTGAGCTTCGATCCGGAGACCACCGAACCCCGCCCTGGCCTCGCCGAATCGTGGGAGTACGAGGACCAGAACACCCTCGTGCTCACCCTCCGGGAGGGCGTCACCTTCCATGACGGGGAGCCGCTGGACGCGGAGGCCGTGAAGGCCAACCTGGACCGCTCGCGCTCCGAGGGCTCCAACCTGCAGTCCGAGCTCGCCTCGATCAGCGCGGTCGAGGCCGTCGACCCGCGCACGGTGCGCGTGGAGCTGGCGGAGCCGGACCTCGCGCTCCCCCTCATCTTCGCCGACCGTGCGGGCATGATGGTCTCCCCCACCTCGCTCGAGGACCCGGACGCGCTCGCATCGGCACCGGTGGGAACGGGCCCCTGGGAGCTCAAGGAGTGGAAGCGCGGCAGCGCGGTGGAGTACGTCGCCAACGACGACTACTGGAACGAGGAGGTCTACGCCTCTCCCCGGATGACCTACCGCGTGCTCACGGATCCCAAGACCCGCGTGGACTCCCTCATCACCAACCAGGTCGACTTCTCCTACCAGGTGGGCCCCGGCGATGCCGAGGGCCTGGCCCTCAACGAGGCGATCACGGTGCAGTCGGATCCCAGCATCCGCGTGCCGCTGATCTATCTGGACCTCTCCGACGAGCTGCTCGCGGACACACGTGTGCGGGAGGCGCTCAACATCGCCGTCGACCGCGAGCAGATGGCCGAGGTGGGGTACTTCGGCTACGCCCGGCCCGCCAGCACGTACTTCCCCGAGGAGCACTGGGCCTCGGTCGAGGGCGAGGAGCAGTATCCGCACGACCCGGAGCGCGCACGCGAACTCATCCGCGAGGCCGGGGCGGAGGGCGCGGAGATCTCCATCCTCCTGCCCAACGATGCGAACACCGTCCGCCGTTCGGAGATCATCCGCTACGCCTACGAGGACATCGGCCTGCAGGTCGACATGCAGCCGCGGGAGCTGGTGCAGTCCACCACCGAGTTCTTCGACGAGAACCGTGCACCCGCACTCCTGTCCGCCTGGACCGGACGGCCGGACCCCGCGCAGACGTATGCGCAGCTCCTCGCCGAGGCCGGCTACTACAACACCGGCGGCGTCGCCACGCCGGGACTCGAGGAGGCGGTCGACAGGTCGCACGAGCAGGACAGCGACGAAGCCCGTGCGGAGGAGCTCAAGGAGGCCGGCCGCGCGGCGTTTAAGAACGCCACCTTCGTCCCGCTGGTCTTCGAGGACACCATCGTCGCCTATGCGAACCAGGTGGAGGGCTATCAGCCCAATCTGCTGGGCAAGCCCAAGTTCACCGACATCAGAGAGGTGGGGTGAGGACCGATGGATCTGCTCGAAGTCGATGACCTCGCAGTGTCCTTCGCGGACCCCAAGGACCCGGACAGCGTCGCGCCCATCGTCAAGGGGGTGAGCTTCGGCATCGCCCCGGGCGAGGTGTTCGGACTGGTGGGTGAGAGCGGCAGCGGCAAGTCCGTCACCGCCCTGTCGATCATGGGGCTGCTCGACCCGCGCACCGCGCGTACGGCCGGCTCCGTGCGGCTGCAGGGCGAGGAGATCCTGCACGGCGGCGGCGTGGACCGTTCGCTGCGCGGCGCGCGCATGTCGATGGTCTTCCAGGAGCCGATGACGGCGCTGGATCCCGTCTTCACGATCGGCAGCCAGCTCGTCGAGACCCTCCGCGCTCACCAGCAGGTCAGTGTGCGCGAGGCGAGGCGGCGTTCGGTCGAGATGCTCGACGCCGTGGGCATCGTGGACCCCGCCGCCCGCTTCCACGCCTATCCGCACGAGCTCTCCGGCGGCATGCGCCAGCGCGTGGTCATCGCCCTCGCCCTCATCTGCGGGCCCGAGCTCCTCATCGCGGACGAACCGACCACCGCGGTGGACGCCACGGTCCAGCTCCAGCTGCTCCGGCTCATCCGCGAGGCCTGCACCGCGACGGGCACGGCCGTCCTCTTCATCACCCACGACCTCGGCGTCGTGAGCCAGCTGTGCGACCGGATGGCCACCATGTACGCCGGCGAGATCGTGGAGACGGGAGCGGTCGGCGAGGTGCTCTCCGCACCCCGGCACCCCTATACGGCGGCGCTGCTGGGAGCGCTGCCGCTGCCCTCCCGGCGCGGGCACCGCCTCATGTCGATCCCCGGCCGCGTCCCGGTGCCGGGGACGGAGCCGTCCGGCTGCTGGTTCGCGGACCGCTGCGCCTTCGTCGCGGACGAGTGCCGCACAGCGCACCCGCCGCTGCAGACCGCGGCCGAGCAGGCGGACGACCGTGCCGCACGCTGCATCCGCGTCGACGCGATCGCCGACGACCTCACCGCACTCGCACACGCCGATTCGCCCGCCGCGGTGGTCGGCGGCCTCGGAAAGGAGTCGCGATGACCCAGGGAGCACACACCTCGCCCACGGCGGAGACAGCGGCCCGCCCCATCTTCTCCGCGCGGAACGTGACCGTGGAGTTCAGGATCAAGCGCAATCACACCGTCACGGCCGTCTCCGGCGTGGACATCGACGTCCCCGCCCGCGCCTCGATCGGGCTCATCGGCGAATCCGGCTCCGGCAAGTCCACGCTCGCCCGCGCCCTGCTGGGCCTCGCCCCGGTCACCGCGGGCGAGATCCTGTGGGAGGGCAAGGACATCCGGAGGCTCTCCGCCGCGGATCGCCGCAGGTTCCGCACCACCGCGCAGATGATCTTCCAGGATCCGCACAGCGCGCTCGACCCGCGCAGGCGCATCCTCTCCAGCGTCATGGAGCCGCTGAAGGTCCTGGGCATCGGCAGCCGTGCGGAGCGGGAGGCCAGGGCGGAGGCCCTGCTCACCCAGGTGGGGCTGCGGATGGACCAGGCGCAGCGATTCCCCCATCAGCTCAGCGGCGGCCAGAAGCAGCGCGCCTGCATCGCCCGGGCGCTCATCGTCGATCCGCAGGTGCTCATCTGCGACGAGTCCGTCGCAGCCCTCGACGTGGCGCTGCAGGCGGAGATCCTCAACCTGCTCGACGACCTCCGTGAGCAGTTCGATCTGGCGCTCGTCTTCATCAGCCACGACCTCTCCGTCGTGGCCCACATCAGCGAGCAGCTCCACGTCATGCACCTGGGGAAGACGGTGGAGACCGGACCCACGGCCGAGGTGACCCGCGCACCCCGGCACAAGTACACCGAGAAGCTGCTCGCCTCCCAGCTCACCGTGGGTGCTTCCGGCCGGGCGCTGAACGGCAGCTCTGCGCACGGCGACGGCTCGCAGGAGGCACGCGCATGAAGTACGCATCCCTCGTCTTCACCCGGGTCGCCTCGACGATCCCCACCCTCGTCCTCGCCACCCTCATCGTCTTCTTCCTCATCCGCCTCATCCCCGGAGATCCCGCGAACGCGATCGCCGGGGAGTACGCCACCCCGGAGCGGCTCGCGGAGATCCGCACGGAGCTCGGCCTCGACCTCTCCCTGCCCATGCAGTACCTGTCCTGGGTGGGAGGCGTCCTCACCGGTGACCTCGGCGTGTCGTTCATGACCGGGCAGGGTGTGGCCGGGCTCATCCTCGAGCGCCTCCCCGTCACCCTGATCCTCACGACCATGGGCCTCGTCGTCGCGGTCCTCATCGGCCTGCCCACCGGCATCATCTCCGCCTCGCGCTCCGGCGGGCGCCTCGACCGGTTCCTCACGACCGCTGCGACGCTGGGGCTCGCCATCCCCAACTTCTGGCTGGGCATGGTCCTCATCCTCGTCTTCAGCGTGGCGCTCGGCTGGCTGCCCGGGCCCGGCGGTCCGCTGTTCACCGCGGACCCGCTGGGTGCGATCCGCGCCGCGATCCTCCCAGCGATCGCCCTGGGCCTGGTGGGCGGCGCGGAGATCTGCAGGCAGGTGCGCAGCGCCATGGTCGAGGACCTCACCAGCGATCACGTGCGCACGCACAAGGCCAAGGGACTCAGCTGGCGTCGCATCCTGTGGGTGCACTCCCTGAAGAACTCGAGCCTCCCCTTCCTCACGATCGTGGGCCTGCAGATCTCCCGCCTGCTGTCCGCCTCGGTCGTCGTCGAGACCGTGTTCGGCCTCTCCGGGCTCGGCACGCTCATCGTCACCTCCACCAACCAGCGCGAGTACCTGATCGTCCAGGGAGTCGTGCTCGTGATGGCGCTGCTGGTGATCTTCACCAACCTCGTCGTCGACATCTTCTACCGTGTGATCGATCCGAGGATCCGCTGATGACCGCTATGACGCATTCCGCACCCACCGCCGGTGCCGCCGCTGACGCCGGCCGGCCCTCCGGCCGTCCCCGCCTCCGGCGGCCGCGCATCGCCCGGGCCGCCAGCATCGTGATCCTGCTCGCGGCGCTCGTACTGCTGCTCGCCGGCCGCTGGCTCACTCCCTACGATCCGGACGCGCAGGATCTCACCACCGTCTTCGCCGGTCCCAGCTGGGAGCACTGGCTGGGCACGGACGACCTCGGCAGGGACGTCCTCTCCCGGATGATCGCCGGCGGACAGGCCACCATCGCCGCCTCGCTCTTCGCCGTCGTCGTGGCGCTGGGGCTGGGTCTGCCGGTGGGAATCGCCGCCGGCTATCTGGGCGGCTGGGTCGACACCTGCCTCATGCGGGTGGTCGACGCCCTCCTCGCCTTCCCCGCCATCGTCCTGGCGATCGGGGTGACCGCGTCCATGGGGATCGGGCTGTTCAACGCCATGCTCGCGGTGGGCGTGGTGCTCTCGCCGGCCATCGCGCGGCTGGCGCGTGCCCAGACGCTGAGCGTGAAGACCATGACCTATGTGGAGGCTGCCCGCTCGTTCGGCGCCCGGGGTCTCCGTGGGATCATCCTCCCCCACATCGTGCCCAACATGATCCAGCCGGTCATCGTGCAGACCTCGATCGTCTTCGGACTCGCGATGCTCGCGGAGGCCAGCCTGAGCTTCCTGCAGCTGGGTGTGCAGGCGCCCGGCTCCTCCTGGGGCGCGGTCCTCTCCCGCGCCTACTCCTTCATGAGCCAGGCGCCGCTGGCGATCCTGGTCCCCGGCATCGCGATCGCACTCATGGTGTTCGCCGCGAACATCATGGCCGACGAGTTCCAGGAGTGGTTGGACCCCAAACGGCGCAAGTGAGCGCGTACCGGCGGCGCACCTGACCGTGCGGAGGCCGCTCCCGGGCTCCGTGCCCACACCCCGGGAACGGGCTCCGCTGCCCATGGCTGCGGACCCGCACCCGGGCATACGGGGTCACCGTGGATCTGCCCGCGGCCGGCGCAGACTGCGCCGTCAGTCCGCCTGCGTGTCCGGCTCGGCCTGCGTCGTCAGGCCCGGCTCCGTCTGCGCGGTCAGCGCGCCCTCGGGCAGCGCGGGAGCATAGCCGATGATCGCGAGGTAGAGCCGCGTCGCCTGGTCGATGACGTGCTCGCGCGTGCTCGGGTCCCGGCGGATGGCGCGGGCGGAGTCGAGGAGGACCGGCCGCATGACCGCGGCGGCGTACTCGACGGTGACCTTGGGCTCTGCGAGCCCCTGCGCGATCAGCCGGTGGATGTGGCCGCGCGTCCTGTGCGCGGGACGCTCGACGGACTCCTCGTAGATCTCCTTCACACGGGCGTCGTGCTCCGCCCGGCCGGCGATCTCCTCCACGAGCTCGAGGCTCTCGACGTAGACGCCGATGAAGGCTTCAGTCGAGGCCCGGGACAGCAGGACCGGATCGTCGGCCGTGGGACCCGTGTGGTGGTGCGCCTCGAGGAGCTCCTCCCGGAGCTGCTCCGCGACCTCGCGGAACGCCTCGGCCTTGGTGGCGAAGTAGACGTAGAAGCTGGGTCTGGACACGCCTGCGGCCGCGGCGATCTCCCCGATCGTCGCGGCGGCGAACCCCCGCTGCGAGAAGACCGCCCGTGCGCCTTGGAGCAGGGCGGTCTTCGTCGCGGAGTCCTGGTCACGTCGCAGGTCCCGGGCAGTCGCCCAGTCCGCGTCGCTCATCTGGCTGCGGGCCATCGCGGGTCCCCCTGTCCGGTCGGCAGTCGTGCCGCAGGGAGGACCGTCCGGCGGCCCGCTCCGTCGTCCGGAGCGAGGCCGCCGCCCGCGGCCGGCCCGTGCTCAGCCGC
Source organism: Brevibacterium salitolerans (assembly GCF_039531405.1). Taxonomy (NCBI): domain Bacteria; kingdom Bacillati; phylum Actinomycetota; class Actinomycetes; order Micrococcales; family Brevibacteriaceae; genus Brevibacterium; species Brevibacterium salitolerans. The sequence continues at coordinate 21,570 of NZ_BAAAPZ010000008.1, read as the reverse complement.
GCGTGCCCTCCGCGAACTCCCTGCGGAGCTTGTACTTCTCGATCTTATTCGTGGGGGTGCGCGGAATGTCTGCGACGATCCGGATGTGGCGGGGACGCATGTAGCGGGGCATCGTCTCCTCCGCGTGCGCACGCAGGTCCTCCTCCCTCACCGCAGTACCCTCGGCCGGCACCACGTAGGCCACGATGTCGTCCTCGTCCCCCTCCTCGCCGGGAACGGCGAAGACGGCGGACATCTGCACGGCAGGATGCGTGTTGAGCAGGTCCTCCACCTGGAACGAGGACAGGTTCTCGCCCTTCACCCGGATGCGGTCTCCCAGCCTGTCGATGAAGCGGAACGAGCCGTCCTCCTCCCGGAGGGCCGAGTCGCCCGTGTGGAACCAGCCGCCGCGCCAGGCGTGGGCGGTGGCATCCGGCTTGCCGATGTACTCGAGCATCATGAGGTCCGGGATCCTGGGCCGCACGGCCAGCTCGCCCGGCTGCCCCGGTGCGCACGGCTTCTCGAAGGAGTCGAGGACCTCCACCTCGCAGAAGGCCGCCGGATAGCCCATGGCGCCCTTCACCGTGACCTGCGCTCCGTCGACCACCGTGGTGCCCCGGCGTGCGCAGTCGGCGAGGATGTCCGCCCTGCGCTTTCCCCTGAGCAGGTGTTCCGGCGTGCCCGTGCCGGGAGGGCACTCGTCCAGGAGCAGCTTGAGCGGCGCGCCGGATTCGGTCTGACCGAACCCGGCGGACACGAAGTCGATGCCGAACCTGCGCGCGACCTCCGTGTGATGGAGCGGAAGCGGCTGCATGTGCACCTTGGACAGGGTGTTCTCCCGGTCCGTCTCACTGGGAGGCGCTTTCATGAGCCAGGGCACCATGACGTCGAGGAGGATCGCGGAGGTCGCCCCGCGCAGGGCGATCCTGTCCCAGAACTCCGAGGCGGAGAAGCGGTTCCACAGCGCCGTCTCGCAGCCGGCCCAGACCGCCTTGCCGAAGTTCGCGAACGCACCGCCCACGTGGTACATCGGCAGGTCGTTGTACACGACGTCGTCCTCGTCGAGGTTGCCGCGCATGCCGAAGGTGTACTGGTTGACCCACAGGTGCGGCTGCAGGACGCCCTTGGCGGGACCGGTGGTGCCCGAGGTGTAGACGATGTTCGCCGGATCCCCGGGGCCCACCGTCACCGCAGGCCGGGGCAGGTCCGCGGTGAGGCTGCTCCACGGCACCCGCGGCGCGCCGGTGCTTCCGGACGGCTCAGCAGAGCCCTGGGCGTCCGGGCCGGCCGTGCCCGAGGCGGCGGTCGCCGAGGCGTGTTCCCTCAGGCCGCCCGCAGTGCCCTCGTGGCCCAGCACCGCGGCCCCGAGGCCGGGCTCCTCGAGCTCCGCCCACACCTCGTCGATGCGCCCGACGAGGTCCTCATCGGTGATGACGAGCCGCGGACCGGTGTCGTTCAGCTGGTAGGACAGCAGCCGCCCCCGGTAGGAGAAGTTCACGGGGCAGTAGATCGCGCCCGCCTTCCAGCAGGCGAAGACGGTCTGCGCGGCCAGGACGCTGTGGGTGGTGAATACGGACACCCGGTCGCCCTTGCGGATCCCGAGTGCGGCGAGGCTGCCTGCCATCCTGTCCGTGTCACGAGCGAACTGCCGGTACGTCACCTCCTCCCCCGCCTCCCCGTCGTAGATGCACACGGCCTCCGGACGACGCTCCGCCCAGTGGTCGAGCCGGTCCAGCAGGGTCACCCCATCGGCTGTGAGGAGCTCGAAGATCTCCTCTCCTCCCGTGGCCGTGCCTCCACCGGCGCAGGTTCCGCCGGCACTGCTTCCGCCGGCGCCGTCTCCAGCGGTCTGTTCCTCAGCCGTCATCGCGGTACTCCTTCGTCCACATCGTGTTCCTCCTGTACTGCTGCGCGAGTCCGTTCACGCGCGTCTGCGGCCCTGCCGCGGCGTTGCCTCGTACCCCGAGCCTCAGGGACGCACACCGAACGACGGCGGTCCGGCGAGCCTGGGCAGCACCCGGTAGGCGTCCTCGGCCCATTCGCACAGCCGTCTGCGGGTGGTGCGGGGATCGATGATGTCCTGCACGCTGAACGTCTCCGCGGTGCGGAACCGCGAGGACACCTTCTCCAGCTCCGCCGTGATCTCCGCCAGCCGCGCGGCAGGGTCCTCACTGGCGGCGAGCTCTGCGCGGAAGGCGGCCTCGATGCCGCCCTGCGGCGGGAGCGAGCCCCAGTCCCCGGAGGGCCACGCCCAGCTCCGGACCGCGCGATGCCGGTTGACGATGCCGGCGCCGCCCACGCCGTAGACGCGGCGCAGGATGATCTCCGCCTGCGGGATCCGGGCCTGGTACACGGCCGTGATCGCACGGGCTCCCGCACGGATCGTGGCGTCCCGCTCCGCCTTGGAGCCGATGGTCATCCCGGCCTGGTCCGTGAGGCTCACGAGCGGCAGGTGGAAGGTCTCGCAGAGGTCCACCAGCCGCTCCACCGCCTGTGCGCCCTCGCGGGACAGGGTGGCGCCTCGGGAGGGGTCCGCGGTGATGACGCCCACCGGCCGGCCGCCCAGGCGGGCGAGCGCGGTGAAGGTGCCGTCGCCGTACTCCGCGAAGCGGAACACGGAGCCGCGGTCGAACACCGCCTCGAGGATGGGGCCGATCTCGTAGATCCGCCGGGGGTTGCGCGGCACGGCGGAGACCAGAGACTGTTCCGCCCGCTCGAGCGGATCCGCGCAGTCGACGACGGGCGGGAGCTCGTCCACGGAGGACGGCAGGTAGGAGAGGAAGTCGCGCACCACACGGCAGGCGGTCTCCTCGTCCGGGACGAACCGCTCCACCGTGCCGTTCCCCCGGTGCACGGCCTCACCGCCCAGGCCCTCCTTGCTCAGGTCCTCGCCGGTGGCCGCCTTCACCACCGGGGGGCCTGCGGTGAAGAGCTGCCCGAGTCCGCTCACCATCACACCGAAGTGGGACATGACGAAGCGCGCCGCTCCGAGGCCCACCGTGGGGCCTGCACACACGGAGACGACGGGCACGCGGGAGAGGTTGTCCACCACCGCATCCCAGCCGGGATTCACGGGCAGGTACATCGCGCCCGCCTCCAGCACCTTCTTCACGCTGCCGCCGCCGCTGGCCCCGTCCAGCACGCGGACGACCGGCACCCGCATCTCCCCGGCGAGCTCCTCCGCGAAGATCTGCTTCTCATGCACAGCTGCGTCGCCGGACCCGCCGCGGATCGTGAAGTCGTCGATCCCCAGGATCGCCCTGCGCCCGTCCAGCCGGGCCGTGCCGGTGAGGTGGTTGGACGGCTTCACCCCCACGAGGTTGCCCTCCGCGTCATACTCGCTGAAACCTGCGAGCGGGCCGATCTCGTCATAGCTGCCCTCGTCGGCCAGCATCGCGATCCGCTCCAGTGCCGTGAGCCTGCCCTCCGCGTGCTGGCGGGCGATCTTCTCCGGCCCGCCCAGCTGCGCGGCGAAGGTGTGCCGGCGGCGCAGCTCCTCGAGCTCGTCCGCCCAGTCGTCGTCACCGGAGGCACCGGCTCCGGCATCAGCGCCGGCAGCGGGCTCCCCGGGCGCTCCGGTTCCGGAGAGGCCGCCCGCGGCACCTTCTCCGGCCTCGGGCCCCGCTGCACCGGCCGCCTGTGCACCGGTCACCTCTGCGCCGTTCGCCGAGGCAGGCGCGCCCGCCGCCCCCGCGTCCTCCCGGGCTCGGCCGTAGGCCAGCAGCTGGCCGGCCTCCACCATGTCGCCCACGGACACCAGCACGCGGTCGATCACGAGGCCCGGCGGTGCGGACACCGGGTGCTCCATCTTCATCGCCTCGACGACGGCCGCGGGAGCACCCGCAGGGGCCGCCTCGCCCTCCTCCAGCGAGAGCGCCGCGACGACCCCGGAGAGTCCCGCGGTGATCCGCTCCGCTCCTGCGGGCACCTCCACAGCCGCGGCACCCCCGGGACCGCCGGCGCCGCCGGACGGGACCCCTGCCTCACCCGGCGCATCCGCCCCGGTCTCCGCACCGGCGGCGCCCTCCCCCGGATCCTCCGCATCCGCAGGGAGCGTGTGCGCGAGGAGCCGCGGGAGCGCGCTGTCGAGGTAGCCGGTGTGCGTGCGTCCGGCGAGGAACTCCTGGTCGGTGAGCACTGCGTGGAGGAGCGCGCGGTTGGTGGTGAGCGGCCGGAGCGAGAGGTCGCACAGGGCCTCGGCCGTCACAGCGGCCGCACCGGCGAAGGTGGGCGAGTGCCCGATCACCTTGGCGGCCAGCGAATCGAACCGGGGGCTGACGGCGCAGCGGCCCGCGAGCGCGGTGTCCACGCGCACATACCGGCCGGCGGGCAGGCGCAGGTCGTCGATCCGGCCCGCTGCGGGAAGCACCTCGCCCGAGGCGTCGATCGTCTCCGCGTTCACCCGCGCCTGGATCGCGTACCCCTGCGCACGCGGCGGCCGGTCCAGTCCGACCGCCGCGAGGTCCTCTCCGGCGGCGATCCGCAGCTGTGCGGCGACGAGGTCCGCGCCGGTGATCTCCTCCGTGACGGTGTGCTCCACCTGCAGGCGGGGGTTCACCTCCATGAAGCAGAAGTCCTCACCGGAGACCAGGAACTCCACCGTCGCCAGCGAGGTGAGGGAGACGGCGCGGGCCAGCCGCAGCGCCGCGTCGAGGATGCGCTGCCGCAGCTCCGGCGGCAGGGAGGGGCTCGGGGAGATCTCCACGATCTTCTGGTTGCGCCGCTGCACGGAGCAGTCCCGCTCCCACAGGTGCTGGACCTCCCGGCCGTCGCCCACCACCTGCACCTCGATGTGGCGGGGCGCCTCCACGAGCTTCTCGACGAACACGGCAGCCGAGCCGAAGAACTGCGCGGCCTCCCGGGCGCAGGCCTCCATCGCCCCTGCCAGCTCGGCCGGCTCCGTGACCCTCCGCAGGCCGCGACCGCCGCCTCCGGACGCGGCCTTGACCATCACCGGCCCGTGGAGCCGGCAGAACTCCTCCGCCTCCTCCACGGTGGGCGACAGGCCGGTCGCCGGCACCACCGGCACACCCGAGCGCTGGGCGAGCTCGCGGGCGGCCGCCTTGTCGCCGAACACCTCGAGGGTCTCCGGCGACGGGCCCGCGAAGACCAGTCCGGCCTGCGCGCAGGCTCGGGCGAGCGCCGCGCTCTCGGAGAGGAAGCCGTACCCGGGGTGGATGCAGCGGGCACCGGTCCGCCGCGCCGCGTCGATGATCGCGGGCACGTCCAGATACGCCGCAGGCCCTGTCCCTTCGAGGAGGACCACCTCGTCGGCATGGCGGCAGTGGAGCTGGTCGTCCTCGGTGCCGACGGCGACGGCCGTCCACCCGAGCGCGTGCACGGCGTCGATGATCCGTACGGCGACCTCGCCGCGGTTGGCAATGAGGACAGTGGACATCGGTGCTCCATCGCTGTATTGACATCTGTGTCAATGTGAAGTGAAGCACGCCGGGTCAGTGGTGTCAACGGCAGGAGGCGACGCCGGTGCCGCCGCGAGGGCACACCCCGCGTGCGTGCTCAGCCGCCCGCATACACGTGGGCGGGAGCCCCCGTCCCCGGGGTGTGCCCTGGCCGCGCAGCGACCAGAACCCGTGAAAAGGGCCCACCGCCCGCATATCCTTGGGTGGCCGAGCACGTGCGCGGGCCCCCAGCGCTCAGCCGTCCCCGTCGCGGCAGGAGACGAGCCCTGCCGCGCGCGTAACGCTCCTGAAACACCCCCATGTATAAGGTGACCGCCATGTCTGAAACTTCATCCGCGTCCGTGCGCGACCTCTCGCGCGCCGTCGCACCGTCCACACACTTCGCCGACCAGCTCGACGCCGCGACCGCCGCCGCGCTGAAGACCGAGCGCCACCCCGGCTCCGCGTTCGCGGGCGCGAGCGAGGACCTGCACACCCGCCTCGAGGCGCACATCGAGAGCGTGCGCGCGGAGATGGTCGACCTCATGCTGGACCTCGCCGCGCACCCGGAGGTCGCCTTCGAGGAGCACCGCTCCAGCCAGGCGATCGTGGACCTGCTCGCCCGGCACGGGATCACCGCGCAGAAGGGCGTGCACGGCGTCGAGACCGCCATCCGCGCGGAGCTCCCCGCGCCGGAGAGCGCCGGGGCGGACGCCCCCACCCTCGCGGTGCTCTCCGAGTACGACGCCCTGCCCGTGGTGGGCCACGGCTGCGGCCACAACGTCATCGCCGTGATGGGCCTCGGCGGCTTCCTGGGCCTGGCCAAGCTGGCCGAGGAGGACCCGGCCGCCGTGCCCGCGCGCATCGTCTACCTGGGCACGCCGGCGGAGGAGGGCCACAGCGGCAAGGAGGTCATGGCGCGGGCCGGAGCGTTCGACGGCCTCGACGCCGCCGTCATGGCCCACGGCTACGGCTACGACCTCGCCGATCAGCTGTGGCTGGGCCGCCGCACCCTCACGGTGGAGTTCCACGGCCACACGGCCCACGCCTCGGCGCAGCCCTTCATGGGACGCAACGCCCTGGACGCGGCCTCGCTCATGTATCAGGGCGTGGGGCTGCTCCGCCAGCAGGTGCCGCCCTCGGACCGGATCCACGCCGTCCTCACCTCCGGCGGCGACCGCGCCAGCGTCATCCCGGACTACGCACGCGTGGAGATGTACGTGCGCTCCCCGGAGCCCGCCACTCTGCGCGATCTGTCGTCACGCGTCCACCGCATCGCGCAGGGCGCGGCGCTCATGACGGACTGCGGTGTGACCATCAGCTGGGACAACCACCCGCCCTCCCTGTCCGTGCGCACCAACGAGGCGCTGACCGGCCGCTGGGTGGAGGCCCAGCGGCGCCGCGGCCGCGACCCGCTGCCCCGCGGAGTGGTCTCGGAGACGCTCGCGGCCTCCACGGACTTCGGCAATGTGAGCTTCCGGCTGCCGGGCATGCACCCGCTCATCAGGATCAGTGACGCCGAGGTCGCCCTTCACACCCGCGAGTTCGCCGAGGCCGCGACCTCCGAGCTTGCGAAATCGGCGGCGGCGGACGGCGCCTACGGGCTCGCCGCCACGCTCCTGGACGTGGCCCACGACCCGGAGCTCGCCCGCGCAGTCGCGGACGAATTCGAGGCCGCCGGAGGCGCCATCGACGTCGAGACCTACTTCGACTGACCTGCCCCTCACCTCGCTCATCCTCAGCGGAGATCCCCACGCCGCCCGCACCCGAGCGGCATCTCCCTCACAACCCAACGGAGACCCCATGGACAAACCGACCCTGGACCCCAAGGTCCGGATCACCCGCATGGACAAGCTGCTCAACGGCGTCGAGCGCGTGGGCAACAAGCTGCCCGAGCCGTTCATGCTGTTCCTCCTCCTCTTCCTCATCACCGGCATCGTGTCCACCGCGATGGCCTGGGCGAACGTGGTCGTGGAGGTGCCCGGCAGCGACGAGCCCACCGTCATCAAGGGCCTGTTCACGGCGGAGGGCCTCACCTGGCTCACCACCAGCCTCGGCGAGAACTACATCGGCTTCCCGCCGCTGCTCACCGTCATGCCCATCCTCCTGGCGATCGGCATCGCGCAGCACTCCGGCATGCTCGCAGCCGCCGTGCGCAAGCTGTTCGGCTCCTCCCCCAAGTGGCTGCTGCCGTACGTGGTGGGCTTCGTGGGCGTCGTCGCCTCGATCATGGCCGACTCCGCCTTCGTGGTGATCCCGCCGCTGGCCGCACTGGTGTTCAAGGCGGCGGGCCGCCACCCCGTCGCGGGCCTGCTGGGCGGCTTCGCGGCCGCCGGTGCCGGCTACTCGACGAACATCTTCCCCACCAGCCTGGACGCGCTCTTCGCCGGCATCACCAATTCCGTCATGGAGTCGCTGCCGGGCATCGACGCCACGCTCGTCAACCCCGTCTCCAACTGGTGGTTCAACATCGCCTCATCCCTGGTGCTGGGCTTCGTCGCCGGCTTCATCATCGACAAGGTGATCGAGCCCCGGATGTTCCGCCAGGGCATCCCGATCGACGAGGTCGCCGTCGAGGGCGACACCGGCACGGACGCCGAGCAGATGCGCGCCAAGCTCACCCCCGCGGAGAACAAGGGCCTGCTCATCGCCGTCCTCAGCGCCGTGGTGCTCACCGCGCTGGTCCTCTGGGCGACGCTCATCCCCACCTCGCCGTGGCGCAACGAGGAGGGCGGCTTCCTGCCCGCCTCCCCGCTGCTGAGCTCGATCGTCTTCCTCGTCTTCATCTACTTCGTGGTCGTCGGGATCGCCTACGGCGCGGTGGTGGGCACCATCCGCTCCACCCGTGACGCCGTGGGGATGATGAGCGACGCGCTCAAGGAGATGCTGCCGTTCATCGTGCTGGCGTTCATCCTGGGCCAGTTCATCGCCCTGTTCAACTGGTCCGGGATCGGCTCCTGGATCGCCGTCACGGGTGCGAACGGCCTGCAGAGCATCGGCCTGACGGGCTTCGCCGCGCTGGTGGGCTTCATCATCCTGGCCAGCTTCCTCAACCTGTTCATCATCTCCGGCTCCGGCATGTGGACGATCATGGCCGCGGTGTTCGTGCCCATGTTCGCGCTGCTGGGATACGAGCCCGCCGCCACCCAGGCGGCGTTCCGCGTGGGCGATTCGGCCACCCAGGTCATCACTCCCATGAACCCCTACATGGTGGTGCTGCTGGGCATGCTGCGGAAGTACGAACCGCAGGCGGGCCTCGGCTCGCTCATCGCCCGCATGCTGCCGTTCGTCATCCCGTTCTGGCTGGTGTGGACCGTCATCCTGGCCGTGTTCTTCTTCGCGGACCTGCCGCTGGGCCCGGGACAGGACTTCTACCTGGCCGACTGAGCCTCGCGGCGGGCTGCGGCCTCGGTACCACCTTCGTTTCGCACCTTCTGACGGTGTGCGCATGTGCACGCATGCGCACACCGTCAGAAGGTGCGAAACGTCGTCTGGGGCCGGCCGCGGCGGGGCACATAGACTCTCGACATGGTTCGTGTGCTGATCGTCGAGGACGACGTGCGGCTGGCATCCGCGCTGACCCAGGTGCTCTCCGCCGGCGGCTTCGAGGTCGAGCACGTCGCGACCGGCGCCGTCGCACTCACGGCCGCCACGGCGGACATCGTGCTGCTCGACCTGGGCCTGCCGGACATGGACGGTGCCGAGGTCCTGGCCCGGCTGCGGGCGCGCTTCGACATGGCCGGGGCCGGCATCCTCATCCTCAGCGCACGCGGCCAGACCGCCCAGCGGGTCTCAGGGCTGCGTGCGGGGGCCGACGACTACATCGTCAAGCCCGTCTCGATCGCCGAGCTCACCGCACGCATCGAGGCGGTGGCGCGCAGATCGGTCCACCGGCAGGAGGCCGAGATCTCCGCCGGCGACATCGTCGTCGACCTCCGCAACGGGCAGGCCGCGCTCAACGGCACACCCGTCGAACTCACCGCCAAGGAGTTCTCCCTGCTCGCCGCCCTGGTGCGCGGCACCGGCCGCACCGTGCCCCGCGATGAGCTCATCCTCGAGGTCTGGGGCACCGTCTGGCCCTCCACCGCCCGCTCGCTCGAGGTGCACCTCAGTGCCCTGCGCGCCAAACTGGGCGGGAGCGAGCGGATCGAGACGGTGCGCGGCGTGGGCTACCGCCTGCGGGAGCGGCCGTGCACGAAAGACTGATCGCGATTTACCTGGGCCTCCTGATCGCTGCGACGATCGGACTCGCGGTGCCGTTCGCGCTGGCAGTGCTGGACCGGGCGTCCACCAACATGCTCCTCGACAGGACGGCGGACGCCGCCCGCTTCTCCTCTCTGGCCGGCACCGCGGTCCTCACGGGGGAGGCGGAGACGCTCACGGCAGAGCTCGAGGCCTACGAGGACCTCTACGGGATCGCCGCCGTGCTCGTCGACGCCGATGGGGAGCTCGTCGCCGGGAGCAGCGCAGGCACCTCCCTGAGGGACCTGCAGGAGGCGGCGGGGATCACCGGCCCCGGACCGGCGGAACCCGTCATGCTGGCGTTGGCCGGAGTGCGGCAGGACCTGGACGAACGCATCTGGCCGTGGTCGGGCGACGACCTCCTCGTGGCCGAGCCCGTGAATGACAGCGGCGAGACGATCGGCGCCGTCGTCACGGCCTCGCCCACCGCAGCGCTCCGCCACGGAGTCGCCGTGCAGTGGGCAGTGGCCGCGGCCGGTGTGGCGCTCGTCCTCCTCGCAGGAGCATGGGCCGCCCGGCCTCTGAGCCGCTGGGTGCTGCGTCCCGTGACCCAGCTCGCCGAGGCCGCAGAGGCCGTGAGCCGCGGACATCTGGAGACACGGGTCTCGGAAGGGCACGGGCCGGGCGAGCTGCGCGGCCTCGCCCGCGCGTTCAACCGCATGAACGCCACCATCGCGCAGATGCTCGAGCGGCAGCGCCAGTTCGTCGCCTACGCCGGGCACCAGATCCGCAATCCGCTCGCCGTGGTGCGCCTGCGGGTCGAATCACTGGGGCTGTCCCTCCCGCCGGAACAGAGCGAGGCGCACATGGTGGCGCTGGAGGAGCTCGACCGCCTCACACGCACCTGCGAGAGCCTGCTGACACTGGCCCGCTCCGCCGAGGTGGAACCGGAGCGCATCACCGCAGACGTCTCCCGGATCGCCCATGCCCGTGCGCGGGCGTGGGCACCCATCGCGCAGGAGCTCGGCGCTTCCCTGGAGGTCGACGTCCCGCCCGCCCTGGTGGTCCGCTGCGTGGAGCACACTCTGGATCAGACCCTCGACGTGCTCATCGACAATGCGCTGAAGTTCGGCGGCAGGGGCGTGCGGGTCCGGGTCTCGGCCGAACGCCGCGGGGAGGACGGTGTGCACATCAGCGTGGAGGACGACGGGCCCGGTCTGCCGGAGCATCTGCTGCATGCCGCACTCGTGCCGTTCTGGCGCAGCGAGCCGGAGCGCCGCGCCCTCGTCCCCACGGCGGGGGACGAGGCCGATGACGCGATGGGTGCCGAGGCCGAGGTCGGTTCGGAGGCCGAGTCCTGGTCCAGCACCGGCGGCGGGCGCGCGTCTGAGTCCGGCTCCGGTGACAGCGATGGGCCGGGCGGCTCCGGCCTCGGGCTCTCCGTCGTCGTGACCCTGCTGGAGCTCGACGGCGGGCGCCTCGAGCTCCAGCCCGTTCAGCCGCACGGCAGCAGGGCCGTGGTGACGCTGAGTGGGGCCCGATAGCAGTAGCGCCTCGACCGCGCGACTGTCCGGTTCCACGGTTCTGCACCAAGCTCTCGCCGCCTTCGGCGCATTGAGCGGAGAGAGGGTCACCCAGGCGCGACGACCTCAAGCCCGTGCGCGCGGGCGGCTTCGGCAAGCCTGATGTCGTAGGTCAGGATCGCCGAAGCTTCGATGTCGAGCGCACCGGCGAGGTGCAGTGCATCGAGACTGCGCAGTCCGATCTGCGGGTACAGACCCGCTTCGCGGAACTGGTCCCTCCTCAAGGGGGTGAGCGTCACACCGTCGAGAACGGCGGTGATCAGCACTTGGTCGATGTCGTGGCGTATTCCGATCCGGCGCAGCTCGGTTTCGAGGAGATCACTGGAGACGAGGGTCGGCCCTTCGTCCAGGTAGCTGCGCAGGCGATCCGACTCCCGCTCGTCGCTGAGCAGCTTCACCGCCGCCGAGGTGTCGAGATAGACCACCGAGGTCATCGTCGATGCGGCAGCGGCACCCGTCATCATCGTTCCCTCCGCTCGTCGTCGATGATCTCAGTCACGGAGTGCCTGAGCGCGACCTTCGGAAGGGCCGACCAGCCGCCCTTCCTCCGGGCGAGGCGCGATACCGGGAAGGGCAGCACGGGCGCCGCCGGAGGGGAGAGGTGTGCGACGACGACTCCGTGGTTCGTCACCTCCATCGCCTCCCCGGCAGCGACGCGACGCAGCACGTCGGCTGAGTTGTTGCGGAGTTCGCGATGCGTGATGGTGGCCATAGATCAAGCGTAGCACCACACGTAGCACGCAAGCGATGCCCACGGACTGCCCCGCATGGCAGCCCACCCACCCGCCGCCGGGAGGACCTCAGTGCTGGGCGGTCTTCACGCGCTTGAAGTAGTCCGCGGCACCCGGATGCAGCGGCACCGGCAGCGTGCCGATGGCCGCCCGCTCACTGAGCTGCCGGATCGAGGGATGGTGCACCACGAGCGCCTCGCGTGAGGCGAACAGGTCCTCGGTGAGCGCGTCCACCGTGCCCCGCGCCAGGCCCGAGTGGGCGACCAGCAGGCTCGCCACGCCCACCGTGCGCACACCGGGCACTCCCGGATAGGCATCCACCGGCACCGGAACCTCGGCATAGTGACCGCCATACCGCTCCGTGAGCGGACCGACCCACTCCGAGAGGTCGATGAGCCTCACCGCAGTGGTCTCCGCCAGCACCGTCACGGCCTCGGCGGGAATCCCACTGGACCAGAAGAGCGCGTCGATCTCACCCTCGGCCAGAGCCTGCGTGGACTCCAGCAGGTCCATCGTCACCGTCTCCACCCGGGCGGGACCGGCCTCGGGGCCCATCAGACCTGCGGTCTCGAGGAGACGGCCGGACATGAGCTCCGTGCCGGAGCCCTCCGGCCCCAGCGCCACGAGCGCACCGCCCAGGTCGGCGAGCTGCCGGACTTCGGAGCCGTCCTGCACGATCAGGTGGGTGTGGTTGTCGTAGAGCTTGGCGAGGGCGCTGATGGGCTGCGGCGAGTCGAAGGGTGGGTCCCCGGCGACGGCCAGCGCGGCGATGTCTGCGAGCGCGAACCCCAGATCCGCCTCCCCGGCGCCCACCTGCTCGAGGTTCGCGACCGAGGCGCCCGAGGCCAGAGCGGTGAGCGGAACCCGCCAGTCGGCGCTGACCTCCTCGAACGCCGTCCCCAGCGCGTGATAGACGCCGCCCTGCGGCCCCGTGGCGATGACCGCCGGAGCCGCGCGCCGCGCCTCCGTGCAGCTGCTCAGGGCGAGGACCAGCGCGAGGCAGAGCAGGGCCGCCGGGCGCCCGATCCGCATCCGCATCCGCTCCCCCTTCGCTCCACCCGTCTGCCCTTCCGCAGTGAATCCCGTCGGCCGCCTCGCCTGCGGGCCCCGAGGCCATGAGCTCGGCCGCGAGCCCCGCCGCCGCGGCTTCCCCCGAGTCTCAAGTCTTCCTCAAGAATGGGCGCTGACGTTCACATCGCTGTGAGTGACATCATAGTTTGCGGGGAGATGGTCGCATGCACTGCGACCTCGGTTCGGCCACGACTCGACGAGGAGCTCCCCATGAAGGCACACCCCCGCGCAACCGCCGCACTCGCACTCACTGCCGCAGTCGGGTTGGTGGTCAGCGGCTGTCAGCCGGCCGATGCGGGCGGCGACGGTGAGGAGATGGACCGCATCTCGAGCATGTCGATCGCCACCGGGGGCACCTCGGGCGTCTACTACCCGATCGGCGGGGCGCTCAGCGGCGTCATCGCAGACAACCTCGAGGGCACCTCCGCCTCCGTCGAGGCGACGGGCGCCTCTGTGGAGAACCTCCGGCTCATCGACTCCGGCTCCGCGGACATCGCGATCGCCCAGGGCGACTCGGTCGACCAGGCGTACAACGCCACCGGCGACTTCGACGACGAGGAGCCGATCACCACCCGCGCCCTCGCAGTGCTCTACCCGAACGTCTACCACACGGTCACTCTGAGCTCGATCCAGGACCGGCTCGGCCTGGAGTGCTTCGCGGACCTCGAAGGGCACCGCTACTCGGTGGGCGATGTGGGCAGCGGCAACGAGACCACGACCAATCAGGTCTTCGAGTCCCTGGGCCTGGATGTGACCTCGGACATCGACCGCAGCCAGCTGGGCTACGCGGAGACCTCGAACGCACTCACCAGCGGCGGCCTCGACGCAGGCTCCTGGGTGGTGGGCGAGGGCCACAGCGGCATCAACGAGCTCGCCGCGACGGACGATGTGTCCCTGGTCCCCATGTGCGATGACGAGATCACACAGATCCTCGACGGCGCGGGCGGCTACACGGAGCACACGATCCCCGGGGGCACCTACACCGGCGTGGACGAGGACGTGCAGACCATCGCCACGTGGAACGTGCTCGTGGTCCCGGAGGGATTCAACGAGGACCAGGCCTACGAGCTCACGCAGGCCGTCTTCGACAACCTGGACCAGCTGTCCGAGGTCTACGCACCGCTCGAGGACTACATCACCCCGGAGAACATGGAGCACTCCCCCGTGCCGTTCCACGCCGGATCTATGCGGTACTTCGAGGAGGCCGGCATCGAGGTGCCGGCAGACCTCGCCGGCTGAGCGGTGACCTCGCACGGGGGCACGGCGGGCGGTGCGGAGCCGGCCGGTGGGGAGGGTCTCGCGGGCAGTGCGGGTCCCGCAGGCGGCACGAGTCCGGCGAGCGGTGCGGTGCCGGCGCACAGCGCGGAGCCGAGGTGCGCCTCGGGTCCCAGGCGCACCTCACGAGCCGCCGTCTCCGTGGGGCTCGCGGTGCTCGCCGCGGGAGCCGCGGCAGCCGCCTTCGCCCCCGTCTGGCCGGCTGTCACCGTCTCCGGCGGCGAGCGCACCCTGGCCGTCGTCGGGCACGACCGCTTCTCGATCTCCTACGTCCATTCGATCGACGGGCTGCCCATCGAAGAGGACCTGCAGGTGGACGAGGGCCGGCTCGTCGTCGAGAGGACGCGGCTCAGGCAGTTCGGGGCGGGAATGGGCCAGATCGAGGGCCACGGCCACGGTCGCCAGGAGGGCCGGTGGTGGGTCATCGACGACATGGGCAGGGACATAGGCGCGGAGATGCACCTGCGCGCGGGAGCCCCCGAGGTCGACCACCGCCTCCGGATCGACACCACGGAACTCGCGCTCTCGGCCTGCATGCCGGGAGAGCGCATCACGATCACCGCACAGCGCGTCTCGGCGCTCAGGCTGCTGAAGGCCGCCGATGCCGAGTGCGCGCTGAGCTGAGAAGCCGCAGCGCGAAGAAGCTGGGCGAAGAAGCTGAGGAGCAGAATATGTCCGAGGAGCAGAAGAGATACCGGAAGCTGACGGCGGTCGGGCAGCCCGTCCTGGCGGGGAGGCAGGCATGAGCCGGCCCGGCCTCAAGGATGCCTCCCAGGACCACGGTGCCGAGCTGCTCCCGGACGCGTTCCGCGAGAACGCGCAGGTGAGCGCCGAGGACGAGGACCAGGAGGACTCGACTCAGCCGCTGTGGCAGCGCCTGGCGGAGCAGCGCGTGGGCACCGGCGGACTGCAGCGGGCGATGGGATGGATCATCCTCGCACTCGCCCTCGCGCTCGGCGGGTTCCAGCTCTACATCGGCATCACCTTCGACATGGATGCACGGCAGCAGCGCCTCGTGCACCTGCTCCTGGTGCTCACGCTCATCTTCCTCACGGTCCCCGCCGCGAAGTCCGCATGGGGCCGTTCCGTCCCCCTGCTGGCACTCGACGCACTCCTCGTCCTCGCCGCCGTGGCCGCGACAGTGTATCCCATCGTCAACGCCGCGGAACTGGCCCGGCGCGCCGGCGCCTACGAGACGACCGACTGGGTGCTGGGCATCGTGCTCATCGTGCTCCTGCTCGAGGCCACCCGCCGCACAGTGGGCTGGTTCATGTCCGTGCTGGTGCTCGCCTTCATGTTCTACGCCTGGGCGGGCCCCTGGTTCCCCGGGGCGTTCAACCACCGGGGGGCCACCATCGAGCGGCTCTCCGCCTACGTCTACCTGGGCAATGACGGCATCCTCGGCATGACCCTGGGCGTGGTCGTCACCTTCGTCTTCATCTTCGTCCTCTTCGGCGCCCTTCTGCAGAAGACCGGGGGCGGCAACTTCTTCATCGGCCTCGCCTTCGTGCTCACGGGGCGCTCCCCCGGAGGGCCGGCGAAGGGGGCCGTGGTGGGCTCGGCCATGATGGGCTCGATCTCCGGCACCGCCCTGGGCAATGTCGCGACCACCGGCCCCTTCACCATCCCCATGATGAAGAAGGTGGGCTACAATAAGGAGGAGGCGGCCGGCGTGGAGGCGGCGGCCTCGACGGGCGGGCAGATCCTGCCGCCCATCATGGGCGCGGGCGCCTTCCTCATCGCTGAGCGCACCGGCATCCCGTACGCGGAGATCGTCCTCGTCTCGATCATCCCGGCCCTCATGTACTTCGGGACCGTCTACCTGTTCGTCGACATCAAGGCGCGCAAGCGCGGCATGTCCAGCATCCCCAAGGACCAGCTGCCGGTCTTCAAGGAGGTCATGAAGGGCGGCTGGCACTTCCTCGCCCCGCTCGTGCTCCTCATCGTGCTCCTCCTGCAGTACGTGCCGCCGGGCCGGGCGGGCCTCTACGCCACTGCGGCGCTGTTCGTCGTGGCGATGCTGCGGTCGATGAGCCGGCTGAGCCTGCGCGACATCGGCGAGGTCTTCGTCATCGCCGCGCGCAACACCCTGCCGGTGAGTGCGGCCTGTGCCATCGCGGGCATCATCGTGGGGGTCGTGGGCCTCACCGGCCTGGGCCTGGTGATCTCGGACGTGCTGGTGAGCGCATTCGCCGGCAGCCTGCTGCTCACGCTCATCATGGTGGCGCTGGCCTCGCTGATCCTGGGCGTGGGTCTGCCGGTGACGGCCTCGTACGTGGTGCTCATCATCCTCGCGGGCCCCGCCCTGCAGGAGCTGGGTCTCGCGGTCATCGTCACGCACCTCATCGTCTACTGGTTCAGCCAGGACTCGAACGTGACCCCGCCGGTGGCGCTCGCGGCCTTCGTCGCCGCGGGCATCGCGAACTCCTCGCCCATGCGCTCGGCCTTCCACGCATGGATCTTCGCCAAGGGCCTGTACTTCATCCCGCTGATGTTCGCGTACTCGGCACTCCTGCTCACGGGGACGCCGTGGGAGGTGACCGTGGCGACGGTGACCGGCTGTGTGGCACTGGTGGGCGCGGCAGTCGCGATCGAGGGCTATCTCCTGCGGCCGGCCGGCGTGTGGCAGCGCATCGTGCTGGCCGTCGCAGCCCTGCTCGCCCTCGTGGCCCCGGAGTGGACCGGCTGGGCGGAGAGCCTGTTCGGCGTGACCGTGGCCTCGGACGTCTTCCTGTGGGTGGGCACGCTCGTCATCCTCGCATTCGTGGTCTGGCAGGTCCTCGCCCAGCGGATCAGCCCCGTGGTCGTGACTCCCATGGAGGAGCGGGAGGGAGCAGAGCCGGAGGAGGCGCGCAGGGCCGCCGCCGAGGCCGCCGCGAGCCCCAAGCCCGAGCCGGGGACGGGCTCCCAGCCCGGGGCCGCCGCGAGCCCCCAGCCCGAGCCGGGGACGCACTCCGCCACCGCAGGCCGGGAGGACGAGCGGGGCAGCTGATCGGCACCGTCGTCCGCATGCGCTCACGCCGCCGAGCGCTCATCGCCGGCGAACACGGCGAAGGCCCGTCCGCACCGGGAGGCACCCGGTGCGGACGGGCCTTCGCACCGCCTGCGCGGCTGCGTGCATGCGCGGCTCACTTCCTGCGCGAGCCGCCCCTGATGACGAGTGCCGCAGCGATCGCGGCGAGCCAGACGTTGTGCGAGACGGAGACGCCTTCTCCCTGGGGCCGGATGCCGTCGCCCTTGGTGAACTCCTCCGTGCGGAAGTACATGGTGAGCATCCCCGCGCTGAATCCGCCCAATGCCAGTCCGGCCAGGCGCGTGGGGATGAACGGCGCGAGCAGAGCGGCACCCACCGCCATCTCCGCAGCGGCGAGCAGCTTGCCGAACTGCTGTGCGTCGAGCTCCGCCAGGACGGGGAACCCCTTCGCCGCCATCGACTGCAGGTAGCCGGCGCTCGATTCGCTCAGACCCAGCTTCTCCACGCCGGCGTTGAAGATGGTGGCGCCGCTTGCGCCTCGCAGGATCGCAGTGGTGAGGGATCGCGACATGGATGAGGCCTTTCGTCTGCCGGGATGTGCGCGCCGGACCTGAGCACCGGCACGCACGGGAGCGGAGCCACACTATCGGAGCCGCCCCCGCCGGAGGGGCTTGATTGCGAAGGATGACGGCCACCTCACACCCATGGGCCGAGACCGGAGGCACCGCAGCCTCCCGCCCACCGCCCCGGGGGGGGTACTGCATTGACATGATTTAGAACGTGTGTTCGACTGCTGTCATGCGCTGGACCACGGAAGCCGCCACCTCCCGCACACCTGAGCCGGCCTCGGGTGCGGATGCCGCGGAGCCCTCCCCCGCTTCAGCTCCCGCGGAAGCCGCCCCTGGGCTCTTCAGCCTCCGCGGACTGCTGCGGAGCGTGCGCACGCCGGAGTTCGCCGGGATGACCTTCCATGAGGTCCTCGCCAAGTCCGCGCTCAACAAGGTGCCGCCGGCCAGTTCGATGCCCTTCCGCTGGACCGTGAACCCCTACCGCGGCTGCTCGCACGCCTGCGTGTACTGCTTCGCACGCAGCACCCACACCTATCTGGACATGGATGCCGGCAGGGACTTCGACAGGCAGGTGGTGGTGAAGGTGAATGCGGCGGAGGTCCTGGCCGCAGAACTCGCGCGCCCGCGGTGGTCACGGGAGCATGTCGCGCTGGGCACCAACACGGACCCCTATCAGCGCGCTGAGGGCCACTACCGGCTCATGCCCGGGATCATCACCGCGCTGGCGGAGAGCGGCACCCCTTTCTCCGTCCTCACCAAGGGGACCCTGCTGCGGCGGGATCTGCCGCTGCTGGCCCAGGCCGCGGAGCAGGTGGAGGTGGATCTCGCGATGTCGATCGCGGTCTTCGACGACAAGCTGCAGCAGGCCGTGGAGCCGGGCACACCCCGCACCGCCGCGCGTCTGGCGACGGTGCGCGCGGCAGCGGATCTGGGCTTCCGCGTGACGGTGTTCCTCATGCCCGTCATGCCCAAGCTCACGGACTCCCGTGCGCAGCTGGACGAGGCGCTGCGCTCCATCAGGGAGGCCGGGGCCGCGCGCGTGGTCTACGGTGCTCTGCACCTGCGGCCGGGGGCCAGGGAGTGGTTCCTCGCATGGATCGACCGGGAGCACCCTGAGCTCTCGTCCCGGTATCAGCGCATGTACGCAGGTTCCTCCTATGCCTCTGCCCGGTACCGGGAATGGCTGGACGAGCGCATGCGCCCGCTGCTGAGGAAGCACGGGCTCAGCGCCTCCGCCGACGAGGACACCCCGGAGGCCCGCCGCTTCGCCCGGCTGCGCGCACAGCGGGAGAAGACCGCCGCGCCGGGGGCGCCGGGAGCGCCGGGAGGCAGGCGCGGCGGCTACGGCCGCAAGATCGGGGCCGGCGAGGAGGCCGGCGGCTCAGCCCATGGGGCCTCGGGAGGCGGACCGGGCGACACCACGGGGAGCGCTCTCGGCCGCACGTCGGGCAGCACCCCAGGCCTCGGCGGCATTCCCGCGCTGGAACCGCTGGTGCCCACACTGTTCTGAGCCCGCTCCGCACAGTGTCTGATCCGCCTTGCCGGCTGCACCCGCGCTCGTGCCTTCGTTTCGCAGTGTTTGACGGTGTGGATGCGTGCAGCCGCGCGCACACCGTCAAACACTGCGAAACGTGAGGTCGCTGAACGAGCGGTCGGATCTCGCCCTGCTCAGACCTCCAGCTCAGAGCCCAGCACGATAGTGCGGTCCGGCGGCAGACGGAAGGCCTCGGTGCGATCCGCCTGGTTCTTCTCCAGCGCGAGGAACAGCTTCTGCCGCCACTCGCGCAGCCGGTGAGTGCGACGCGGCTGCAGCGCGAGCACGGAGAGGAAGTAGCGCACCTCGTCGAGGTCGAGCGCGATGCCAGCCTCCTCCAGCTGCCGTGCGGCGAGCGCGAGGCTGCGGGGGATGTCAGGCGAGTCCGTGAAACCCACGGACACTGTCACCCGCACGATCCCGCACCGGGACGGAGTGACGCTGCGGTGCGCACTGCCTGCAGCCCCGCCGCCGGCCGCACGGCCCAGGTCCTCCACCCGGATGCGCTGCTCGGCCGGCACATGCGGCACGTTCGCATCGACCAGGCGCACCAGCACCACATTCCCGGGGAGCGCGCGAAGGCTCCGGACGCACTGGACCATCGCCAAGGGTGCGGTCCGCGCGTCCGGGTGCGGGAACACGGCAGTGCCGGGAGGCCGGGCGATCGGCTCCTCGGCGAGGGCCTGCACGAACGGGAGCAGCGGCCCCTCGATGCGCCGGCGCTCCGCAGCCACCCGGCCGTAGCCCTGCCGCCAGGTGACCATCAGCACGAGCACGATGCCGGCGACCAGCAGAGGCAGCCAGCCGCCCACCAGCAGCTTCACGGTGTTCGCCGCGAAGAGCAGGCACTCCAGCAGACCCACCGCGCAGACGTAGGCTGCGATCCGCCACGGCCCCCAGCCCCAGACCGCGCGGGCGAAGACCAGGAAGATCGCAGACTCCAGCAGCAGCGTCCCGGTCACCGCGAGCCCGTAGGCCCCCGCCAGCCTCTCGGAGGAGGAGAAGACGAGCACCAGGGACATCACACCGGCGAAGAGCGCCCAGTTCACGGTGGGCAGGTAGATCTGGCCCTCCTCCCGGGCCGAGGCGTGGCGCACCGTGAGCCGCGGCAGCAGACCCAGCCGGATCGCCTGGCGGGTGACGGAGAAGGCCCCGGAGATCACCGCCTGGGAGGCGATGACCGTCGCCGCCATCGCAAGCACCAGCAGCGGCGCCTGGAGAGCAGAGGGCGCGAGGCGGAAGAAGGGATCGCTCGCCGAGGCCGGGGCCGTGAGGACGCTCGCGCCCTGGCCGAGGTAGACGAGGGCGAGGGCGGGAAGGGCCACGGCCAGCCAGGCCGTCCGCACTGCCCGGGCACCGAAGTGCCCCAGGTCCGCGTAGAGGGCCTCGGCCCCGGTGACCGTGAGCACCACGGCGCCCAGGAGGACGAAGGCGGCGAAGGGCTGGCGGAGCATCAGCTCGACCGCCCAGTGCGGGGACAGGCTCATGAGGATCTCCGGATGGGCGAGCACATGCGGCACTCCGAGCGCGGCCATGACGAGGAACCAGCCCAGCATGACGGGCCCGAATGCACGTCCCACCTTTCCCGTGCCGAACGGCTGCACCGCGAAGAGCAGCGCGAGGATGCCTGCGGAGACCGGCACCACGAGGGGCTGGAGGCCCGGTGAGAGAGTGGTGAGGCCTTCCGCGGCGCTGAGCACGGAGATCGCGGGGGTGATGACGGAGTCTCCGTAGAACAGCGCTGCCCCGAGCATGCCCAGCGCGGTGACGACGAGGACGCCCCTGCGGCCGGTGATCCGCCGTCGCAGGAGGGCCACCAGTGCGAGGATGCCGCCCTGTCCGTCGTTGTCCGCCCGCGTCACGAGCAGCACGTACTTGACCGTGACGATGAGCGTGAGCGTCCAGAGCACCAGGGAGATGATGCCGTAGACGTTCGCAGGCGTGGGCGCCACGGCGTTGTGGTCCATGCTGAAGGCTGTGCGCATGGCGTAGAGCGGACTCGTGCCGATGTCCCCGAACACCACACCGAGGCTGCCGATCACGGCGGCGGACCCGCCGCGGCCGCGTGCGGTCCTGTCGTCGGGCGCCGTCCCGGGTGCAGCGGCGGCTGTGCCTTCGGAATCGTGTGCCTTGTGCCGAGTGCCCGTGCGTGGGGTGCGCCGTGTAGGGGACATGACTCACAGTGTGGCTCTTCGGACATCCGGTGGGGGGCGCGCCGGGTGAGGTTCGGCGGGTAGGGGTCGAGGTCCCCGAGGATCAGAAGCGCTAACTCC
>NZ_BAAAPZ010000007.1:61729-189036 GCF_039531405.1 Brevibacterium salitolerans | reverse complement strand
TTCGTGCAGCCGGTCGTGTTCGAAGGTGTGAAGCCGGGGATGCGGGGGTATCACGAGGAGTTGTTCGGTCCCGCGTTCATGCTGTTCAAAGTCAGCAGCGAGGACGAGGCGGTGGAGTTGGCCAATGACACGCCGTTCGGTCTGGGTGCGGCCGTGTTCTCCGAGGACCTGGAGCGGGCTGAGCGGGTGGGTTCCCAGATCCAGGCGGGCATGGTGTTCCTCAATACGCCGGAGGCGTCCCGGGAGTTCCTGCCGTTCGGTGGGGTGAAGCGCTCGGGTGTGGGGCGTGAGCTGGGTCCGTTGGCGATGGACGAGTTCGTCAACAAGCAGCTCGTGTACAAGAAGGGCTGAGGGCGCGCAGATGAGAGCATTCGCAGTGGCCGGTCCGGGAGAACCGGTGCGTGAGATCGACGCGGAGAGCCCGGTGCCGCGGGGGCGTGAGGTGCTGCTCAGGGTCACGCACGTGGGGGTCTGCCATACGGACGTCCACACCCAGGAGGGCGGCTACGACCTGGGACGTCAGGGGCGGCTGTCCATCGCGGACCGCGGGCTCGAGTACCCGGCGGTGCTGGGGCACGAGATCGTGGGCGAGGTGCTCGCGGTGGGTGAGGGCGTCGAGGGCGTCAGCCCGGGTGAGCGCAGGCTCGTCTACCCCTGGATCGGCTGCGGCGAGTGCGATCTCTGTCTGCGCGGTGACTCCCATGTGTGCAGGTCGAGCCGTGCGCTGGGTGTCTTCCGCTGGGGCGGATTCGCCAGTGAGGTCCTGGTGCCCGATTCCGACTGCCTCATCGACATCGGAGACCTCGACCCTGCGTGGGCGGCGACTCTCGCATGCAGTGGTCTCACCGCCTATTCGGCCGTGCAGCAGGCGCTGCCACTGGGCGCGGGCGACCGGGTCATGGTGATCGGTGTGGGCGGAGTGGGCCTGGCGGCCGTCGCCTTCCTCTCCCGCCTCACCGAGGCCGAGGTCATCGCAGTGGACGTCTCCGCGGAGAACCTCGCGGCGGCCGCACGGCTCGGTGCGGCGCGCACTGTGGACTCGAGCGCGCTCGGCAACGCGACCGTGGCAGCCGAGCTCGGTGTCCCCGTGCAGGCGGTCATCGACTTCGTCAACACCGGCGCCACCTTCCAGACGGCCTTCGACTGCCTCGACAAGGCGGGAACGCACGTGCCCGTGGGGCTGTTCGGCGGAGAGGCCGTGGTGCCCACGGCGCTGCTGCCGCTGAAGAGCATCCGCATCCAGGGCAGCTATGTGGGCCGCCTCCGCGATCTGCGCGCCCTCGTGGCGATGGCGCAGGACACGGACCTCCCGGGCGTGCCGATCACCGAGAAGTCCTTCGACCTGGAGACGCTCACCGCGACCCTCAGTGCTGTTGCGGCCGGCACCGTGGCAGGCCGGACGGTGCTGGTGAGTTCCTGACGGGGCCGGGCGAGAACGCTTCACCCGGCCGCTCGGCACACCGGCGCCCGTGTGTCCCTGCAGCCACACATCTATATCTGGGCGGCCGCAGGGATGCGCGGGCCCTCGTGTGAGCGGGGCACGGACAGCTATCCTCGCCTGTCCGATATCTCGGACTGAACGCGGTGCGAGTCACTGTCTCCGGCCTCGGCGACGGCGCACCATGGAGGACGAGACCCCGCCGCCGTGCCCCGCCCGGCGGCCCGCCCTTCAAGGAGGACCGATGGCCCACACCACGCACGATCCCTCTCGCGTGATCCGCGCGCCCCGCGGCACGGAGATCACGGCGAAGTCCTGGCAGACCGAGGCGCCCAAGCGCATGCTCATGAACAACCTCGACCCCGAGGTGGCGGAGCGCCCCGAGGATCTCGTGGTCTACGGCGGCACGGGCCGCGCGGCCCGCTCCTGGGAGGCGTACGACGCGATCGTCCGCACCCTCGACGAGCTCGAGTCCGATGAGACCCTCCTGGTGCAGTCCGGCAAGCCGGTGGGCGTGCTCCGCACCCACGAGTGGGCGCCGCGCGTGCTCATCGCCAACTCCAACCTCGTGGGCGACTGGGCGAACTGGGAGCACTTCCGCAAGCTCGAGGCCGAGGGGCTCATGATGTACGGCCAGATGACGGCCGGCTCGTGGATCTACATCGCCACGCAGGGCATCCTCCAGGGCACCTACGAGACCTTCGGCGCGGTGGCGCGCAAGCGGTTCGGCGGCACTCTGGCGGGCACGCTCACCGTCACCGCCGGCTGCGGTGGCATGGGCGGCGCGCAGCCGCTGTCCGTCACGCTCAACGGCGGCGCGTGCCTCATCATCGACGTGGACGAGACGCGCCTCAAGCGCCGTCAGTCCAAGCGCTACCTCGACGAGGTGGAGACGGACCTCGACGCCGCTCTCGCCAAGGTCCTCGCCGCCAAGCAGGAGAAGCGCGCTCTCTCGGTGGGCCTCGTGGGCAATGCCGCGGAGATCCTGCCGCTGCTGCTCGACCGTCCCGAGGCCGCCGAGGTCGACATCGTCACCGACCAGACCTCCGCGCACGATCCCCTGTCCTACCTGCCGCTCGGCGTCGCGCTCGACGACTGGCACGACGAGGCCGAGGAGGACCCGGAGAAGTTCACGCTCCGCGCGCAGGAGTCCATGGCCGCGCACGTGCGGGCGATGGTGGAGTTCCAGGACCGCGGTGCCGAGGTGTTCGACTACGGCAACTCGATCCGCGACGAGGCGCGCAAGGCCGGCTACGACCGCGCCTTCGAGTTCCCCGGCTTCGTCCCCGCCTACATCCGGCCGCTCTTCTGCGAGGGCCTCGGGCCGTTCCGCTGGGTGGCGCTCTCCGGCGATCCCAAGGACATCGAGGTCACGGATGCCGCCCTCAAGGAGCTCTTCCCGGAGAACGAGCACCTGCACACCTGGCTGGACGCCGCGCAGGAGTACGTGGAGTTCGAGGGCCTGCCCGCGCGCATCTGCTGGCTGGGCTACAAGGAGCGGCATCAGGCCGGGCTCCTCTTCAACCGCCTGGTGGCCGAGGGCAAGGTGTCCGCACCCATCGTGATCGGCCGCGACCACCTGGACTCCGGCTCCGTCGCCTCGCCCTACCGCGAGACCGAGGGCATGGCGGACGGCACGGACGCCGTGGCTGACTGGCCGCTGCTCAACGCGCTCGTCAACACCTCCTCGGGTGCCACGTGGGTCTCTCTGCACCACGGCGGCGGCGTGGGCATGGGCCGCTCCATCCACGCCGGCCAGGTCTCCGTGGCCGACGGCACCGAGCTGGCGGCCCAGAAGCTCGAGCGCCTGCTCACGAACGATCCGGGCATGGGCGTCCTGCGCCACGTGGACGCCGGCTACGACCGTGCGCACGAGGTGGCGAAGGAGCGCGGCATCTGGGTGCCGAGCGACGAGGAGCTCGACCACCGCGCGTGAGGTGCGCGGGGTGTGAGGTGCGACCGATGCGGGGCCGCCTGATCCGGGTGGGGCTCGCCGCCTGAAGAACGGAGCGTCGCTGCCTCACTGCAGCTCCGCCTTGCCCCACCGCGCCTCCGGGTTCATACGCTGCGACGTATGAACCCGGAGGCGCGGTGTCGCGTAGTGCGACGAGGCGGCCCGAACCGGCAGCGGGCGCCTCAGAGCGAGCCGGCTGTGGGGACCCGTGTGACGATGCCCAGTGAGGTGACGGCTCTGGCGAGGCGCGCATCCAAGGTGAGGAGAGGGCATTCGAAATGCAGCGCGGCCGCAACGTGCGCAGGACCTCAAGGGGAGTGTGTGCCGGTGCCGCCCATTCGGAGTCTGTGCGCATCTCCGCCCTGCACACGTCGCCCAGTGAGCTGGAGTCTGCGAGTGCTCGTACCCACACGCCGGCATCCAGGACGATCACACGAGCTCTTCCCGATCCCTGCCGAAACCGTCCTCACGGCCTTCGCGGACGATCTGCTCCGGCGCCGGTGAGGTGGGGAACTCTATGCGCATGGGGGAGGTGCTGGTGATGAGGACGACGTTTCCGGAGTACCGAGCCTCACGTATGAGCACGCCGAGCAGATAGGCCTGCATCGACTGTCCCCGCTGTGCGGCCTGCGCGGCGAGAGCGCTGCGGACCTCCTCGGGGACTTCGCGGATCTGGAGTGCAACACCCATGCATGCGTTCTGCATGCATGGGTGTCCGGGAGGCGGTGATCCCTGGTGATGCATGCATGATGCGGGTATGATGCATGCATGAGGACCACTGTGAACCTGCCGGACGACATAGATGCCCGGGTGCGCGCTCTCGCGGAGGAGCGCGGCCAGTCGGTCTCCGCTGTCCTCGTCGACCTGGCTGCCCGTGGGCTCGAGCAGCTTTCCCGCCCCATCGAGATCAGATACAGCGAAGTGTCCGGTACTCCGTGCATGGACCTCGGCCGGAGGGTCACGTCTGAAGAGGTTGCCGAGCTCATCGAAGAGGACTGATCGCAGTGGTGACCCAACCGCCCCTCCTTGACGCGAATGTGCTCATTGCGCTGACTCAGATCGGTCACGTCCATCATGGGGCAGTGGATCTGTGGAGCGCAGCTCGAAGTTCCCTCGCGGTTTCGCCGGTGGCGGAAGGTGCGCTGATGCGTTTCGTGGTGCGGTCCGGCGGCACTGCAGCTGCGGTGCAGTCCCTTCTCGATTCCCTGTACCAGCAGGAGCGCTATGTCTTCTGGTCGGATTCGCTCTCCTACGCGGCAGCGAAGTTGGACAGCGTGCGCGGGTACAAACAGGTGACGGACTCGTACCTGGTCTCTCTCGCGGCCTCGCGGGGAACAGTCCTCGCTACCCTCGACAAGGCACTGTGCCTGCGATACCCCACGCATACGGAGCTGGTGCCGGCGAGCTGAAGGCGACCGGGTGATCTCAGGATCGTGCTGATTCCTCCCGTGTCAGACCCTCCGCACAGAGTGAACGGCGTGAGCCCCACCGCGGAAGCCCACGTCTCCGGAGCCTCATGGATGAAGACGCTGCGTGGTCG
The DNA here is from genome assembly GCF_039531405.1 of Brevibacterium salitolerans. Taxonomy (NCBI): domain Bacteria; kingdom Bacillati; phylum Actinomycetota; class Actinomycetes; order Micrococcales; family Brevibacteriaceae; genus Brevibacterium; species Brevibacterium salitolerans. The sequence goes on along the minus strand of NZ_BAAAPZ010000007.1, from coordinate 184,104 downwards.
TTGCTGCGCTCGGGGGCGTCTGCGCAGGCGTGGGTGGAAGCGCACCTGGCGGAGGGGCAGGCGTTGTCGAACCGCGAGGTTGTTGCGGCGACCGGAATCGATTCGAAGGAAGCGACCGCTCTGTTTCGCTTCCTCAAGCAGATCGGCACGGCGGTGAAGGACCCTGAAGGGCCGGATCGCGGAGCCGGAGTGCGGTGGATCGCCAGTGACCGATGAGTTGCTGAAACAACCCGAAACAACTGCAAAGAACTGAGAACAACTTCTTGACCTGCAGAGACGCGTCTGTGGAGGGAGGTTCGGGCGTGGCAGTCGTCTCCCAAGTCGTTTGGCAACGTGCCAAACGACTTCAGGTCGGACGCGTACCTGCACTCCTGTGGCGGCGCCGGGCTGGTCCGTTCAGTCAAGAGCCTCACAGCTCTGGCCATGCGGTCCTGTGCGAGCGATTGGCACACCGTCGACGCACAGGACGAACCTGCCATCCGGAACGAGAGTGTGCTCTTCCGCAAGGTGAGGCAGCACATTCACGCCTTCGTTGCTCACCCACACGAGGTCCTTCCGGGCGAGCATCCGATCGGAGAACGTGCGACGGTCCTCCGCGCTGAGGTAGGCGAGCACGGCCGTGTGGAAGACGACGACGGTGGCCTCTGCCGGCGCCGCGGCGACCAGGGAGTCGAGGGAAGCGCTGAGATCGCCCTCCACGAGTACCGGTGGATCCACTGCTGCGATCGCCGCCGCCGCTTCGAGGCGTGAGCGCCTCTGCTCGTGCTCCGGCCATTTCAGAGTGCTCAGCCACGCCCGGTCGTCCGCATCTGTGACGTGGAGAGGGTTGAGATCGATTCCCGCACGCCATACGACGTGGGGCAGGCGCGATGGAGTCGACACACCGTCGAGCGCGCACGGGAGGACGGCCGTGCTGGGACCGTCCGCGGGATCGAGACGTATTGTCGTCCCTTCGCCGGTGAACTCGTAGCTGTACCGGTCCGGGTAGAGACACAGACCTGCCGAGGCTCCTACTTCGATGAGTGCAAGGGGCCCGGCGAGGGAGGACAGGAAAGGGAGGAGAGCCGCACAACGGCCCGCTTCGTTCGTCTGCGTCGCACGTTCGAGGACGGTCCGTCGGACCGGTTCCCAGTGATCGCGGACCCACTTCCCGAACGACGAATAATCCGACGGGGGTGCTCCACAGTGCCTGGCTGCGGCGAAAAACAGGTTCGGCTGCCGCTTCCCGGCGGGAAGCTCCAGAAGGAGGCGGAGGAGGTCCTCGTCGTCGGCGACACCGCGCGCGACCACAAGAGAGCCCATGTGCCCTGTCCTTCCTCGCGGCACTCAGCCGTCGAGGAAGATGTCCAGTTCGAGGTCCTCTTCACGCACCGAGTCTTCTGCGCCGCCCGCGCCGCCCGCGCCGCCCGCGCCGTCTGCCCCTCCACCGGGCAGATAGCCGCTGAAGTCCGTGACGCCCTCCTCGCGCAGCACGTCCTCGTCGATGAGGAAGCGACCGGTGCATGCCGCGGGATCGCGGGTGAGGATCGCCCACGCCGCATCGGCCATGATCTCCGGAGTGCGGCTGCGCGCGGTGAGCGCATCACCTCCCAGGGCGTTCTGCACGGCTGCCGTCGCGATGGTGGTGCGCGGCCACAGACTGTTCGCCGCGATGCGCTCGTCCCGCAGCTCCTCCGCCAGCCCCAGCGTCACGAGGGACATGCCGTACTTGGACATCGTGTAGCCCAGGTGCTTCCCCGCCCAGTGCGGGTTGAGGTTGAGCGGCGGGGACAGCGTGAGCACGTGCGCACCATCCGCCGCCTTCCGCAGATGCGGCAGCGCGGTCTTCGCCAGGAGGAAGGAGCCGCGGGCGTTGATGTCCTGCATGAGGTCGTACTTCTTCATGGGCAGCTGGTCCGTGGGGGAGAGGTCGATGGCGCTCGCGTTGTTCACCACGACGTCGATCCCGCCGAATGCCGCCGCCGTCCGTTCCACGGCCTCGGCCACCGACTCCTCGAAGCGCACATCGCCGATGATCGGCAGCGCCCGTCCGCCGGCCGCCTCGATCTGCGCGGCAGCCGTGTGGACGGTGCCCTCCAGCTTGGGGTGCGGCTGATCCGTCTTGGCCATGATCGCCACGTTGGCCCCGTCGCGCGCGGCCCGCAGCGCGATCGCGAGGCCGATGCCCCTGCTGCCGCCGCTCATGAGGAGCGTGCGTCCTGCGAGCGTGCGCCGGCCGGCGGTGTCGTGTGCCCGGCCGGTGGAAGTCCCGTCCGCCGCCGCAGCGCTCCCCACTGCCGTGCGGCCGTCACCTCCCTCCGCGGCTGCGCCTGCTCCGCCGTGTGCTTCGTCGCCGTGCGTCATCTCGCTGTCCTCTTCCTGTCCAGATCCTCGATCGCCTGCTGTGCGGCCAGGTAGCCGCACATCCCATGCGCCCCCGGGCCCGGCGGTGTGGCCGCCGAACACAGGTACATCCCCGGCCGCCTCGCCGCACGCGCCCAGTCTCCCCGAACCGCGCCCGTGCGAGCCGCACCTGCCGCTCCCGGCGCATCCGCGTCGGAAACACTCGTGCTGAGGACGCCCGCACCACTTCGTGCGCCCGCGCCGGCGCGCGCTCCCGTCCCGGCCGCCCGCCCCCGGCCGCTCGCGCTCCGCCCCTCCAGGAGGCGATAGGGGTTGGGCCCGGGAGACGCCCCGAGCACGAGCTGGAGCGGGTCCTTGTTCCCCGTGAGGATGTCGCCTCCCGTGAAGTTGGGATTGCGCCTCTCGATCTGCGCGGTGCCCAGAGCGGTCTGTCCCACGATCCTCTCGCGCAGACCGGGTGCGAACCTCTCCAGCTGTCCCAGTATCGCCTCCGTCGCATCTCCGTCATAGCCCTGTGGCACGTGCGCGTAGCAGTCGATGGGGACGAGCGAGCCCCGGGCGCGTCCCGGGTCCGCGAGGTACTGCTGTGCGAGGAGGATGAAGGGGCGCTCCGGCATCCGGCCGCGGGCGGCGTCCCTCTCCGCCCGTGCGGTCTCCGCATACGTGCCGGAGACGTGCACGGTGCCCGCGCGCGAGGCCGGCTCGAAGTCCCACGGGATCCCGCCGTCCACCGCGAGCGCTAGTTTGAACGCCGCCGGTCCGTGCCGCCAGCGCCGCAGGTGCTCCGCGGTTCCGCGCGACAGCACGTGCGAGGCGATCCGCGCGGTCTCCGCCGGGCCGGTGTCGAGCATGATCACGTCCGCGTCGTCCAGCTCCCGCACGTCGTCGATGCGCCGGCCGGTCTCCACCCGCCCGCCGCCGGCCTCGAGTGCGGCGATCATGGCCCGGGCGATGGACTGCGAACCGCCCTTGGCGACGGGCCATCCCCAGTAGTGGGCGGCGGACCCCAGGGATGTGCCGATCGCGGACGACAGCGGCCGGTCGAACGGGCCGAAGGTGTGGGCGGCGATCCCCGCCCACAGAGCCCTCGCCTCCTCCGTGCGGAAGAGCCGGGCCGCCGCCGAGGCCGGGAGCACCGCCCGCATCCCCAGCTGTGCCAGCGCCCAGGGGTGGCGGGGCACGTGGAGCATGGACCGGAGGAACTCCTCCGCGACGAAGGGCATGCGCGAGGCGACCGGACCGAAGAACGCCCGGTAGGCCGGGCCGTCCGCGCCCAGCGTTGCGGCGGTGTCCGCCACCGAGCGCAGCACCGCAGCCCCGCGCCCTCTGTCGGTGCTGCCGGCTCTGCCAGCACCTCCGGCCCCTGCGCCGCCACTGGGCGCACTCCTGCCGCCGGCGCCGCCCGCATCGAGCGGGTGTGCGTACTCGATCTCCGTGAAGCCCCACTCCAGCCCGTAGCGGCCGAGGTCGAACCGGCGTGCGAACTCGTTGTCCAGACCCAGCGGGTGATGGCTCGAGCACTCGTCGTGGAGGAGCCCCGGCAGCGTGAGCTCTGCGCTGCGCGTGCCGCCGCCGGGCACGTCCGCGGCCTCGTAGACCGTGACCGCGTGGCCCGCGGCGGCGAGGGTGAGCGCCGCCGCGAGGCCGTTGGGGCCGCTGCCGACCACCGCCGCTGTGGTCATCGCACAGCCCGGTCCGGCGCCTCGGCAGCCTGCGCCTCGGGCTCCGCCTGCGCGCCGGCGGCCCGCGCAGCCAGCTGCGCGGGAGGCGTGTACCCGGGCCTGCGCCAGGTGACATTCAGCGGGACCGGGCCGTTCGGCAGCCACGGCTGCTCCTTCACGCAGTCGGCGACGTTCCAGGTGCCGCGCTCCACGATGCCCACGGCCGCGTCGATGACCATGTACTTCTGCGTCCCCTTGTGGATGGGCTGCGATTCCACCCAGGCGACGACGAACTCACCGGGTGCGAACGCGCAGCGGCGCTGCAGCTCTGCGATGAGGTGGTGGTTGTGCAGGTGGCCGTCGCCGAAGTTGAAGCCCACCAGCGAGTTGCAGGCGAACTCCGCCTCGCGGACGGTGGCCCGGTCCACGTCCTCCACATGGTGGTGGAGGAGGGAGAAGAGGCCGCGGCCCTGGCTGTGCAGGGAGCGCCAGCCGATCGTCTGCTGCATGGTGATCTCCGCGTTGATGCGGGGGAAGCCCATCTCCTGCAGCTGCACCACCTGGTTCCTGGTGGGGCGGACCACCTGGTGGAGCTTGTCCTCGGCGCCGGGCTGGAACGCCCAGAGCGCCGAGGCCCAGTTGCCGGCGTACTGGCGCATGGCGGGCGTGAAGGCGACGAGGTCCGGCCGGATGTTGCCGAGGAACGGGAAGAGGAACAGGCCGACGAGGGCGGCGACGACCACCCACGTGGTCGCGTCCCAGACGGCGTAGCCCTCGTGGTTGGGGAAGCCCAGGAACAGCACGGCGGTGGTGAACATGAACAGGAGGTTCCACTCCATCGGCACGGCCAGGGGGAAGGTGCTGGTGATGAAGCCGTGGAAGAGGATCATGAGCAGCGCCGCCGCCAGCGTGAGTGTCCAGTTCCCGGAGAGGAGGAGCACGAGGGGTGTGCCGATCTCCACCAGCGTGCCCAGGACGTGGGCGATGCCGGAGGCCAGGGGAGCGGGCCGGAGGTCGGAGGGCACATTGCGGTAGTGCAGCCGGCGGATCGCCTTGCCCGGGATGAACGGGGCGTTGGAGATCATGGGCGGGATGACGAGGGTGAAGTGGCGGCCGATCTTCGAGATGCCGGCACCCACCCACACGGAGAAGATGAGCAGCTTGAGCAGGACGATCATGTCGATGAAGCCGCCGGGCAGCAGCGGCACGAGGGCGAAGAAGAGCACGGCGGGGCCGTACTGCTCAGCGCGTGCGGCGATGAAGATGACCTTGTCCCGGAGTCCCAGGAGCACGAGCAGGACGAGCGGCGCCACCATGAGCACCGGGTCGATCAGCGGTCCCCTGTCCGCGGGGAAGTGGGCCGCCACCTCGGCGCCTGGCCTGCCCGGGAGCACGATCGGCACGAGGAAGGACACGAGCAGCAGTGCGTAGAGGAGCACATCGCCCGAGGTGCGGGTGAAGCCGTCCGTGCCGGGCACCTTGCCGGGCCAGGGCGGCATCCGGATGGTTCCCGGCTTGAGCCAGAACAGAGCGCCTCCCGTCATGGGCTTGAACTTGCCGGCCAGCGGCCCCCAGGAGCCGGCGACGCCCACGGTCTCCAGCAGGAAGGTCCACAGCACGAACTTCTGGTAGACGATCGGTTCGTTCCACCAGTCGGCCACCTGCCAGGGCATGCCCACCCCCGAGGTGAGGGTGGCCAGCGTGAAGCCCACGCCGATGTAGAGGAACGCGAGCTTGAGGATGTAGATGATGTGGAACAGCTTGGGCGAACCGAATCCGTAGTCGGCCCAGTGCACGCCCATCAGCCGCACCCGCTCCATGAGCGGCAGGGATTCGAAGGTCTCGGGGTCGACCGGTGGTGCGTCGGGAGTCTTGAGTCCCATGGCATTCCCTCCGTGTTCAAGGCGTCCGACCTCACTGTCGGACTCTCAGCCTGAGCCCAGAGTAGGGAGCGGAGTGCCGTGCCTCACACGGCCCTGGGAGACCAGGCTGATCCGCGCATTCGTACCGGCGGTACAAGAACGCGCGGCCTCGCCGCGCCGTCCCCCGCTCAGTCCTCGCCGTGCGGACCGCCCGCGTCCTGTGCGGCTGCGCCGTGGTGTGCCTGCTGCCGCGGATCGAAGAGGAGCCGGTGGGCGTGGAGGGCGGCCTCGACGTCGAGGCGCCGCCCTGCGAGGGTCGTGCCCAGGGCGGCCTCCGCCGTCTCGACGCGGTAGCGGATCGAGTTCTTGTGCATGGTCATGGCCGCGGCGGTGGCCGTGTAGCTGAGGTCGTGGCGGAAGAACTCGCGCAGCGTCTCCCGCTGGCGGCTGCGCGCCTCGGTGCCCTCGGCCAGGCCGCCCAGCACGCTCCGCACCCAGGAGCGAGCGGCCTCGAGATCGTGGGAGAGGAGCGCGGTCACCGCCATCCCCGGATCGTCGTGTGAGGCCAGAGGGTTCGTCGAGGCGCCGATGGTGCAGACGCGCTGCACCCGCAGCGCCTCCTGGTGGGTGAGGCGGAACCCGGCCACTCCCGCGTGCGGGCTGCCGATCGCGAGGCGCACGGAGGGATGCGCGCGGATCCGCTCCTCCAGCCCCGTCGTGTGCTCCCAGGATTCGGGCACCCGGATCCAGCCCCAGGCCGTGGCCTGGTCGCGGCCGCTCACGAGCGTGGCGAGTCCCCGGCCCATGCCGGACGCCAGCCCCCGGATGGCGCCGGTGAAGCGGCTGAGCTGGTCGCTCGGCGAGGGATCCGTGCCGGTGAGCCAGGCGATGACGCCCACGTGGGTGCCGGTGAGGGGGTAGCCGAGGATGCGCTCGGCCTCCGCGTGGTCCGGGGTCTCGCCGTCGAGGATGCGGCGCACCTGCGATTCGCGGGCGTTCGTGCGGTTGGCGAGCCACGATTCCCGCTCCTGCTCGTAGACCTCCGCCACACGCTCGGAGATCCAGTCGATGTATTCGGAGACCTCCTGGACGAGCTGCTGGTAGACGGCGGAGACGAGGTGGGCGGGCAGGTGGGGATCGTGGGTGACGAGGGCGTACGCGCTGTGGAGGAGCTGCTGCTGGCCGAGCCGGTACGCCCGGATGAGAGCGGTCACGGACGTGCCGCGCTGCGCCAGCCTGCGTGCGTACTCGAAGGCGGCGGTGGGAGGTTCGAGGTTGTCCAGGCTGATGCGGTGCCGGAGGGCGTGGATGATGGTCTCGACGTTGCCCTCGACGCTGGCGTGGAGCAGATCGATGAGGGACGCCTCACCGCCGATCTCGTCGATCCTCCCGGCGAGGAAGTCGTGGACCTCCTGGGCGAGTCTGGGGGCGTGGCTCCCCATCTCCGCGGCGAGGCGGGCGATCTCCCGGCGCACCTCGGCCTCTTCACCGAGGTGCGCCGCAGGCGGTGTGCGGCTCATGAGAGGCAGGCTACCGGGGTGCGGGTCTGAATGGGAGGGCGTCATTTGTACGGATGAACGAATCGGGGCGCGGTCTTCGGACGTTCCGTCCGTCGAAGGTCCGTGCCGCGCCCTCCGTCGTCCCGCCCGCGCGTCCCTCCCGGCCTGCCTGTCGCTTCCGCCCGCGCGCACCGCCTGTCCGAGATATCGGACGCTTTCGGAGGGTGCGGACGGGCCGTGTCCGTGACGCTGGCCATACTGGAGGGGAACCCGCGCGGCGTCCAGCGGCCGCTGCGCAGACCATCCCTGTTCGTCACCGCCGGTGCGCCGGCGGACGACCTCAGCGCGAGGAGGCCACCGCCCTATGAAGACCCTCGTCACCGGCATCGCCGAGCTGGTCACCAACGACCCCGCGCAGGCGCACCACCGGGATCCCGGCGACCGCCTCGGGCTCATCGCCGAGGCCGCCCTCCTCGTGGAGGACGGCCGCGTCTCCTGGGCCGGACCCTCCGCCGAGGCACCCGCCCCGGACGCGGGGACCACGGTCGTGGACGCCGGCGGCAGGGCGGTCATCCCGGGCTTCGTGGACAGTCACAACCACCTGGTGTTCGCCGGTGACCGCACGCAGGAGTTCGCTGCGCGCATGTCCGGGCAGGCCTACTCCGCCGGCGGCATCCGCACGACCGTGAACGCCACGCGTGCGGCCACGGAGGCGGAGCTCGAGGCCAACCTCGTCTCCCTCGTGGACCAGGCGCGCAGGCAGGGCACCACGACCCTGGAGATCAAGACCGGCTACGGGCTCACCAAGGACGACGAGCTCCGCGCGCTGGACATCATCGCCCGGCACACGGACGAGGTCACCCTGCTGGCCGCGCACGTCGTCCCGCCCGAGTACGCGGAGGACCCGGACGGCTACGTGGACCTCGTGGTCGAGGAGATCATCCCCGCTGCCGCCAAGGCGAAGTGGATCGACGTCTTCTGCGACCGCGGGGCCTTCACGCCGGAGCAGACGGAGCGGATCCTCGCCGCCGGCAGGGAGGCCGGCCTCCTGCCGCGCCTGCACGCCAACCAGCTCCAGCACGGCGAGGGGCTGGCGCTCGCCGCCCGCACCGGCTGCTTCTCCGCGGACCACGCCACCCACGCCACGGACGAGGACCTCGCAGCGATCGCGGCCTCGGGCACGGTGGCGACGCTGCTGCCCGGCGCGGAGTTCTCCACCCGGGCCGTCTACCCGGACGCGCGCCGCTTCGTGGCCGCCGGGGTGGAGCTCGCGCTCGCCACGGACTGCAATCCCGGCTCCAGCTTCACGAACTCCATGCCGTTCTGCCTGGCCGTGGCCGTGCGCGACATGCACTTCACTCCCGCACAGGCGCTGCACGCGGCGACGGCAGGCGGCGCGAAGGCGCTGGGGCGCACGGACGTGGGCCACCTCGCCGCCGGAGCCCGTGCGGACTTCGCACTCCTGGACGCGCCCTCGTACGTCCAGCTCATGTACCGCCCCGGCGTGCCGCTCGTGGAGCGCGTCTTCCGCGGCGGCGAGGAGGTGCGGTGACGACGGACGGAGCAGCGGCCTCGGGCGCGGGCGGGCCGGAGGGCGCAGAGGCCGTCGCCGCCGGTGCCGCCGCTTCCGGCCCCGGCACGGGGAGCGCGCGCTCCCACCGCAGCGGCGCCCGGGATGCGCTCACCCTCGTCGTCTGCTCCCTCATCGGCGTCTTCATGTTCTTCGTCCCCGTGACGATGGACGGGAAGAGCTCGATCCCGCTGGACCACCTCGTCACGCTCGTGCGGACGGGGCTGGGGCCCGCGGTGCCCTACGTCCTGCTCGCGATCATCCTGTTCGGCACGGTCCGTCCGTTCGTCGTGGGCACGTGGAACGCCTCGCCCACCCGGACGGTCTTCTCCTTCCTCAACATCGCCGGACTCGCGGCGGCGGCCGCGCTCACGTTCATGCCCGCACCGCCGGGATGGCTGGCGGCGGAGGACATCGGCCCGTTCCTGTGGGACTCGCTCGTCACCCCGGTGGGCCTGCTCATCCCGATCGGCGGGATCTTCCTCGCGTTCCTCGTGAGCTTCGGCCTCATGGAGTTCGTGGGCGTGTTCGTCCGCCCCATCATGAGACCGGTGTGGAAGACCCCCGGCCGCTCCGCGGTGGATGCGGTGGCGAGCTTCGTGGGCTCCTACTCCCTCGGCCTGCTCATCACCAACCGCGTCTACCGCAGCGGCGGGTACACCGCCAAGGAGTCCGCGATCATCGCCGTGGGCTTCTCCACCGTGTCCGTCACCTTCATGATCGTGGTCGCCACCGCGACCGACCTCATGGACCGCTGGCTCACGTACTTCTTCGTCTCCCTCGTCGTCACCTTCCTCGTCACGGCGATCACCGTCCGCATCCCGCCGCTCTCGCGCATCCCGGACGAGTACTTCCCGGGGGCCGTCCCGCAGCCGGAGCCCACGATCACGCAGCGTCGCTTCGCCGCGGCGTGGGAGCAGGCCCGTGAGGCACTCGCGGAACTGCCGGGGATCCCCGTCGTCATCTGGCAGGGGCTCCGCGACGGCTTCCTCATGGTCTCCTCGATCCTGCCCTCGATCATGTCCGTGGGCCTCGGCGGTCTGCTGCTGGCCAAGCACACCCCGATCTTCGACTGGGCGGGATGGATCCTCTTCCCCTTCACCTGGATCACCGGGCTGGAGGATCCGCTGGGCACCGGCAAGGCCCTGTCGCTGGGGCTCGTCGAGATGTTCCTGCCGGCGGCGGAGATCGGCGCGGACGGGGACCTCGCCACCCGCTTCACCGTGGCGGTGGTCTGCGTCTCCGCGATCATCTTCTTCTCCGCCATGGTGCCCTCCGTCCTCGCCACGGACATCCCCGTCAAGCTGTGGCACATGATCGTCATCTGGTTCGAGAGGGTGGTGCTGAGCGTCCTCCTCACCGCCCCGCTCGCCCACCTCATCCTCTAGCCCGTCTCGTCCCGCATTCCTGCCGGGCCCGCCGAGGCCGCCAGTGCCTGCACGGCCCCGGCCACGCGGAGCCCCGCACCCACATCCGTCCACGCACCCGAAGGAGTCCCACATGACCGCAGCACAGCAGACCGTCGCCCTCGACCCGGAGGCGCTGAGCTTCGCCGACGTCGTCGCCGTCGCCCGCCACGATGCGCAGGTGACCGTCCCCGCCCACGTCGCCGCCTCCGTCGCCGCCTCCCGCGAGGCCGTCGACGCGCTGGCCAACGCGGAGAAGCCCGTCTACGGCGTCTCCACCGGGTTCGGTGCGCTCGCGCAGCGCCACATCCCGCACGATCTGCGCGCCCAGCTGCAGAAGTCGCTCATCCGCTCGCACGCCGCCGGCGTGGGCGAGCCGGTGGAGCGCGAGGTGGTGCGTGCGCTCATGCTCCTGCGCGCCCGCACCCTGGCCACCGGTCGCACGGGCGCGCGGCCTGAGACCTTCGAGACCTATGTGGCCCTGCTCAACGCCGGCATCACCCCGGTGGTCCGCGAGTACGGCTCGCTGGGCTGCTCCGGCGACCTCGCCCCGCTGAGCGCCTGCGCGCTCGTGCTCATGGGCGAGGGCGAGGTGCACGGCCCGGTGGGTGCCGACGGCACGCCGTCCGCGCCCGTCCCCGCCGCCCAGGCCCTCGCCGAGGCCGGCATCACCCCCGTCCAGCTGCGCGAGAAGGAGGGGCTGGCGCTGGTCAACGGCACGGACGGCATGCTGGGCATGCTCATCATGGCGCTGGCGGACATCGACGTCATCCTCACCACGGCGGATCTGTCCGCGGCGATGAGCGTCGAGGGCCAGCTGGGCACGGACCGCGTCTTCCAGCCGGACCTGCACCACCCGCTGCGTCCGCACCCGGGCCAGGCGGAGTCCGCCGCGAACATGCTCTCAGCCCTCGCGGACTCCGCGATCGTCGCCGGCCACCGCGATTCCACGCACCTCGTCCAGGACGCCTACTCGTTGCGCTGCGCCCCGCAGGTCCACGGCGCCGCGCGCGATGCTGTGGCCTTCGCCGCGCAGACCGCCGCCCGTGAGCTGCGCGCCGCGATCGACAACCCCGTCGTCCTCCCGGACGGCAGCGTCTCCTCGAACGGCAACTTCCACGGCGCGCCCCTGGCGCACGCGCTGGACTTCCTCGCCATCGTGCTGGCGGACGTGGCCTCGATGGCGGAGCGCCGCACGGACCGCTTCCTCGACCGCTCGCGCAACCAGGACCTCCCGCCGTTCCTCGCGGACGACGCGGGCGTGGACTCCGGTCTCATGATCGCCCACTACACGCAGGCCGGACTGGTCTCGGAGATGAAGCGCCTGGCTGCACCGGCGAGCGTGGACTCGATCCCATCCTCGGCCATGCAGGAGGACCATGTCTCGATGGGCTGGGGTGCGGCCCGCAAGCTGCGCACTGCGGTGGCGAACTTCGCCCGCGTCATCGGCATCGAGCTCTACACCGCCGCTCGGGGCATCGATCTCCGCCAGGACGCCCCGGCGCCCATCACCGGTGCGGTCATCGCACAGCTGCGGCAGACGGTCCCCGGCCCCGGACCGGACCGCTTCCTCACGCCGGAGCTCGAGGAGACGATCGGCCTGGTCGCCTCCGGGCAGGTGCTCGCCGCCGCCGAGGCCGCCGGCCCGCTGGTGCACGTGCTCCCCGAGTTCGCCTCGGGCGCGGACGCCCCACGGGGAGCCGCCCCCGGCGCGGCCTCCGCACAGGGCTGATCCACTGAGCAGAGCCGGCCCACCGGCCCACCCATGAGACCGGGCCGGCGGTTCCGCACCGCCGGCCCGGCACAGCAGCACCCGCACGCACCCCACCCGCCCACGGAAAGGACGCTCCCATGAGCGACGTCGTCTCCCTCCTCGGCCAGATCGAGGACATCGGCCGTGACCCTCGCGGCCCCGGCTACCTCCGTCCCGGCTTCTCGCCGGAGGAGCGGACGCTGCGCGAGTGGTTCCTCGCGGAGGCGGACGCCCGCGGACTGGACACGGAGGTGGACGGCAACGGCATCACCTGGGCGTGGGTGACGGACCCCGGCGAGAACGCCGTGGTCACCGGTTCCCACCTGGACTCCGTGCCCGGCGGCGGGGCCTTCGACGGCCCGCTGGGCGTCGCCTCGGCCCTGGCCGCCGTGGACGCGCTGCGGGCGGACGGCCGCCTGGCGCAGGCCCGGCGCCCCCTGGCCCTGGCGGTGTTCCCGGAGGAGGAGGGTTCGCGGTTCGGCCTCGCCTGCCTGGGCTCCCGGCTGCTCACGGGCGCGGTGAGCGCGGAGAAGGCGCTCGCGCTCCAGGACGCGGAGGGGACCACTCTCGCGGATGCGCTCTCCGCCTACGGCCTCGATCCTGCGCGGGCCGGCCGGGACGAGGCGCGGCTGGGGCGGATCGGCTCCTTCCTCGAGCTCCACGTGGAGCAGGGTGTGGGACTCGCGGGCACGGAGCACGCGGTGGCGATCGGCTCCTCGATCATCGGCCACGGCCGCTGGCACTTCCGGTTCACCGGGCAGGGCAACCACGCGGGCACCACCCCGCTCACCCATCGCGCGGACCCGGTGGTGGCCGCCTCCCGGCTGATCGGCGACATCCCGGAGATCGCCGCACGGCACGCAGGCGCCGTGGCGACGGTGGGGCGCACGCTCCTCCACCCCGGCGGCACCAACGTCATCGCCTCCTCGATGGACTTCTGGCTGGACATCCGCCACCCGGACGACGACGTGGTGGCCGCCGTGCTCGCGGACATCACCCGCCGCGCCCACGAGCGCGCCGCCGAGGCCGGATACGCCGGGCGCGCCGTCACCGCCACCGTCGATCAGGAGTCCTACTCCGCCACGACGGAGTTCCACTCCGAGTTCAACGCCCGTCTGGGCGGGCTGCTGCCGGGCGCGCCGCTGCTGCCGTCCGGTGCCGGTCACGATGCGGGCATCCTCGCGGGCCACGTCCCCTCCGCCATGCTCTACGTCCGCAACCCCACGGGCGTCTCGCACGCGCCGGAGGAGGCCTGCGAGGACGAGGACGCGCGCGCAGGCGTCACGGCGCTCGCCGACGCCCTGGCGATGGAGCTCGCACGATGAGCGCGCGGGTCCCCGGTGTGACAGGAGAAACGGGCGGAGCCGCGGAGGTGGGTGCTTCCACCTCGGCCACGGAGGCCGCCGGGCCCGCAGCCGTCACAACGAGAGCGATGGGTGCTGCGGACTCCTCCGGCGTGCATGCCGGAGGTGGTGGGGCCTCTGCAGCGTCCGCCTTCTGGTGCGAGCGCGCCTGGGTGGACGGCGCGATGCGCGCCGGCGTGCTGCTGGAGGCGGATGCCGCGGGCGTGCTCACCCGGGTGCGCGCGGACGTCCCCGCCGCCGAGGCTCCGGCCGAGGCCCAGCACCTGCCCGGCATCGTGCTCCCCGGCGGGGTGAACGCGCACTCACACGCCTTCCACCGCCTGCTGCGCGGGCGCACGCACGGCGACGGCGGCACGTTCTGGACGTGGCGCGAGGTGATGTACCGGATCGCCGGCAGGCTCACCCCGGAGACCTACCGGATCGCCGCCCGCGCGGTGTTCGCGGAGATGCTCCTGGGCGGCTGGACCTCCGTGGGCGAGTTCCACTACGTCCACCACGCTCCCGGCGGTGAGCCCTACGGTGCGGCGCATGCCGAGCGGCAGGTGGGGGCGGCACCAGCCGGTGCGGGAGTGGACGGACCGGCCGGCGAACCGGGTGAGCAGCCGCATGCCATGGAGCTCGCGCTCGCGGCGGCGGCCGAGGACGCGGGCATCCGCATGCGCCTGCTCGACACCTGCTACCTCACCGGCAGCATCGGCACGCCGCTGAGCGAGGAGCAGGCGCGGTTCGGCGACGGCGACATCGACGGGTACCTGCGCCGTCATGCGGACCTCGCACGCGTGCTGTCCAGCGGGCCTGCGGGGGGTGCTGCCTCGTCCGGTGAGGGTATCAGCGCTGGTGAAGCCTCTGCCGGCTCACCTGCGGGCGGTGCTCCCGGTGGCGGTGCCTCCGGCCTCGTCACTCTGGGTGCGGCGATCCACTCCGTGCGCGCCGTGCCTGCCGCAGACATCCCCCGCTTCGCGGAGCTCGACGGTCCCGTGCACGTGCACCTCTCCGAGCAGCCCGCGGAGAACGCCGCGAGCCTGGCCGCCTACGGCCGCACTCCCACGGGAGTGCTCGCGGACGCGGGAGTGGTGGATGCGCGCCTCTCGCCCGTCCACGCCACGCACCTCACGCCGGAGGACATCGCCCTGCTCGGGGAGGCGGGGACCACCGTGGTCATGTGCCCGTGCACGGAGGCGGACCTCGCGGACGGGATCGGGCCCGCGCTTGAACTCGCGGAGGCGGGTGCGACACTCGCCCTCGGCTCCGATCAGCACGTGGTGCTCGACGCCCTGCGCGAGCTCCAGGCGCTGGAGGCCGGTGAGCGGCTGCGCTCCGGGCAGCGCGGGCGCTTCTCCCCGGAGCAGCTGCTCGCGGCGATGACGACGGGCGGTGCCCGCAGCCTCGGGCTCCCGGCGGGTACGCTCGCAGTGGGCAGCGTGTGCGACCTCATCGCGGTGGACCCGCACAGTCCCCGGACGTACGGCTCGGTGGACGAGCAGATGGTGCTCACCGGCACCTCGGCGGATGTCCGCACCGTCGTCACCGCGGGGCAGGTGCGCGTGCGCGACGGTGTGCATGCGCAGCTGGGGGACATCGGCGAACTGTACCGCGAGGCATATGCGGCGCTGGATCTCTGAGCCGCAGCTCGCTGCGGCCGCATGCGGCTCAGAGCGGACGGCCCCGGCGGGGGCGGCAGACGGTGTGACGACGAGGGGAAGGGGCAGCGCGGATGGCTGAGGTGCCCGCACTGCGGCGCGGCGTGGCGATCCTCCGCCACCTGTCCGGGTCGAACCGTCCTGTGAGCGCAGGCGCACTCGTCCGCACCCTGGGCCTGCCGCGCTCCACCGTCTACGACCTGCTGGGCGTGCTCGAGGAGCTGGGCATGGTCTACCACGCCGATTCCGGCTACGTGCTGGGCGCGGGTGTGCAGGAGCTCAGCGCGTCCTACCTGCGGACCAACCCCCTGCAGCGGCTCGCGGCACCGCTCGTGCGCGCGCTCGCGGAGCAGACCGGTGCGACCGCCCAGCTCGCAGTGCTGCGCGGCTGGGAGACGGTGTACCTGCTCAAGGAGCAGGCGGTGGAGTCCGTCGCCGTCATCACCGCCTCGGGCATCACCATGCCGGGGTACCTCACCGCGACGGGGCGGGCCATCATGGCGCACCTGCCCAAACGCGATCTGCTGGCGATCCTGCAGGCGGAGACCACCTTCGTGAACCGGACCGGGCGCGGGCCGCGCACGTACTCGCAGCTGAGCGCTGAGCTCTCCCTCACACGCCGCCGCGGCTGGGCGGAGGAGACCGGGGAGGTCACACCGGGCGTGCGGACGGTCGCCGCGCCGGTCTTCGACGTGATGGAGCGGCCCATCGCCGCGCTGGGCGTGAGCGTGGCGATGGCGGAGGAGGAGGCTCCCGCGGACGGTTCCGGGGCGAGGGCTTCCAACGCGGGTGGTGCGGGGGCTGCAGAGGCGACCGCTCCCACTGGGACCGCGCAGATCGCCGCAGCCGTCCGCCGGGCGGCGGAGTCGCTCAGCGCGCAGCTGGCGTAGCAGCGGTCCTGCCTCCTGCGCCGGTCCTGCCTCCTGCAGCGGCTCCGCTTCTCGTGCCGGTCCTGCTTCCTGCTCCGGTCCCTCCGTGCTAGCGTCGAACGAACGATTGCTCAGACGCGCGCACGGCGGCAGGCGCCGGAAGCGTGTGCGCTCACACCTGATTCTCGAAGGGGAGAACGATGGCCTGGGACTTCAGCACGGAACCGGAATTCGAAGCGAAGCTGCAGTGGATGCGCGACTTCGTGCGCGAGGAGATCCTCCCGCTCGAGGTGGCGGACCTGGACCCGGAGGCGTCCGCCACGGTGACCGCAGGGCTCAAGGCGCAGGTGAAGGAGCAGGGTCTGTGGGCCGCACACCTCCCGCCCGAGCTCGGCGGCGGAGGGTTCGGCCAGCTCAAGCTGGGCCTCATGCACGAGATCCTGGGCCGCTCCCGCCTCGCCCCGCCCATCTTCGGCAACAACGCACCGGACTCCGGGAACGCGGAGCTGCTGGCGATCGGCGGAAACGAGTTCCAGAAGGAGCGCTGGATGAAGCCGCTGCTGGCAGGCGAGCTCCGCAGCTGCTTCTCGATGACGGAGCCCGGTGCCGGTGCGGACCCCACCCGGCTCACCACCCGCGCCGTGCGCGACGGCGACGAATACGTCATCAACGGCCACAAGTGGTTCTCCTCGAACGGCTCCCACGCGGACTTCTTCATCGTCATGGTCGTGACGGACCCGGAGGCGGAGCCGCACAAGCGGGCCTCCATGATCCTCGTGGACAGGGACACCCCGGGCGTCAACGTCCTGCGCGACATCCCCGTGATGGGAGGCGCGCACTCGGCCGGGGACAAGGGCCACGCGGAGATCCTGTACGAGGACGTGCGGGTGCCGGCCAGCCACCTCATCGGCCGGGAGGGCGACGGGTTCGTGCTCGCCCAGAAGCGCCTCGGGCCCGGCCGCATCCATCACGCCATGCGCTGGCTGGGGCAGGCGCAGCGTGCGTTCGACATCATGTGCGAGCGCGTCGTCTCCCGTCACGTGAAGGACGGCGTGCTCGCGGACAAGCAGATGATGCAGGACTTCATCGCCACCTCCAAGGCGGAGATGGAGGCCGCACGCCTCCTCACTCTGCAGGCGGCGTGGAAGATGGACCAGGGCGGGACGAAGGCGGCGCTGACGGACATCGCACTCATCAAGTTCTGGGGCGCGCAGGTGCTCTACAACGTCATCGATCGGGCCATCCAGGTGCACGGCTCCCTGGGCATCACCGGAGACCTGCCGCTGGAGGAGATGTACCGGGACGCCCGCGCCGCACGCATCTACGACGGGCCGGACGAGGTCCACAAGGTCACGGTCGCGCGCCGCACACTGCGGGACTTCACGCCGGTCGAGGTGCCCACGGAGCACATTCCCACGCGCCGTGAGGCCGCCGCACGGAAGTTCGCCGCACTGCTGGAGGCCTCGGAGGGATGAGCGTCGAAGGAGCGCACACCGATGCCGGGGCCGCTGCCGCACATGCCCGTGCCGCGGGGCTGGACACCGCTGCTCTCCAGGAGTGGCTGAGCGGTCGTCTGGGGCCGGGCGCCATCCGTGAGGAGCGGTTCCTCACGGGCGGGACGCAGAACGTGCTGCTCGGCTTCACCTGGGAGCCCGCGTCCGGGGAGTCCGCGCGGCGCCTCATCTACCGAGGCCCGCCCGTGAACAAGCGGAAGAACTCGGACGCGGTGATGCTGCGGGAGGCGAGGGTGCTCGCCGCGCTCACCGGCTCCGGGGTGCCGCACCCCGGCTTCGTCGCGGCGTGTGAGGACCTGGACGTGCTGGGCAATGCGTTCTTCGTCATGGAGGCCGTCGACGGGTTCAACGGCGTCTCCGAGGTGCCCGAGGCCGTCGCCGCGGACGAGGCATGGCAGCACGCCATGGGACTCTCCCATGCGCGGGCGGTGGCCCGGCTGGGCGACGTCGATCCGTTCGCGGTGGGCCTCGAGGGCTTCGGGAAGCCTGAGGGCTGGCTCGCCCGCCAGCCCGGGCGGTGGACGGGACAGCTGGAGAGCTACCGCTCCTTCGAGACCTGGCCCGGTCTGGACCATCCCGGCGTGGAGGAGATCCCGCGATGGCTCGCAGAGCGCCTGCCGTCCGCCGAGCGCGCGGGCATCGTCCACGGTGACTGCCATGCCGGCAATGTGCTCTTCTCGCACGAGGTGCCGGAGGTCGCGGCGCTCGTGGACTGGGAGCTGAGCACCCTGGGCGATCCGCTGCTGGATCTTGGGCACCTGCTCGCCTCGCGGGACGGCCTCACACCGTCCGGCGCACCCACGAACGCGGAGATGGTCGAGGCGTATGCGGAGGTCAGCCGTCACGATGTGGAGGCGGTGGACTACTTCCACGTGCTCGCGTGCTTCCGGTTCGGCGCGATCCTCGAGGGTTCGCAGGCGCGTGCGAGCGCCGGTCTCGTGCCGGAGTCCGTGGGCGAGCGGCTGCATGCACGCACGGTGTCCCTCTTCGACCAGGCGCTGCGCGTCATGGACGGCGAAGGTGTGGGCAGCTGAGCCTGCGGCGCAGAACCCGGAAGACGGCTTTGCCGCCCACCTGTACGTGGGCGGCAAAGCCGTTTTCCGGTGTGCGGGGGCGCCTCAGCGGCGCCGCATGCGCACGCCGATCACGATCTCCGCGATGCCGTCGACGATCGCGTAGATGCCGATCAGCCAGATGAGTCCGAGGACGGCCGCACCCGTGTTGAACAGCATGATGAAGCCCAGCACGACGGCGAGGATGCCGGAGAGGAGGACGCCCCACCAGAAGCGGGCGCCCAGTTTCCGGAGCTCGAAGGAGTTCACGGCGTAGAGGATGCCCAGCAGGATCGCCCAGAACGCCATGATGTACACGACGGCGATGGCGGCGGCCTGCGGCATCACCATGACGGCGCTGCCGGCGAGCACGGAGACGATCCCGGAGAACAGCGCCCAGCCGCTGCGGTGCTCCTTGTCGCGGGTGAACCAGCTGACGATCGTGGCGGCGCCGGTGACGAGCGTCCATGCTCCGAAGACGATGCCGAACGCCCAGACGGAGGCGAACGGCATGAACAGGAAGGCCAGGCCCATGAGGAGGCTGAGCACCCCCTGGACGATGAGGGCCGTACGGGCGCCGCTGCGCAGCCTGTCCCAGTCGAAGCCCGGGGTCTGTGCCTGCTGATCCGATGGTGTCGACATCATGGTGCCCTCTCCGTGGGAAGTTCCTGTGGCCTCCACGCTACTCCGATCCGGGGCGTGCGACAGGGGGTGATGCGTGTCTGGTGGAACACGTTGCTCGGCCGTGCAGAGCCCTCCACGTGCGGGCCCCGGTGACCACGTGCGGGGCCCGAATGTCCGCTTGGCCGCCCACATGCATTCGGCGCCCGAGCGCTTTCGCGAACCCGCTGTGCAGCGGTGCCCAGTAAATGTCCTTCCCACCCACATGTACGTGGGTGGCAAAGCCGCCGGGCGGTGTGTGGGGAGGCGCTCAGACCTCCTCGCCGGGGATGACGTCGTCGTCATCCCCGCGGCGTCCGTGCGTGCCTCCACTGCTTCCCGGTTCGCCGGCTGCGCTCGGTCCGCCCGGAGTCCCTGGCGCACGTGGTCCGCCCGGCCACCCGCCGCCGGGACCGCCAGTTGCGCTCGGGCCGGGGAAGCCGCCCGCGCCGAAGCCGGGGTAGCCGCCGCCGAACCCTGCTGACCGCACCTCCATGCGGCCGATCTTCCACCCCAGCACCAGCATGGCCCCGCCGATCACCACGAGCACGATGCCCAGCACCCACAGCAGCCCCGTGAGCCCGGCGGTCGGATTGAGCAGCAGCAGGAAGCCGTAGACCACAGCGGCGGCTCCGGCCAGCACGCCCGCCCACCATGCGGACACGCCTGCGCGCCGGAGGCCGAAGGACGCGGCGATCGCCGTGCTCCCCACCAGCAGGGAGACGAAGGCGACGACGAAGACCACGACCGCGCCCGCGGCCTCGGGCACCAGGAACAGCGCAAGGCCCAGGAGCGCCGGGAGGAGCGCGCCGGCCACGCCCCTGCGCCTCCGGACGAGGGCGAGCACCGCAGAGGCCGCAGCGCTGAGCAGCAGCCACGCGGCGAACACGCGGACGAGGACCACCGCGCTGTCGATGGGCCAGAAGAGGAACAGCAGTCCCGCGAGGACGGCGAGGCCGCCTTGGATCATGAGTCCCGTCCGCACGCGCGAACGCAGCACCTCGAAGGGGTTGGGCACGACGCGGGCGTCCTCGCCGCCGATGCGGTGCTCGCCGTTGTCGTCAGGGCCGGGGGAGCGGTGCGCGGGCGTGGAGTTCATGCCCCCATTGTCTCGCACCTGCCTCGCAGGCGCTTGCCGGAGACGCAGGCCTCGCTTCGTCCTCCCGGTGAGCGGTGACGAACCGGCACGGCGGTCCGCGCGTGGAGCCGGGCTCGTTCCCGCCGGGCGAACGCGGAATCACTCGTCGGTCGCATGCGCGGAGGCGTCCGCCCCTGTTGAGGCGCCGGCCCCTGCCGAGGCGTCCTGCACCTCGTGCGCGAGAAGCCTCCTGCCGGCCGCGTACATGCCGAGCACCCGGGGGAGCGGAGCGCGCCGTCCGGACAGATACGTGGCGAGGACGCGGCCGCCGGCCGTTCCGCTCGAGCGGGTCGCGCCGCTCCTCCCGCCGGAGCCGGTCTCCGAGGTGCTCCCGGCCGCTGCGGCCGCCGTGGTCGCCCTGGCCATCCCGGCCGCCGCCTCGGCCGTGTTCGTCGCGGCATCCGCGTGTGCCGCATCCACTGTGGCGGCGTCCCTCTCCTCCGCACGCTGCCGGCGGTGGGCGGCCACTCTGCGCAGCGTCTGCGCGGCGACTGCCTGCGGTGAGTCGAGCAGTTCCACCTCGTGTCCCACGGACTCGCACAGGGCCTGTGCGATGCGCTCGCCCACGAGGCCGTAGTGCGTGCATCCCAGCACCACCGAGGTGACGTCCTCCGGGGTCTGCGCCGCAGCCTCGGCGACGGCCTCCCGGATCCGTTCTTCCTCACCGGACTCGATGGCCTCCGCCAGGCCTGCCGCGGCCACCCGGGTCACGGGCAGCCCGCCGGCGAAGGCGTCGATGAGCCTGCGCTGGTACTCGCTGCCCGTCGTCGCGGTCGTGGCCCAGACTGCGAAGGGCGCGCGCCGTGCGGCGGCCGTCTTCACCGCCGGCACCGTCCCGATGACGGGGATGCGGGGCTCGAAGACACTGCGGAGGTGTTCGAGGGCGTGGACGCTGGCGGTATTGCAGGCCACTACGATCGCATCCGGCTCCCACGCCGCGAGCCGGTGCGCGGAGTTCTCCGCGACCTCGCGCAGACGCTCCGGGGTGAGGCTCCCGTAGGGCATGTTGTCGGGATCCATCGCGAGGATCAGCTCGGCGTCCGGAGCCTGTGTGAGGATCGCATCGGCGAACCCCACGAGGCCGAGGCCGGAGTCGAGCAGGCCCACCCGCGGCGGGCGGGCCGCGTCCGCCCGTGCTGCGCTCTCCTGCACCGAACTCTCCTGCGCCGAGGTCTTCACTGTCGTGCTCTTCTCTGTCTTCATGCGGGTGAGCAGTCTCCTCCTGCCTTCGAGTGTGCGGCTCCTGCTGCGCCGGCGGGGTGAGAGGAAGCGGCGGAGGGTGCGCAGGTGGCTCTCCGTGAGGCCGCGGGCGAACTCCGGGACGATCATGAGGAGCCGGTCCGGATAGCGCTGCGCGAAGTAGGCGTGCGTGCGGGGAGAGGCGAGGTCGTCGTCCACCCAGACGGCGCGCCTGCGCGGGTCCTCGTCCAGCCAAGCGGCGACGTGACGGGCCTTCCACCACGCGTGCGGATCTCCCGCGTAGCGGTTGTAGGAGTCGTCCGGCATGGGGACGACGGGATGGGTGTCGCGGAAGCCCAGGGCCGGTTCGAGCTCCTCCGTGCACCGGTGCGACCAGGTGGAGAGCCAGACGAGGGTGGCCTCGCGCGTGCGCATCACACGCTCCAGCGCACGGACGATGGCGGGCCGGTAGTGCAGGGCGAAGCGCCAGGCGTGCGCCGTGCGGCGGCCCTCCCGGTAGTACCGCAGACCGCGGACGGGGTACGAGTTGAGAACGCCGTCCACGTCGAGGAAGACCGTCGCGTGGCGGTCGAGCGCTCCGTCCTCTGCTTCGTCCACGTCTACCAGGGTAGCGACCTCACCGGCGGTGGGGCGGCGGGCTCGGTGGGACGGCGGGCTCAACAAGCGCGGGCGAACATGACACACTGGCGGCATGAGTGACCTGACTCACCTCTCCGCCCTGGACGCCCTCTCCGCCTACCGCTCCTGCGAGCTCTCGCCGGTGGAGCACCTCGACGCCCTCCTCGCCCGGGTCGAGACGGTGGACGCCGTCGCGGTGGGAGAGGGGCCGATCAACGCCGTGGTCGATCTCTTCGCGGAGGAGGCCCGCGCGGTGGCCCGCGAGGCCGAGCGCGCCTATGACCGGGCGGACGGGGACCCCGAGGCCCTGGCCGAGCTGCCGCCCGCGCTCGGCCTGCCCATGCTCGTCAAGGAGCAGCACGATGTGAGGGGACGCTCCGCCACCCGAGGTTCGGCCGCACTGGCGGGCAGCTCCGCGGGGGCCGACCATCCCATCGTGGCGCGGCTGCGCGCCGCCGGTGCGGCGCTGTTCGGCCGGACCACCACACCGGAGCTCTCCTGCGCCACCTTCACCCAGACCGCGGAATGGGGCATCACCCGGAACCCCTACAGCCGCGCGCACACGCCGGGAGGCTCCTCGGGCGGATCCGCAGCTGCGCTCGCCGCCGGCTACGCACCGCTGGCGACGGCCTCGGACATCGCCGGGTCCACGCGCATCCCCGCCGCCTTCTGCGGCCTCGTGGGCTTCAAGACCCCCTACGGGCGCACGCCGGCGGTGCCGCCGCTCAACCTCGACACCTTCCGCGGCGACCACATGCTCGCCCGGACGGTGGCGGACTCCGCGTTCGCGACCACGCTCATCGCAGGCATCCACCCGGCGGACCACTCCACCGTGCCGCTCACCACCGGTGAGTCGCCCGTGCCCACGTCCCTGCCGGGCGCGGCGGCGGTCCACGGTCTGACGGTGGGCATCAGCCGCGACCTCGGCTGCTACGAGGTGGACCAGGACGTGCTCGAGGGGTTCGAGGCCGTGGTGTCCGCGCTCGCCTCCGCGGGGGCGGAGATCGTCGAGGTGGATCCGGGGCTCAGCCTCGACGACATCGACAACGCCGCGATGGTGCACTTCGGCCACCTGCTCACCGGCAACATGCGCCGGCTGGCCGGCGGAGACCTCGACAGCCTCGAACCGTATTCGCGGGTGTTCGTGGAGCGGGCCACGGAGTGGGCGCGGCGCTACACGGCCGTGGACGGCCTCATGTACGAGAACGCGGTGCAGCGCGCCATCGCCCACGCCATGTCCGGCCTCGACGTCATGCTCACACCCACCTCCGCCGTGGCTGCGCTGGAGGCCGGCAACATGTACCTCGACGGGATCGCCCGGCCCAGCGGGCACGAGGACTTCTACTGGCGGGCGCACATGACGCTGCCGTTCAACATCGCCAACCGGCTGCCCGTGCTCGCCGTGCCCTCCGGGCTGGGGCGCACGGGGGTGCCGGTGGGCGTGCAGATCGTCGGTCACCCGTACGAGGACGCGAGCGTCTTCCGGGTGGGTGCGGCGATCGAGGAGCTGCTCCCGTTCCCCGCCATGCCCCAGGTGGGGTGAGGCATCACTCGATGCCGGCGGCGGGGTTCTCCGGATCGAAGGTGCCGAACTGGCGGAGGAACGCGCGGTCGGCCTCGGAGATGGGTGCCGGCTTCCCCGTCTCGCGGTCGAGCACGACGAGCACATTGAGACCCTCGAACACGAGCGTGCCGTTCTGGATGCCGCGGTTGGTGATGGAGAACGAGGACGTCCCCACGCGGCCGATCCCCAGCTCGATCCGCAGCTCCGGGCCGTGGTGCACCGGCGCCCGGTAGTTGAGCTCCACGCGCGCCACGAGCTTGGGGCGGTTGATCGCGTCCCGGTCCCGCATGGTGTTGAGCCAGTCGATGCGGGCCTGCTCCACGAGCGTGACGATCATGGCGTTGTTCACATGCCCCAGGATGTCCTGGTCGGACCAGCGGATCTGCGGGCGGGCGACGAATGCGGGGAAGATGCTCATGGGGCCTCCGGCGTTGGTGGACGGTGCGGGGTCTGCGGACATAGGCTCAAACTTAGCAATCGTTCGGCAAGCGTGTGAGCGCCGCGCTGAACCCTCCATCAGACGAAGGAGCCTGAGGTGTCCGCAGCCGCCGTCCCACCCCGCCCTCTGGACGGGATCCGCATACTCGACCTGGGCGGCATCGGCCCCGGCCCGTTCGCCGCGATGGTCCTCGCGGACCTGGGCGCAGAGGTCATCCGGGTGCACCGTCCGCAGGAGGCCGAGGCGGCCGCACGGGCACAGGCGGCGGGCCAGACGGCGGCCGCGATCGGCACCGTGAGCCCCGTCCTGGACCGCGGCAAGCGCTCACTCGTCCTCGACCTCAAGAGCGAGGCGGGCAGAGAGGTCGTCCTGCGGCTCCTGCCCTCGCTGGACGCCGTCATCGAGGGCTTCCGGCCGGGCGTGGCCGAGCGCATGGGGCTGGGACCGGCCGATCTGCTCGCGGAGCGGCCGGAGCTGGTCTACGGCCGCATCACGGGCTGGGGACAGACGGGGCCGGATGCCTCCAAGGCCGGTCACGACATGAACTACATCGCCGGCTCCGGCCTGCTCGCCCAGCTGGGCAGGGCGGGCGAGGCGCCGCAGTTCCCGGCCAATCTCGCCGGCGACTTCGGCGGAGGCGGGATGCAGCTGGCGCTCGGCATCGTCTCCGCGCTGCTGCGCGCGCGGATGAGCGGCAGCGGCTCCGTCGTGGATGCGGCGATGGCCGACGGCGCGAACCTCCTGTGGGCCATGCAGTTCGGCTTCGAGGCACAGGGCGTCTGGAAGGAGGGCCGCGGGCAGAACATGCTGGATTCCGGCGCACCGTTCTACGACGTCTACACCACTGCGGACGGCGGATATGTGAGTGTGGGCTGCATCGAGCCGCAGTTCTTCGCGGAGTTCGTGGAGAAGCTGGGCATCGCGGACCGGCTGCCGGCGATGGCCCGCAACGAGCACCGGCACCCCAAGCACTGGGCCGCGCAGCGCGCGGTCTTCACGGAGGCGCTGGGCTCCCGGACGCGGGCGGAGCTCGCGGAGCTGTTCGCGGGCTCCGACGCCTGCACCGTGGAGATCCGCTCCTGGGCGGAGGCGGAGGCGGACCCGCACAATCGGGCCCGCGGCCTGTTCTACCGCGACGAGGACGGTGTGCGGCACCCGGCCCCGGCTCCGCGCTTCGCGGACCTGGGCGGCGCGGCCTGGGCGGGCGGTTCCGCTCCGGGCCCGGTGGGGCGGACGCCGGGTGCACAGACGCCAGGCGAGCCTGCGCGCGGTGAGAGCGGGCCGGAGGTGGCCTCGGGCACGGGCACCGCTCCCGAGGTGCTGGGCGGCGGAGAGCCCTACGTCCGCCCCCGGCGTGCTCCCCGGGTGGGCGAGCACACGGACGAGGTGCTGGCCTCGGCGGGATTCGGCGCCGACGAGATCGCCGCCCTGAAGGAGACCGGCGCTCTGGGGTGAGCGGCGGCTTCCGGCAGGGCCCGGATACGCGCTGTGCCGCCCACCTATGAGTGGGCGGCACAGCGCGTCTGCGGGTGGCGCGGTGCCGGCGGACCCGGGCGCCGGCACCTCGGCGCCGGAAGCTCAGGCCAGCGTTCCGCCCGCGGCCGCGATCTCCTCCAGCGCCGCCTGTGACGGACCGGGAGCCACGCCTGCGACGAGGTCGGTGAGCACGCGGACCTCCGTGAGAGGGGCGAGGCGGTCCCGGTGCTCGAGCGCGTCGAGGGCGGAGGCACGCACGCAGTGGTCCGTGGCGATGCCCACGATGTCCAGCCGATCGATGCCGTGGGCGTCGAGGATCTGCGCGAGCGTGCTGCCGTCCTCGGCGACGCCCTCGAACGCGGAGTAGCCGTGAGTGCCCTGACCCTTGCGGATGTGGTGCGTGACCGCGGAGGTGCTGAGCGCGGGATCGTACTCCGCGCCGGGCGTGCCGGCCACGCAGTGCACGGGCCAGGTCGTCACGTAGTCGGGTTCGCCGGAGGCGAAGTGGCCGCCGTTGTCGCTGTCCGGGTCGTGCCAGTCCCGGGAGGCGAGGACGAGCGCGTAGTCCTGCGCATGCGCGGCCAGGTGGCGGGTGATCGCAGCGGCGGCAGCGCTGCCGCCGTCCACGCCCAGAGCGCCGCCCTCGGTGAAGTCGTTCTGCACATCGACGATGAGGAGTGCTGCAGTCATGTGCCGAGTCTAGTTCTGCGGGATCGCCTCAGGAATGCCCGCAGCGCTCTCACTCCGGGAGCGTGAGCTCCTCGAGCACCTCGGTCCCGCCGCGGAGCACATTGAGGTCGATGTACCTCTCCCGGCCGTCGTAGCCGTCCAGCCGGTCGCGGTGCGAGTACTGCCAGATCGTCCACTCCCTGCCGTCGGAGACGCGCGGCGGGAGGGTGACGGAGCGGAACCAGATGGGATTGTCCGGGTAGAGGTCCGCGACGTAGAGGTCATAGGCCTCACGGGTGAGGTAGAGCATGGGTGGGGCGCCGTAGTGCTCCTCGAGCCCTTCGAGCAGGGGGTCGAGGATGCCGTGGACCAGTTCTGCGGAGGGCGGGTCGTCGAAGTAGTCGCCGTAGAACTCAAGGTCCACGGTGGGGACCAGCGTGCCGGGATCCGCGGGCACCGTGTCGATGACGTTCTGGGCCTGGGACTCCCCGGGGCTCTCGAAGCTCATGAAGTGATACGCGCCCACGGGAAGGCCCTGCTCCTGTGCGCCTGCCCAGTTGGCCGCGAACTGCTCATCCACGTGCGAGGAGCCCTCCGTGGCCTTGAGCACGGCGAAGGAGATCGCGTCGCCGCGGCCCTGCACGGTGGAGCCGGTGAGCTCCTCCCAGTCGATGGTCCCCTGGTGCGCGGAGACGTCCACGCCCACCGCGGAGTCGCGGGGGACGAACCAGCGGTTGGGCCAGACGACCCCGGTGAAGACGAGTGTGCCCAGGACGCACAGGACCACCAGAGCCGAGGCTGCCGTCACTGTCACCCGCATCGCTCTGCTGCGCATCGTGGTCCTCCCCAGGTCTGCGGCTCCGCACCGCGACGTTCGCACATCGCGCTGTTCCGGTCTCGTGGGATCATTCCAGGCGGAGCTGTGACCGGCAGTCAGGAAGACGGCGCGCGCACCGAGACGGCGCAGGCCGTTCCCCGATGATCTGGCATGCTGACGGCAGAGGACCCCGCAGGGCGGGATCAGCAGGCTCAGCTACGACCCCACGGCGGTGTCGGGAAGGCGGATCATGACAGAGACGGCCGGTACGGCAGAGACGGCCCCGGAGCAGGGCGTTCCCTTCCTCGCGCCCTCCTTCACGGAGCAGTTCGCGCACCTCGCGCAGCGTTGCGGCGACCGGGCCGCGGTGATCACGGCGGAGGCGGAGATGACGTTCGCACAGCTCGATGCGCGCACCAACCAGTCCGTCCGTCTGTTCGAGGCCCGCGGCGTGGCGGAGGGGGACTTCGTCCTCATCTCCACCCCGGACTGCGCCCTCATGCTGGAGGCGAGCGTGGCCGCGCTCAAGCTCGGCGCGATCCCCATGCCCGTCTCGGACCGCCTCACGCAGGCGGAGCTCGACGGGCTCGTCGCACTGGCCTCGCCGGCGCTGGCGGTGGACACGACTGCGCGTGAGGTGAGCGCACCTCGGCTGCGGGATCTCACCGAGGCCCGGGAGCTGTCCGCGGACCCGGTCCCGGCCGTGGTGGGCCCCTCGCTCAAGGCGCCCACCTCCGGCGGCTCCACCGGCACGCCCAAGATCATCGTCTCCACGTCCCCCGGGGCGCCGGAGGGCTATCACCTGCTGGGTGCGGCGATGCGCGTGCCGGCGGACGGCGTCTGCCTCGTCACGGCGGCGCTCTACCACAACGCCTCGTTCAGCAATGCGCTGGCCGCGCTGGTCCACGGCAGCACGGCAGTGCTCATGGACCGCTTCGACGCTCAGGAGGCGCTGCGCCTCATCGACCGTCACCGGGCCACCTGGATCTACATGGTGCCCACGATGATGCTGAGGATCTGGAAGCTCGAGGACGAGGTGAAGGCCGGGTACGACCTCTCCAGCCTGCGCACCGCGCTCCACCTCGCCGCACCCTGCCCCGCCTGGCTCAAGCGCGCATGGATCGGCTGGCTGGGCGCCGACGTCGTCTACGAGGTCTTCGGCACCACGGAGGGGCAGGCCGCCACTGCCATCAGCGGTGCGGACTGGCTGGAGCGGCCGGGCTCCGTGGGCCGGGTGATCTCCGGCGAGATGGTCATCCGCGACAGCACGGGGGCCGAGGCCGCTCCCGGAACCGTGGGTGAGGTCTGGGTCCGCCGCGGCGCGGAGGAGCCCAAGCCCTACCGTTACCTGGGAGCCGAGGCCGAGGACGACGGAACCGGCTGGGAGACGGTGGGCGACATGGGATGGAAGGACGAGGACGGCTTCGTCTACCTCTCCGACCGCCGCTCGGACATGATCCTGTTGGTTGGGTGAACGTCTACCCCGCGGAGATCGAGGCCGCCGCCGAATCCCATCCCGCGGTCCTCTCCTCCGGCTGCGTGGGCCTGGCCGACGACGAGCTGGGTCAGCGGCCGGCGCTCATCGTGCAGACGGCCTCGGGCGCGGTTCCGGCCGATCTCGAGGCGCATCTGGACGGTCTGCTGTCCCGGATCAAGCGGCCAACGCGGGTGCTGGCGGACACGGAGCCGCTGCGCGATCCGGCGGGCAAGGTGCGCCGCCGGGAGCTCGCCGCACGGTTCGCATGAGTGCGCGGGTGCGTGGTGCTGCCTGAGCGGTGAGGTGCGCACCCTGCCTCCGGTTTCCCACTCTGCAGAGTGGGAAACCGGAGGCAGGGTGCCGGTTGCCGGAGTCGAGGTGGCCCCGCGGAGCTGCGCGCTCAGGGCTCCGCTCCCGGGGCTCTCCCGTCCCTCAGAACTCCACAGGGCGGTTGTCGATGAGCCGGGTGCCTCCGACCGTCGCAGAGAGGAGCAGCAGTGCCGGGCCCCGGAAGTCTGCCGGGCAGGGGCGGAAGGTCGCGGCCTCGACGAGGCTGAGGTAGTCGAGCTCGAAGGAGCCCGTCTCCGCAGCCGCCGCGACGACCTCGCGGGCGGCGGCTTCCACGGCCGCCGGGCCGGCCTCCGCGCGGGCCGCTCCGGCCGCGAGCGCACGGGGGATGACGAGGGCGGCCGTCCTGTCCGCCGCACTCAGGTACTGGTTCCGGCTGGACATGGCGAGGCCGTCGGCATCTCTGACGACGGGCAGGCCGATCAGCTCGATGCCCATGTCGAGATCCGCGATCATGCGCTTGACCAGTGAGAACTGCTGGATGTCCTTGAGGCCGAAGACCGCGGAGTCCGGCCGGACGAGGTGGAAGAGCTTCGCCACGACCGTGAGCACCCCGTCGAAGTGCCCCGGCCGGGCCGCCCCCTCGAAGACCTGCCCCATCCGCCCGGATGAGACCGTCACCTGGGGCGCGGAGGGGTACATCTCCTCCTGTGCGGGTGCGAAGACGAAGTCGACCCCGGCGCTCTCGCACAGCCGCAGGTCGTCCTCGAAGGGGCGGGGGTAGCGGTCGAAGTCCTCGCCGGGCCCGAACTGGAGCGGATTCACGAAGATGCTCGTCACCACCGCGTCCGCCGATTCCCGTGCACGGTCCATGAGGGCCCGGTGGCCGGAGTGCAGCGCGCCCATCGTGGGCACGAGGGCGACGGCGCCGGTCTGGGCGGCACGCCACTCGCGCAGCGCCTCGATGCCGCCTGTCCTCCTCACTCGAAGCTCCGCTCGGCTTCGGGGAAGGTGCCCTCGCGCACCTCGTCGACGTACTCGCGCACCGCCGCGGAGAGCACTCCGTGCAGGTCCGCGTACTGCTTGACGAAGCGCGGTGCCCTGCCCGGCCGCAGCCCCGCCATGTCCTGCCACACGAGGACCTGCGCATCGCAGTCCGCCCCGGCGCCGATCCCCACCGTCGGGATCGGCAGCTCCGCGGTCACCCGGGCGGCCAGTTCCGCCGGGACCATCTCCATGACCACGGCGAATGCGCCGGCCTCGGCGACGGCGCGCGCATCCGCGAGCAGGGCCTCGGCCGCCTCGCCCCGGCCCTGGACCCGGTAGCCGCCGAGGCTGTGCTCGGCCTGCGGGGTGAAGCCGATGTGCGCCATGACGGGGATGCCCGCAGTGGTGAGAGCGCGGATGCGGGAGGCCATCGTGGTGCCGCCCTCGAGTTTGACGGCGTGCACCTCGGCCTCCTTCATGAACCGCACGCCCGAGGCGACGGCCTGCTCGTCGGAGATCTCGTAGCTGCCGAAGGGGAGGTCCGCGACGACGAGCGCCCGTGCGGTCGCCCGCGCGACGGCGCGGGCCAGCGGGATGAGTTCGTCGACGGTCACGGGCAGCGTCGTGGCATGGCCGTAGACGTTGTTGGCCGCGGAATCCCCCACGAGCAGGGCCTCGACGCCGGACTGCTCGAAGAGAGCGGCGGTGTACTGGTCGTAGCTCGTGAGCATCGCCCATCTGCGTCCCTCGGCCTTCGCCTGGAGCAGGTCGAGCGTCCGCACCCGCCGCGGGGGCCGCCGGTCCGTAGGGGCGGGCTGAGACGGCGCGTCCGGTCCTGCGCTCGTGCCTGCGGCGGCTCCTTCGGCAGCAGGCGGGCCGGAGCCGTAGGGCGGGGTCTCTTCAGCGGTGTGCGGGTGCGGGGCAGCGGACATGGACTTCCTCTTCGTCGACAGGACTCTGGGGCTGGACCGGTTCCCATTGTCCCTGTGGCGGAGGGCACATTCACCCTGGTCTCGGTGGTGGAGACGGAAAGTGGTGAGGGCGGAAAAGGGCCGCGCCACTGCAGGGCCCGCGGGCCCTGCATTTCGGGTTCTTCCCAGCTGGGTGGCCCGCCGGTAGTATTCCGTCATGACTCGACAACGACGCGAACCTGCTGGTGAGCGATCCTGGTGGGGGTGGGGGAAGGTGAGCGAGGCGCTTTCGTCACAGGAGACGGAAGAGCTTGAGCGAAGCCTCGCAGCCAGCGACCCGGGGCATGATGCGAGAGTCCACGCACCACCTGATCCCCGTCACCTGAACCTCCCCGCGCCGCGTGTGCAGCCGCCTGCGGCGTTGAGCGCGCTGTTCGGCGCTGATCCGGTCGACCGAGCCGGGCACACCCACGGAAAGGCGTTCCGTGACGTGGTGCGAAATCTTAGAGGAGACCTGTCCGCAGCACCGGACTGGGTAGTGCGCCCTACGTCTGAAACAGATCTTGCCGACATCCTCGACTGGTGCTCCCAGGAGCAGGTAGCCGCGATCCCCTATGGCGGCGGGAGCTCTGTCGTTGGTGGTACCGAAGCACGTTTCAGCGGCCCTGCGATCTCGATCGATATGGAGCTGTTCGACCAGGTACTCGAGATCGACCGCACCAGCCGTGCGGCCAGAATCCAGGCGGGGGTCTATGGCCCCGCCCTGGAGGACCAGCTGCGGCCTCACGGGCTGACGCTGCGTCATTATCCGCAGTCGTTCGCCTATTCCACCCTGGGGGGCTGGCTGGCGACCAGGGCCGGCGGTCACTTTGCCACGCTGTACACCCACATCGACGATCTCACCGAGTCGATGCGGGTTGTCACCCCGCAGGGGGTCAGCGAATCCCGACGGCTGCCCGGTTCTGGTGCAGGTCCGTCACCGGATCGCCTCTTCCTCGGCTCAGAAGGTTCCCTGGGGATCATCACCGAGGCGTGGATGCGGTTGCAGGACCGGCCTGTATACCAGACCACGGCGTCCGTGCTGTTCGACTCCTACACTGAGGCAGTCGCAGCCACTCGGGCGATCGCTCAGGCGGGTCTGTATCCGACGAACTGTCGTCTGCTCGACCCCAATGAAGCTCGAGGCAGCGCTGGTATGGAGTCAGGCGGCGGCATTCTGGTTCTTGCCTTCGAATCCGCAGATCATCCGGTTGACGCATGGATCGAGCGCGCGACGGAGATCGTGAGTGATCACGGGGGCCGGGTGCAGGATCGGACACGCCGCGATGCGGCGGGAGCATCCTCCGGTGGCGCGGCGGGAGCCTGGCGGTCAGCATTCCTGCGCATGCCCTATTGGCGTGATGCTCTCGCGCAGCGGTCCATCATAGCCGAGACCTTCGAGACCGCCTGTACATGGGATGCTTTCGAGGAGTTCCACGCAGCAGTGACCACCGCAGTGCAGGGTGCGCTGAACGATATCTGCGGCGGGGGCACCGTGTCCTGTCGGTTCACGCATGTGTATCCCGACGGCCCCGCGCCCTACTACGGTGTGCGCGCGCCTGGCCGGTGGGACGGTCTGCTGGCACAGTGGGACGAGATCAAAGCTGCCGTCTCCGAGGCCATCATCAGCGCCGGAGGCACGATCACGCATCACCATGCCGTGGGGCGAGACCACGCACCGTGGTACGCGCAGCAGCGGCCGGACCTCTACGCGGCCGGTCTGCAAGCGGTCAAAGGGAGGCTCGACCCCGCTGGGATCATGAACCCCGGCGTCCTGGGCATAGGGATGCCGGGGAAATAGTTCGCCATGCGGGAGGCCGGTGCAGCGATGGCAGCGCCGGCCTCCCGCAGCGGTGAAAGCCCCGGCGTGCACCTGCCGTGGCACTGGGTCCTCCCGGCCTCGGCGTCTACTCGCCCCGGTGCTTGCGCACCGCGGCGATGGGCGCCTCCGCTGTACCGGTGCCGGGGCGGATGCAGCGCGGTAGCCGGAGCATGAACCAGGCGCCGATGAGGAAGGCGCTCCATGAGGTGATGATGCCGACAAGCCCACCGGCGATGACGATTCTTCCCAGATCTCGTGGCCGAGCATGAGGCTGAGAGTGTCCGCGATGACCAGCGGTTCCCTATGCTGCGGTTCGCCGCCCACCACCAGGCCGAGGACGAGGAACACGCCAACGAGGGGCAGGAAGCTCACGACGAAGGTCTGCACGAGCGAGACCATCCGGATGCCGGGGGCGTTGAATGAGGCACATGATGACGGAGATACAGCCCGCGTGATCGCCCAGGAGCCGCAAACCGCTGTTCAGGGCCCATGCTGCGCAGGAGGCAGTTGTGCTCACCGCTGGAGAAAGGCATCGCTGAGACCGGCTCGGAGTACACCAAACCCACGAGGATCATGATGATCTCGCCTGCGGCGAAAGCGAGTATGGCGCCTACGGTGCCGGCGTCCTGGACCCACCTGATGGTGAGCCGGATCCAGCCGAAGCCGATTATCGCGCCGAAACTCATGAACAGGATGTCGAGCGAGCCTAGAACCTTGGCCGAGCCGGAGGAGCCGTGCGTATGCGTGTTGTTCACAGCGAAGCCTGCCGTTCCGCGCGGAGAGGCTTCATGCCCGTTCCGTGACGCTGCAAGGGGTTGCGGTCGATCATAGAGGACAGGAGAAGGTGCGCACGCCGAAATACTGAGAGGTGCGCTGGCGTCCCCGGGCGCGGACGGAATTGTCGAGGCAGGTCGGACCTCACTCGCCCCCCGGCACCCAGGTGCCCCTCCGCTCCTCGAACACGATGTGGGTCTCGGTGCTGCGGACCGCCGGGTGCCGGGTGATGCGGTCGAGCACGAGATCCTGCAGCTGCCTGCTGTCCCGCACCGCGACCGTGACGAAGAAGTCGGAGCGGCCCGTGAGGTTGAGGATCCGCAGCACGTGCGGGGTGTGCTCCAGCGCTTCCATGAAGCGGTTCACATCGGCCCGCGAGTGGCTGGTCATCGTCACGACGATGACGGCCTGCAGGGCGTATCCCAGCTGTGTGTGGTCGAGGTCGAGGCGCGCCCGCCCCACCACCCCGGCGCGCCGGAGGCGGCGCAGCCGGTAGGCGCACGTGGACTCCGCGATGCCCAGGCGGGCGGCCAACGCCTTGTTCGTCAGCTCCGGCTGTCCGGAGAGCTCGCGGATGAGCGCGTGGTCCGCCTTGTCGAGGGAGAGGTTCTGCTCGGCGGCTGACATCCGTCCTCCTTGAACGTCCATTTTTGCTGAAGGTGCATTTCCAGCTCCTGTTGCTGCAGCTCTCGACAATGCCTATGGAATGATTCTGTGCCTTCGTCAACCATACGAGTATGGATCACTCGACGAGGAGCACCCCGCAGGCCTCCCGCACCGCCGTGGACACGTCCGCGGTGCACGCCGGACGCGACGATCTCGCCGCTTTGGGCGTGCACGCGCTGCCCCTCGACCTCTCGACCACCAACCCCCTGCCGGACATCGAGGCGGGCGGGGACTCCTATGAGGCGCTCGCCGGCGGGAGCGTCCTGCCCGCCGGAGGCAGCGCCGTCTACGCCCGCCTGTGGAACCCCACGGTCGCACGCTTCGAGGCGGGGCTGGCGGAGCTCGAGCACGCGGAGGCGGCCGTCGCCTTCTCCTCGGGCATGGCCGCGTTCGCAGCCGCGCTGCTGGCCTTCTGCACCTCGGCGGGCCGGCCGCACGTCGTGGCCGTCCGGCCGCTGTACGGCGGCTCGGACCATGTCCTCGCCTCCGGGCTGCTGGGCACCGAGGCGACCTTCTGCGGGCCGGATGAGATCGCCTCGGCGATCCGAGAGGACACCGGACTCGTGGTGCTGGAGACTCCCGCCAATCCCACCTTGGAGCTCACGGACATCGCCTCCGCCGTGGAGCAGGCTGGCGAGGTGCCGGTGCTCGTGGACAACACCTTCGCCACGCCGGTGCTGCAGAATCCGCTGAATCACGGAGCCGCCTTCGCGCTCCACAGCGCCACCAAGTACCTGGGCGGGCACGGGGACGCGCTGGGCGGGATCCTCGCGTGCGCGGAGGAGCGGGCCGTGCGGCTGCGCTCCGTGCGGGCGGTCACCGGCGGGATCCTCCACCCGCTCGCCGCCTACCTCTTCCATCGCGGGCTCGCCACCCTGCCGGTGCGGATGCGCGCCCAGCAGGACACGGCCTGTGAGATCGCGACGCGGCTCACCGAGCATCCCGCCGTCGCCGAGGTGTTCTATCCCGGTCTCGCGCCGGACCCGGCCGGTGTGCTGGGCAGGCAGATGAGGGGCCCGGGTGCGATGGTTTCGATCCGCCTGCGGGGCGGCTTCGCGGCCGCCGAGGCGCTCACCGGGCGGCTGCGCCTGTTCACCCATGCGGTCTCCCTGGGCGGGGTGGATTCGCTCATCCAGCACCCGGCCGCCCTCACCCACCGTCCGGTGGCGCCCGAGGCCCGCCCGGGCTCCGACGTGGTGCGCATGTCTATCGGGCTGGAGGCGGCCGAGGACCTCATCGCGGACCTGGACGCGGCGCTGGAGGTGCCGGCGGACTAGGATGACGCACTATGGCCATCGGCTCGACGATCCACGTATTCACGGTCCAGCTGGCCGACATCGACCGCGGCGTCTATGAGGACTTCACCCTCAGAGTCGCGCGGCACCCTTCGGAGACGGACGCGTACATGATGACGCGCGTCCTCGCCTACTGCCTGGAGTACGAGGAGGGGATCGAGTTCGGCACCGGCGTCTCGACGACGGACGAGCCGGCGGTCCTGGTCAGGGACCTCACGGGCAGCATCACGGCGTGGATCGAGGTGGGTGCGCCCGATGCCGCGCGGCTGCACGCCGGCAGCAAGCTGGCCGGCCGTGCAGCGGTGTACACGCACCGTGATCCGGAGTTCGTCATGGCGGCGTGGACGGGAAAGACGATCCACCGTGCCGACGCGCTGGTGCTGCGCAGCTTCGACGCCGGGTTCATCGAGGCGGCGGTCGCCCTGCTCGCGAGGCGCAATGCGCTCTCCCTGTCGCTCACGGAGGGCGAGCTCTACCTCGAACTGGGCGGCACGACGCTCAGCTCACAGGTGCACGAGCACCGACTCGCCTGAGAGCAGCGGGTTCGCCGCTCGCCCAGACGTGCGGCCTGCCTCAGCGCTTCCTGTATGCCCGGCCTCTGGGGCTCACCGAGACGACTTCGATCACCACTTCGCTGTCGATGATGCGATAGAGGATCCGATATTCGCCTCGACGGGCGGAGTACAAGGGCGCAAGAGGTTCGCGAAGCGGCTTGCCGACGCGATGGGGGTTCTCGCTCAGAGGGCCGAGGATGAATGCGAAAGCCGCCGCTGCGATGCGTTCCGGGAGGTCCTTCTCCAGGGCTCGCTTCGCGCCTCCGGTGAAGACGACTGTGTAGCGTTCGGTCACGCGGGCAGCCTGCCGGCAGCCTCCATCGCGGCGCGGACCTCCTCGGCGGAATGCGTGGCACCCGCTCTCAGATCGGCGAGTCCTGCGCTGATCGCCGCCATCTCCTCGGAGTCGGCCAGGACGTCGAGTGTCTCCACGAGAGTGTCGTAGTCGTCCGCACTCAGAAGAACGGCAGTGCGGACGCCGTTGCGCGTCACCTCGAAGCGTTCGTGGGTCCTCGCCGAGGAATCCACGAGCTGGGAGAACCGCGCCCGTGCCTGCGCTACTGACAAAGTGCTCATGTACACAATTCTAGTGTCCCTGATCGGGTGAGAGGAAGGCCGGCGGGCGAGCGTGCCGTCTGGCGGTGCACGGAGCGGTCGCCGTTCTGGGGCCCGGTCTGTTCGGCTGCGCGCTGGCACAGGAGTCCACACGCCTCCGGTCGACGTGATCGGCGTCGGCCGCGGCGAGCAGGTGGTCGACGGCGCGGACGGCACCCTGAGCGTCGTAGCGCGCGGATATGCCACGGAGCCCGAGGCCGCCTACCCGCCGGACGAGAGGTCCTCGGCGCGGAGGTACCGCACTGATCCGGAGCATTCCCAGCGCGCAGCCGCTCGGCGCACCCGCTCCGCGCAGAACTCGCTGATCGTCGCGAAGGCGGGGGCGGCCTCGGACGCGGACGGAACTGCCGCGGCGGAGGCGGTGCCCCGTCCCGTGTCCGTACCGCGACCGGCGCGCAGCCGGGAGGCGATGGGCTCCGCCCTCTGGACGAGCACGAAGCGGCGCGCCCCGCCGTCGCGGGCATTGGCCTCCATCACGGCCTGGGCCGTGGTGCCGGAGCCGGCGAAGAAGTCGAGGACCACTGCTGAGGGATCGTGCCAGGTGACGGCCTCGACGAGGGTGCGTACGAGCTCCACGGGCTTGGGGTAGCCGAAGATCCCGCCGAGCCCCAGCTCCTCGAGGTCGCTCCGGCCCTGCGAGCCCATCACGCGCAGGATCGAGTAGAGCTTGGAGGTCGCCTGCTCCGCCGGAGTGAGGCGGACGACGGCGTGCCGGCGCTCGCCGGTGTCCGGATCCGGTTCTCCCCAGGGCCGGAGGGCCAGCTCCCCGGAGGCCAGCCGCCTGTCGATCTCGGCCAGCTTCGCCGGGCCCCGCACGGCCTCGATGTCCTCGTACATGAGTCTGCGCTCCCGTCCGCGGACGTACGTCCCGAAGCTCACGCGCAGCACGTCGTCCTCGACGAGCATCCGCCGGCCGTCGATCACCTCGTACCTGGCGGGCGGCTTCTTCTCCGTCACCAGTGGTCCGGCCGCATCGAGGCTGCGGGCCCACGCATGGATGTAGTCGTGCCCGCGGATGACGAACTTCGCCTGCCCGCCGCCCTTGGCACGCTGATGGATGAGCGTTCCGAGGCTGTTCTCCTCGCCGAACACCTCATGTCCCAGGATCTGTGCGAAGGCCTGCTCCCGGTCGTCGATGTGGAGGAACAGCACCCCGTCCTCCCGCATGAGCGCGCGGGCGAGCTCGAGGCGGGGGCGCATGAAGTCCAGCCACGCGGCGTGGTCCCGGTACGGGGAACGGGCGCCGCCCGAGGCCGGATCGGCTGAGGGGGCGGACGCGTGTGTGGGCCCGCAGCAGGGGTCCGGGCCGCCCGCTGAGGCCGGCTCCGTGGGGCAGGCGTCCGAGGAGGAGGCCGAGGAGGAGGCCGAGGTGCGGAACGAGTCCCGGTACGTGTGTGCGTTCCCGGTGTTGTAGGGAGGGTCGATGTAGACGACTCGCACCGTGCCGCGGTGCGTGGGCAGCAGCGCGCGGAGCGCGTCGAGGTTGTCGCCCTCGATGACGAGGTCGTCACCGGTCGTGACCGGAGACGGCGCGGAGTGGCGGGCCTCTGCGACGGTCCGGGCGACCTGTCCCGCGGCGGTCCGTGACGTGCTGGAGCCTCCGGAGATGGGGGAGGCCGCCGGTGCCTCGACGGCTGAGGAGACCTGGCCCGGCCGGGACAGGGGCACATCTCGCACCTGTGCCGTTCCCCGCTGGTCCGCTCCTGCCATGAGTACGACTGTAGCGGCGAACCTCGTCGCAGGTGTGCGCGGCAGAGGCTCGCCGTGCAGGGGTCAGCTGCGGGGATCAGCGGCGCTGGTGCCCGAGGTGCCCGAGGCTCGGAGGCGGGCGGTGCGGCTGTACGGGGTGGGGTTCAGCCCTCGTCGGCGAAGCCGTCGGCTTCCTGCCGCAGGCCGTCGACGGTGTCCACCGGCAGGACCCCATCGTCGGCCACGGCGTCGACGTCGAGGTCGTCGCCGTCGAGCTGGGCGGTCTCCGCGTCGTCGCCGCCGTCGGAGACCATCTCGTCGCCCACGCGATTGCCCTGTTCCGCCGCGGGCGTCTCCTCCGCGGAGAACGCGTCCACGGCGCCGAGGGGATCGCTGGTCTCGCTGCCGAACTCCTGCCGCGGAGGGCTGTCGTCGAGGAGCGCGTCGTCCGCACCTTCGACGCCCGTGCCTTCCGGGCCCGCGCCGCCGGGCTCCGCGGCCTCGGGCTCCAGGCTGCCGAGCGACACGTGCTCGGGGGCGACCTCGGGTGCCCCGTCGGCCTCGTCCGGCCCGGGCTCCATGCCGGGAGCGAGTCCGTCCCCGGCGCTGGACTCTCCGCCGCTGAACTCCCCGTCCCGGAACTCCGCATCGAGGGCCTGGGCCTCGGCTTCCTCCTCGGCGGCCTCGAGGATCTCGTCCGGCGTGGGTTCGGCCTCCGGCGAGAGGCGCGCGTCCTCCGCTTCGAATGCGCTGTCGTGGGTCTCGGTCATGATCGCTCCCGTCCTTCGAATCGCTCTGCTTCGCGGGTGCTGCCGGCCGTGTGCGGATGCCGTGGGTCCGAGTCTACGCATCGCCGAGCGGCTGTCGACCCCTTCGTCGGAGATCAGGTTCACTTGTGATCTGTGCGGAGGTGCGGAGGACGCGCCTGCCGGACTGCCGGCGGACAGCGCGGCGAACTGCCGGCGGGCGATGAGGCGGACTGCCAACGGGCGATGAGGGCGTGCCGGAAGCGGACGGTGAGGGCGTGCCGCAGGTGGGCGGTACGGTCGTGTCACCGGTGCGAGGAGTGCGGTCCCCGCCTCATGCGGCCGGGCCCGTCCTCTCCGACACCTCCCCAACGCCGCCCGCACCAGGCAGACTGGTGGCATGAGAGCACAGCCACAGCGCATCGCCGTCGTGGGAGGCGGCATCATCGGCACCGCGGTCGCGCGCGAACTCGCGCTCCGCTTCGAGGACGCGACCGTCACCCTCTTCGAGAAGGAGTCGCACCTGGCCGCGCATCAGACGGGGCACAACTCGGGCGTGGTGCATGCGGGTCTCTACTACGAGCCGGGCTCGCTCAAGGCCCGACTGTGCCGCAGCGGGGTGGAGAAGATCATCCGCTACACGGCGGAGAACGGGATCCCCTACGAGGAGTGCGGCAAGCTGGTCGTCGCGCAGGACACGGACGAGGTGGACCGCCTGGAGGCGATCTTCGCCCGTGCACAGGCCAACGGCGTCCCGCATGTGAAGCTGCTCGACCGGAACGAGATGCGCGAGGTGGAACCGGGGGTGCGCGGCGTGCTCGCCCTCCACTCGCCGCACACCGCGATCATCGACTATGTGGCGCTCACGGAGTCCTTGGGCCGCGATCTCGAGGCCGCGGGCGGTCTCATCCGGTACGACTCGGAGGTGGCGCGTCTGGACACCCTCTCCAGTGAGGTGCGGGTGCGCCTGGCGCTGCCGGGTGCCAAGGGATCCTCCGTCACCGAGGACGCGGGTGTGTTCGACCTCGTCGTCACCTGCGCGGGTCTGCAGTCGGATCGCCTGGCCGTGGCGAGCGGGCTGGAGCAGGACCCGCGGATCGTGCCGTTCTACGGGGACTACTTCGTGGCCCGCGGAGAGGCCGCCGAGGCCGTGCGCGGTCTCATCTATCCGGTCCCGGACCCGGCGTACCCGTTCCTGGGAGTGCATCTCACCAGGAGCATCGACGGCTCCCTGCTGCTGGGCCCCAACGCCTTCCTCTCCCTGGGGCGGGAGAAGTACGAACGGAAGGTGGGGCCCATCGGCGGCCTCGACCTCTCCGACCTGGGCAGGACGCTGGGCTACAAGGGGTTCTGGAAGTTCGCCTCGCAGAACATGAAGGCGGCGGCCCGGGAGGCGCGCACCGCGCTGAGCCCGCAGGCGTTCATCGCGGAGGCGCAGAAGTTCGTCCCGGAGCTGGACGCCTCCGCCGTGGTGCCCGGTCCCCGCGGGGTGCGCGCGCAGGCGATGAACCCGGACGGCTCGCTCGTGGACGACTTCGTCATCACCTCCCGAGGCCGGCTCACTCAGGTGCGCAACGCACCCTCTCCGGGCGCCACCAGCTCGCTCGCGATCGCCGAGTACGTGGTGGACAGGGCGGTCGAGTCCCTGCGCTGAGCGCGGCGGAGCACCCGCATGCGGGCGTGCAGGGGAGTACCCGCGCGCGGGGCAGCGGGCGTGCCTCCGCCTACTCTCCGGCCCCCTGTCCCTGCGCAGCTGCCTCCTGCTCGGCCGCCCACTGCGCCACGCGGCGGGCGCTCTCCTCCTCGGAGAGGTCCTCGACGCGGCTCATGACCGACCAGCGGATGCCGAAGGGGTCGCGGATCGAGGCGAAGCGGTCCCCGGAGACGAACTCGCTCACCGGTTCCCTGATGGTGGCACCCGCTGCCACGGCGCGCTCGACGACCGCGTCGACGTCCGCGCAGTAGAGGCCCATCGAGCAGCAGTCCGCATCACCGGCCGGCGGCGGTACGAGGCCGAAGTCCGGATTGGGCTCGCCCAGCTGCAGCCGGCCGTTGCCCATGTCCAGATCGGCGTGGACGACCATGCCGCCCATCTCCGTGACGTCGACGACGCGGGCGTCGAACACCTCGCGGTAGAACTCGACGGCCTCCGCCGCGCGCGGAACTGCGAGGAACGGCGTGAGACTGGTGGTGCCGTGGGGGATTCCGTCAGTGGTGTGTGCGCCGGTGACGCCCCGGCGCGGGGCCTGTGACTCGCTCATGCTCCGACTGTAAGGATCGCGCCGGACGCGGTGCTTGAATATTTGCGACAGCGCAGGAGGACGGTGCGGGAGGACGGGGACGATGGGTGAGCAGCCGCTGGACGGGCGAGGGATCCTGTATCCCGCACGCCTGCCCACCTTCCACCGCGTGCCGGCGCCTGCGCACCTGCAGAACCGCATCCGCTGGTTCTGGATCCCGCAGTGGCGGGTGGCTCCGGGGCGCACCTCGCGGCAGAGCGTCCTGCCCTTCCCCGCCTCCAACCTCGTGGTCTATCCGGATGCGGTCACCCTCGCCGGGCCCACCACCCGCGTCTCCCACCGTGACCTCACGGGGTGCGGCTGGGTGGTGGGTGCTCTGCTGCGGCCGGCCGCCGTCCGTGGGCTGGGATTCGCCCCTGCGGTACTGAGGGACGCCGAGGTGCCCCTCTGGCGGGCAGGCGAGCCGGCCTCGGTCGCGGCTGACGTTCCGGTTGCCGTGCGGGAGGAGGGCGGGCCTGCGCTGGAGGAGCTGTGCAGCCGCGTGCGCGTCGCCATGGGAGAAGCGGAGGCGGACGCAGCGGCGCGGGCCGCGGCGACGGTGGCCTTCGCCGAGTGGATCGAGACGCGCGTTCCGGAGCCGGACGCGCACGGCGACCTCGCCAACAGGATGGAGGACCTCATCGCCGGCGACGGTGCGATCACGCGTATCGAACAGGTGGCTGAGCGGCTGGGCGTCTCCGTGCGCAGTGTGCAGCGGGTGGCACAGGCGTGCGTGGGCCTGCCGCCCCTGGCGATCATCCGCCGGTACCGGTTGCAGGAGGCCGCGCAGCGCCTGCGCGAGGACCGCGCCGTCACGGTCTCCCGAATCGCGGCGGAGCTGGGCTACGCCGACCACGCCCACCTGACGGCGGACTTCCGCCGCGTCCTGGGCCTCACACCCAGCGGCTACAGGGAGGAGCGATGAGGAGGCGGAGAGGCCTCAGCCTGCCTCGTTGACGCGCAGGAGGTTGCCGGCAGGATCGCGGAAGGCACAGTCGCGCACCCCGTGCTCCTGGTCGATGGGCTCCTGGACGACCTCCGCCCCCACGGCCTCGACCTTCTCGAAGAAGGCGTCCAGGTCGTCGACGGCCAGTGTGAGAGAGGCGTAGCTGCCCTTGGCGATGAGCTCGAGGATCGTCCGCCTCTCCTCCTCGGAGATGGTGGGATCGCAGGCCGGCGGCTCCAGGACGAGTGAGGTGACGGAGGCTCCTTCCGCGGTGCTGGGCGGGTCCAGGGTGATCCAGCGCATGTCCTCGTAGCCCACGTCGTTGGAGACGGTGAAGCCCAGCACATCGCGGTAGAAGGCGAGTGAGGCCTCCGGATCGGTGTGCGGGAGGAACGCGTAGCGGACTGACAGACTCATGGTTCTCTTTTTTCGTGTGGGTCGGGTTGTGGGGTGTCGTCGGTCTGGTGAGGGCCCTGGGCCGGCTGCGGAGGGCGCCGGACGCGAACGGGCCGGGTGGCGCGCTGGACCTTGCATGCGGGTGCGCCCGCGGTCGCTCCGGCCGCCTGCTTCCGGTAGACGCTGGGCGGTGTGCCCACCAGCTCCGTGAAGCGCGTGCTGAACGTGCCGAGGGAGGAGAAGCCCACGGCGAAGCAGGCCTCCGTGACGCTCACGTCGCCGCGCCGCAGCAGCGCCATCGCCCTCTCGATCCGCCGCGTCATGAGGTAGGAGTACGGCGATTCGCCGTAGGCCTCCCGGAAGCGGCGGCTGAGGTGGCCCGCGGACATGTGGACGCCTCGGGCGAGGGCCTCCACATCCAGCGGCGAGGCGTGCTCCCGGTCGATCCGGTCGCGCACCCGCCGCAGGAGCACGAGCTCCGCGAGTCTCTCCGCGTCCGTGCGCATTCAGGCCGCCCGGGAGCGGCCGGACGGACGCGTGCGGTGAGGCGGAGCGCTGTGCATGCGTCCACAGTAGGCGCGCGGGCCGGCGGCGGGCTTCTCGATTCCTGATCGATGAGGTGCCGGGGTGCGGCGGAGCGGTACAGGCTCTGCGACTCGGAGGCCGGCCTCCCACACCGGTGTCCGTGCCGTCTGATTGACTGGGCCCATGCAGGACAGGCACGGATCGGACAGGCAGGGACAGAGCCACAAGCCGCCCCAGAACGGCAGGCGAGCCCAGGACCTCGCGCGGAGGCTCATCGGCATGGACGGGCGCAGCTACCCGTCCTACAAGCAGCTCCACGGCACGCACGAGCTGGGCGACCTCGCGGTGGCGATCGACCATGTGCAGTCCGATCCCTACGCCCCGCCCTCGCGCGTGTGCGTGCTCGTGGACGCAGAGGACGCCGCGCTGCCGCAGGATCTCCTCGAGACAGCTGACGACAGGATCGCGGTGGGCGATTTCCTCA
Organism: Brevibacterium salitolerans; assembly: GCF_039531405.1. Lineage (NCBI taxonomy): Bacteria > Bacillati > Actinomycetota > Actinomycetes > Micrococcales > Brevibacteriaceae > Brevibacterium > Brevibacterium salitolerans. The sequence continues at coordinate 140,497 of NZ_BAAAPZ010000007.1, read as the reverse complement.
CGCGCCGGTTCGCCGCGCAGCTGCGTGCGGCGGGAGCGGACAGGGACATCCGCATCGACGAACCGGGCCAGCAGGTGCTCGCACGCAGCAGCGTCCTCCTCGCACCCGACCGCGTGGAGGTCCGCTTCGAGGTGGCGCTGCCCGCCGCCGGCCGCCGCATCAAGGGCCGCGCGGCCGCGCGGATCCTCACGGAGCTGCTGCCCGAGGTCGCACGCGCCGCGCTCTTCCACGGGGAGTTCGACGCGCCCACCCGTGACGCCCTGCGCGCCCACGTCGTCCTCCTCCGCGACCAGGAGCACCTGCGCGCCTCCCTGCGGGAGCGCGGGCTCATCGCCTTCGTGGGCGAGGGCGCGATCCTGCCGCGGCGCTCCGGCGACTCGGACCTGCCGCTGGAGACCCGCCTCGGCGCCGTGCCCTTCGCCGTCCCGGAGTCGCTGCGTGCGGAGTTCGCGCTGCCCAGCGGGCGGACCGTCACGGGCATGGGGATCCCCGAGGGCGTCACCGTGATCGTGGGCGGCGGGTACCACGGCAAGTCCACTCTGCTGCGCGCCGTGGAGCGCGGGGTGTATCCGCACATCGCCGGCGACGGCCGCGAGTGGGTCCTCACGCGGCCGGATGCGGTCTCCATCCGGGCGGAGGACGGCCGCGCGGTGACGGGCGTGGACATCTCGCCCTTCATCACCAATCTGCCCACCGGCACGGACACACGAGCCTTCTCGACCACGAACGCCAGCGGCTCCACCTCGCAGGCGGCCAATCTCGTCGAGGCGGTGGAAGCCGGCGCGAGTGCCCTGCTCATCGACGAGGACACCTCGGCGACCAACTTCATGATCCGCGACGAGCGCATGCGCCGCCTCATCCCCGCGAACCGTGAGCCCATCACGCCGTTCGTGGACCGCATCCGGCCGCTGTACGAGGAGCGCGGTGTGTCCACCGTGCTGGTGGCCGGCGGCTCCGGCGCCTTCTTCGACGTCGCCGACCACGTCATCGCCCTCGACGAGTACGTTCCGCGTGACGTCACCGCACAGGCGCGGGCGCTGGCGGCGGACGATGCCGGGGCCGCTGCGGCCGGTGGTCCTGTGTTCGCCGCGGCCGTCTCGCGCGTGCCCGCCCGCGGAGGCCTCGGTAGAGGTGAGGAGCAGGGGCCGGACGCGGCCGGCCGGGGTGCGCAGCACCGCGGCGGCAGAGGCCCGGCAGGCCGGGGCGCAGGCGGCAGCGGCCGGGGGAAGGGCCCCAAGCCTGCCCGTGCCCGGGGACTGGGGCAGATCCAGTACGGTACGGAGACGATCGAGCTGGGGGCCGTGGTGCAGCTGGTCGATCCCTCGCAGACCGAGGCGATCGCCCGCGCCCTCGACGTGCTCAGCCGCGAGCTCGACGGGGAGACGAGCCTCGCCGAGGCCCTCGACGCCCTCGAACGGCGCTTCGACGCCGAGGGCCTGGACTGGCTCTCGCCCCACCGCGGGCATCCCGGTCGCCTGGCGCGCCCGCGGCGGCACGAGCTTCTCGCCGCAGTGGGGCGCTATCGCCGGCTGAAGCTCGCGGACTGAGCCGTGCGGGCCCCGTGGCCGGTCTGACTCGCACGGGCTGTGAGGCCGGACCGGCCACGAGGCCGGACTCGGAGACGTTCGGCCTGTGCGGAGACAGACTCCGCAGGCGCCGAGCCCGTGCAGGGTGCGGCGCACGCGGAGCTGCGCCGTCGCTCAGAAGTCGACGCCGGCGAACTCGAGTTCGTACTCGACCTGCTGGCCGCTGACGGAGACCACCTTCGCGACCCCGTAGTGCTCCTCGCCTCCGGCCGTCACGGTGCAGGAGGAGGAGCCCGTCTCGTTCCAGACGTGCATGTCGTTCGAGCACTCGACGGCCTCGATCGTGGTCCCCTGATTCGCGTACGCCTCACGGATGTCCTCCTCGAGGATGTCCGCCGGGATGACGCCGGTGCCGTCCTCGTCGAGCGAGAACCCTGCGCCGCCGGATCCTCCCGCGTCATCGGTGCCCGCGCCCGTGCCTGAGCCGTCTCCCTCCTCGGATTCTGTCGTCGGCTGATCCGCCGCGGGAACGCTCCGGTCAGTGGTGCCGTCGGCGGCGCCGTCCTCGCTGGGAGCCGCCGTCTCCTCCGGGGCCGGCTCGTCGAAGGAGACGGTCATCCCGCAGGCGGAGAGCGAGAGCGCGGCGGCGAGGCCGCCCAGGACGGACAGGGTTTTGGCGGTGCGGAGGGTGCGCATGGGGTTCTCCCGGCAGGTGGGCTGAGCTGACAGGTCCCAGCCTCACACCGTCCTCAGCGTCGCGCCGCACGTGCGTGTGCGCAGATCGGAGCGCGTGTGGCAGACCGGGAACACAGCCCGGACCGTCGCTGCACCGGCGTGTGGGCCGCGCGGCGCTCCTACGAGGCGTCCGGAGCTCCCACCGCATATGCGGCCTGGCCCAGATGCTGCGCGGCGTCGTCGATCATGCTCACGAGGCGCACACCGCGGGTCGTCGGCGGATCCCAGCTGTCGTCGACGACTACGTCCAGGTCCTCCTCGGCGAGTGAGCGGACATAGGAGCGCAGAGCGTCGGTGACCTCCGCGAGGTATTCGAGCAGGGGCCCCGCGTCCTCCACCTCGATCGCACGCGCCTGTTCCGGGGTGTGCCCCAGGCCGAGGTCGTCTCCTGCGGCACCGAGGCCGGAGCGACGGGCGAACCCGCCGTGCGTCCATACCTGCTCGCCGCCGGAGAGGTCCGCGAGCTGGAGGTCGATCTCCCTCCCTGCGTGCCACAGCAGCCATGCCGGTGAGTTGGGGTGGCCGGCCGGATGGCGGTTGAGGGCCTCCGCGGGGAGTCCGTGCAGGGTCTGTGCGGCGGCCAGGGGCCGGCCGGCGAATTCGATGAGCACCTCGCGTGCGTCCATGTGCGTGCCTCCTTGAGCCAGGTGCGTGCGGGGCGGGACCGCGGACCGCGGTTGCGTGGGCCGGCGGCCGCGGTGTCCGCGAGGGGCGATCTGCGCGGCCGTCCGCTCCCTCTGCGATCCTCCCACCCGTCGCGGGTGCGCGCCAGGGGGCTCCGGGCCCCGCCCCGCTGCTCGACCGGTGCGTCCCGCGGGCAAAATCGCCTGCTCAGGGCCCTGTCGATGTGTATAGGCTGGTGTCCTGCACCCGGCAGCGCTGCGGCGCACACCGGGGCCCGAGCCGAACGGAGGGAGCCCTGCGGCATGGGCATAGAGTTCCGGAACGTCGGCAAGACCTATCCGGACGGCACCACGGCCGTCCGCGACTTCTCCCTCGACGTCCCCTCCCGCAGCACGGCCGTCCTCCTGGGGTCGTCCGGCTGTGGGAAGACGACCCTCCTGCGCATGGTCAACCGGATGGTGGACCCCACCGAGGGCGCAGTGCTGGTGGACGGAGAGGACGTCGCGCAGGCCGCGCCCGTCGGCCTGCGCCGGCGGATCGGCTACGTCATGCAGAGCGCGGGGCTCCTGCCGCACCGACGGGTCATCGACAATGTCGCCACTGTCCCCCGTCTCAACGGCGCGGACCGGCGGGAGGCCCGGTCCCGGGCGCAGGAGATGCTCGAGATCGTGGGCCTCGACGCCTCCCTGGGCCGGCGCTATCCGGATCAGCTCTCAGGCGGCCAGCAGCAGCGCGTGGGCGTGGCCCGGGCGCTCGCCGGCGATCCCCACATCCTCCTCATGGACGAGCCCTTCGGCGCGGTCGATCCGCTCGTCCGGCGCGAGCTCCAGACGGAGATCATGCGGATCCGCACAGAGTTGGAGAAGACGGTCGTCTTCGTCACCCACGATGTGGAGGAGGCGCTCACCCTGGGTGATCAGGTCGTGGTGCTGCGCGAAGGCGGTGAGGTGGCTCAGACGGGCACGCCGCGTGAGCTCGTCGAGGAGCCCGCCGATGCTTTCGTCGCACGGTTCCTCGGCATCGGCACGGGGGAGCGCAGCCTCAGCGCCCACCGCCGTGCCACAGGCGGCTGGGCCATCGAGGATCCGAACGGCCGTCCCCTGGGCGTCGTGGAGGCGGGTGCGCTGTCCTCGGGCGCGACCTCGGCCCCGGGCACGGTGCCGCCCGCACACGAGGCGGCACCGCCCGGCAGCAATCAGCCGGGCCACGGCCGGTCACCCGGCCAGCGCCGGCCGTCCGGCGACGAACCGGGGGCGTGAGCGTGGACTGGATCCTGGAGAACCGTGCGCACCTCCTCACCCTCACCGTCTCGCACCTGGGACTGAGCCTCCCGGCGATCGCCGCGGTGCTCGTGCTGTCCGTGCCCGTCGCGGTCCTCGCCAATCGTCTGCGCCCGCTGCGCGGAGTGATCGTCTCCGGCACCGGTCTTCTCTACGCGGTGCCCTCCCTTCCCCTCTTCATCGTGCTTCCCGTCCTCCTGGGCACCGGCGTGCGGGACGCCGTCAACGTGGTCGTCGCCCTCGTCCTCTTCGGCATGGCGCTCATGGTGCGTTCGGTCGCAGACGCCCTGGACTCCGTGCCTGCCGAGGTCCGGCTCGCGGCAACGGCCCAGGGCCACTCCGCCTGGGGGCGCTTCTGGACCGTCGACCTCCCGCTTGCGGGTCCGGCGCTCCTGGCGGGCCTGCGCGTCGTGAGCGTGAGCACGATCAGTCTGGTGACCGTGAGCGCCGTCCTGGGCGTGCAGTCGCTGGGATCGCTGTTCACGGACGGGTTCCAGCGCGGGATCATCCCCTCGATCGTCAGCGGTGTGGTGATCACGGCCGCCCTTGCACTCGCGGCCGATCTGCTCCTCATGGCGCTCGGACGGGCGCTCATGCCCTGGCAGCGCACCGGAAGGGGGAGCGCCTCGTGAACCAGCCGGCCGCCGCACTGCACCTCCTGCTCGATCCGGCCACCTGGTCCGGCCCGGCCGGCCTGGGCGCGCGCGTCCTCGAACACCTTCAGTACTCGCTCCTCGCGGTCCTTCTCGCCGCGTGCGTCGCGCTGCCCATCGGCTTCGCCGTGGGTCACTTCCGCCGAGGCCGGAACCTCGTCGTGGCGGCCTCGGGAACCGTGCGGGCGCTGCCCACGCTGGGTCTGCTCACGCTCGTGGCGCTGTTCACCGGCCTCGGTCTGCTGGCTCCCATGGTCGCCCTCGTGGTTCTGGCGGTGCCTTCCGTGCTGGCAGGTGCCTACTCGGGGGTGGAATCCGTCGACGAGAACGTCGTCGATGCCGCCCGTGCGCAGGGGATGAGCCGGTGGCAGGTGCTCGTGACCGTGCAGATCCCGCTCGGGCTGCCCCTCATCCTCGGCGGGATCCGCCTCGCCTCGCTGCAGGTCGTGGGCACGGCGATCCTCGCCGCCTACGTGGGTGCAGGCGGGCTGGGAGCCCCCCTCTTCCTCGGCCTGCGCACGTACGACTATCCGCTGCTGCTCGCGGCCTCCGCCGTGGTCATCGTCCTCGCGCTCGTGCTCGATCTGGCGTTCGGCACGGCGCAGCGGCTCCTCCGCCGGCTGCCGGGCCTGCGAGGAGGCACCTGAGGTGCCTGCGGAACCTGAGACGTCAGCACACCGGACCCGTCCCACTCCGAGAGGACTCCCATCGTGAGAACCAGAGCCCTGCCCCTCTTCGCAGCCGCGGCCGCGGCCGTCCTGACCGTCTCCGGCTGCGGCGCCGGCTCCGATCCCTTCGAGAGCGGCGGCGAAGACGGCGGCACGCTGGTCATCGGTTCGCAGCAGTACTACTCGAACACGATCATCGCGGAGATCTACGCCCAGGTGCTCGAGGACGCGGGGCTGGACGTCCGGCGCGAGTTCGAGATCGGCCAGCGCGAGGTCTACGCGGCGGAGCTGGAGAACGGCGGCATCGACGTGTTCCCGGAGTACGCCGGCAGCCTTCTCCAGTACTTCGATCCGGAGACCGAGGCCCGCACCGCCGAGGAGATCCGCACCGGGCTCGACGGGGCTCTGCCCGAGGGGCTCACCGCGTTGCAGGAGTCTCCCGCCACGGATCAGAACGCGATGGTGGTGACGGCTGAGTTCGCAGAGGAGCACGGGCTGGAGTCGATCGGCGACCTCGCCGGCATCGACGACCTGGTCGTGGGCGCGACTCCCGAGTTCGAGACGCGTCCCTACGGCCCGAAGGGGCTCGCGGACGTCTACGGGGTCGAGGTGGAGCTGCAGACGATCGACGACTCCGGCGGTCCGCTCACGGTGGGTGCGCTCGAGGACGGGGACATCGACGCGGCGGCCAACATCTTCAGCGCCAGCCCCGCCATCGCCGCGAACGACTTCGTGGTGCTCGCGGACCCTGAGGCGCTGGTGCCCCCGGAGAACGTGGTGCCGGTGGTCTCCGAGGCTGTGGGCGCGGACGCTCGCGGTCTGCTGGAGGAGGTCTCCGGTGCGCTCACGCAGGAGGATCTGCTCGCCCTCAACACCCGCAGCGTCGAGGAGCAGGCCACCGCAGAGGTCGTAGCAGGGGAGTGGGTGAAGGAGAAGGCCCTCGTGGGCTGATCCCCGGACGTGTGGCGGAAACCGGTGACGGCCAGGTGGTTCCGCCGCCGCGCGCCGTTGCCGGCCCGCACCCTGTCGAGTTCCCGCCCGTGACGTTCTGTGACGCTTTGTGGCGTCCGGCGACGCAATCGCCGCACCTGCAGCGCGTCCGCCTGGATCCTCGTGCTATGAACCCCGTTCCCGAGGCCTCCGCGCCTGCACAGACGTCCGCGCCTGCACAGGCCTCCGCCGCCGGTCAGGTCTCCGTCGCCGCACAGGGAGGGGCCGCGCCTGCCGCGCCCAGCGCGGCCGTCCGCCGCCGCTCCATGCTGGCAAGCGTGACCGGCCAGCTGCTCGAGTGGTACGAGTGGAGCGCCTACGCCGTCTTCGCCCCCTTCATCGCCGGTGCGCTCTTCAACCCGGAGAACCAGGTCTCCGCGCTGCTGTCGACGTTCGGCGTCTTCGCGATCGGCTTCCTGTTCCGTCCGCTGGGCGGGATCGTCTTCGGACGGATCGCGGACCGGCGCGGCAGGCGCTTCGTCCTCGTGACGACGATGCTCATGATGGCCGGCGCCTCCGTGCTCATCGGGCTCCTGCCCACGTTCGAGACGTTCGGCATCTTCGCCTCGGTGCTGCTCCTGCTGGCCCGGGTGGTGCAGGGATTCGCACACGGCGGCGAGTCCGCCACGGCGAACTCCTACATCGCGGAGATCGCTCCGGCCCGCCGCCGCGGCCTGTGGGGCTCCACCGTCTTCATGACGATCTTCGGCGGTGCCTTCCTCGCGTTCGTGCTGGGCGGAGCCATCACGGAGACCCTCTCCGAGGCGGACGTCCAGGCGTGGGGCTGGCGCATCGCGTTCCTGCTGGGCGCGGTGCTCGCCCTGGTGGCGCTGTGGCTGCGCGTGGGCATGGTCGAGTCGCAGGTCTTCCAGGAGGACGGGAATGCGGCGGGGGCGCGTGCGGGTGCTGGGGAAGGCGGCGCAGGCGCGGCTTCCGGCCCGGCCGGCGCCGCCGTGCCCGAGGCCGGCGCGGGTGAGCCTGCGGGTCCCGGCAGTGCCGCGCACGCGGGGCTGAGGGCTGCGTCCTTCAGCGCTCGCACCCTCGCACCGCTGAGCACCCCGCTCTCCATCGTGCTGATCTTCTTCCTGGTCTCCGGAGTGGCGGCGAGCAACTACACGTGGACCTCCTACGTCTCGACGTACGCCGTCACCCAGGAGGGGATGGACGCCTCGGGCGCCTATTGGGCGCTGGTGGCGGCCCTCGTCATCGGCCTTGCCGCACTGCCGTTCTGGGGCGCGGTGTCCGACAGGGTGGGGCGCCGGCCGGTGCTCTTCGTCTTCGCCGGCGGGGTGATCCTCACGCAGTTCCCGCTCATGGCCTTCATCGACGACCGGCCGTGGACGCTCTTCGCCGCGACCTCGGTGGCTCTCATCGTGCTGTCCGCCGGCGCGGGCCTGCTCGCCTCCGTCATGGCGGAGACGTTCCCCACCGCCGCCCGCACCGCCAACATCGGCCTGGCGTACTCACTGGCGACGGCGGTCTTCGGGGGGACCACGCCGTACGTCAACCAGCTGGCGGTCTACCTGGAGACGCCGTGGGCCTCGAACCTGTTCATCGTCTTCGCCGCCGCGCTGGCGCTGTGGGCCGCCTACAGGCTGCCGGAGCGCAGGGGCATCGACCTCACGATCGTCCGCTGAGGAGCGCACGGCCCGCCTGCACAGAACCGCAGGAGCCGCACAGAACGGCAGGAGCCGCACGCAGTTGCGCGCGACTCCTGTGGTTTCCGGCACACCGGGAGAGGAGAGCTCAGCTCCTGAATGCCAAGCGGGCCTCCACCAGCTGGTGATCGGACGGGAAGCGGTTCTGCCGCTGATGCGGGATGTGCGCGCAGAGCCCGCCCACGTCCTCGAAGCCGTCCTCCACGAGACCCTCCGCCGTGCAGCCGCGCATCACGGCGTCCACCACGTCGAGGCCCCGGGCGAAGACGAAGTCGATGCGGTCGCGCGGCTCCGCTCCGTCGGTCCTGCCCGGTTCCGGCTTCTCCGCGTGGCCGGCACGGCCGAGCGGTTCGATGGGCGACCAGGAGTCCGCCGGCACCGCTGCGGGATCCGGGTGGACGGCGCGGAAGGCGTCGACGAAGCCGGCCTCCAGCAGCGCGTCCGGTGACCGCCAGCGCAGCGGGGGCCGGTCCGGGCGTGCGGCCCAGTCGCCCGTGGCGGGGGTGTTGAAGTCGCCGCACACCACGACGGGCATGTCCGGTTCGCCCTCCTCGGCACAGATGCGCGAGGTCTCTGCGAGCACCTCCTCGATCTGCTCGAGCCGAGGCGCCTCCTCCGCATCCGCGACCTCCTGCCCGTCGCCGGCCAGGGCGCGGTACACGGCGTAGGGGTACGGAGCCAGGTGCACCGACCAGACGAGGACGGTGGGCCCGCCCTCGCACGGGGTGACGAGTGCGGCCTGTGCATAGGGCAGGGTCGAGGTCTCCACGGGCCGGAGCGGGCCCGTGCTGAGCACAGCGGTGTCCCAGCCGCGCTGCGCGAGTGAGGCGCCCAGCTTGGGCGCCAGATTCTCCGCAGCGGTGCCCCAGCATTCCTGGAGTGCGAGGACCTCGGCGGGGAACTGCGCGCAGATCGCGTACTGCTTCTCCTGGCCGTAGTCCACTTCGCGGCCGCCGTACCAGACGTTCCACGTCTGCAGGGTGAAGGAGCGTGCCGCCTGCGGCGGATGCTGTCGTGTCACTGTCTCTCCGTTCGTCAGAGTGCGGGATGCCGTCTCATGTCCGCAGTGTGCGGGTGTGCGGGTCGAATCGGATTTCGCGCAGACTCCGCAGGCGGAGGTCCGCTGTGAGAGGCACCGAGAGGTCCTCATTCACCCCCACCACCGTGAGCCCTGCGGTGTGCGCGGCCTGCGAACCCAGCACCGAGTCCTCGAAGGCCACCGCCGCGCGCGGATCCACGCCCAGACGGGCCGCCGCCAGCAGGTAGGGGTCCGGCGCCGGTTTGCCGCGGTCCACGTCGTCGATCGTCACGACGACGTCGAACAGGTGCAGCATGTCCGCGCGCTCCAGCAGGCCGCGGACGTCCTCCTCCCGGCCGTTGCTCGCCACCGCGACCGGCACGCTGCCGGACAGCGCCCGGACGAGCTCCGGCGCGCCGGGCATGGGCGCGGACAGGTCCGTCAGCGCGGCGCTGTAGGCGAGGTCGATGTCCCGTGCGTGCGGGGGGCGCACATCGGCGCTGCCCCCGCCGGTCGTCACGGCCTCGGCGTGGAGGGAGCCGAGCGCGGCGACGGCCTCGGCGGCGGTCATGCCCCGCAGCGTCTCCGGGCTCGTGTCCGCCAGTCCCAGCCGCCGCAGCTGTGCGGCCATGATGTCCAGCCACGGCTGCTCCGAGTCCACGAGCACGCCGTCGCAGTCGAAGACGACGCCGGCGACCTCCTGGACCGCCTCTGCGGCACCCGTCCCCGGCGTCGCGGCGATCCGGGCGCTCACGTCCACGCCCCTCCCGCCTGCGCGCGGGGCAGGCGCATGGCCGGTTCGGCGGTGACGGTGGCGCGCACGCGGGCGCCCGGCGGCACCGCACCTGCCTCGGCCGAGGCCAGGGAGGCGGACCAGCGCGCCTCCTCCCGGCCCGGCGCCCCCAGCCGCACCATGGTGCGCTCACCGGTGTAGACCTGGCTCTTCACCTCCAGCAGGCCCTCGGGCTCCGGCGACACGGCCAGATCCTCCGGGCGGACGAAGACGATCTCCGCCCCGGTGCTGTCCGAGGGCAGAGGGGACCCCGGGTGCCATCCGGAAGGAACGGCGAACTCGTTGATCGATCCCACGAACCGGGCCACGAACGGCGTCTGCGGGCGGGAGTAGACCTCGTGCGGGGCGGAATGCTGCTCGATCCGGCCGCCGTTCATGACGGCCACGCGATCCGCGATCGCCAGGGCCTCGCCCTGGTCGTGGGTGATGAACACGGTGGTGGTGCCCAGCGCCTGCTGCACTCGTCGGATCTCGTCGCGCAGTGAGGAACGGACCGCGGCGTCCAGGGCGGAGAGGGGCTCGTCGAGCAGGAGCACCGTGGGCTGCGTGGCAAGCGCGCGGGCCAGCGCCACACGCTGCTGCTGACCGCCGGAGAGCTGATGCGGGTAGCGCGGGCCCATCCCGGCCAGTCCGCACACTTCCAGCAGCTCCTCCGTGCGACGGCGGCGGGCACCGGCGTCCACCTTGCGGATCCGGAGGCCGTACTCGATGTTGTCCGCGACGCTGAGGTTGGGGAAGAGGCTGTAGCTCTGGAACACCATGCCCATGTCCCGGCGGTGCGGCGGCAGGGAGAGGACGGACCGGCCGCCCACCAGGACGTCCCCGCCGTTCACCTCCTCGAACCCCGCGAGGATCCGCAGCGTCGTCGTCTTGCCGCAGCCGGAGGGGCCCAGGAAGCTCACCATGGAGCCGGCCTCGATGTCGATGCTGAAGTCCCTCAGCACCTCCGTGCTGCCGTAGGACTTGCGCACGTCCTGGAACCGGACGGACATGGGCTCGCGGTCCGAGGCGGGTGCCCGGTCGCCGCGCGGTGCGTGCGCACTCGTCTGTGCGGTGGTGCTCATGGTGTCTGGGCTTCCTTCCGGGGAGAGTCTGGGGCTGCGATCGGCGCCGAGGCGGGAGACGCCTCCCGAGCGGCCGCCGCGGCTGCGGGGGCGGGGCCTGCGGGCGGGCCGGCCGAGGGGGCGGAGTCCGCGCCGGGTTCGGCCTCGGGTGCCGCCTCCGCCCTCTGCCCGAACCGGGAGGCGCTCAGCGTCGCGGCCGCCAGCAGCAGCCAGGTGGTGAGGTTGAGCAGCACGGACAGGGTGATGGAGCCGCGGAAGTTCGTGCTGGAGAGGGTGTTGAGGTACACCGGCAGGGTGTTGATCGACAGGGTCGCGGCCACGGTGTACTCCGCGATGGACAGTGCGAACGTGAAGAACGCGGAGAACATCACGGAGCCGCGGATGTTGGGCACGACCACGCGCCACAGCGTGGTGCGCATCCCCGCACCCAGCACGGAGGAGGACTCGTAGAGCGTGCGCAGCGGCAGCGTGGACAGGGCGGCGTCGATGGAGCGGTAGGTGAACGGCAGGCACAAGACCACATAGGTGCCCACGAGCACCAGCGGGAGGTCCTGCGACTGCAGGAGCGTGTTCACCTGCATGCCGAGGCTGCCCCTGCCCTGCGAGGCGAGGCCGCGCAGCACCGTGGTCAGCCCTGCGACGATCGCGATGGCGGGCACCACCAGCGGCAGTGTGCAGAGGATGCTCAGCAGCGGACGCAGACGCGGTGTCCACAGGTGGACGGCCACCACGGCGGGCACGAGTGTCGCGATGAGGACGACCACCGTGAGGGAGGCGATCACGAGGCTGCGGAGGAGCGGGGCGACGATGGCCCCGGAGTCGGCCAGCCCCGTGAGGCCCTCGGTCGTGAAGCTGCCGTCGCCGCGGAAGAAGGAGTAGGTGAGCGAGCTCAGCTGCGGTGTGAGGATGAAGATCGCCAGTGCGATCAGGGGCAGCCAGGCGAGCGTCTTCGTGGTGCGGCCGGAACGCGGCGGGCCGGGACGCCCGGAGCGTGCGGGGCCGGTGCGGGCCTCGGGCGCGATCTGCCCCGGAGGAGACGACGGCACCGCGGGAGTCACGTGTTCAGCCACTTGGCGCTCCTTCTCATGAGTGCGTTGAAGGCGAGGAGGACCAGCACGGCGATGACGCCCGTGGTCACGCCGAGCGCCATGGCGACGCCCTCGCCGCCCGTGGCGGCGGAGCCGGCCAGCTGCCCGGCGATCTCCAGCGGGATGAGCGGGAACCCTCCCGTGCCGATCAGCACCGCGGCCGAGGCGTGGGTGCCGAACGCGGAGCCGAACATCAGCAGCCAGGCGCCCAGGAGAGCCGGTGTGATGACGGGTATCCCGACGCGGCGCCAGAAGGTGAGGCTCGTGCCTCCCAGGGAGGTGTTGGCCTCCCGCCACTGCTGTCGCAGCGCGGTGAAGCTGGGCAGCGTCAGCAGGATCATCGTGGGGATGAGGAAGTACTGGTACATGAGAACGAGGCCCTGCACGCTGTAGAGCGTGAAGGAGGGGTCCACTGCGGTGAGCAGGGCGACGAAGTAGCCGGTGTTGCCCACTGCGACGATGAAGGAGAAGGCCAGCGGCACGCCGCCGTCGTTGGCCAGGACGCTGGAGACGACGGCCGTGAGCGAGTCGACGACCCGGGACTTCACCGTGGAGATGGCCCACGCGCAGATCCCGCCGAGCACGGCGGCGATCGTCGCCGCCGCCGCGGAGAGGACGAGGCTGTTCCGCAGGGCCATGGACCGGGAGCCGGAGCCCAGCGCAGCGAAGTTGTCCAGGCTCAGGGTGCCGGCCTCGCCCCGCCCGCCGGGGAGTACGAGGGAGGTGACCACCATGCCCACGAGCGGCACGGCGAAGAAGAGGAGCAGGACGATCGCCAGGGGCGCGAGCGCGGCCCAGGCGGGAGTGGGCCGCAGCCCGCGCCCCGCCCGTGCCGGGGCGGGGGCCGCCTCGGCACGGGGGTCCTCACCGGTGCTCCTGGCGGGGGAGGGAGGAGCGGACGTCATCCGACCGCCTTCGCCCAGTTCTCCGCGAGGACGGCCTGCTGGGACTCACGCTGCTCCTGGGTGGGCTGCGGTGCGGTCTGCTCCACGGCCTCGGGCAGGAGCGCGGCCAGTGCGTCCTCGTCCGCGGTGCCGGCCTCGACCATGGCATCCATGCGACCGGGGAGGACGTACCCCTTGAGGAGGAGGTTCTGGCCCTCGTCGCTGAAGACGAACTCCTGCCACAGGCGCGCGACCGCGGGGTGCGGCGCGTCGTCGTTGATGGAGGCCGCGTAGTAGGAGGCGACGGTGCCGTCGGAGGGGATCACGATCTCCATGTCCGTGCCGCCGCCGGAGAGGTCGTCCGCCCACTGGAGGAGCAGGTAGTCCCAGTTGACGACGACGGGAGTCTCACCGGTCTCGATCGTGCCGGCCTCGGCCTCCGTCGGGACCAGGTTGCCGGAGTCGGAGAGTTCGGCGAAGAAGTCGATGCCGGGCTGGATGTCGTCCAGGCTGCCGCCGTTGGCCAGCGAGGCCGCGGCGACGGCCATGAAGCCGGCCTCACCCGTGGTCGGGTTGCCGCGGATGGCGATCTTGCCCTGGTACTGAGGATCGAGGAGGTCCTCGAAGCTGGTCGGGCAGGTCTCGACGGCGTCCGTGTCGCAGCCGATCGCCATGGTGCCGCCGAGGTGGTTGTACCAGGTGCCGTCCGGGGACTTCATGTTGTCCGGGAGGTCGTCGGCGGTCTGGGGGTGGTACTCGGCGAGCAGTCCCTCTGCGGCGGCGTCCACGGCGAAGGACTCGCCGGTGTCCAGGTAGTCCAGCGAGGTGTCCTGGCCCTGGCGGTTCTTCACCGCATTGATGAGGTCCTGGCTGGCACCGGTGGACGTGTCGTTCTCGATCTCGATGCCGTACTTCTCGGAGAACGCGTCCAGGAGCCCGCCGTAGTTCGCCCAGTCCTCGAAGAGGCCCATGGTGTTGAGCGTGCCCTCTGCCTGCGCTGCCTCGATGAGGGCGTCCATGCCCCCGCCGTCCTCCACGGAGGTCGCCGCCCGCCAGGTGGCGGATTCCTCGGATTCGCCGCCGGAGCCGCAGGCCGAGAGCGCCGTGAGGGCGCCCAGGGAGACCGCCGCAGTGAGCAGTCGGATGTGCTTGAGCATGGTCGTACTCGCCTTTCGTATGTGCGCGTCCAGGGGACGCCCTGAGGGTCGTGTGCGTGGCTCGAGTCACTTCCACCTTAGAGAAGTCTGAGCGGATTGCCAAGGTTCGTTACTAGTGAAGTGTGTGGAAGTAGGGAAAGTTCACCAGTGAGGATTGACTCAGAGGTGGATGGGGCGGGTCCTCGGGGTGAACTCTGGGAGCGTGCTCCCGCCGCGCGCGGGCTGCCTGCCGCGGTCGGCGGGCAGCGATCGTGGTGACCGCTTCCGGCGGGCGCTGCGAGTGGGCGGGAGGCGAACCGGGTAGTTTAGTTCCGACTGCGGTGTCCGCGCTGCCGGGACCCTGTGCGAACAGAGGTCCTGCCGTGCGATGTCCGCCGCAGGAGCAGGCTTTCGACGCCCGCCGCCGCGAGGGATGCGGTCGGGGGCACTGGTGAACAGGCGGTGGGATGGCGATGGAGTCCCGGCAGGACGCTCAGGGGCGGCGCGCGGTGGGCGCGGTGGGCACCGCCCGCTACGAGCGGATCGCCGAGCAGATCCGCGAGTCGATCAGGTCCGGCGAGCTCGCGGTGGGGGAGAGCCTCGGGTCCGAGGCGGCGCTCGCCGCGGAGTTCGAGGTGGCGCCCGGCACGGTGCGCGAAGCTCTGCGCCTGCTGGTCGCGGAAGGCACGCTGAGCGGGCGCCGCGGGGCGCGCAAGTCGGTGCTGCGCAAACCGCGGCCGGCCGCCACGCAGGAGGAGTTCCGCAGCTTCGCTCAGTGGGCCCTGGTGCGCGGGCGCAGGCCCGGCGGGCAGGTCGTGGAGCAGTCCTGGCAGATCGCCGGTGAGGAGGCCGCGCGGACTCTCAAGGTGGATCCGCGCAGTCGCGTCCTCTGGGTGCTGCGCGTGCGGACCCTCGACGGCGAGCGGGTGATGGTGGAGCGGACCCGGTACCCGGAGCGCATCGGAGAGATCGTCGAGGGTCTGCCGCCGGATCTCGAATCGGTGAGTCGCTTCCTGGCCGACGAGTACGGCATCGTCTTCGCCGGTGCGGACCACCTCTTCTCCGCCACCGTGTGCGGGCATCAGGACGCGACGCTCCTGGGCGTCTCGCGCGGGCGCCCGCTGCTCCGGCACATGCGTGTGGGGCGCGACGCGAGCGGCCGGCCGCTCGAGGTCTCCGAGGACCGCTACCTCGCCAACGTCATCTCCGTCGCCATGTCCAACGGCCGCAACGTCAATCCGATCAGCTGGCTGGACGCCGGTGAGGCCAACTGGCTCTGAGCGCTCGTGGGGACGGCGGCCCTGCGTGCTCACTCCGGGGCGTGGCGGTCGAGGAAGGCGTAGACCTCCGTGGTGTCGACGCCGGGGAAGACTCCGGGCGGCACGGCGGCGAGCAGCGACGCGTGCGTGCGTGCGGACGGCCAGCTGCTGTCCTCCCATCTCTCCGCGAGCTCGGCGGGCGGCCTGCGGCAGCAGTCCGGGTCCGGGCACTCCGAACGTGAGCGCTTCGCGGTCTCGCGTCCTTCGAACCAGCCCACGTGGGCGAAGGGGACGCCCACGCTGATGGAGAACTCCCCGCCGGGGAGCACGCGCGCGGTGCACCAGTACGTGCCGTTGGGCGTGTCCGTGTACTGGAAGTAGGGGCTGAATCTGTCCGCCACCCTGTGCACGGTGCGGGAGGTGAAGCGCTTGCAGGCGAACTGCCCCTCCACCGCGCCCATCGGATCCGTGGGGAACGGCAGGCCGTCGTTGGAGTAGGCCTTGTGGATGGTTCCGGAAGAATGCACTTTCATGAAGTGGACGGGCAGCCCCAGATGTGCTGTGGCGAGGTTCGTGAACCGGTGCGCGGAGGTCTCGTAGGAGACTCCGAAGAGGTCTCGGAGCTCCTCGATGGAAATCGAGCGATTCTTCTTCGCCGCCTGCAGCATCGGCACGGCGGCGGACTCCGGCATGAGCAGCGCCGCGGCGAGGTAGTTCGCCTCCACCCGCTGCGTGAGGAACTCCTCGTAGTCCGCGGGCGTCTCGTGCCCCAGGATGTGCGAGGCGAGCGCGGTCAGCACGTGCGAGCGCGGGTCGTGCCCGGTGACGTCCTCGTGGGAGAGGTAGAGGCGCCGGTGCGCGGTGTCCGCCACGGCGCGGGTGCTGGCCGGGAGGTCCGAGACGTAGTGCAGCGAGTACCCGAGGTCGTCCGCGACCGCGGCGGTCTGCCGCTGGGAGAGGGGCCCGCCGGTGTAGCCGATCCGTGCCAGCACCTCGCCGGCCACCTTCTCCAGCTCCGGGAAGTGGTTGCCCTGCCGGCGCATGCGCTCGCGGAGGTTGCGGTTGACCCTGCGCGCCTCCTCGGGGGTGGCCGCCCTGCGCCGCATGGCGTCCGCGAGCTGCCGCTGGAGCCCCGCGATGGCGGCCAGGGCGTCCTGCGGCAGCGACTTCGCCCTCACCCGCGGCAGGTGCAGCGAGGTGTAGAGCGGAGAGCGCTGGTTGCGCTCCACCTCCAGTTCGAGCGCCTGCCGGGCGTCCACGGGCTCCGGGTCGAGGAGGTCGTCCGCGGTGACGCCCAGCGCCTCTGCCAGTGCGCGGAGCTGCCCGAGGCCGGGCTCCCGTTTGCCGTTCTCCATGACGGAGATCTGGGAGGGTGCGCGTCCCACCTTCTCGCCCAGCTGCCCGAGGGTGAGTCCGGCCTGCGTGCGGAAGTGGCGGATGCGGCGGCCGATGCTCAGGGCGTCCGCCTCCTGGACGCCGGTGGCGCGGGAGGCCTCCGTGGTGCGCGTGGTGCCTGCGGCTCCGGAGGTGCGGTGCGCGCCCGGCGGCGCGGTGTCTGCGGCATGCTGACGGCTCATGCTTCCCACTATGACACAGCGCACCCTCTTTTCGGAAATATGTCACTTCTTCACATGTGGAGAAGAACGGTGAATCTTCATTGCGATCTGGGGTGAAATCAGGGTGGACCAGGCGAAAGACTTGAGTCACATCGCAGACACCGACTCGGAGGAGAGCACGATGACGCAGAAGGACATCCACAACGAACAGCAGATCCAGAGCGACTGGGCGACCAACCCGCGCTGGGCCGGCATCGCCCGTGACTACACCGCTGCTGACGTCGTCCGGCTGCGCGGTTCCGTCATCGAGGAGCACACCCTCGCCCGCCGCGGCGCTGAGCGCCTCTGGGATCTCATCCACACCGAGGACTTCGTCAACTCGCTGGGTGCGCTCACCGGCAATCAGGCGGTGCAGCAGGTGCGCGCCGGGCTCAAGGCCATCTACCTCTCCGGCTGGCAGGTCGCCGCCGATGCCAACCTCGCCGGGCAGACCTACCCGGACCAGTCGATCTACCCGGCGAACTCGGTGCCGGCGGTCGTCCGCCGCATCAACAACGCGCTCATGCGCGCCGATCAGATCGAGCGCAGCGAGGGCAGCCTCACGGTCGACGACTGGCTGGCTCCCATCGTGGCCGACGCGGAGGCCGGGTTCGGCGGCTCCATCAACGTCTACGAGCTCATGCGCGGCATGATCAGCGCGGGCGCCGCCGGCGTCCACTTCGAGGATCAGCTGGGCTCGGAGAAGAAGTGCGGTCACCTGGGCGGCAAGGTCCTCGTGCCCACCTCGCAGCACGTCCGCACGCTCAACGCGGCGCGCCTGGCGGCCGACGTCGAGGACGTCCCCACGCTCGTGGTGGCCCGCACGGACGCCGAGTCCGCGAACATGATCACCTCGGACATCGACGAGCGCGATCAGCCCTACATCACGGGCGAGCGCACCGCAGAGGGCTTCTACAAGGTCACCGGCGGGATCGAGCCCTGCATCGCCCGTGCCAAGGCGTTCGCCCCGTACTCGGATCTCATCTGGATGGAGACCTCCACCCCGGATCTCGAGGTCGCGAAGCAGTTCGCGGACGCCGTCCACGCGGAGTTCCCGGATCAGCTGCTCGCCTACAACTGCTCCCCGTCCTTCAACTGGAAGAAGCACCTGGACGACGCGACGATCGCCAAGTTCCAGCGGGAGCTGGGCGCGATGGGCTACAAGTTCCAGTTCATCACCCTGGCCGGCTTCCACGCGCTCAACCACTCGATGTTCGACCTCGCCCACGGCTACGCCCGCGAGCAGATGAAGGCGTACGTCGAGCTGCAGCAGCGCGAGTTCGACGACGAGTCGCGGGGCTACACGGCCACCAGGCACCAGCGTGAGGTGGGCACCGGCTACTTCGACCTCGTCTCGACCGCCATCAACCCGGAGTCCTCCACCACCGCGCTGAAGGACTCCACCGAGGCCGCTCAGTTCAACTGAGCCTGCGCGGGCCCTGCGGCGCATCGGGGGCCGCTGCCTGGACCGCGGTCCGGGTTCCGGCTTCCGCTGCCCGCGGGCTGCACGCGCAGTGCGGCTCCACGGGCCATGCGTCCCCGGGCCGCACCACCGACTGAGGATCCGGCATCCCGCCGGACCTCGTCCCGCCGGCGGCGCCCTCATGAGAGGGCGAGGTCCGGCGGGCACGCGGGGCGGCCGCTCCGGCACAGGGTTTTCTGGGGTTTCCCTGTCCGGCGCGGTCGTCCCGCACTGCTCCACCTGCGCCTGCCGATGCAGGACACCACGGCCCCGCCACACACCACCGCTCGCCGCCTCTCGCCCGCTTCCCGCACCACCAGGAGCCCGCCATGACCCTCACGACCCAGTCCCCTTCACCGCAGCAGGAGACTCGCCCCGGCCAGGAGACCCCCATGCAGCAGCAGACCGCACCGGCCGCAGGGCGGATGCTCGTCGCCGGTCCCATGGAGAGCGGCTACGAGACCGTCCTCAGCCCGGAGGCCCTGGACTTCCTCGCCGCGCTGCACGCAGCGCTCCTCGACGAGCGCCGCACGCTGCTGACCGAGCGCGAGTTCCGCTCCGCCGCGTTCCTCCGCGGGGAGTTCCCCTCCTACCCGGAGGCCACCCGGGAGATCCGCGAGGACGCCTCCTGGCACGCGATCGGCGGCCGCGGGGCCAAGGGCCTCTCCCGCCGCCGCGTCGAGATCACCGGCGCCCCGGACGGCCGCACCGCGGCGAACGCGCTGAATTCGGATGCGGACTCGTGGCTCGCGGACTTCGAGGACGCGATGTCGCCCACCTGGTCCAACGTGGTCACGGGTCAGCTCAACCTCATCGACGCCGTGCGCGGCCGCCTGCGCCACGTGACCCGGGTGGGCAAGCTCTACGAGCAGCGCAATCCCACCCCGCCCACCCTCGTGGTCCGGCCCCGCGGCCTCCACCTGCCGGAGGCCCACCTCCGCTACGTGGACGCACAGGGCGCGGAGACCCAGGCCTCGGCGTCCATCGTGGACTTCGGCCTGTACTTCTTCCACAACGCGGAGGCCCTCGCGGAGAGCGGTCGCGGCGCGTACTTCTGCATCCCCAAGATGGAGAGCGCGGCCGAGGCCCGCTGGTGGAACCGCATGTTCCTCCTCAGCCAGAGCCTCAAGGGGCTGCCGGTCGGCTCCATCCGCACCACGGCGCTCATCGAGACCCTGGGCGCGGCGATCGAGATGGAGGAGATCGTCTGGGAGCTGCGCGATCACTGCGTGGGCCTGCACGCCGGACGCTGGGACTACATCTTCTCCATGATCAAGGCGTTCCGCCACGACCCCACCTTCCTCCTGCCCGACCGCAAGGTCCTCACGATGGACCTGCCCTTCCTGCAGGCCTACACCTCCCGGATCGTCGACGTCTGCCACCGCCGGGGGATCCACGCGCTCGGCGGCATGGCGACGGCGTTCCCGGACCGCGAGGACCCGGAGAAGACGGCCGAGGCCCAGCGGCGGGTCCGCGAGGACAAGCAGCACGAGGCCGCGCAGGGATTCGACGGCACGTGGGTGGCGCACCCCTCCCTCATCCCGGTCGCGCGGGAGGCCTTCGAGGAGGTCCTCGGCGACGACGACAACCAGATCGACTGGGTGCCTCCCACCTCGGGCTCCGGCGAGAACGGCGCCATCACGGCGGAGGACCTCCTCTCCCGTGAGGGGCTGCCCACGACGGAGGACCTCAGCAAGCGGGTGAGCGAGGAGGGTGTGCGCACCAACATCCGGGCCGGCCTCGCGTACCTCAATGCCTGGCTGTCCGGGCAGGGAGCCCTCAAAGTGGACCACCTCGTCGAGGACGTCTCCAGTGTGGAGATCTCCCGTGCCCAGATCTGGCAGTGGATCCGGCGGGGCGTGCAGCTGGACAACGGCCGTGTGCTCACCGGTCTGCTGGTGGACCGGTGGATCGCGGAGGAACTCGCCATCACGGAGCGCAGTCCCGTGGACCACTTCACGGAGTCCGCGGACGTGTTCCGCTCCGGTTCGATGGGTGAGGAGCTGCCGGAGAGCTTCACCGTGGCGGCCTACGACAAGCACCTCGTGGACCGGCGGGCGCGGGCGTTCGGCTCCTTCACCGGAGTCTTCCACTGAGCGGAGTCTCCCAAGGCCCTGTCGGGCTGCAGCTTCCTCAGGGCGGCCCCTGGCGGGCTGCGGCTTCCCCGGGGCGGCCGCGGGAGCCCGTTCTCCCCGCCTCTGAGAGTTCCGGGCGGTGCGCCGAGGCTGTCCGCACTGCGCACAGCCTGTGCTCACTGAGGCGAGGCGGAGCACCGTGGCGCGCGCGGCGCTGCGCCTCTAGGCTCGGGAGGGAGCCGGCGTGCACGGGGCATGCCGTGGAAGCTGAAGGACGGAGCGCAATGGCATTCGAGGACATCGGACCCGCACCGCAGGCATTCGACATCGAGCAGGCCACCCTGGAGAACGGGGCCTACCGGACCGTCGCCTGGACCGGCCGCTTCCTGCAGGTCACCCTCATGTCGATCCCGGTCGGGGAGACGGTGGGCTTCGAGGTGCACCCGGACACGGACCAGTTCCTCCGGGTGGAAGGCGGCACCGGCCGGTGCATCATGGGGCCGACGGCCGAGGA
Organism: Brevibacterium salitolerans; assembly: GCF_039531405.1. Classification (NCBI taxonomy): domain Bacteria; kingdom Bacillati; phylum Actinomycetota; class Actinomycetes; order Micrococcales; family Brevibacteriaceae; genus Brevibacterium; species Brevibacterium salitolerans. Next base: position 119,475 of record NZ_BAAAPZ010000007.1, on the reverse strand, counting down.
GATCACCTTCGAGCAGGAGGTGAGTGACGGCTGGTCCATCCAGGTTCCCGCCGGCACCTGGCACGACGTCATCAACACCGGCGACGAACCGCTGAAGCTCTACTCCATCTATGCCCCCGTGCACCACGCCGCGGGCATCGTGCAGGACACGGCGGCGCAGGCGGAGGCGGACGAGGCGGCGGGCACGGACGTGCCGCCGGCATGGGCCGGGGTGAAGCCGGAGGGCTTCACCATCGGGTCTCTCCGCAGCTGAGGCGGCCGCCCCCTCAGCCCGGGTTCCCACCGGGGAAGGCAGGCAGGACGCGGCGACCTGCGAGGAGCCGGCCATCCCCTCCGGGCGTGCGGCGGCAGGTGCTCACAGCACCACCTCGACGAGCGCCGGGCCCTGTGCGGCGAGCGCCCGGGCGAAGGCTGCGCTGAGCTCCTCCACGGTCTCCGCCCGCTCCGCCGGCACTCCGAACCCGCGGGCCACGGACACCCAGTCCAGGGTGGGCCGGTCGAGGTCGAGGAGCTGGCCGGCGCGCTCGCCCACGTGCTCCACGCCCACGTTCGCCATCTCGTTCCGCAGTATCTGGTACTTCCGGTTGGCGAACACGAGGGTGACGACGTCCGTGCCCTCCCGCGCCTGGGTCCACAGCGTCTGCGGCATGTACATGCCGGAGCCGTCGGACTCCAGGGCGATGACCTTCCGCTCCGGGCAGGCGATCGCGGCGCCGGTGGCCACAGGCAGGGCCCATCCGATCGACCCTCCCGTGGGGTTGAGCCATTCGTGCGGCCGCGCCCCGCGGGTGGCGGAGTCGAATGCCCATCCGGTGGTGAGGGACTCATCGACCACCACCGCGTCCTCCGGGATCGCATGGGCGAGGAACGCGGCGATCTTCTGCGGGGTGAGGGTGCCGGCGGGCAGCTCCGCCGCCCCCGGCACGGCCAGCGGCGCGGCAGCGGGCGCGGCGGCGCGTGCGGACTCCGGCAGCGCCTCCCAGACCGCCTCGAGGGGGAGCTGCGCGCGGGTGGTGTCCCCGCACAGCTCGATGAACCGGGTGCCGGGCGCGGTGAGTGTGCTGCGCTTGGTCGGATAGGCGAAGAAGGCGACCGGCGGCTGCGCGCCCACGAGCACCAGGGTGTCGAAGCGCGAGAGGAACTCCTGGGCGGCATCGACGGCATAGGGCACCTTCTGCGCCGTGAAGCGCCCGGCGCCACGGGACACGCGCGCAGCGAAGGTGCCGGTGAGGAGTGAGGCGCCGGTGGCCGCGGCGATCCGGGCCGCAGCCTCGAGTGCCTCCGCCCGCGGGGTGCGTCCGCCCAGGAGGATCGCCCCGCGCTCACCGGCCTCGTGCAGGTGCCGCGCGGCGGCCTCGGCGGCGAGCGCGTCCACCCGCGGCCGGGGTGCCTCCAGCGCGGTGGGCGGCACGCCGTCCCGCGGCACTTCGTTCCACGCGGCATCCGCCGGCAGGATGAGTGAGGCCACCCGGCCCCGGCGGGCGACGGTGACCGCGTCCGCGACGTCCGAGGCCAGGGCCCGCTCTCCCGAGGAGGTGCGGACCCAGTGGGAGAACGGGCGGGCCGTGCCTTCGATGTCGCTGGTGAGCGGCGCGTCGAGAGCGCGGTGGTAGCTGGCGTGGTCACCGATCACGTTCACCACCGGCGAGTGCGCGCGCACCGCGTTGTGCAGGTTGGACAGACCGTTGGCGAGCCCGGGGCCCAGGTGCAGCAGCGTGGCCGCCGGCTGGTCCGTCATGCGCGCATAGCCGTCCGCGGCTCCTGTCACCGCCCCCTCGAACAGGCCCAGGACCCCGCGGATGCGCGTGGCGCCCTCCAGTGCGGCCACGAAGTGCATCTCCGAGGTGCCGGGGTTCGCGAAACAGGTGGTGACCCCGTTGTGCTCGAGTGCGGCCAGGAGGGAATCGGCGCCATTCACGTCTGTGCTCCTCGTCGTCGTGCCTCTGCGTCGTCGCAGCGTGCGCCCATCGTCGCACACGCCTCGGACGCGGGCGGGGAACGCGCGTGTCCCGGTAGCGTGGTGCGGACGGGGAGCGCAGACGCGCGGGGAGGGGGCAGCATGTCCGGGAAGGCCGAGACGCCGGTGCAGGGTGCGGGTCAGGAGGTGCGCGCACTGACGGGGACCGTCGAACGCCTGCGGGCGGGTGCCGTCGTCGTGCAGCACTGGTCGGGACGTGAGATCTCCACCGGCGCGCACAAGACGCCGGTCACCGCGCCCGTCCGGGTGGGGGTTCTCGGTCTGGACGGGGACGCGCAGGGGAACACGAAGGTCCACGGCGGCCCCGACAAGGCCCTCTGCTGCTATCCGGTGGAGAACTACGGCGCCTGGGCCGCCGAGGGCCGGGAGATCGGCGAGGACGGCTTCTTCGAGAACCTCACGCTGCGCGGGCTCACCGAGGCGCAGGTGCACCTGGGGGACGTCTTCCTCCTCGGATCCGCGCGTGTGCAGGTGACGCAGCCCCGCAGGCCCTGCACCACCGTCTCCGCACGCTGGGGAGACCGCGGCCTCCCTGCGCGCATGCAGGAGACGGGGCGCTGCGGGTTCTACCTGCGGGTGCTGGAGCCGGGAGTCCTCGCGGAGGGGGACGCGATGACGCTCGCGGAGAGGCTGCCGGAATCCGTCTCCGTCGCCGAGGCCAACCGCGTCATGAACGTCGATCGTCTCGATCGCGCCGGCATCGGGAGGCTGCTGGCCTCACCCGAGCTGCCGGAGCGCTGGCGGCGGGATCTGGAGCGGAGGCTGACGGGGCGGCTCGGCGACGACTCCGCGCGCCTGGGCGGGTGAGTGCCGGGTGCGGCAACCCGCACTCGTCCCACGGAGTGGGACAACTGGGCGGGGGGAAGCCGCAGATCGGCGCGGAATCGAGAAATGTGAGCGGATATATCCCCGCCCGGGGTGAGACCGGCGGGAAACGCATCACGCGCGTACTACCATAGAAGCACGTATCGGTGCTCGGACGGCGACATGGGACAGCATGCCGCGCCTGCTCGCCCCCTCTGCCGCCGGTCCATCGATGAGTGTTCGTCCTGGTGAGAATGAGGTTGTGAAATGGTGCGCAGGGCACGGGAGCTGAATGCAGAGCAGCGGACGCTGGTGTCCGCTGTCAAACGGGTGGCTCGTCAGCGGGCGCGTGTCAACGCGAGCTACGTGGACGCGATCCTGACCGCCCGTGACGCGGGAGTCACCTATGCGGCGATCGCCGAGGCCGTGGGCACCTCCTCGCAGGCGGTGCAGGAGATCGTCCGCCGGCACCGTGCGGGCCGCGCGGCGGAGGCAGGCGGCGAGGACGCCTCGCACGCCTCCGGCGGCTCCGGGCTCGCAGGAGGCGTGGCGGCAGTCACCGGTATGACCACCGGCGTCGTAAGCCTGAGCGGGGAGCAGAGCGCTGTGAGCGGCGTGAGCCCCGTGGCGCTCTGATCCGATGGCGGCACTCCACGACGATCCCCTCCTCGACGCCGCGCGGCAGAGCGCGGTGATCGCGGTCCACCGCATGCGGCACTGGTCGCGAGAGCTCACCGCGGCCGCCGTGGACTCCAAGGACGGGCGCAACAACCTCGTCACCCTCGCAGACGCGGAGATCGAGGCACTGGTCCGGGGGCGGCTGCTGCGGCTCCGCCCGGAGGACGTCGTCGTGGGCGAGGAGAACTCCGCCTCGGTCCGTCTCGAAGACCATGAGTCCGGGGGCGAGCTGACCGCCCTCCTCGCCGGCGCGTTCGAGCGTGCACCGGAGAGCGGTGTCCCCGAGGACGCCGGCGCCGTGGGGGCGCGGACCCATGAATGGCATGTGGACCCCATCGACGGCACCGTGAACTTCGTCCGGGGGATCGAGCACTACTGCTTCTCCGCGGGGGTGCGCGCGCTGCCGGAGGCTGTGCCGGGTGCCGCTCCGGCCTCGGGTGCGGCTCTGCTGACGGGCGCGGACCAGCCCGCGGCTGCGGACGGAGCGGCTGATGCGGACGCGGGCTGGGTGGCCGGCCTCGTCGCCGCGCCCGCGCTGGACCGCGTGTGGTTCGCACGTGCGGGCAGCGCCTGGACGGCCCCGCTCACCGCGCTCACGGACCCCGCCGTCGAGGCCGTGCCCCTCACCGGGGCCTCCGCTCCCACCAGCGGCAGGGTCGTGGCGACCGGATTCGGGTACTCGCGGGAGCGCAGGGCTCAGCAGCTCGCCTCGCTGGGCGCCGTCATGGAGGAGTTCGACGACCTGCGCCGGTGCGGGTCCGCGGCCCTGGACCTGTGCATGGTCGCCGAAGGGCGGGTGAACGCCTACTACGAGCGGGGCCTGGGGATCTACGACTTCGCCGGCGGAGCCTACATCGCGGAGTGCGCCGGCCGGTGGGTGCGCCGCCGCCCGGACGCGTTCGGTGCGGGCGCAGGCGGCGTGGGGGGCGGCAGCGCGAGCCCGGCCTCGGGCGCGGAGCCGGTGGGCGCACCCGAACTCACCGTCGCAGCGGACAGCCGCGAGCGCCTGGAGTTCCTCCTCCGCACCGGCTGAGCCTCCGCACCGCCCGCACGTCGCGCACGGCAGGAGACTGCGCCCGCCGCGCAGACGCTCACCAGAGCCTTCGCGCGGCGGACGCCGCTCAGCGGATCCGGGCGAGGACCTCTCCGACCGCCACCATGTCACCGACGGCGGCCGCATGCATCAGCGTCCCCGCGGCGGGTGCAGGCACTCGCGTCTCCATCTTCATCGCCGAGAGCACCGCGATGTCGTCCCCCTCTGCGACGTCCGCACCGTCCTCGGCGAGGAAGGCGACGACGCTGCCGGGCACCGGTGCGCGCACTGCGGTGGACCCGTCGGAGGCCTCGGCGGGCGACCCTCCGCGAGCGCCGGACTCCGCGGCTTCAGCGCCGGCCGCCGGACCCACGCCGCCGCCTAGGCCGTCCCCGCTGCCGCTGAGGGCGGTGACGAGGGCCTCGGGCAGTCCCACCGTCGTGAGCCTCCCGTCGATCTCGATGTCGAAGCGGGTGAGGCCTGCAGGCCCCACCGGCGCAGGCCGGTCCTGGACCGAGAGCCGGGGCAGGAGCTCCGTCTCGATCCACTGCGTGTGCAGACCGAACCCGTGATCGCCGGAGCGGGCCGGGGCGCCTGCACCCGCATCCGCGTCTGAGCCCGCACCCGTCTCCGAGGATGCGCTCGCAGCCGACTCCGCCGTGGAGCCCGCACCTGCCTCTGTGCCTGCGTCCGCGCCCGTGAACGCGGGATGACGGAGGATCTCCGCCGAGCACGGCAGCACGGTGGCCGGGCCGGTGATCGTGAGCTCCTCGACGGCGGCGAGGGCGCGGGCGATCGCCGCCGGACGGTCGGGGCCGTGGACGATGAGCTTCGCGAAGAGGGAGTCGAACGCGGGCTGCACCGTGTCGCCCGCCCTGACTCCGGAGTCCCAGCGCACACCCGGGCCGCCCGGCACCGTGAGCGTCTCGATCCTCCCCGGCGTCGGGAGGAAGCCGCGGCCCGGATCCTCGGCATTCACCCGCAGTTCGAGTGCGTGCCCGTGCACCGGGGGAGTCGCGGTGAGTGAGAGGCCCTGTCCGAAGGCGATGCGGAACTGCTCGGAGACGAGGTCCACGCCGGTGACCGCCTCGGTGACGGGGTGCTCGACCTGCAGCCGGGTGTTGACCTCGAGGAAGGTCATGGTGCCGTCCGCGGCGAGGAGGAACTCGACGGTTCCCGCGCCGCGGTAGTCGACCTCCGCGCAGATCGCCTCGGCCGAGCGCTGCAGGAGTTCGCGCTGCTCGGGGGTGAGACAGGGCGCGGGAGCCTCCTCGATGAGCTTCTGGTTGCGGCGCTGGGCCGAGCAGTCGCGATCGCCCACCGCCACGACTGTTCCGCAGCCGTCGCCGATGACCTGGACCTCGACGTGCCGGGGGCGTTCGAGGAACTTCTCGACGAAGCACTCGGGGCGGCCGAACGCCTCGCGGGCCTCACGGGTGGCGGACTCGAAGGCCCCGCCCACCTCGGAGAGCTCGCGGACGATGCGCATGCCCCGGCCGCCGCCCCCGTGCGCGGCCTTGATGATGAGGGGCAGGCCGTGTGCCGCGGCGAACTCCTCGACCTCGGCCGCCCCCGTCAGCGGTCTGTCGATGCCGGGAGCCAGCGGCGCGCCCGCCTTCTGCGCGAGCCGCCGGGCCGTGACCTTGTCGCCGAGCGCGGTGATCGACTCCGGGGTGGGACCGATCCAGACGAGGCCCGCGTCCTCCACGGCGGCGGCGAAGTCCGCGTTCTCGGAGAGGAAGCCGTAGCCGGGATGGACGGCGTCTGCACCCGCTCGCTTCGCCGCGGCCAGCAGCGCCTCGCTGTTGAGATAGGTCTCTGCGGCGGTGCTGCCGGGAAGGGCGACGGCGATGTCCGCGAGCTGCGTGTGCATGGCGGCGGCGTCCTGATCCGCGTAGACGGCGATGGATGTGTGCCCGTTCTGCGCACAGGCGCGGATGACGCGGACGGCGATCTCGCCGCGGTTGGCGATGAGGATTCTCGACATGGTTCAGCTTTCGTCGGTGGTGGCAGTGCGGAAGCGGATCCTCACGCCCGGGGCGAGCTGGGCGGCGAGGTCGGTGTCGTCGACGCTCGCGATGATCGGATAGCCGCCGGTGAGCGGATGGTCGGGGCCGAAGAGCACGGGCTGTCCGCTCGGCGGCACCTGGAGAGCGCCGGTGACCGCGCCTTCGCTCGGGAGCTCCCCGGAGCGGGCGCGTTCGAGGGGCACCTCGCCGGTCAGCCGCAGACCCACCCGGTCCGATTCGTGCGTGACCGTCCACTCCTGGCCGAGCAGCGTCTCGATCCCGGCCTCGGTGAACCAGTCCTCACGCGGTCCGAGGGTGAGGGTGAGTTCGACCGTCTCTCCCGGGGCGGGCAGGCGCCGTCCGCCGCCGAGGTCCGGGTCGACGAGGTGCGGAGCTGCGGCGGGTCCGTGGAGCTCCACGGTGTCGCCGGCGGAGAGAGCCGCGGGTCCGAGGTGGCCGAGGGTGTCGCTCGAGGCGCTGCCGAGGGCCGTCTCCACGGCGATCCCGCCGCGGAGCGCGAGGTAGCGGCGCACCCCGCGCTCGGCCGGCCCGAGTTCGAGCCGGTCGCCGTCGACGAGGGAGAACGGCTCGCCGGTGCGGGGACGGTGGACCGTCCCTCCGCCGGCGGTGACGGTGATCGTCCCCTCGGCGCCCGTCACGGCGGCGACGCCGTCGCCGGTGACCTCCAGGCGCACGTTCCCCCCGAAGCTCTCGAGGCATGCTGCGCTCTCCGCGTTGCCCACGAGCCTGTTGGCCCGCCGCAGCGCCGTCCGGTCCGCAGCACCCGCAGCGGAGACGCCCAGCGAGGCGAACCCGGGGCGCCCGAGGTCCTGGGGGAGGAGCTGCAGGCCGGGTCGGACGACGGTGAGGGAGGGGGCGGAGTCCTCTGCCGCTTCTGCGCCGCGCGCTTCGCCTGCACTGGCCGCTGCGCCGGTCGAGCGCGCTGCGCCGGGCTCACCGGCGACGACCGTCTCCCGTTCCGCTGATCGGAACGTCACCACGGTGCCGGGTACGAACAGCGCGGGCGGGTCACGGTCGAGGTCCCAGAGGGTCGCATCGGTCCGGCCGATGAGCTGCCAGCCGCCCGGTGAGCTGCGCGGGTAGACGCCGGTGAACTCTCCGGCGAGCGCGACCGCGCCGACGGGGACGCGCGTGCGCGGGGACCCCCTGCGCGGCACGTCGAAGAGAGGATCGTCGCCGGCGAGGTAGCCGAACCCCGGCGCGAAGCCGGAGAAGGCGACCTGCCAGCGGGCTCGCTGGTGGCGGGCGACCACCTCGGCGACGGAGACGGAGAGGAGGTCCGCCACCTCGGCGAGGTCCTCCCCGTCGTAGTGGACGTCGAGGGTCACGGACCTCTCGGCCTCCGTGGCGCCGGCCGTGAGGTCGAGGGAGCGGATCGCGTCCGATAGCGCCGCTGCTGAGGTGCGGGCGGGGTCGAAGCGGATGAGCACGGTGCGGGCGGCGGGCACGAGCTCGAGCACGCCGGGGAGTGCGGCGGCCTCGAGGCTGTGGTGCAGGCGCATCGTCTCTGCGAGGTCGGCGCATTCGGCGAGGAGGTGCTGTCGCGAGGCGGTGTGGAAGGCGGTCACTGGCGGTAGTCGCTTCCCTGCGCGTCGGTGATGAACATCCGACCGGGTGAATGGGTGAGTGCGAAGGGCGGCGCGGATTCCGCGATGGCTGCCTGCGGCGTGACGCCGCAGGCCCAGAACACAGGGATGTCTCCCGGATGGAGGACGGGAGCATCTCCGTAGTCGGGCCGTGCGAGGTCTGTGATGCCGAGCTGTTCGGGCGCTCCGATGTGGACGGGGCTGCCGTGCACGGCGGGGAAGCGGTCGGTGATGCGGACCGCCGCCGCGACCTGGGAGGCGGGGATGGGCCGCATGGACACGACCATGTTCCCGCGGATCCGGCCGGCAGGCCTGCAGGGTGTCGAGGTGCGGTACATCGGGACGTTACGGCCGGCCTCCTGGTGGCGGACGGGAATGCCGGCCTCCGCCAGACCGGCCTCGAAGGTGAAGCTGCAGCCGATGAGGAAGGAGACGAGGTCCGGGTGCGCCGCCCACACCTCCGTGGCGTCGTCGATCTCCGCGCTCAGCTCCCCGTGCTCCCACACGCGGTAGCGGGGGATGTCCCTGCGGAGATCGCTGCCGGGAGCCAGGGCGGACTCGACCCGGCCGGGTTCGAGGACGTCGATGACCGGGCAGGGCTGGGGGTTGCGCTGTGCGAAGAGCAGGACGTCGAAGGCCCAATCGGCTGGTACGGCGATGAGATTGGCCTGGACGAGTCCCGGTGCCATTCCCGAGGTGGGGCGGGTGTCGCCCTGCCGGATGCGTGCGCGCGCCTCGGCTCCTGCGTCGCGCACTCCGGGGGCTCCCGTCGTACCCGTCACGGCTGCTTCCCGGTGAACGGCGCGATCGTCACACCTGCGTCCTCGAGGACTGTGCGGGAGGCTCGCGCCATCTCGATCGAGCCCTGTGAGTCGCCGTGGAAGCAGATCGACTGGGCATCGACGGTGATCGTGTTGCCGTCGATCGCTTCGATCTGCCCGGTTTCGACGAGGCGGAGCACGCGGGCGGCGACGAGCGCCGGATCGTGGAGGACCGCGCCCTCCTCGGACCGTGAGACGAGCGAGCCGTCGGGGTTGTAGGCGCGGTCGGCGAAGGCCTCGGCCGCCACCTCCAGCCCGGCCTCGGCGGCGACCCGGTTGGCGACGCTGCCGGCGAGCCCCAGGAAGACGAGATTCGGGTCGACGGCCCTGACGGCGGCGGCGACCACGCGGGCCTGCGCCTCGTCGTGGACGATCGCGTTGTAGAGGCCACCGTGGGGCTTGACGTAGCGGACCGTGCCGCCCACCGCCGTCGTCAGCCCGATGAGCGCGCCGATCTGATATTCCACCTGTGCCTGGAGGGTGGCGGCGGGGACGTCGAGCGCGCGCCGGCCGAATCCTTCGTAGTCGTCGTATCCGGGGTGGGCTCCGATGACCACGCCGCGTGCGGTGGCCTCGGCGACAGTGGCCCTGATCCCCTCGGGGCTGCCGGCGTGGAAGCCGCAGGAGACGTTGGCGCTGGAGACGAGACCCAGCATCGCCTCGTCGTCGCTGACGATGCGGTCCGGCACGTTCTCGCCGAGGTCGGAGTTGAGGTCGATGGCGGGAGAAGAGGTCATGGTCATGCTCCTATTCCGATCATTGCGAAGATGGGGCCGACCGACTGGACGGCCATGTACCAGGTCAGGACGGTTGCCGCTGTGCCGATGATCAGCAGCCACTTGGGGTATGCGTCAGTGCGCAGCAGGCGGGGCTTGAACCAGCCTATGTACATGAAGATCGTCAGGCCTATGGGCAGGATGAGTCCGTTGAAGCCGCCGACGAAGACGAGCAGGGTGGCCGGAGCGGTGCCGACGACCAGGTAGACGGCGAGCGAGATGACGATGAAGCAGACGGTGGCGAGCTGGAGCGGCCAGCCGCCGCCGAGCTTCTTCGAGAACGCGGAGAGGAACGTCGCCGAGGTGTAGGCGGCACCGATGACGGAGCTCAGGGCTGCGGCCCAGAAGATCGCACCGAAGATGCGGATGCCCGCGTCGCCGAGCACGGCGGCGAAGGCCTGTCCGGCGGGATTCGCGACCTGGCTCTCCAGGTCGAGGGCCACTCCGGAGGCGACCACGCCGAGGACGGCGAGGAAGAGCACGTAGCGCATGATGCTCGTGACGAGGATGCCGGAGAGCGCCGAGCGCATGACGGCGGGGGCGTTCTCCGGGCCGGTCCTGCCGGAGTCCAGATAGCGGTGGGCGCCGGAATAGGTGATGTAGCCGCCCACGGTGCCGACGACGATCGTCGTCACGGTCGCGAAGCTGATCGAATCGGGCACGAAGCTCTGCCGCAGGGCGTCTCCGACGGGCGGCTGTGAGACGAACGCGACGATGCAGGTGAGCACGATCATGCCGAGGCCGAGCACGAGGACGACCGCATCGACGACCTTGCCCGCGCGCTTGAAGAGGAAGACGCCGATGGCGAGCACGCCGGTGATCAGCCCGCCCAGCTTCGGATCGATGCCGAGCAGGGCGTTGAGCCCGAGGCCGCCGCCGGCGATGTTGCCGATGTTGAAGGCGAGCCCGCCCACCACGATGAGGACCGAGAGGAGGACGCCCGAGTAGGGGACCGCGGAGGAGGCGAGCTGAGCGGCGCGCTTGCCCGAGGAGGTGATCATGCGCCAGATGTTCAGCTGGATGGCGAGGTCGATGAGGATCGAGACGAGGATCGCGAAGGCGAAGGCCGCGCCCATCTGCGCGGTGAAGGTGGCGGTCTGGGTGATGAAGCCCGGTCCGATGGCCGAGGTGGCCATGAGGAAGATGGCGCCGACGACCGCACTGCGGCTGACTGCGGCCTTCGTCCTGTCCCGCGGGCCGGGCTGGGCGGTCGTCTTTGACATGGGATCTCCGGTGTCGGATCGAGGTGCGGGGAGAGCGGTGCGGTGGGGTGCCTCACGTGCAGTTCACGGAATCGGTAGACAACTTAGCACTGATTGTTCAACAAGAATAGACCTGTGTCACAGTCATCTGCTCGATCTCGTTGATCGCCAGAGTGGCTGCGTGTGCGCAGCCGCGGCCTGCTGCGCTGTCGCTCCGCCCGCCGATGTCTCTACGATGGAGAGGTGAAGCATGAATCGTCCCTGGTCAATAGGCTCACCGAACGGCTGATCGCCGGTGAGCTCCGCCCTGGAGCCCGGTTGTCCGAGGCGGCGCTCGCACAGGAGTTCGACGTCTCACGCAATACGCTCAGGGAGGCGTTCCGGGTGCTCGGGGAGCAGGGGCTGGTCGAGCACATCCCGCACCGCGGAGTATCGGTCGCCTCGCCGCGCACAGCGGATGTCGTGGACATCTACCGGGTGCGCAGGACGGTCGAGTGCACCGTCCTCGCGCAGGCGCCCCGCGGGCACCCGAACGCCGCGCAGATGCTCCGTGCGATCGAGGAGGGCCGGGCCGCGGCCGAGGCCGGTGACTGGCTCGGGGTGGGAACGGCGAACATGGCCTTCCACAACGGCGTGGTCGCGCTCTCGGACAGCGCCCGTCTCATGCGCACGTTCGGCAACGTCCTCGCAGAGCTGCGGCTCGCGTTCCTCAAGGTCGAGCTCCTCGACTTCCTCCATGCGCCGTTCGTGGAACGGAATGGGGAGGTCTACGAGGCGTACGTCGAGGAGAGCCCCGCAGCGGCGGCGGCGCTGCTGGGGACGTATCTCGGGGACTCCGAGCGGCAGGTGCTGGGCGCCTACGCCCGGGCCGGCGAAGACTGACCGCCCCGGCAGACATGAGCGTGCGCCGCGGCTGAACGCGTCTGCGGATTCGCCCCTGATCCGGCCCTGGGGCGGCGAATCCGCAGACGGGAAGGGAGCGGGCGCCCCTTCCCGTCTGTTCCTGTTTCAGCAGAAGCAGGCGAGTTTCAGTAGAAGCAGGCGAGCCGGCCGCGCGGTCCCTCGACCACGTCGATCGGTGTGTTGAAGATGTCGGAGAGGATCTCCGGGACCATGATCTCCTCCGGCGTCCCGAACTCGACGACCTTCCCGTGCTTGAGCGCGCAGATGCGGTCCGCGTAGTGGCTCGCGAAGTTGATGTCGTGGAGGACGATGACGATGGTCCTCCCCAGCTGCACGGCCGCCTCGCGCAGGTGCTTCATCATCTGCACGGAATGCTGCATGTCGAGGTTGTTCATGGGCTCGTCGAGGAGCACGTACTCCGTGTCCTGCGCGAGGACCATCGCCACGTATGCCCGCTGCCGCTGGCCGCCGGAGAGCTCGTCGAGGTACCGCGATTCGAGCTCGCCCAGGTCCAGGAAGTCGATCGACCGGCTGATGACCTCCTCGTCCGCGCGCGTGAGCCGGCCCTGTGAGTACGGGAACCGGCCGAAGCCCACCAGCTGGCGCACCGTGAGCCGCGCGACGAAGTGGTTCTCCTGGCGGAGGATCGAGACGATCTTCGCGAGGTCCTTGGACGGGGTGGTGGACACGTCCAGGCCGGCCACCTCGATCTGCCCCTCGTCCATGCCCATGAGCCTGCCGATCATCGTCAGCAGCGTGGACTTGCCCGCGCCGTTGGGCCCCACGAGCGCCGTGATGCCGCCGGCGGGGATGTCCAGGTCGACGGGGCCGATCGCGACGTCGTCGGTGTAGCGGCGGGTGACGGTGCTGAGCGTGATCACAGGCGGCCCTTTCTGAGGATGTAGAAGAGGAAGAACGATCCGCCGACGATCTCGATGATGATCCCCACCGAGCCCTCCGCGTAGAAGAGGTTCTTGAGGACGAAGTGCGAGCCTGCGAGCACCACGATGCCCACCAGCCACGCGAGGGGGAAGATGAAGCGGTGGTCGTAGGTGTCGGCGAGCTGATAGGCGATCATCGCCACGAGGAAGCCCAGGAACGTCATGGGCCCCACCAGCGCGGTGGAGATCGCCATGAGCACCGCGACCAGCAGCAGCACGACGATCGTCTGCCGCCGGTGGTTGATGCCGAGGTTGATGGCCGTCTCCCTGCCGAGGGCGAGCACGTTGAGGCGGCTGGAGCGCAGCCAGAGCGCTCCGCCGGCCAGGGCGGCCAGCGGGATGGAGACCCACAGGTACTCGGTGTCCGCCGTGGCGATCGAGCCGATCAGCCGCGCGGTGAGGACGTCGAACTCGCTGGGTGTGAGCAGACGCTGCATGAACGTCGAGGCCGCCCCCAGCCCGCCTCCCAGGACGATGCCCACGAGGAGGGTGATGTGGAGGTTCCCGCGCCGCCCGGCGAGCAGCCAGCCGTAGAGCGCCGCGGCGAAGCCCACCATGAGCCCGATCTGCAGGAGGAACTGCCACAGGCCCGTGAGCGCGGCGATGCCGCCGAGCCCGATGAAGAACACCGCGCCGGTCTGCACGAGGATGTAGAGGGACTCGAAGCCCATGATGGAGGGCGTGAGGATGCGGTTGTTCGTCACCGTTTGGAAGGACACCGTCGCGATCGCCTGGCAGAACGCCACGACCACGATGACCACCAGGTTGGTCGCCCGCATCTGGGCGATGAGCCAGAACCCGCGCGAGCCCACCGGCATGGGGTTGTCCCACGCCAGGGAGCCGAACATCGCACCGGCGGACAGGAGTGCGAGTGCGGCGAGGATCAGCCAGTAGCGGCGCTGCGCGCGGCGGCTCGGCAGCGGGCCCGACTGCCGCCCGGTGGGGCGCCACGGGGAGGCCAGCGGCGGAGTGCGCCGGCGGACGGCGGGGCGCGCGCCGGTGGTGCGCGCGCCGGTGGTGCGCGCGCCTGTGGCCCGTGCACCTGTGGGGCGGGCCGTCGCTGCCTCCTGCGCTGCTGCCGGGGTCGGGGTGGCAGCGCCCGCGGCCGGGCGGTCCGTCGCCGAGGCCGGGGAGGCTGTCCCGGCATCCGTGTCTGCGGTCGTCTGCTTCTCCACGTCAGCGCCTCCGGGTGATGAGGACGATGAACACGACGGCCCCCACGACGCCCAGGATGAGCGAGACGGGAACCTCGAACGGGGCGATGAGCGTGCGGCCCAGCAGGTCGCAGACCGTGACGATGCAGATGCCCGTCATCGCCACCCACGGGAGGTTGGAGCGCAGATCGTCGCCGCGGATCATCGAGATGAGGTTGGGGACGATGAGCCCCAGGAACGGCAGGTTGCCCACGACCACCGTGACGATGCCGGTGGCGATCGCGATGAGGCCGTTGCCCAGCAGCACCACCTTCCGGTAGTCCAGTCCGATGTTCGTGGAGAACTCCTCGCCCAGTCCCGCCGCGGTGAAGCGGTCCGCCGTGACGAACACGACGGCGACGATGATGAGGACGGCCCACAGCGGCTCGTACTGCCCCTTGAGGACGGAGGTGAAGGAGCCGGCGAACCAGATGCCGAGGCTCTGCAGCATGTCCGTCGAGAGTGCGATGTAGGTGGAGACGGCCCCCACGACGGAGCCGAGCATGATGCCGACGATCGGCACGATCACGGAGGACCGCAGGGTCACGCGCTGCAGGAACGCGAAGAAGATCATGGTGCCGATGAACGCGGCGACGATGGCCGCCGCCATCTTGGGCAGCAGCCCGGCCTGCGGGAACAGCACCATGACGAGGAGGAGCCCCAGGCCCGCCCACTCGGTGGTGCCGGTGGTGGTCGGCTCCACGAACCGGTTCTGGGTGATCATCTGCATGACCAGCCCGCACATCGCCATGGCCGCCCCCGCGAGCACGAGTGCGACGGTGCGCGGGATGCGGGTGATCGCGAACATCGCGGCGCCGTCGGGGGCGCCGAAGACGTCGTAGACGCCCACGAACAGCGAGGCGGTGACGAGGCCCAGCGTGACGAGCACGCCTGCGAGCATCGGCCAGGTGAACAGTCTTCTGGGGCGTGCACGGCCAGAGGCGGACCCCGTCCCGGAGGTCACTCCGGTGACGGGATCCGCCTGCTCGCCCGCGCTGTGTGCGGAGGTCAGTTCGCCGCCTCCATGGCATCCGCGATCGAGTTGTAGAACTCGGTGTAGTTGATGATGCTCTCGTCGAGGTAGGTGTAGGACGGCATGTAGACGATGTTGTCATCCTTCACCGCAGGGACGTTCTGCAGGGCCTCGGACTCCGCGATGAGCTGGTTCGCGGGCTCGGCGCCCTCCTCGCCCACGCCGGCGTCGCGATCCATCACGAGGATCCAGTCCGGGTTCGAGTCCGCGATGGCCTCGACGGAGATGTCGTCGCCCTGGTGGTCCGTGGAAGCGTCTTCGACCTCGAGTGCGGGGGTGAGGCCCAGTGCGTCGAAGGCCGGCCCGAGCGTGCGGCCGGTGCCCGGTGCGGAGTAGTTGATGTCGCCGCCGGAAGTGATGACGCCCATGACGGACTCCTCCGGATCGTAGGCCTCCTTCACCCGCTCCACGGCGGCGTCGTAGTCCTCGACCAGCCCGGCGGCCTCGTCGTTCTTGTCGAAGATCTCACCCAGGACCGTGGTCTGGCGCTTGAGCTCCTCGCTGAAGTCCTCACCGTCGCGGGCGGTGACGTCGACGTAGGCGGCGTCCGGCGCCAGCTCCTTGATGTCCTCCGCGTAGTCGCTGAAGCGGTAGCCGCCGATCACGAGGTCGGGCTCGGCCACGACGATCTGCTCGAGGTCCGGCTCGCGGTGATTGCCGATGTCGGGGATGTCGCTGTCCACGTAGGAGAGGTCGTCCGGCATGAGGGAGACGGCGGCCGCGGAGAGCTCCACGCCGAACGTGTCGAGGGTGCGGAAGGACGTGTTGTCCAGCGCCACGACGCTCTGCGGCGGGTGGTTGACCTCGACCTCGCCGTCGTTCGTCTCGACGGTGATGGTGGAGGATCCTGCATCCGAGCCCGCAGCTTCGTCGGTCGCGCCGCTGCCGCAGGCGCTGAGGCCCAGTGCGAGTGCTGCGACGGAGGCCGCGGCGAGGGGAAGGCGGTGCCTGAGGGTCATGAGCGTGAGGCTCCTTGCTTCGGTCGCGGGCATGGGCCCTGCGAGGGTGCGTGTGTGGGGAGCGCGCCGTGTGCGGTCCCTGCCCCGGCGAGGTGCGTGCGACCGGCGCGGACACCGCGCGGGAAGAGCTGTTCTCGAGGAGCTGCTTCCGCAGAGTTCGCTGAGGGCCACCTGACCTAACTGAGGCTGGGCTAAATAATTCCACAGTGTCTGCAGATAAGCAAAAGGTCCATGCGCTATTTGTCCGGGCGCCGGCTGCCGGTCCCGGCGGCGGGTGTGCTTGCATGTGTGCATGACCACAGACTCTCTGCAACCGGACCAGCTGCGCCTCTTCTCCGGTGGGCGCGTCCACTCCTTCGCGGAGGCCGCCGCCGGGTCGCGGCCGGAGAACCACCCGGCAGGCGCCTCGGGCGGGGACTCCGTGCTCACGGCGGGAGGCAAGGTCGTCGCGGTGGGGGAGCGCGACGCGCTCCGTGACATGGCGGGCACCCGGCTGGGCGACGAGGTCGATCTGGGCGGGAGGGTGGTGCTGCCCGGGTTCACGGACGCACACCTCCACGCGGTCTCCACCGCCAACACCATCGCCGAGGTGGACCTGCGGCAGGTGCGCAGCCTCCGGGCGGCGGTGGACACCGTGGCCGCGCATGCGCGCACACTCCCTCCCGGGCAGTGGGTGACCGGTGGACGCTGGGACTCGAACACCTGGGACATGGGCGGCTCCGGCTCCTACCAGCCGGACCGCCGTCTGCTCGACGAGGCCCTGCCGGACACCCCGGTGGCGCTGTGGTCCATCGACTACCACACGCTGTGGCTCAACGGCGCGGCGCTCGAGGCGGTCGGCATCGACGATTCGACGCCCAACCCCGTGGGCGGCGAGATCGTGCGCGATTCCGCAGGCCGGGCCACCGGGATCCTGCGCGAGGACGCCGCGACGATCGCGGAGCGGCGGATGCCCGCACTCTCGCTGGAGCAGCGGCGGCAGAACATGCTCACGGCCCAGAGCCGCTGGCTGGCGGAGGGGCTCACCGGGCTGCACGACATCGACGGGGCGGCCTCCCAGGAGGCCTGGGACGCGCTGCGCGCCGAGGGGCAGCAGCACATGCGCGTGGTGAAGTACCTGCGTCTCGAGGAGCTGGACTGGGCGCGCGCGGTGGGCTGGCGCACCGGGGACCAGCTGGGCCGCACCGGTGAGCGGGTGCGGGCCGCGGGAGAGCCGGAGGCGGACGGATGGTTCGTCCGCGGCGGGCTCAAGCTGTTCTCGGACGGCGCGCTGGGTTCGCAGACCTCGCACATGACGGACCCGTTCCCCGCGCACCCCGGGGAGGACCACCTGCCCAACTACGGGCTGCCGATCGCCAGCGAGGACGTCCTCGTGGAGCAGATGGAGACGGCCTTCGCCGCGGGCATCGGCGTGGCCGTCCATGCCATCGGCGACCGCGCCAACCACCACGTGCTCACAGCGTTCGAGCGGGCGCGCGCCGCGGCCCAGGAAGCCCAGGAGCGCCACGGTCGGAGCCTTCGCCACCGCGTGGAGCACGCGCAGTTCATCCGGCCGGAGGAGATCGCGAAGTATGCGGAGCTGGGGATCGTCGCCTCGATGCAGCCGCGCCACTGCATCTCCGATCTGCACCTGCTGGAGGCGCTCAAGCCGGACCCGCGTCTGTGCGCCTATGCGTGGAAGGACCTCCTGGCCGCAGGCGTGCCGCTGGCCTTCGGCTCCGACGGGCCGGTGGAGCCCACGAATCCGTTCGCCGCGATCTACGCCGCGATGACCCGTGCCGACATCTCCGGTGATCCGGCCACGACCTTCCAGTCCGAGCGGCGCATCCCGGCCTGGGACGCCATCGCCGCCCACACCTCGGGCGCGGCCTATGCGGCGGGGCTGGAGGGCACCACGGGGGCACTGGCGCCGGGGCAGAACGCGGACTTCATCGTCGTGGACCAGGACCCGCTGGTGGCCGACGGCGGCAGCGGGGTGACGGGCGAGTACGCCTCCGAGGCCGCGCTGTTCGAACACGCGCTCGCCGTCCGTGACACGCAGGTGCACATGTCCGTGGTGGCCGGCGAGGTGGCGTTCGCGCACGTGTGAGGCGCGGCCTGCGCCTTCTGCCGGACGTTGCGCACCTTCTGACGGTGTGCGCATGTGTGCTCGCGTGAACACGGTCGGAAAGTGCGCAACGTGCGTGACTGAGGCATGCGGCCGGGGGCAGAGTATGGGAGCGTCGGACGAACAGAGGCAGTGTGGCTGAAGGAAGGTGCGAACGATGACGGAGCGCAGAGGACTCGGACGGCTCGACGGCAGGGTGGCCGTCGTCACCGGCGCGGCGCGGGGGATCGGCCGGGCGATCGCGCTCGGCTATGCCCGCGAAGGGGCGAAGGTGGTGGTCGTCGACCTCAACGGCGAGGGTGCGCAGGCGGTCGCAGAGGAGATCGCAGCCGCCGGCGGCACCGCCCTGGGCCTCGCCGCGGACGTGGGCGAGGCCGCGGACGCGGACTCCGTGTTCTCCCGGACGCTCGCGGAGTTCGGCACCGTCGACGTGCTGGTGAACAACGCCGGCATCACCTCCGGCGTGCGTCACTTCTTCGACGTCGACGACGACTGGTGGGACACCGTCATCCGCACCAACCTGCGCGGGCACTGGCTGTTCCTCTCCCGCGCGGCGCGGATCATGGCCAAGCGCGGAGGCGGAGCCGTCATCAACTTCTCCAGCGGCGGAGCCACCCGGGCCCACCGCGGCATGGTCCCCTACGACGCCTCCAAGGGGGCGATCGAGGCGCTCACCCGGGCCTCGGCGGTGGAGCTCGCGCCGTACGGCGTGCGGGTCAACGCGATCATCCCCGGCTTCATCGCGACGGCCGCGGAGGAGCCGGCGGAGGTCACCGCTCTGCGGGACGCCACCGTTCCGCTGGGCCGCGGCGGGAAGGCCGAGGACCTCGTGGGCGCGGCGATCTTCCTCGCCTCCGACGAGGCCGAGTACGTCACCGGGATCGGCGTTCCCGTGGACGGCGGCACCCTCGTCCAGCAGCGCAGCCCGCAGGTCGACACCTTCCCACTGAGCGAGTACCCGGCAGTGGAGGACGTGGAGGACTTCCGCGGCTGAGGCCCACTCGGCCTCGGGGACTCTCTGACGGCGCAGGGACCCTGCGGGGGCCCTGCGCCGTCAGAAAGTCCCCTTTCGCATCGGCACCGGCCACCCGGTCCGGCGTTGGCTCATGTCCGCGGCGTGTCCTATCCTGATCTGTGACTGCCGTTACGACACATCGTGGGAGAGCCGCCTCGCTCACGTCCGCCCGCATGCCACCGGGTGCGGACACGCAGGGAAGCGGCGCCGTAGGTGCAATCCCTCCCCGGGAAACTCTCAGGCCCAGTACCACGATGCGCAGGCACCTCTGGAGCGGTTCACCGCTGTGACAGAGCGGGGAGGACGAGCCCATATGCGAGCCCGTCCCCTCAGGCGGGCACATCCAGTGGAGGAGATCCATGACCGCCGGTGCCCACAGCACAGCCGCCTCGACCACGGAGGCCGCGCAGACGCCCAGCGCGCAGGCCCCGCACTCCCACCTCACCCCCGCCGCGGGCGATGCCCCCCGGCCCTTCGCTGACCGGCACATCGGCCCCCGCGCCGGTGAGCTGGAGCAGATGCTCGAGGTGGTGGGCTTCGACTCCACGGAGGCGCTCGCCGCTGCCGCGGTCCCGGCCTCCATCGTCCAGGAGACCCCGCTGGCGCTGGAGCCCATGGGTGAGGAGCAGGTGCTGACCCGCCTGCGCGAGCTCGCCGCGAAGAACTCCACCCGTGTGCAGATGATCGGCCAGGGCTTCCACGACACCGTCACCCCGGCCGTCATCCGCCGCAACGTGGTGGAGAACCCCGCCTGGTACACGGCGTACACCCCCTATCAGCCGGAGATCAGCCAGGGCCGCCTCGAGGCGCTGCTGAACTTCCAGACCGCCGTGACGGACCTCACCGGCCTGGACGTCGCCAACGCCTCGCTGCTGGACGAGTCCACGGCCGTCGCCGAGGCCGTCCTCCTCATGCGCCGGGCGTCCAAGAAGGGCTCCGCGGTGGTGCTCGACTCCGAACTGCACCCGCAGACCATCGCGATCGTCCGCACCCGCGCCCGCGCCATGGACTTCCAGGTCCGCGTCGAGGACCTCTCCGCCGGCCTCGTGGGCGAGGACGTGTTCGGCATCGTCTGCGCCCAGCCCGGCACCTCGGGAGCCATCCGCTCCTTCGACGACGCCGTCACCGGTGCCAAGGAGCGCGGTGCGCTCGTCACCTTCGCCGCGGACCTGCTGGCGCTCACCCTGTTGGCCTCGCCGGCCTCCCAGGGCGCGGACATCGCCGTGGGCAGCGCCCAGCGGTTCGGCGTCCCGCTCTTCTACGGCGGCCCGCACGCCGGCTTCATGGCCGTGCGCTCCGGCCTCCAGCGCCAGCTGCCCGGCCGCCTCGTGGGCGTGAGCCACGACGCGGACGGCAAGCCCGCCTACCGCCTGGCGCTGCAGACCCGCGAGCAGCACATCCGCCGCCAGAAGGCCACGAGCAACATCTGCACGGCGCAGGCGCTGCTGGCCAACGTCGCCGGCTTTTACGCCGTCTACCACGGCCCGGTGGGGCTGACCCGCATCGCCTCCCGCCTGCACCGTCTGGCGGCGGCGTTCGCCGAGGCCGCCGTCACGGCCCCGGGTACGGCCTCGGCGGGGGAGGACGGACAGTTCTTCGACACCGTGGCGCTGACCGTGCCGGACGCGGACGCGGCCCTCACCGCCGCGGACGCCGTGGGCGTGAACATCCGCCGGATGGACGCCACCACGGTGGCAGTGAGCTTCGGCGAGCCCCACACCGTCGCCGAGGCCAACATCCTCCTCGAGGCGCTGGGCGCGCAGGCACGGATCGACGCCGGGGAGTTCGAGGCCGCGGGCGCCGAGGGCGCGTTCGGCCCGGCGCAGGTGCCGACCCCCGCATGGGCCGAGGAGCTGCACCGCACCGGCGAGATCCTCACCCACCCGGTCTTCCGCACGCACGGCTCCGAGACCCAGATGATGCGTTACCTGCGCACGCTGGCGGATCGGGACCTCGCGCTCGACCGCACCATGATCCCGCTGGGCTCCTGCACCATGAAGCTCAACTCCGCCGTGGAGATGGAGGCCATCACCTGGCCCGAGTTCGCCTCCATCCACCCCTTCGCCCCCGCCTCGCAGACGGCCGGCTGGCGCGAGCTCATCGAGGACCTC
This sequence comes from Brevibacterium salitolerans, assembly GCF_039531405.1. Taxonomy (NCBI): domain Bacteria; kingdom Bacillati; phylum Actinomycetota; class Actinomycetes; order Micrococcales; family Brevibacteriaceae; genus Brevibacterium; species Brevibacterium salitolerans. Next base: position 98,305 of record NZ_BAAAPZ010000007.1, on the reverse strand, counting down.
GAGTCCCTCCTCGTGGAGGTGACCGGCTACGACCGCGTCTCCCTGCAGCCCAACGCCGGCTCCCAGGGTGAGCTCGCCGGGCTGCTCGCGATCCGTCAGTACCACCTGGCGAACGGTGAGCGGGACCGTCGGATCTGCCTCATCCCGCAGTCCGCGCACGGGACCAATGCGGCCTCGGCGGTGCTCGCCGGACTCGACGTGATCGTGGTGGCGACGGCGGAGGACGGCTCCATCGACCTCGCTGACCTCGACGCCAAGATCGAGAAGCACGCGGGTGCGCTCGCCGCGATCATGATCACCTATCCCTCCACGCACGGCGTGTTCGAGGAGGAGGTGCGCACCGTGTGCCAGAAGGTGCACGACGCCGGCGGCCAGGTCTACGTGGACGGCGCCAACCTCAACGCGCTCGTGGGCCTCGCGCAGCCGGGCCGGTTCGGCGGAGACGTCTCGCACCTCAATCTGCACAAGACCTTCTGCATCCCCCACGGCGGCGGCGGACCGGGCGTGGGCCCCGTGGCGGTGCGCGAGCACCTGGCCCCCTATCTGCCCGGTGACGCGCGCGACCCCCGCCTCATCGAGGGCGCGGCGGACATCGGCCAGCCCATCAGCAACACGCTGTTCGGCTCCGCGGGCGTGCTGCCCATCAGCTGGGCGTACCTGCGCCTCATGGGCGGCGCCGGCATCACGGAGGCCACCCGCACCGCGCTGCTGGGCGCCAACTACGTCTCTCGCGAGCTCGCGGACGCCTTCCCCACCCTCTACACGGGCGACTCCGGCCTCGTGGCGCACGAGTGCATCCTCGACCTGCGCGAGCTCACGGCTGCCACCGGGGTGACCGCCGAGGACGTGGCCAAGCGCCTCATCGACTACGGCTTCCACGCGCCCACGCTGGCGTTCCCCGTGGCGGGCACGCTCATGGTGGAGCCCACGGAGAGCGAGGACAAGGGGGAGATCGACCGCTTCATCGAGGCGATGCGCTCCATCCGTGCGGAGATCGACGCGGTGGGCGAGGCCTACACGGTGGAGGAGTCTCCGCTGCGGAACGCCCCGCACACCGCCACCAGCGTCATGGACGACTGGGAGGCGAAGTATTCGCGGGAGACAGCGGTGTTCCCCGTCCAGGGGCTGCGGCTCACCAAGTACTTCCCGCCGGTGCGGCGCATCGACGGCGCCTACGGCGACCGCAACCTCGTCTGCTCCTGCCCGCCGCCCGAGGCCTTCGAGACGGCCTGAGAGGAACCCTCCATGACCAAGACCACTGCTCTCCACGACCTCCACGCGGAGCTGGGCGCTTCGTTCACGGACTTCGGCGGCTGGGACATGCCGCTGAAGTACGGCTCCGAGCTCGCCGAGCACCGCGCCGTGCGCACCGCCGCCGGGATCTTCGACCTCTCCCACATGGGCGAGGTGCGGGTGACCGGCCCGGACGCCGCCGCGTTCCTCGACTACGCGCTGCTCGCGAAGTACTCGATCCTGAAGGCGGGCAAGGCCAAGTACGGCCTCATCCTCGATGCGGACGGGCACATCCTCGACGATCTCATCACCTACCGCCTGGGGGCCGACGAGTTCCTCGTCGTCCCGAACGCGGGCAATGCCGTGGCCGTCGCCGAGGCGCTGGCGTCCCGCGCGCAGGAGTTCTCCGCCTCCGTGGTGCCGGGCGCCGCCGTCACGGTGACGGACGAATCCGCAGAGACCTCCCTCGTGGCGGTGCAGGGTCCGCAGTCCGAGGCGATCCTGCTGGCCGCACTCGCAGCGGGTGGACAGGCCGGTTCCGCTGGGCAGGCCGAGGCCGGCTCCGCCGGTGCGCAGGCCGAGGCCGTGCGGGAGCTCGGCTACTACGCCTGGACCCGGCTGGAGCTGCCGGTGCCTGCGGCGGGGAGCCGGGCTGAGCAGACGACCGCAGGCGCTGGTGCGGCGGATGCCGGTGCAGGCGAGCCGGCCTCGGGCGGGGTGTCCGAGGCCCCGGTGCCCGTCCTGCTGGCCCGGACCGGGTACACCGGCGAGGACGGTTTCGAGCTCTACGTTGCGAACGCGGATGCGGCACCGGTGTGGCACGCACTGGTCGCGGCGGCCGAGCGGGCCGGCATCGAGCTGCTGCCCTGCGGACTCGCCTCCCGTGACTCGCTGCGGATGGAGGCCGGCATGCCCCTCTACGGCAACGAGATGGACCGCACGAGCATCGCGGCCGACATCGGCCTGGGGAAGATGGCGGCGAACGCGCTGAAGAAGGAGCACGTGTTCGCGCGTGCCGCGCTCGAGGCGCAGGCGGCCCAGGAGCCCGCACGCGTCCTCGTGGGGCTCGTCTCCTCCGGACGGCGCGCCGCTCGCGCCGGGGCCGCCGTGCAGGCGGACGGGCAGGAGATCGGCATCGTCACCTCGGGCCAGCCCTCGCCCACGCTCGGACACCCCATCGCACTGGCTCGGGTGGACCGCGCCCACGCGGAGCCGGGCACGGAGCTCACAGTGGACATCCGCGGCAAGGCACACGACTTCACGGTCGCCGCACTGCCCTTCTACACCCGGGCCTGAGCTGCGTCCGGCAGACACCGATCACCGCACCACCGAAGAAAGAGGAACACATCATGGCTGAACTGCCCCCGCTTCCGGAAGGCTTCTCCTACTCCGCCGAGCACGAGTGGGTGAACGCCGCCGCTGACGCCGTCGCCGGTGCGACCGTGCGGGTGGGCATCACCGCCGTCGCCGCGGACGCCCTGGGCGAGGTCGTCTACGTCGAGACCCCGGGGGTGGGCGACGCCGTCACCGCCGGGGAGGTCTGCGGCGAGGTCGAGTCCACCAAGTCCGTCTCCGACCTCTACTCGCCCGTGAGCGGCGAGGTGGTGGCCGTCAACGAGTTCGTGACCGGCAACCCCGGCGTCCTCAACGCGGACCCCTACGGCGAGGGCTGGCTCTTCGAGGTCGCCGTCACGGAGGCGGGCGAGCTCATGGACGCAGCCGGATACGCGGCGGCTAACCACCTCTGACACCCGTCCACACCCCCGCGCCCGGTGTCTGCCAGGCGCGGGGGTGCCGTCTCCCCGCAGTGCTGTGGGGGATTGGAGCACCCACATGCCCATCAGCGTCTTCGACCTCTTCACCGTGGGGATCGGCCCCTCGAGCTCCCATACCGTGGGCCCCATGCGCGCGGCCTCGCGCTTCGTCGAACTCGTGGGACGGCGGCTGCAGGAGGTGCGCACGCTCGAGGTCGACGTCTACGGCTCACTCGCCGCGACGGGCAAGGGGCACGGCACCTTCGACGCGATCCTCCTCGGCCTCGAGGGCTGTGATCCGGAAGCCGTCCTGCCGGACGAGGTCGATGCGCGGATCGCCCGCATGAGCGAGACCGGGACCGTGCGCTTCGGCGAGGCGTCCCCGGCCGTCGAGGGCTCCGTGGAGATCCCGTTCACGGTCGGCGACATGCGGCAGCGCCCGCTCACCGTGCTGGAGCGGCACACGAATGCCCTCGAGCTGCGGGCGCGCGCCGCGGACGGGGAGGAGCTGGCGCACGAGATCTACTACTCCGTGGGCGGCGGCTTCGTCGTCACGCATTCGGACGAGGAGCGGGCCGTGCTCGGTGCCGCGGCGGAGGAGTTCGCCCGCGAGCCGGCCACCCCGTACGACTTCCAGACCGGGGCGGAGCTCATGGAGATCGCGAACCGCGAGGGGCTGGAGATCTGGCAGGTCATGCTCGCGAACGAGGTGGGCGCCGGGCGGAGCGAGGGTGAGATCCGCGAGGGGCTGCTCCACATCGCGCAGGTGATGGAGGAGTGCGCGCAGAACTCACTCGACCGCTCCGGCTTCCTGCCCGGCGGTCTCAAGGTGCGCAGACGCGCCCATGACTGGCACCTGCGGCTCAAGGCGGAGGACCCGGACCGGGACCCGCGCTTCTACCAGGAGTGGGTCAACCTCATCGCGCTCGCCGTGAATGAGGAGAACGCGAGCGGCGGCCGCGTCGTCACGGCCCCCACCAACGGTGCGGCGGGGATCATCCCGGCAGTGCTCCACTACGCGCTCAACTACGTGGACTGGGTGACGGAGGGCGGTCAGGAGGCGCGTGACGAGGCGACCGTCCGCTTCCTCCTCACCGCCGGCGCCATCGGCGTCCTCTACAAGGAGCGGGCCTCGATCTCCGGGGCGGAGGTGGGCTGCCAGGGCGAGGTGGGCTCGGCCTCCTCGATGGCCGCCGGAGGCCTCGCCCAGGTGCTCGGAGGCACGGTGGAGCAGGTGGAGAACGCCGCGGAGATCGCGATGGAGCACAACCTCGGGCTCACGTGCGATCCGATCGCCGGGCTCGTGCAGGTGCCGTGCATCGAGCGCAACGCCATCGGCGCGGGGAAGTCCATCAACGCGGCGAAGATGGCGCTGTGGGGCGACGGCCGGCACTTCGTCTCGCTCGACGAGGTCATCGCGACGATGAAGGCCACGGGCGAGGACATGAGCCACAAGTACAAGGAGACGGCGATGGGCGGCCTGGCGGTCAACGTCGTGGAGTGCTGATCCGCCTGCACCTGCCGCACCCTGGGCCTCCGGCACCGTGTGCTTCCCGCACCCTGTGCCCATGTCTCACTTCGCATCGCTCAGAAGCGTCTTCGTCGATGTGAAGTGAGACATGGGCGAGAGCGCGGCGGTGCAAACCGGCGAATCGGCGAACTCAGTGGTGCGGAACGGCGAACTCACCTCGGCGAATCGACGAACTGAATGTGTTCAGTGAGGACGGGCCTCACCGTGTTTCTCTTCACCGTTCCATATGGCGGTACGTCTCTTGCGGGGTCATGCGCTGTTGATCCACACTTCCCACTATGCGCGACGAGGCGAATGCAGATCAGAGTTCCGTTGAACGGAACGATGGGAACCGCTCCTTCCGTCGTGCCGCGACGATCCTCGATGCTCTGGGCCGGGCCCAGGAGCAGGAGGGCGCCTCCCTGAGCCTCGCGCGGCTGGCCGAGGACACCGGACTGGCGAAGTCCACCGTCCACCGGCTGCTGCGTGCACTGCAGGAGGTGGGCCTGGTGGGCGGCGACGCCCAGAGCGGCTATGTCCTCGGCCGAGGCCTCATCCGCCTGGGCACCCTCGCTGGGCAGGCGCACCGCGACCTCAGCGCGGTCTCCGACGCGCTCCGGAGGCTCGCCGCATTCACCGGCGACACCTGCTTCTACACGGAGCGGACCGGCACCGTGTCCGTCTGCGTCCTGCGTGAGGACGGGAACGGCCCCTTCAGGAACAACGTCCTGGCCGTGGGGGACCGGCACCCGCTGGGCATCGGCGCGGGTGCCCTGGCGATCCTCGGCGCACTCCCGGAGGACGAGGCGGACCGGGTGCAGGAGGAGAACGCCCGCACCTTCGACGAGTCCACCTCCTCCGGCCGGACCCTCCGCAGTGAGCAGTTCGCGCAGGCGCTCGCGGCGACGCGGGAGACCGGCTGGGCGCTGAACACCGGGATGGTCGTGGAGGAGTCCTGGGCGGCGGGCGTGGCTCTTCCCCCGGGGCCGGGCGGTGCCGTGCGGGGTGCGCTCTCCGTGGCGAGCATCCGCAGCCGCCTGCAGGAGCCCCGGCTCACACAGATCGTCGCCGCGCTGAGGCACGAAGCCGCGGCACTCGCACCACACCCGCATCTCGAGGAGGAGAAATGACCACACCGGCGATCACAGGCTGGTCCCACCTGAAGTTCGGCAAGCGGGAGGACGGCCTGCAGGAGATGATGGCCGAGGCCGCCCGGGGTGCACTCGCGGACGCGGGTCTGAACCCGGTGGACATCGACGCGATCCACGTGGGCGTCTACAACAACGGCTTCAGCTCGCAGGGGTTCGAGGCGGCACTTCTGGGCGTGGAGATCCCGGAGCTCGCTCACACCCCGGCGCACCGTCACGAGAACGCCTGCGCCACCGGTTCGACCGCGGTCTTCGCCGCCTACGATCAGGTGGCCTCCGGCAGGGCGAAGGCAGCACTGGTGATCGGCGCGGAGAAGATGACGGCGGTCTCCGGCAGCACGGTCAACGACGTCCTCCTCACCGCGAGCTACCGCGCGGAGGAGGAACAGTACGGCTCCTTCGCCGGGGTGTTCGGGGAGCTCGCACGCCGCTACATCGACCGGCACGGAGACATCTCGGATTCGCTCGCCCGGATCGCTGCGAAGAATCACGCCAATGGTGCGCACAATCCGCTCGCTCAGATGCAGAAGGACCTGGGATTCGAGTTCTGCTCCACCGTGAGCGAGAAGAACCCCTACGTGGCCGAACCCCTGCGCCGGACGGACTGCTCGCTCGTCTCCGACGGCGCCGCCGCGCTCGTCATCGTCTCCCCGGACCTCGCGGCCTCCGCGGAGAAGGCCGTGCGCTGGCGCGGCATGGGCAATGCGAACGAGGCCCTCCCCCTCTCCCGGCGTGCGGATCCGCTGGTCCTCTCCGGTGCGAAAGCGGCGATGGATCAGGCGCTCGCCCAGGCGGGGATCGGCATCCGCGATCTCTCGCTGCTCGAGACCCACGACTGCTTCACCATCGCGGAGCTGCTCGAGTACGAGGCCTTCGGCCTCGCCCCGCAGGGGCACGGAGCCGAGGCCATCGACTCCGGTCTCACCGCCTTCGACGGTGAGCTGCCGGTCAACCCCTCCGGCGGCCTCAAGTCCAAGGGGCACCCCATCGGCGCGACCGGCGTGTCCATGCACGTCATGGCGGCCGCACAGCTGACCGGGACGGCCCCCGGACTGCAGGTCCCCGAGGCGGAGCTCGCCGGAGTCTTCAACATGGGCGGACTCGCCGTCTCCAACTTCGCCTCCGTCCTCGTGAGGAGCCGCTGATGAGCACTGCTGTGAACGGCCAGGCGCCCACCTGCGCCTCCTCCGCCGGCCGCGCCTCCTCCGCGGGCCACGGTCCTGCCGCGGGCCACGGCGGCACGGAGGAGTTCGTTCCCCCCGTCCCCGCGGACTTCAGCGTCTCCCAGCCGGGCCCCGTCTCACCGACCTCTCCGGCGGCCGCGTTCGCCCCCGTGCCCCGGCTCGCCGTCAACGTCGCCCGATTCCTGCGGCAGACCGCCGCGCGCATTCCCGCCCACGCGGCGATGATCGCGGGGGAGACCGTGCTGACGTGGGAACGCCTGGACGAGCGGGCCTCGGCGCTGGCCGCGGCTCTGCTCTCCGGACGCACCGGCAGGCGCGACACGGTCATGCTGGTGGCGGACAACGCGCCGGACACCGCCGTCGCCTTCTGGGGCATCCTCCGCGCCGGCGCGGTCATCGCCCCGCCCAATGCGATGCTGTCCACCGAGGAGCTGCTGGGCATCGCGGAGGAGGTGCGTCCGTCCGCGGTGCTCGCGGACCGTGCGCACACGGGCTTCGTCGAGGCCCTCCGCACCACCGGCTGGGACGGCGACGTCTTCACGGTGGGCGAGTTCGACGCGTTGCCGCCCGCTCCGGAGCAGCCCGACGCCCCGGTCCTGGAGGACGACCCCTGCTGGTACTTCTTCACCTCCGGGTCCACCGGACGGCCCAAGGCCGCGACGTTCACCCACCGGCACCTCGCCGCCGTGCTCGCCAACCACTACGGCGACCTGTTCCCCACGGAGACCGAGGCCGGAGCGAGCCTCGTCATCGCTCCCCTCTCCCACGGGGCCGGGATCCACATGCTGGCCCAGGTATTCACCGGCTGCGCCTCCGTGCTGGTGCCCGGTCCGGGCTTCGACGCGACGAAGGCCTGGGAGCTCATCGACCGGCACGGCGTCACCAACGCCTTCACCGTCCCGACCATCCTCAACCGGATCGTGGACGCCTACCCCGCGGAGCGCGGACCTCAGGACCACACGCTGCGCTGCGTCGTCTACGCGGGTGCGCCCATGCTCGCCTCGGACCAGGAGAAGGCGCTCGCGCGTCTGGGCCCGTGCCTCGTCCAGTACTTCGGTCTCGCTGAGGTGACGGGCTCCATCACGGTGCTGCGGCCTCAGGAGCACGGCCGCATCCCGGTCGACGCCGCCGGCATCGGCACCTGCGGGCGGGCGCGCACCGGAGTCGTCATCTCGATCATGGACGACGACGGCCGCGAGCTCCCCGCCGGTGAGCAGGGTGAGGTCTGCGTCTCCGGCCCCACGGTCTTCGCCGGCTACCTGGGCAGGGAGGACGCGAACGCGGAGGCCTTCGCTCACGGGGTCTTCCACACCGGCGACGTGGGCTATCTGAACGCGCAGGGCTATCTCTTCCTCACCGGGCGCAAGTCGGACATGTTCATCTCCGGCGGCTCCAATGTCTATCCGCGCGAGGTGGAGGAGGCGATCCAGACGTTCTCCGGCGTGAGCCAGACCTGCGTGGTGGGCGTCCCGGACCCGCAGTGGGGAGAAGTGGGCGTGGCCGTCGTGGAGACGGCCCGGCCGCTGCCGGAGGCCGAGAGGGACGCCAAGGGTGCGGAGCTGAAGGCCTTCCTCAAGGCACGGCTGGCGGCCTACAAGGTGCCCAAGGAGTACGTCTTCGTCGAGGAGATGCCGGTGACGGCCTACGGCAAGATCGCTCGGAAGGAGCTGAGGGCTGAGCTCTCGGAGGGACGCGGGAGGGCACGATGAGTGAGCATTCCAACGACCCTGCGTCCTCGGCCGGAGCAGGTCAGAGGGAGGGCACGATGAGCGAGAGCGCAGCTGAGGCGCGCGGGCCCGGCCGGCTCGCAGATGAGACGATCCTCGCGGTGGGCTGCGGCTCCCCGGACGGGAAGACCAACAACGGCCTCGCCGCGGCCCGGGCATTCCTGACCGAGGGCGCACGCGTGTGCATCGTCGACCGTGAGCCGGGCGCTCTCGAGGCGGCGCGGGCCGTGCTGCTCGAAGAGACCCCGGAAGCCGAGACCCGCCTGCGCACGCACGTGGCCGACGTCGCCGACGAGACGCAGCTCAAGGAGGCCGCGGACATCTGCGCGGAGGCCTTCGGCGCGCTCACCGTGCTCCACTACAACGTGGGCATCGTGGTCAACGGCGGCGTGGAGGAGCTGGACGTCGCAGGCTTCCGGCGGGCGCTGGACATCAACCTCACCGGCGCCTTCGCCGCAATGAAGCACGCCGTGCCGCACATGCGCGCCGCCGGACGCGGTTCCATCATCGCCGTGTCCTCCGCCGGCGGCCTGCGCTGGATGGGCTACGACTACCCCGCCTATGCGGCTTCCAAGGCCGGCCTCATCGAGCTCACCAACTCCGTGGGCATGCGCTACGCCCGCGAGGGGATCCGGGCGAACTCGATCGCTCCCGGCCTCATCGAGACCCCGCTCATCCACACCTCGATCGTGGGCCACCACGGTGATGCCGAGGAGATGCTCGCCGCCCGGCACGCGGCCAGCCCCACCGGGAGGATGGGCGCTCCCGAGGACGTGGCCCGGGCCGCGGTGTTCCTCGCCTCCCCGGAGTCCGCCTACGTCAACGCCACCGTCCTCCCGGTCGACGGCGGCCTCGTCCATTCGTCCGCGGCGGCACGCTGAGCCGTTTTCCCCCTCTCCGGTCGGCACGTGGCCTGCACCGGCTTCTCTCCGTGCGTTCTCCAGACGTCCGGCTTCTCACCTCATCCACCCTCGGGCATCGTCGCCCGCCCCACATCAGGAGTCACCCATGACTGACACAGCGCACACCGTCCTCCCCTTCGGCCTCACCGGGCAGCGTGCGCTCGTCACCGGCGCCGCTCGCGGCATCGGCTATCAGATCGCGCTCGCCCTGGCCGTACGCGGGGCGACGGTCGGGATCGTCGACCTCGCGGGTGCGCAGGAGGCCGCCCGCGCCCTGGGCGCCGAGGTGCCGGACGCCCGCGTGACCGGGATCGATCTGGACGTGCGCGACGCGGCGGCCGTCACCCGTGCCGTCGCGGGCTTCGTCGAGGAGCACGGCGGCCTGGAGGTGCTCGTGAACAACGCGGGCACCGCCACCCGCAAGGGCCTCGACGAGATCTCCGCGGAGGAATGGGAGCGGGATCTCTCGACCAACCTGGGCGGCACCTTCCACTTCATCCGGGCGGCGCTCTACCCGCACATGGTGGAGGCCGGCGCGGGCTCCATCGTCAACATCTCCTCGATCTCCGGGATCAACGGGGGAGCGGTCTCCGACGGCGAGGCCGGTGCCCGCTCCGGCCCTGCCTATTCCGCGAGCAAGGGCGGGATCATCGCACTCACCAAGTGGGTGGCGAAGGAGGTGGGGATCCACGGGATCCGCTGCAACTCGGTGGCTCCCGGGCCCGTGGAGTCCGCGCTGACGGTGGGGCAGGACTACGAGCTCAGCGGGCAGGCCATCCGGAGGATGGGCAGGCCCGAGGAGATCGCGGGTGCTGTCGCCTTCCTCGCCTCGCCGGCGGCGCAGTTCGTGACCGGTCAGATCCTGCGTGTGGACGGCGGCGCGGTGATGAGCTGAGCGGACGGCCCGGGGACGCAGCCTCTCCCGCACCCCGCCGGTGCCGAGGTGCGGGAGAGGCCGCGCAGGCCGGTCAGGCCCGCGGTCCGGATGGTGCCGAGGCTCGGGAGGGCTTCTGCAGGCCGCTCAGTCCTGCGGCCCGGCGAGCATGAGGTCGTACGTCGCTCCGACCAGATTGCCGGTGGGGGCGAGGACGCCGCCGTGGACCTCGGCGGAGGCGGAGATGAGGGTGGAGGTCAGCCGCGGCTCCGTGCCGCTCAGCGCTCCGCCCAGGGTGATGACCTCGGTCGCGGGCCCTTCCACCCGGCGACCGTCCTCGAAGATCGCGCCGACGATGCTGCCGGTGCCGCCCACCACGCTGCCGCCCTCGAGCCCGTGGCGGCGGGTGAGATCTGCGATCACCGTGCCGATCTCCTCGTTGGGGTGCACGCGGGCGAACAGCGCAGGACGGTCGCCGTCCGCGGTGCTGCGGCCGTTCTGCTCCGGGAAGAAGACGGGCAGCTGCGTCTCCTCGTCGAGCCGGTTGACGAGCGTGATGCCGTAGAGGGGCCAGACGGTCGACTGGACGAGTGGACCCGCGGCGGTGGTCTCCGGCCACAGATGCCCGCCCCGCAGCGTGCCCTCCCGATCCGTCCATGAGACGTGGAAGTGCGCCCAGCGGGTGAGCGGCGCACCGGGGCTATCGCGCCGGAAGCCCACCGTCGCGGTGCCGCGGAGCAGGGTGCCCGCGCTGGAGTGCGTGGCGGAGTACAGCATCGGGTGAGTGGAGTCGCCGTAGGCGGGGAAGCAGTAGGAGACGGACGGGAGATCCACCGGCCCCAGCTCCACGATGCCGGAATCAGCCCCTGCGGCCTCGACCGCGCAGGCGACGAGGTCGAGCAGGGCGGTGGGGGAGCGGTCGTCCGCGTCCGTGCGGAGGAGATCCGTGACCGCACGGGGGCGGGTCCTGCCGTGTGCGAGGGTCGTCCGCACCGCTGCTGCGCTGCCGGGGTGCTTCACCGGACGACCGGGGACGATGAGCGGCGTGTTCTGTGTCACGCGCTCACTGTAGGGCACGGACCGCTCGGCGAGCATCCACGGTTCCAGGAGACGGAACGCGATGACGGCTGATTCGGGGCCCGTGCCACGCTTTCGGGCCTGTGCTCGAGGACAGGCGGACCGCATAGTGGAACGCTTCTTGTGCGGCATGTCACCCCTGAGTAGATTTCCCTCTACGCGCCGACGCGGACCTCCGGCTGGCGCTGTGAGTGACGACGAGGTCCACCGGCTCGAGGGAGAGACTGATGAAGAAGAAGGCACTGATGCTCGCCGGCGCCACGGCGGCGACCGCTCTGGTGGTGAGCGGGTGCTCCGGCAGCGGGGGCGGAGGCGAGGGCGGCTCCTACACGTGGGACTTCACCATCACGACCTCCGACAGCTCCACCTGGTACAAGGGTGCCGAGAAGTTCGGCGAGCTGCTCGACGAGAAGTCGGACGGCCGGATGACGCTGAACATCGTGGCCAACGAGCAGCTCTCCGGCGGCGACCCGGCCGCGGGTGTGGAGATGCTGGCCGACGGCAGCAAGGCCTTCTCCTACAACTCGCCGATCATCTACTCCGGCATCGACCAGCGGTTCGGCGCGATCACGGCGCCCTTCCTGTTCGAGAGCCTCGAAGAGGTGGACCCGGTGCTCGAGGGCACGGGGGCCGAGGCCTACGACCAGCTGCTCGACGAGATGGGCATCGAGTTCCTGGGCTTCGGGGAATCGGGCTTCCGCCAGCTCACCAACGCGGACACGGAGGTCACTGCGCCTAAGGACCTCGCCGGCATGAAGTTCCGGGTCGCGGGTTCCGCGCTGTTCCTCGACATCTACAAGGAGCTGGACGCGGACCCGGTCTCGATGAACTGGGCGGAGGTCTTCACCTCCCTGCAGAACGGCACGATCGACGGCCAGGAGAACCCGCTGGACATCATCCACTCCTCCAGCCTGGCCGAGGTCCAGAAGAACCTGACCCTGTGGAACTACGTCTACGACCCCCTCCTGCTGGGCATGAACAAGGGCATGTTCGACGAGCTGAGCCCGGAGGACCAGCAGATCGTCACGGAGGCCGCCGCGGAGGCCAACGAGTACCAGGTCCAGCTCAACCGCGACCTCGCGGACGAGCAGCTCACGGAGCTGGAGGGGCAGATGGAGGTCACGGAGCTCACGCCCGAGCAGCTCGAGGAGTTCCGGACGGCGATGGAGCCCGTGTACGCGAAGTACGAGGGCGAGTGGACGCCGGAGATCTTCGACAAGGTGCAGCCGCAGGGCTGATGTGAGACTGCGGCGGTGAGGGACTGATCGGTCCCCACCGCCGCGGCTCACCGTCCTGCCCCTACGCGGAAGCCGGTGCTCCCATGTTCGACAAGACCCTCACTCTCATCGAGAACACCCTCATCGCCGTCTCCTTCTTCGTCATCACCATGGTGGCGTTCGTGAATGTCGTGGCGCGGTACGTGTTCCACGGATCGCTCTCCTTCACCGGCGAGCTGATCGTCAACCTGGCCGTCCTGCTGACCCTCGTGGGCGCCTCGGCCGTCACCAGGCAGGGCTCCCATCCGAGCTTCAGCCTGCTGCGGGACTCTCTGCGAGGCCTGCCCCGCACGCTGGTGATCGTGGGCGTGTGCGCGGCGATGCTGGTGTTCTACGCGCTCTTCCTGTGGGTGGGCGCGGACATGGCGGAGAAGCAGGCCGCCAGCGGCAGGCTCACCCCGGCGCTCGGGTTCCCCCAGTGGATCTTCTCGCTCGCGCTGCCGTTCGGCGCCTTGCTGGGAGCCGTCCGAGCCATCCAGGTGGCCGTCATCGCCTTGCGCGGTGGGGAGACCTTCGTCAGTGAGGAAGAAGCGGCGGTGAAGGAGGCGGAGGACATCCGCGCTCACGAGGAGGCGACCCAGCCATGATCGAACTCATCCTCTTCGGCACCTTCGCGGTGCTGCTGCTCCTGGGCGTTCCGGTGGCGTTCTCGATGGGCCTGTCCGCCTTCGCCGCCATCATCTGGCAGTCGGGTCTGCAGGGGCTCATCCCCGCGTCCAGCGTGCTGTACGCGGGCCTGTCCTCGGAGACGCTGCTGGCGATCCCCTTCTTCATCCTCGCCGGGACCATCATGGAGGTCACCGGCATCTCCGCCCGGCTCATCGAGTTCGCGGATGCCTGCGTGGGCCATCGGAAGACCGGTATCGCCCTCACCACCATCCTCGTGGCGCTGCTCTTCTCCTCGATCTCCGGCTCCGGGCCCGCGACGGTCGCAGCGATCGGCGGCATCCTCATCCCCGCTCTGGCGAAGAAGGGCTATTCCCGGCGGCACGCGGCCTCGCTGGTGGCCAGCGCGGGCGAGCTCGGCATCATCATCCCGCCGAGCATCGCCTACATCGTGTTCGCCGTGGTCGCGGCGGACTACGAACGGGTGTCCATCGGTCGCCTGTTCATGGCCGGCGTGGTCCCGGGCCTCATCCTCCTCGTCGGGCTCTACATCGTCGCCGTGTTCCTGCCGCGCGCAGGAGAGGCGGCCAAGGCGAACGCCAAGCAGCACGCGGACCTCGCGATGGGGCGCATCAGCCGCCGGGGCTCCCGCCGTGAGCAGGCGGGGAACGTCGCCGAGGCCGGTGAGCCCGGGGGCGGCGATGTCGCCGGTGGCGTGCGTGAGGGCAGTGCTGCTGCCGGAGCCGCAGCGGCCTCGGGCGGAGTGGCTGCCGGTGGCGGCGTGAGCGCCGGTGCTGCGAATGCCGTGCTCGCAGTGGACGACGAGCCGGCACCCGCGCTCAGCGTCGATGTGGTGCGCACCCAGAGGGCCTCGTGGCCGGAGATCTGGAGGGCGTTCTACCGGGCAGTGCCCGGTCTGCTGGTGCCCGTCATCATCCTCGGCGGCATCTACGGCGGCATCTTCACGCCCACGGAATCCGCTGCCGTCGCGTGCGTCTACGGACTGGTCGTGGGTCTGTTCGTCGTCCGTGAGCTGAAGCTGAAGGACCTTCCCACGCTGTTCGTCACGGCGGGTCTGGCCTCGGGGCGCATCATGCTCATCATCGCCACGGCCACGGTCTTCGCCTACGTGATCACCCGGAACCAGATCGCCCGGACGGTGGCGGACTGGCTGCTGAGCCTCACGGACAACTGGGTGGTGATCGTCCTCCTCATCAACCTCATCCTGCTGATCGCGGGCATGTTCATCGATGCGATCTCCGCGTTCTACCTGTTCGTCCCCCTGTTCGTGCCGGTGATGCTGGAGCTGGACATGGACATCACGACGATCGGCGTGATGATGACGATGAACCTGGCGCTGGGGCTCATCACTCCGCCGGTGGGGATCGACCTGTTCGTCGCCGCGGGCATCGCGAAGATCCCGTTCATGACCGCGGTGAAGGGCATCTGGCCGTTCCTGGGTGTGGGCATCGTGGTGCTCATGCTCGTGACCTTCGTGCCGGTGCTCAGCAACGGACTGCCGGACCTGCTGGGGCTGTGAGGCGGGCGGACGCAGCACGCCGTCACCTGCTCTGTGCCCCCGTTGCCCCGCTTCATCCGTTGTGTGATCACTGTGCCCAGCCGTTCTTCGAAGAATGGCTGGGCACAGTGATCACGTGAGAATCGTAGTTTTATGGTGGCGTCTGGCAGGGCTGCGCGGCGAGCCTCCGGCCCGGGGACTCAGTCCAGGAACAGGGTGCCTGCGGCGGAGAACCGCCCCTCCTGCGCACGGCCCTGTGCCAGGTAGTGCTCCATCTCCGCCGGTGGGACCATGCTGCCGCCGGTGAGCCAGACCAGGTGCGTGGTGTCCGGGGAGTCCCAGTCGGCAGCGATGCGCTGCGCGGCGACCGCAGCGGCCACCCGCCAGGGAACGCTGAGACCGGCTGCGGCGGAGGGCTCCACGCGGATGCCCTCCGCGTCGTCGAGCATGCTCACTCCGGCCTGCATCACCTCGTCGTGGACGGTGGCGAATCCTGCGACGCACGCGGTCAGCCGCTCGCCGATGAATCGCGAGGGGCGTGAGACGGCCAGACCGTCGGCGGCGGTCAGGCCGGGCAGCCCGATGTCCTGAACGCAGATGTCGCTGTGCAGGCCGGAACGCACTCCCAGGGCCATGGCCGGCGAGAGCACCGGCTCGACGAAGACGCAGCGGACCGCGTCACCGAATGCGCGGGTGAGCCCGTAGGTGACGCCGCCGGGCCCGCCTCCCACCCCGCAGGGCAGGTAGGCGATGAGGGGGTGTGCGGCGTCGACCCGTACCCCTGCCTCGTCCAGCTGCGCCTTGAGCCTCTCCGCGGCAGTCGCGTAGCCGGCGAACAGGCTCACGGAGCTCTCGTCGTCGACGAAGTGCGTGCGGGGATCCCCGGCCGCGGAGGCACGGCCTGCGGCGACCGCCTCGTCGAAGGGGCCGTCGTGTTCGACGACCTCCACGCCGCGGCTGCGCAGCAGATCCTTCTTCCACGCGCGCGCATCCGCAGACATGTGGACGGTGACGGAAAAGCCCAGCGCGGCGCTCAGGATGCCGATGGAGAGCCCCAGGTTTCCCGTGGAACCCACCACGACCCGGAACCCGCCGGCAGCATCGCGGAAGCCGGAAGAACTGTAGGTGCCTCGATCTGCGGGGTCGAACCCGCAGCGTTCGGCCACGGTCTCCGCGAACTCCAGGACCTCGTGGAAGCCTCCGCGGGCCTTGATCGACCCGCTCACCGGCAGGGAGTCGTCCCGTTTGAGGAGCAGCCTGCCCTGCAGCGGGACGCCTGTGTGTGCGTCGACGGCGGACTGGATCTGCGGCGCGTCATCGAGGTCCGACTCGACGATCCCGCCGCGCTCACGCGTCTCCGGGAAGGTCTCCGCAAACCATGGTGCGAACCTCTGCAACCGGGCCGCCGCCTCGGCGACCAGGTCCTCGCGGAGGCCGGCCTCCGCGAGCGCCTGCGCCGCCGGCGGCAGATCGGTCCGAAGCCAGGTCAGAGGTTCTCTGCGTGCGAGGGCGGCGACGACGGGATCCTCGGTCATGGTCTCTGTGCGCATCGCTGCCTCCTCTCCGTGTGAGCGAGTCACCCCTGCAGTGCCGAGGTGAGGCGGGCACCCAGGTCCGCGCGCAGCTCCGGGTCGCCGGGCACTCCCACCGGCCACGGCAGCGTGAGCGAGTCCTTCGAGCCGTCCGCATAGCGCGGGATCACGTGCATGTGGAAGTGGAACACGCTCTGCCACGCCTGGGCGCCGCAGTTGTTGAGGAGGTTCACCCCGTCCGCGCCGAGTTCCTCCACGACCGCACGGGCGAGGCGCCGTGCGGTGCGCGTCACCGCCAGGAGGTCGTCCTCGGGGATCTCCAGCAGGTCCCTGCTGTGGCGCTTGGGCACCACGAGCAGGTGACCGTCCGAGCCGGGGAAGGCGTCCATGAACGCGAGGGTGCTCTCGTCCTCGAACACCGTGACGGAAGGTTCCGCACCTGCAGTGATGCGGCAGAAGACGCAGTCGCTCATGGGAGCAGGCTACCCAATGGGCGGTGGGGCCGAGGTGCGGAGGCGGTGGGTGACCGGCGGCAGAGGGGCAGGGGGCCGGGGAGCCGAGGCCCGGAGGCGGGGCTCCCGGGAAGCGGGACCCACCGCAGGCAGAGGAACGGCGCCCGGCCGGAGCCGGGCGCCGTCGAGGCGGTGGCAGTCGGCCCGCGGAACTCGCGTCGTCGTGACGCAGGTGCCGAGCGGATGCGGTGCTCCGCGCACTGCAGGAGGAACCCGATGCGGGCGGAGCATGCCAGGCGCCTTGGTGCGGAAGAGCCGAGATCCCACCTCCTTCCCTGCGGAACCGGACATGCGTTCACGCGAGCGGAGGAGACCGTTGGTGCGGGCGCGGCCTCGGCGGCGGCCGGCCGGTGCCCGTCAGGGGTGCCGAGGCCCTCGGCAGGCGGAAGCCGCGGGCGGCACAGGCGCAGGGCGAATCCGTCGGGGAGGCGTCGATGCGCGACAGGCGCGCGTCGAGCGCGCGGAGGTCCGGATCGGTGAGGACGATGTCGAGGAAGGCCTCGTCCGTCTCACAGGCCTCGCTGCTTCCGAGCACCAGGGTGTCCACCGGTCTCACACTCCCCGGCCGGAGCGGTAGGCGTCCGTGCGGCCGCACTCTCGACGCCCGGGTCGATCCGGCGGGACGCCGTGCCGGAACAGATCTGTGTGGGTGCGAGCCACTGAGCATCCCTCCTTCGCCTGCGAACGAGTCATGCCTGATCCCCACGGTCCTCTTCGAGGCCCGTGGTGAGAATGTGATAGCACAGTTTCTTCCTGCACGCAAGAGGGCAGGGGCGCTGGACTGTGGCCGGGGCGGGACCGGCGCTCACAGGTGCAGGCGTTTGGCCAGCTCATGGCGCATCTCGCGGACGCGCACCAGCTCCAGCGCCAGGGCGATGAGGGTGAGCGCTCCGCAGAGCAGCGAGGGCACCGGGTCGTCCTCCACCCAGCCGAGGGCGAGGAAGACGAGGGGCGCGAGGCCCAGCAGCACCGTCAGCCAGCTGTAGACCACGTGCTCGCCCACCTCCATGCGCATGGCCCGGACGGTGATGAGGACGGCGGCGGTGGCAGAGGCGCAGACGAGGGGGATGGCCCAGCTCAGCGCCCAGCCGTTCCACCCGGAGAGATAGTCCCAGTAGGCGCACACGCCGCTCACCAGCACCACCAGGTACACCGTCCCCTTCGCCACGTTGCGCCGTTTGCGCACCGCCATGAGGACGACGAGCCACATGGAGGCCACGCCCAGCCAGGCGGAGCGGAAGGTGCCCACGCTGTCCTCGCCGCGGCGGAACAGGAGCTGCGCGAGGAACGAGGCGGCGATCACCCCCAGCGAGGCGAGGAACAGCACTGTGAGGAGTCTCCGCCGGGAGAAGCTCAGCGGTACGTCCGGCAGCGGACCGGGGACCGGCTCCCCGTCGAGCTGTGCTCCGCAGAGCGGGCATCCCTCCCAGACGCCCTCGACGTCCACGGCACACTCCGGGCAGCGGCTCATCGTCCTGCCTCTCCGCCGGAGATCCCGGCCAGCTCATCCTCCGTCACCCGGGCGGCGGCGACCGTGAGGGGCACACCCTTTCCCGAGAGGATCCGCGCGAACTCCCGCACGTGGTCCGTCTCCGCGAACGGCGAGGTGAAGGTGACGGTGAGCAGTCCGCCGTGCGAGATCGCGCAGAACTGCGGACGCACGGCGGAGACGTGGAACAGCATCCGCCCCACGTGCGCCTCGGCCGGCTCCGGCAGGCTCACGCGCCCCAGGTTGGACACCGCCACGGTGAGGCCGCGGTTGCTGGCGCGGTTGAAGAGGCCGAGGACCACGTCCTTGAGCGGCCGCGGCACCACCCGCAGCGCGAGCATCCGTTCGAAGCGGATAAACCGGCGCAGCTTCGATTCGAGCGCGGCCGGAGCGGCCTGCGGGCGGAACTGCGCATCGATGTTCCGGCAGATCGCTCCGATCCCGTCAGCGGGAGCGTCCTCCCGGTCCCCGTCGCGAGTGCGCTCCTCGCCGTACGTGTGCTCCACCCGCACCGTCGCGAAGAAGTTCCGGGCGGAGGTCGAGGGGAAGAACTGCCGCAGGTTCACCGGGACCGAAGCCGCGAGGGTGGGGGACCTCCCCAGATCGCCCCGCTGCTCACCCTGTCCGGAGGAGAGCCTCACGGCCTCGAAGAACACGGCCGTGAGGTACATCGTGAGAGAGACGCCCTCCGCACGTGCCAGCCCCAGGACCTCGGCCGCCGGCATCGTGAGCTCCACCGCCCGCGTCCGGTTGTCCGGTGTGCGGGTCCCCCTCACCGTATGGGTGCGTGCCGTCGAGGCGCCCACGAACCGGCCGAGGCCGCGGTGCCCGACGGGCTGCGCGGTGTCCTCGTCAGCCGCCGCGGGGTCCGCGGGCTCGGGAACGGGTGCAGGGCCCGCACCGGCCTCGGCCGCCGTCCCTTCCGCCTGGGCCGCTGCCCGCCGGCGCCTGTGCCTGTGCCTGCGCCTGCGGAAATGGTGGGCGAAGCTGTCCGTCGTGAGGGTGTTGCCGGGGGAGACCTCGGCAGCGGGCTCGTCCGGAGGTACGGCGGTCTCCGGCGAGGCGGAAGGCGGCACGGCGGGGTCGAGGGCGACGTTCGCGCCGATCCGGTCCGCGGAGGAGTCCGGGCGTGTGGCCGCGGTCTGGCCGGGATCCAGCGGCGCGATGCTGGCGCCGCCGGTCTCGAGCGAGCCGGCGGCGCCCCCCGTCTCCGGGCTGTGCTCCTCCGGGAACCGCAGCCGGACGTAGGCGGTGACGAGGTCCGTGAGGAACCAGAGGGCGCCGGTGCCGTCGGAGAGCGCGTGGAAGACCTCGAGGACGATCCGCCGCCGGGAGCGGATCACGCGGAACAGCAGGCTGTGACGCTCTCCCCGGTAGAGAGGAGCGCAGGTGGGGAGGGTCTCGGGGACGACCTGCGGACGCAGATCGCTGTCCTGCAGGTAGTACCAGAAGACGCCCCTGCGCAGCACCGCGTGGTAGAGCGGATACCGGTCGAACGTCTCGTCGAGTGCGGTCTGCAGCAGTGCAGGGTCCACCTCGTGATCCATCTCCGCGCTGAGGCGGAAGACCTTGGGGTCCGCCTCGCTGCGGGCGGCGAGGAAGATGTTGGAGGCGTTGTCCAGACGCACCCATGCGCGGCGGGTCACGGGAGCCCCTTCGTCTCGTGCGGGCCGGTGCCGTCCAGCTGTGATCCGGTGCCGTCCGGCCGTGCACCTGCGGCACCGGGCTGTGGGGCGGCGTCGTCCGCGGCGTCGAGGAAGGCGTTGATCACCTCGTAGGCCTCACGCAGCGGCCGGGCGAAGCGGGGGAGTGCGATGAAGCCGTGCAGCGCCCCTTCCACGCGGTGCATGTGCACGGGGGTGCCCGCCGCGGCCAGTGCGCGGCCGTAGGCCTCTCCCTCGTCGCAGAGCAGATCCAGCTCCGCGGTGAGGAGCAGGGTCTCCGGCTGACCGGAGAGGTCCTCGGCCATGAGCGGGGCGACGAGCCTGTCCTGCCGCTGGGCGGGATCCGGCACGTAGAGCTCCATGTAGTCCTGGACCTCCGTGCTGGTGAGCCGGTAGCCCTCACCGTGGTTCCGGACGGAGGCGAACGGGGAGGTGTCCGGGGAGTGGTCCCAGTAGGTGACCGGATAGAGGAGGATCTGCCGACTGACCCCGCGGTGGCCCTGCTCGTGCAGCAGCAGGGAGACGGCCGCGGCGAGGTTGCCGCCCGCGGAGTCGCCCACGAGGACGATGCGCCCCGGGTCCTCGATGCCCGCGCGCTGTGGGTCGTCCAGCAGCTGGCGGGCGACCCGCACGCAGTCGTCCAGCCCGGCGGGGAAGGGATGTTCGGGGGCGAGCCGGTAGTCGACGGAGGCGACGACGCACCCGGTGAGGTCCGCCATCGCGGCGCAGGCGGGCGTGTAGCTCTCGATGTCGCCGGTCACCCAGCCGCCGCCGTGGAAGAACAGGAGGATCTCCTCGCGGCGCTGTTCGCGGGGGCGGAAGACGCGCACGGGGATCTGGTGCTCACCGTCCGCGGAGAGGATCTGCCGGTCGAGTGCGCGATACCGGGGCACGGGCCGCGCCGCGAGCTGCCGCTGCAGGCGGCGGACCTTCGCATAGTCCTCGCGCATATTCACCCGCGGCGCGGCGAACAGGCTCAGGACGGCC
The DNA here is from genome assembly GCF_039531405.1 of Brevibacterium salitolerans. NCBI lineage: Bacteria > Bacillati > Actinomycetota > Actinomycetes > Micrococcales > Brevibacteriaceae > Brevibacterium > Brevibacterium salitolerans. The sequence goes on along the minus strand of NZ_BAAAPZ010000007.1, from coordinate 77,310 downwards.
CGGACCAGGCGATTCACGGGCGGGGGCCGAGGCGGGGGACGGGAAGGACGAGGTGGGCTTCCGGCGCGGCGGGCCGCAGGCGCCCGGGCAGGCCGGGACGGGCATGGGCGAGGTGAGCACTCATGGGGAGAGTGTAGAGGCCGTGACCGGTGCGGCATGCGGATTCCCGGCTGCAGAAGGCAGTGCAGGATGCCTGCAGAAGGCAGCGTAGGAAGCCTGTGAAAGGCAGCGTAGGCCGGCCGTCAGAGACAGCGTGCCCCGGCCTCGCCGCCAGACGAAGAGGAGGACGCGCTCAGATCTGGTAGTCGTAGGTGAACACCGCGTGCAGGCGCTCGATCCCCTCCTCGATGCGCTCCACGGAGGTCGAGACGAAGCTCAGCCGCAGGGTGCCCGGCACCGGATCCGCGACGTAGAAGTGCGAACCGGGGATGTACACGACCCCGTCGGCGATCGCCACGGAGAGGGCGTGGTTGGCGTCGTAGGGCTCCGGCAGGCTCGCCCAGACGAACATGCCGCCGTCCGGCCGGTTGAACGTGGATCCTTCCGGCAGGGCGTGCGCGAGCCCGTCGACCATCGTGTCCCGGCGCCGCATGTACTCCGCGCGCACGGGGTCCAGCTTCTCCTCCAGATCGTTGTGCTCCCACCAGTGCAGGGCCGCGAGCTGGTCGATGGTGGAGGTCTGGAGGCTCATCCCCTGCTTGGTCGTCGTGAGGACGTCGAGGATCTCCTGCGGTCCGCGGATCCACCCGATCCGCAGGCCCGGTGCCAGGATCTTCGAGAGCGTGCCCAGGTAGAGGGACTTCCCCGCCAGTCGCGGGTCCGAGGCGATGGGCGAGTGGGGCTCTGTGCGGAAGCGGATCTCCGAGTAGGGATCGTCCTCGATGAGCCACACGTCGTGCCGCGCGAGGACGTCCGCGAGCTCGTTGCGGCGCTCCCGGGGCGTGGTCACGCCGGTGGGGTTCTGGAAGGTGGGGATGGTGTAGACCGCTCGCGGCGAGTGCCTCACGATGGCCGCCTCCAGGGCCTCGGGCACCATGCCGTGCTCGTCCGTCTCCACAGCGCGGAACTGCGCGCCGCCCAGGGCGAAGGCCTGGAGGGCGGAGACGAAGGTGGGGTTCTCCGTGAGGACGACGGCGCCCTCCTCGAGGACCACCTGGCCGATGAGCCCCAGACCCTGCTGCGAGCCCGAGGTGATGATGATGTCCTCGGCGGTGCTCCAGATGCCCTTGGCGGTGAGGAAGGCGCCTATCCGCGCGCGCAGCTCCGGCTCTCCCTCCGTGGAGGAGTACTGGAGCGCCCGGGGCCCTTCCGCCGCGAGCACCTCCGCGTAGGACCGCGCCACTCCGGCGACGTCGAACAGCTCGTTGGCCGGTGAGCCGCTCGCAAAGCTGATCATGCCGGGGGAGGTCGAGATCCGCAGCAGCTCGCGGATGGGCGAGCCTCCCAGCGAGGCGACGCGGGCGTTGACGGGAGGGACACCTGAGCGAAGGACACCGTTGACCATGCCCTCATCATGCGGGCAGGCCGCCGTGCGGGACAAGGGCACGGCGTGTCCTTCGCGACAGGGTGCCGCAGTGCGTTCCCGGCGCATCTGTGGTGCACTGTGTGCATCCGCGGCGGCCAGCCGCGCCGCAGACGAGAAAGGCCCCCGATGTCCTCAGCACGCCCCTCCGGCTCCGCGCCTTCCTCGGCCTCGGGGTCGAGGTTCAGGACCGCCCTCCGGAACTACCGGTTCCCCCTCGCCATCCTCACCGGCGTGGTCATCGGTGCGATCATCGGGCTCGTGTTCGGTGAGCGGGCGGCGGTCCTCAAGCCGCTCGGCACCGTCTTCATCAACATGATGTTCACGCTCGTGGTGCCGCTCGTGTTCCTCTCCATCGCCTCGGCGGTGGCGGGCATGCAGTCCGCCAAACGGCTGGGCGGGATCCTCGGCGGGATGATGGGCGTCTTCCTCGCCACCGGAGCCGTCGCCTCCGTCCTCATGATCGCGGCGCTGTGGATCTTCAAGCCCACCGAGGGTCTGGACATCGCGCTGCCGGAACCGGAGGCCGTCGAGGATCCGGGGTCCCTGGGCGACCAGATCGTCTCCACCTTCGTGGTGGACGACTTCTCCAAGCTGCTCTCCGCGGAGAACATGCTCGCGCTCATCGTCTTCGCGATCCTCGTGGGCTTCGCCACCAGCAGCCTGGGGGCCAAGGGGAAGCCGTTCAACGACTTCCTGCAGTCCGGGTCCGAGGTCTTCCTCCGGTTCACCTCCCTCATCATGTACTACGCCCCGATCGGCCTGGGCGCCTACTTCGCCTCGCTGATCGGCGAGCTGGGCCCGCAGCTGGTGGGCGGCTACCTCCGGGCGTTCCTCGTCTACTTCCCGGTGTCGATCGGCTACTTCCTCATCGCCTTCTCCCTCTACGCGTTCCTGGCCGGCGGGCGGAGAGGCTTCACCGCGTTCTGGAAGAACATCATCGAGCCGCTCGCGGTCTCCGTGGGCACCTCGTCCTCCGTCGCCGCGATCCCCGCGAATCTGCGTGCGGGCAAGCGGATCGGCGTGCCCAGGGACGTGCGGGAGACGATCATCCCCATCGGCGCCACCATCCACATGGAGGGCTCCTGCCTGAGCGCGATCCTCAAGATCGCCTTCCTCTTCGCGATCTTCGAGCGCGACTTCTTCACTCCCGGCACCCTCCTCACGGCGATCGGCTTCGCCCTGCTCTCCGGCATGGTGATGGCGGGCATCCCCTCCGGCGGCTTCATCGGCGAGCTCATGATCATCACGCTCTACGGCTTCCCGCCGGCCGCGCTGCCGGTCATCCAGATCATCGGCACCGTCGTGGACGCGCCGGCGACCACGGTCAACGCGGTGGGCGACCAGTCCTCGTCCATGCTCGTCGCCCGGATCCTGGACGGGAAGGACTGGATGGAGAAGACCAAGGCCGCCGAGGCCGCGGAGGATGCCGCCGCCGAGGCCGCGGTTGCGGGCGCAGGTGCAGGGGGATCGGTGGGGGTTGCAGCTGCGGGCCCAGAGGGAACAGAGAACGCCGCTGTGAGCGGTTCCGAGGAGAAGGGAACTGACCGTGGGTGAAGCAGAACAGAGGGACGGGCTCCCTGCCCTCCGCGCCGTCCCGCGTCGCCGGTACACGAACGGCCCCACCCCGCTCGAACACCTGCCGCGCCTGAGCGCGGCGCTGGGCGGTCCGCAGATCTGGATCAAGCGCGACGACCAGCTGGGCCTCACACAGGGTGGGAACAAGACCCGCAAGCTCGAGTTCCTCGTCGCAGAGGCGCTCGCCGCAGGCGCCGACACCCTCGTGACGGCCGGCGGGGTGCAGTCCAACCACTGCCGCCTCACGCTGGCCGCGGCCCGGCGGGAGGGGCTGGAGTGCCACCTGGTGCTCGAGGAGGACCTGGTGCTGGAGGATGGGCCCCAAGCCGGCCCTGCAACCGGCAGTGCGGCACCCGGCGGCAACCCGCCGGAGTTCACGGGCAACTTCCTGCTGTTCGACCTGCTGGGAGCCGAGGGCGTGGAGGTGCTGCCGCAGGGCAGCGATCTCATGGCGCGCGCCGAGGAGCTCGCGGAGGAGCTGCGCACGCAGGGCCGGAAGCCGGCCGTCATCCCGGTGGGCGGTTCGAACGACACCGGTGCCCTGGGGTACGCCGACTGTGCCTGGGAGCTGCTGGACCAGCTCGCGGAGAACGGGCTCCCGAGCAGACAGGACGGCCTCGCCGCGATGGTCCTCCCCAGCGGTTCCGCCGGCATGCAGGCCGGGCTCATCGCAGGTCTGCGCGCCGCCGGCAGCACGATCCCGGTGGTGGGCATCAACGTGAGCCGCCCGCGGGAGGAACAGGAGCCCAAGGTCCGCGCCCTCGTGGATGCGGTGGCCCAGCGGCTGGACCTGCCGCCGGTGCCGGCCGAGCGGACCGTGGCGCTCGGCGACTACGTAGGGCCCGGCTATGCGCTGCCCACACCGGAGATGGTGGAGGCCGTGCGCGTGTTCGCGCGGACGGAGGGGATCCTCCTCGACCCGGTGTACACGGGCAAGGCCGCCGCCGGGCTCATCGACCTGGTGCGCCGTGGCGTCTACGGCCCGGACGACACCGTGGTCTTCCTGCATTCCGGCGGCGTCCCCGGCCTCTACGCCCGCACGGCCGCGTTCCGCTGAGGGCCGAGGCGGCTGGGCAATGACAGTGACGATCTGGGCGGCGGCGCTGGTGACCGCGGGAACCCCCGCTCAGGATCAGCGGCGATACACCGTTGAGCGATGTCCGAGCGCCACTGCGACGATGACGATCTCCGACTCCTTGATCTCGACGAGAACTCGCCATTCGCCGATGCGATATCTCCAGTACCCGGTCAGCTCACCGGTGAGGCCTTTACCCCGTGAGCGGGGGTCGTCCAGTTCGCAGACGGCCTCGAGATACTTTCTGATTCGGGTGAGCTGAGCGCGATCGATCTTTCTCGCGGCCTTGTCGAAATCACCTGAGGTGCGGAGTTCCCATCTCACAGATCCAGCTCATCCCACAGCTGGTGGGCGGGTCGTGACGACCTGTCGGAGGCCTCCCATCGCCGGGCGGCGTCCTCGGCCCAGAAGCGCTCTTCGAGTTCATCCAGATGTTCATGGAGCGCCTCCCGCAGATAGAAGGTCTTCGTGCGGCCCGTGCGCTGCGCAAGGGCGTCGAGGCGGGCTTCGTCTTCAGGGGAAAGGCGTACGGATATGGGCATGATGCACCTCCTGCGATACAAGTATCGCACAGGGCCGGTCTGCGCCCGGAGTCCGCGATCTTCCCGTGGGCGGACGCCCCAGAAACCGCCGCGCATTTCGTCAACCCCGGCGAGGCGGCTGAATCCGTTCGGCCGTCTGCGGTCAGGAGGGTGCGTGTGCCGGAGTCGTCCGTTCTGCGTCCGGTTCGCTGTTCTCCTCCATCCATCGCGCTGCGATGTCGGACGCGTCCTCACCTGCTTCGGAGTCCACAATGAAGCTGTTGATGTCCTCGACCTCGAAGGCGATGCGCACGCGGCAGCACGGGCAGCCGTTGGATCCGGCCCGTCAGTGCTTGAGCGCCTGCTGGGAGGGAGTCGCAGCTCGCAGACCCTGCGAGCACGAACATGGCCGACTGTGTGGCCTTGTTCAGCCGTGCTGTGATGGATTGAAGCTCGGCGGGAAGTCTCTGGTACTCGTCGATGAAGGTGGGGAGGCTGCCCTCGGCGACCAGCGAGGGGCTCTGCTCTGCGAGGGTCATGACTTCAGGATCGTCGAAGTCGAACGATCGTGCATCAGGGGAGGCGGAGACGACTTCTGTGAGCAGGGCGGACTTCCCGACGCTTCGTTGACATCCAGCCGCACGTCTCACTGACATTCAGCCGCAGGCGGGTCTTCCGACTCGACGAGCCCGTGGCGACTGCTGTGCCCCCGGCATCCCACGCCTCGGCAGCAGGGCCGGTGATGACGGTGACGAGCTGAGCAGCGCCGCCTGTGACCGCCGCGATGGTCGCACCAGCACGCCTGTCGATCTGTCGAGACAGCTTCATGAGGGCAAGGAGCAGCGCTGCCTGCAGATCTGCTTGGTGACAGGAGATGGTGCAGGTTTCCCGCCGCGGGGCGCCGGGCGATCCGGCACCGTAAATCCGTTCAGCCGCCCACATACAGGTGGGCGGCTGAGCGCATACGCGGTGCTTTCCGTCCTCAGCGCTCGGTGTCCGCGATCTTCCCGTAGGCGAGTGCGCCCCAGAAATCGCCGCGGACGTAGCGCTGCTCCGGATCCGGCACGAGATCCCAGTGCCGCGTGCGGCCGCGCTGCAGAGCACCCGCGACGAGCTTCCGCCGCTCCTGGCTGGCGCGCACCCGCTCCTCCAGGCGCTCCAGGTCGTACCGGCGGTCGATCTCCGTCCTCAGCTGCGCGGCCGTCTCCGCATGCGCCGGGTGCGAGGCCAGGTTCTCCAGCTCCTCCGGATCCTGTGCGAGGTCGAAGAGCTGGTCCGGATCGCCGGGGCACACGACCAGCTTGCGGTGGCCGCGGACCAGGGTGATCTGCGGCCGGTGGGTCCCCTCGGCGAGGTACTCGATGAGGAGGTCCCGGTCCTCGGGCCCTGCCGTCCCGGCAGCCTCCCGCCGCGCGCTCTCCAGGAGGGACAGCCCCGCCGAGGCCGCCTCCGCACCCGCGGAGCCGGCACCTTCGCCCCCCGCGCCGCCGGCATCCGTGCCGTCTGCACCTGCGGATCCCGCGCCGCCCGCGCTGGCCCCGCCGGCCAGCTCCACCAGCGTGGGTGCCAGGTCCAGGAGGCTCACCGGGTTGGCGAACCGGCCTCGGGGAATGAGCCCGTCCGGCCCCCACAGGAGCAGCGGCACCCGAGCGGACTGCTCGTAGGGCGACATCTTGTACCAGAGGCCCTTCTCACCCAGCATGTCCCCGTGATCGCTGGTGACGATGACGACCGTGTTCTCCGCGAGCCCCAGCTCCTCGAGGCGCGCGCGGATGCGGCCCACCTGGTCGTCGATGTAGCTGACCGCCGCATAGTAGGCACGGCGCGCACGGCGGACGTCCGCGAGCCCCGGCTCCCGCACGTCGAATCCGCTCATCGCCCGCAGCCGGTGACTGTGCGGGTCCTGTGCGGGATCCGGGACCTCGGGATGGGCGGGGTCCGGGATCTCGACGTCCGCGAAGCGGTCCCAGTGCTCACGGGGCGGTTCGTAGGGGTCGTGCGGGTGGATGAACGAGGTGACCATGAGGAAGGGGATGTCCTCGCCGGCGGCCTGGTTGGCGCGGACCCGGTCCGCCAGGTGGCGCAGCGTCCGGAAGGTGACCTCGTCGTCGAAGTCCTGCTGGACGGTCGCCGTCGAGACCCCGGCGGTGAAGACGGCGTCCGCGTCGTGGTACCACTGCAGCCGTGCGGACAGCGGCCGGCCCCAGTCCGGGACCATGTCCATGTCCGCAGGATAGACGTCCGTCGTCAGCCGCTCCTCGAACCCGTGGTGCTGGTCCGGGCCGATGAAGTGCATCCGGCCCACGAGCGCGGTGTGGTAGCCGAGGCTCCGCAGCCGGTGGGCGAAGGTGGGCGCGGAGGCGGGGAAGTCGTCGCCGTTGTCGAAGCACTCGAGCTCCGAGGGCAGGACGCCGGTCATCATCGAGGCCCGCGAGGGCGCACACAGCGGCGTGGTGCAGTAGGCGCGGTCGAACACGGCGCCCTCCTCCGCGAGGGCGTCGATGTGCGGGGTCCGCGCGGCCTCGTCGCCGTAGGCTCCCAGCGCCTGCGCTGCCATCTGGTCCGCCTGAATCACTACGATGTTCGGGGGCGTCATAGCCGTTCCCGCCTTTCTCGATCTGTCGTCTGTTCGTCTGTCAGGGGTGTGTCTCATGGGTGCGTGCTGCGGACCGGACCGTGAGGTCCGCGCAGGGGAGCCGGCCGCCGGAGGACCTCCTCCGCCCGCGGAGGAGCTGGAACGGCTCGCAGCCGCGGCCCCGGCGGACCTGCGCATGGCGGGTCTGCGCGGGGGTGTCTTCCGGATGGGCAGCGAGGATGCGCTCGCCTACCCGGAGGACGGGGAGGGGCCGGTGCGCGAGGTCACGGTGAGCGGCTTCGCCCTCGGGGTGACCACCGTGACCGTGGCCCAGTTCGCCTCCTTCGTGCTGGACACCGGCCACCGCACGGACGCCGAGGCCCACGGCAGCTCCCTCGTCTTCGCCGGCCTGCTGCCGGAGGAGGCGCGCCGCCGTGCGCCCGCCGTCGCCCGGACGCCCTGGTGGCGCGAGGTGGCGGGCGCCTGCTGGCACCGGCCCGAGGGCCCGGGATCCTCGGTCGCCAACCGTGCCGATCATCCTGTCACGCACGTCTCCCACCGCGATGCGCTCGCCTACGCGCACTGGGCGGGTGCGCGGCTGCCCACGGAGGAGGAGTGGGAGTTCGCGGCCCGGGGCGGCCTCGAGCAGCAGCCCTATCCCTGGGGTGCCGAGCGCGAACCGGGCGGCGTGCCGCGCATGAATACCTTCCGGGGGGAGTTCCCGGACGGTCCCACGGCCCCGGTGGGCACGGTCGCGGCGGCAGCCTTCCCGCCCAACGCCTACGGTCTGCACAACATGACCGGCAACGTCTGGGAGTGGACCGCGGGGAGGTTCGGCCCCGACGACGCGCGGCCGGTGCTGCGCGGCGGCTCGTACATGTGCCACGCCTCCTACTGCCGCCGGTACCGGACCTCCGCCCGGACGGCCTCCACCGCGGACACCTCGCTGGGCCACACCGGGTTCCGCCTGGCGATCAGCACCTGACCGGGGTGAGGGCAACCGCCCCCGGAGGTGCCGCCCGGAGGCACGGCCGTCGCGGCCTCAGCCGCGCTTGGACCCGCCGGCCGCTGAGGCGGCCGCATCCTCGGGCTCGTCCGTGCTGTCCGCGGAGTCAGCGTCCTCACCGGGGGCGCCGCTGCTCTCCGCCGCGTCCTCCGGGGTCCAGCCGTCCTCCCACTCACCGGTCTCGTAGTCGTAGCCCATGGGCTCCCCGTCCTCGTCGGTGCGCTGGTACCAGCCCGTGTAGATCTCGGCCTCGGAGTCCACGTCCGCGCCCGCGCCCTCGCCCGGCTCCGTCTCGACCACCTGGAGCGCGAAGTCGTCGCCGTACTTGTCCACGCCCTCCACGACGGCATTGCTCACCGCGGTCTCCGCGTAGTGGTGGCGGAGGGTGAAGGGGTCCGTGCGGAGGTCGCGGAACCAGGCGATGACGATGAGGATCATCACGAAGGCGAACGGCACCGCGGTCACGATCACCAGCTGCTGCAGGCCCTCCAGCGCGGTGGCGTCGCCCAGCAGCAGCATGACGACGGCGATGCCGGACATCACGAGTCCCCAGAAGACGACCACCCAGCGCCGCGGCGCCTGGTCGCCGCGGCTCGTGAGCATGCCCATGACGACGGAGGCGGAGTCCGCGGAGGTGATGAAGAAGATCGACAGGACCAGGATGACGACGAACGGCAGCCACTCCACATAGGGGAGGTGGCTCAGCAGGGTGAAGAACACCTCGGGCGGCGCCATGTCCGCGGAGAAGCCCTCATAGCCCTCCCGGTACATCCACATGGAGGTCCCGCCCATGACGCCGTAGGCGACGAAGAGGAGCGTGGACGGGATGAGGATGGTGCCGAGGAGGAACTGGCGGATGCTGCGGCCGCGGGAGATGCGGGCGATGAAGATGCCCACGAACGGCGACCAGGAGATCCACCACGCCCAGTAGTAGACCGTCCACGCGGACTGGAACTCGCCGGTCTCCTCGCCCCAGGACAGCGAACGGCTCATCATGTCGAACATGGAGCCCAGGTACTGCATCATCCCGGACGGCAGGAGGTTGAGCAGGAACAGCGTGGGCCCCAGGAACAGCACCAGCGCGACGATGCCGACGGTGAGCACGATGTTGATGCTCGAGAGGTAGCGGATGCCGCGGGACACACCGGACACGGCGGAGATGATGAAGCCCACCGTGAGGACGAGGATGATGATCACGAGCGTGTTGTTCGCCAGCTCGCCGGCGCCGGAGACGATGCTCACGCCGGTGCCGATCTGCATCGCGGCGATGCCCAGCGCCGCCGCCGTGCCGAACAGCGTGGCGATGATCGCGAAGATGTCGACCAGCTTGCCCGCGAACCCGTCCGTGTGGCGCTCGCCGAACAGGGTGCGGAAGATCGAGGACATGAGCAGCGTGCGCCCGCGGCGATAGGCGGCGTAGGCGACGGCCCCGCCCACGAGGGCGTACATGGCCCAGGCGTGGAAGCCCCAGTGGAAGTACGTCTGCGCGAGCGAGTGGTGGAGCGCCTCCGTGGTCTCCGGCTCATTGGTGAGCGGCGGAGGGGAGACGAAGTACGTGAGCGGCTCCGACGGGCCGAAGAAGAGCACGCCGATCCCGATCCCCGCCGCGAAGAGCATGGCGACCCAGGAGAAGGTGCTGAACTCCGGCTTCTCCCCGTCCTTGCCCAGTGTGATCTTCCCGTAGGGCGAGAAGGAGAGCGCGAGGAGCGCCACCAGCACCACGATCGCCACCGCGTTGAACAGCCAGCCGAGGTTCCGGGTGGCCCAGCCGTACGCGGCGCCGGAGACCACGGAGACGCTCTCGGGGCTGGCGATGCCCCAGATCACGAAGGCGACCGTGAGGACGCCGGCGACGGCGAACACCGTCTTGCCGAGCGAGTAGCGGCGACGCTGTTCGTCGATGGAGATGCCCGGCACCAGGGCCGGGTGGATGTTGTGCGGGTACTTGGCGCTCGCGTTCCTGGGGCGCTGATAGTCGAAGCGGCCCAGGGACTCGCCTGCGCGGCGGCCTGCGCGCCGCGCCTCGTCTCTGAGGCGGCGCTTCCCGGGGGACGCGGCCTCGGTGGACGGCTGCGGGTCGGACGGAGGGGTTTCGGGCATGTCGGATGGCACCTTGAGCGTGAGAGGGCAAGCGGAGGCGCACGCATCCGCCTGAGAGGGTCGCGGGGGCGGGGCGCGTCCCTAGGGCTCGCCGCCCCACCAGCCGATCGAGACCGCGGCCCACGAGTCGTTCGCATAGCCGAGGGCGGGACGGGGCGCGAGAGGGCCTGCGTGGCGGCTGAGGGCGGAGAGGCTGCATCCCAGGGTGAGGAAAGCTCCCCTGCTCATCCGACTTGCCGGAATCCCGCTCACGCACATGGTGAGGATGCTAACAACGAATCGGAAAACTGTCAGGAATGTGCATGGAACCGTGAGACGGTCCCGCATGATCCGGGGAGGGGCAGGGTCTCTGCGGGCGCTGCCTCAGCACCCGCAGAGACCTCTCCGTCGCCTCCCCGGTGTCTCAGTGGGGCGCCGCCGCCCGGCCCAGCTGCACGTGCGGCTCACGGGTGGATCCGCGGTCCGAGCCCCCGTCCATCTCCAGCCGAGGCCATGCTGCCAGCCGGCGCAGCACCTGCCGGTCGTGGCTGGCGATGACCACGGCGGCCTCCGTGTCCGCGAGCGCGTCCAGCAGCTCCTCGACGAGGAGCATCGACATGTGGTTGCTCGGTTCGTCCAGAAGCAGCACCGTGGGCGCGCCCGCAAGCACCGTCGCAAGGTGCAGTCGGCGCAGCTGGCCCTGCGAGAGGTGCCGCACCCGCGTGCGGGCCGCCTCCCCGCCCAGCAGGCCGTAGAGGCCGCCGTGCCCGAGGCCGTCTCCGGCTCCGGTGCCTCCGCCCGCCGCCTCGCGCACCTCGTGCGGCAGGGCGTCAGCGGGCCAAGCGGGCACCTCCTGGCCCAGCATGCCCACCCGTGCGCCGCGGTGCCGGCGAACGCCGCCGGTGTCCGGCTCCAGATCACCGGCGAGCATCCCCAGCAGCGTGGACTTCCCGCTGCCGTTGGGTCCGGTCACGAGCAGCCGCTCGCCCGCGCTCAGCGTCAGCGTCACCGGGGCGGCAGAACGCGCGGCGACCGCGGCCTCGGAGGCGGTGAGCAGAGGAGCGCCCTTCTCCGCTGACAGCCGCGGGAAGCTGAGCGCAGGCGGCGGCGGCGGGACGGTGAGCGCGTGGGCGGCGAGTTCGTCCTCCCGCCGCCGCAGCGCCTGCACGATCCCCGGCGCGCGGGACTGCCGCTGGTGTCTGCCCGTGCCCTTGTCCGGACGCCAGCCGGTCGACAGCCGGGCGCGTGCCGAATCCGCCGCGCTCGCGAGCCGCTGGTGCTCGGCCTGCTGGTCGTCGTACTCCGTCTGCCAGGCCTCGCGTTCGCGTTCGCGCCCGGCCCGCCAGCCGTTCCATCCGCCCGGGTAGCGCCGCGGGCGGCCGTCGGAGGTGGGGTCCAGGTCCAGGAATTCGTCCGCGACGTCGGCCAGGAGGGCGGCGTCGTGGGAGACGAGCACCAGCCCGCCGGGGTGGGCGCGGAGCGCATGGGTGAGGAATTCCAGGCCCGAGGCGTCGAGGTGGTTCGTGGGCTCGTCCAGCAGGAGCAGATCCGGGGAGGAGCCCAGCACGCAGGCCAGCCGCACCCGGCAGCGCTGTCCCACGGACAGCTCCCGCAGCGGCCGGGTGCGATCCGTGCATGCGTGCAGTGCCTCGAGTGCGATGTCCACCCGGCGGTCCGCGTCCCATGCATCGAGCGCGAGCGCGGCCTCGAGCGCTGCGGCATAGCGGTCCTCGGCGGAGCCCGTTCCCGCCGCGGGGGACTCGGAGGTCGCTGTGCCCGGGCGGCCGCACGGATCCGCGGGCACGGGCGGAGTGGGATCCGCCGGGTCCGCCATCTCCGCCGCGGCGGCGTCGAGCTCCGCGAGGGCGTGCAGAGCGGGCGCGATGGCCTCGGCGATGAGCGAGCCCACCGTCTCACCGCCGGCGGACGGGAGCTCCTGCTCCACGAAGGCGAGCGTGCCGGAGCGTTCGAGTGTGCCGGAATCCGGGGTGATCCTGCCCGCGAGGAGCGACAGGAGCGTCGTCTTCCCCCGGCCGTTCTCGCCCACGAGGGCGAGGCGGGAGCCGGGGCTGACGGTGACGTCCACCTCGGTGAGCAGCGGTGTGCCGCTGAAGGTGTGCGAGAGCCCGCGGGCGCGGATGTGCGCCGCTGGGCCGGCAGAGGGGTGTGCGGGGGTGAGAGTCATGGATGTCCGTTCAGATGCGTGGGTGCATGAACGGCGCAGGCCTGGGCGCGGCACGAGCGCAGCGGCTCGGCTGGAGGCGGTGAGCCGGCACCGGGAATGGGTGCCGGGGGCGCCGTTCGGAATGTCAGCGATCCGACGGCGGGGCGACTGTGAGGAAGGACAGCGCGACAGCTGAGCAGGGCGGATTCGTGCGTCCGTGTGCGCGAGCGGCGCGTGGAGGCGTCGATGCGGAGATCCGCCTGCGAGGCGGAGTCCGGATCCGCGATGCCCGCCCGGGGGGTCGGTGCGGCTGTGCGGTGAGGGTCTCAGGGCCCGCCGTCAGCGGCGGATGCGGTCCCTGACCCAGATGTGAGCGGTGCGTTCCATAGGGCGATTCTACCGCGAGGCGGGGCGGGGAGGGCAAGGCCGCCTGTGTGCGCCGTGGGCCTCGCCGCGCGAGTGCTGCCCCGAGAGGGGCTCTGGAGAACGCGGGAGTGAAATGTATCACAGCCTGTGAGGCAGTCAATGCCCGGAGGGGGAGTCACGGGGTCCCTCACTGGGTATTCTCAAGAAAAGCGACAGATTCGCAGAATGTCTCCTCGACGGGGAGCGAGCGCTGGCGGAGATGTGGCAGACCGGAATCCCAGAGAGGAGCGACGGCGCATGAATATGAGCGCAGCCGCTTATGACAACTCCACACGGTTCACCGGCCTGGCGGGGATCTACGATCGCTTCCGCCCGGGTTACCCCGACGCATGCCTCCAGTGGATGGCCGACCGCGCCGGACTGACCGGCAGCGCCGTGGTCGCGGACATGGGAGCGGGCACCGGGAAGCTCTCCGAGGAGCTGGTGCTCAACGGTCTGCGGACCGTGGCCGTCGAACCCAACCCGGACATGTTCGAGCTCCTCGAGCGGAAATCCGCCATGACATCCCTCCTCACGACCGTGAGATCCAGGGCGGAGGACACCGGGCTCGAGGACTCCTCGGTCTCCCTGGTCACCGCCGGGCAGTCGTTCCACTGGTTCGATCCGGAGGCCTTCCGTGAGGAGTGCGCGCGCATCCTCGCGCCCGGCGGCAGGGTCGCGCTGCTGTGGAACTCCCGGCGCCGTGAGACGGCGCTGGTGCAGGCCAATGCGGAGGTGTTCCGCCGCCACGTGCCGGCGTTCCCGGGATTCAGCGGCGACCACCGGATCTCTGCGGAGGTGTTCGCCGAGTTCTTCCGGCCCGGCGGGTACGAGTACCGGGAGTTCGAGCACGATCAGATGCTGACCCTCGACGAGTTCCTGGGGCGGAACCTGTCCGCCACCTATGCGCCGCGGGAGGGTGATCCGGCCCACGACCGGCTGGTGACGGACCTCCGAGCACTGTTCGAGGAGTACCGGGAGTCGGACCTCATCCGCTTCCCGCTCGTCACCCGCGTCTTCATGGGCGGCGTGACGGGCTGATCCGCGGTCCGCGTAGGCTTCTGCCATGGCGGACGGCATCGGCGCAGACAACACAGGCACGTTCTCCGGTCTCGGGGAGGTGTACAGCCGCGCGCGCCCGGACTATCCCGAGGCCTGCTACGACCTCCTGGAGGAGGCGATGCGCGCGAGCGCCGCCGCGGCCGGCGATGCCGGAGCCGGGAACGCAGTCGTCGCGGACATCGGCGCCGGTACGGGCAAGCTGACGGCGGGGCTGCTGGAACGAGGGTGGCAGGTCGCCGCGGTGGAGCCCAACCCGGACATGCTCGGCCGGCTCGAGGCGCACCTCGGCGGGCGAGGGGGACTGCGGACGGTGGCGGCGCCGGCGGAGGCCACCGGGCTCCCCGACGGCAGCGTGGGCCTCGTGACGGTGGCCCAGGCGTTCCACTGGTTCGACCAGGACGCGTTCCGTGCGGAGTGCCGCAGGATCCTGGCCCCGGGAGGCCGGGTGGCGATCATCTGGAACTTCCGCCGTCCGGAGGCGGCGTCCACGCAGGCGGCCGTCGAGGCGTTCCGGCGGCACGTGAAGGGTTTCGTGGCCCTCACCCTGGGCGAGCGGGTGGGGGAGGCGGACCTCGCCCGCTTCTACGGCGGCGAGTGGGAGCGCACGGTGCTCGACAACGACGAGGACATCGACAGGGAGACGTTCCTGGGGCGCTGCCTCTCGGCCTCCTACTTCCCCAAGGAGGGGGACCCGGCCCGCGGACCGCTGCTGCGGGAGCTGGAGAGCATCTTCGATGCGCACAGCACCGCCGGCGTGCACCGCTTCCAGCAGGTCACCCACGTGCACATCGGCACCCTGCGCTGAGCTCCACGGGGCGCTGACGCCGGGGGTGCGCTGAGGCCTGCGGTGCACTCTCAGGGCACTTCGCACTCCTCGGGCGGCGCACCTCGTGGGTGCGCGCGGACGGGAGCACGTCTCTCCTGGTCTCCCGGCGCGGTCGTCTCAGCGGCCGAGCCGGGAGTGCCATTCCCCGACAGCCTGCGCGCATGAGCCGACGCAGGGATTGGTCCGTCCCGGCCTCCCCGGAAATCTGGCTGGGAGCCCTCGCCGCAGCCGCAGCCAGAGGGCTCCTCACCCGGCATTTCCTGAAGGAGCCCGATTCGATGAACCCTGAGACGAACGACGAGACCGTGCCCGGAGCCACCCGTCGGAAAGTGGTCGTGGGGGCGGCCTGGAGCCTCCCGGTGATCGCGGCGGCGACGGCCGTTCCCGCGGCGTCCGCCTCCGCACCCGTCTGTGAGGAGGTGACCCACTGCTACAGCCCGAAGGACCACGGGAAGAAGAGTCCCCTGGGACCCAAGCACAATGTCGCCGCGATCACCGTCATCACCGGGAAGGCGGTGATCGTGAGGTATCTGCGGAAGTATCCGCACCAGACCTCCATCAACATCGACCACACCCTCGTCCACCGCTCCGGGGACCACGGCGTCCGGGAGGGGTTCGAGTTCACCTACGACCTCACGGACGCAGGCATCTGCGATCCGGAGTTCATCCAGGTCGACGGCAACAACGTCCACTACTACGGGGGCGGGGTGTTCCGCTGAGCTGAGCCCCGGCCGCCGCACTGCATGCCGCCCGCTGGCTCCCGCACCG
>NZ_BAAAPZ010000007.1:26461-61702 GCF_039531405.1 Brevibacterium salitolerans | reverse complement strand
ACGGTGCGGGAGCCAGCGGGCGGAGCTGTCGCCGGATGGTGCGGATCTGTCGGATATCGGACGTCGGACGGCGTGGGCGCCCTCCGCTCCGGAGCCGTCCCTCAGAGTGGCAGACCGGCCGAGCAGCACTGCTCGGGCGCCTCGGCCTCGGCGGGGGAAGGGGGTGCGGAAGCGGTCGCTCGCAGGGCCCTCCGCATCGCCGAGACGGACCGGAACCCCGCTCGCCGGGCGACCTGTGCCGCTGACATCCCGCTCTGCTGCCGGTTGTGCATGAGCGAGGCGGCGATCTCCGCCCGGAACTGCCGCAGCACCTGGCTGGGAGTCGTGCCGTAGCGGGCGAAGAGCCGCTGGACCGAGCGCTCGCTCATGCTCAGGGCGGAGGCCAGCTTCTCGCTCGTGAAGGAAGGGTCCCGGAGGTGCGCGAGGATGAGCGCGTGCGCCCTTTCCATCTGGTCGATCTGGGAGGTGCCGCCCGGCACCGTCGTCGTGTTCTCGAGGAGCACCGTCACGACGAGCCCCAGCAGCACGCGCTCCATCGTGTGCGGGTCCGAACGCCGCGTGCGCGCGTCGCCGGAGGCGCGGACGGTGGCGGAGACGAACGCCTTCGTCGCGGCGAGCAGCCGCGTGTCACCCGGTGTCAGCGGGGATTCGACGCTGAGCCCCAGTCCGCTGAGCACGTCCGTGGGGACCCAGATCGCCGCCCAGAGGGAGTCCCCGCCGCCCACCCAGAGGGTCGCCGTGTGCTCGGTGGTGAGGACCGCGGCGCTGCGGGAGTCCGACCCCATCGGGTCCGCGACGGGGAGCCGCGAGGTCACCGAGATCGTCCCCCGCAGCGGGAGGAGGAGGACCGTGAGAGCCTGTTCTGCGCCCTCGGGCGCCCTCCAGCTCCACGTCCCCCGGTCCAGCCGGTGCATGCTCAGCGTGACCTGTCTGAAGGTCTGGATCCGCTGCACCGGGAACAGCCGTCCGGGTGAGTGGAAGTGACGGCTCACGCCGCCGGCCCGCGAATGCGGTTGCATGGGTTCTCTCCTTGGGCAGACTCCTGACTGCGATCAGCTCGGAACCTAGGGAGACGGCGATTGTGCGGCAAACGGAGCAGATGAGGTTTCCGGAGCCTCAGGTCGCGCGTCCGCAGGCAGTGCGAGAGGGCCGCCGGAGGTGCGTACGAGGGGTCGCCGGAAGGCGTGTCCGCGCCTTCGTATACCCTCATGACCGTGAGCGATGAACAGCGGAGGCGACGGCGTCTCTCCCGGCGAGCCCCGGACGGTGCGGTCGTCGCGGCACTCGCCTACACCGGTCTCTGCTCGGCCTTCATGTTCACGCTCGTCGTGCCGCTGCAGGCCAATCTGCCGCTGCTGCTCGACGCGCCGCGTGAGGACACTGCGTGGGTCGTGACCAGCACTCTCCTCGTCTCCGCGGTGGCCACGCCCATCTCCGGCAGGCTCGGCGACATGTACGGGAAGAAGCGCGTGGTCCTCGCGCTCATCGCCGCCCTCGTCGTCGGCTCCGTGGTGGCGGCCCTGTCCTCCGGCCTCCTCGGGGTGGTCACAGGGCGTGCGCTCCAGGGAGCGGCGATGGGTGTGATCCCGCTGGGCATCGCCATCATGCGCGATGTGCTGCGTCCGGAAAGACTGGGCTCCGCCGTGGCGCTCATGAGCGCCACGATGGGCGTGGGCGGCGCCGCCGGGATGCCGCTCGCAGCCTTCGTCGCACAGAACGCGGACTGGCACGCCCTCTTCTGGATGTCGGCCGGCCTGGGCGTCCTCGGCATCGCCGCGGTGGGCCTCATCGTTCCCAGCGACACGCTCCGCACCCCAGGAAGGCTCGACGTGCTGGGTGCGTTCGGGCTTGCGGCGGGCCTCACCGGCATCATGCTCTTCATCTCGCGCGGCGCGGACTGGGGCTGGTCCTCACCCGCCGCGCTCGCCTCGGTCGCAGGCGGCGTGCTCATCCTCCTGCTCTGGTCCTTCTACCAGCTGCGTGTCACGGACCCCCTGGTCGATCTGCGGATCGCCGCACGGCCGGCGGTCCTGTTCACCAACCTCGCGGCGATCGGCATGGGCTTCGCCATGTTCGCCTCCAACGTGACCTTCCCGCAGCTGCTCGAGCTGCCGGAGGGGACCGGCGTGGGGTTCGGCCTCACGATGATCCAGGCCGCCCTCTGCATCATGCCCGCCGGTCTCATCATGATGCTGCTGGCTCCGCTGTCCGGCTGGCTCGAACGGGTCTTCGGCCCGCGGCTGCTGTTCACGGTGGGCACGGTCTCCGTGGTCGTCGCCTACGTCTTCGTGCTGCTCTGGTCCAGCGAGGTGTGGCACATCGTGGCGGCCAACGCGACGATCGGCGTGGGCATCGCCTTCTCCTTCGCCGCCATGCCGATGATCATCATGCGCGCGGTCCCCGCCAACCGCACGGGCGTCTCCAACGGCCTCAACGCGCTCTTCCGCTCGATCGGTTCCTCCAGCGCGTCCGCCGTGATGGGCGGGGTGCTGGCGGCGATGAGCCGTACGGTCGACGGCGTCCCGCACCCCACCGCGGAGGCGTTCACGGTGTGCTTCTGGATCGCCATCTCCGCCGCCGTGGCCGCGACGGTCCTGTCGATCGCGATCCCCCGCGGGCCCTCGCCGGAGGAGCGCTCCGCGGTCCGGTGAGACCCGGCCGCCTGCCGCACGGCTGTGTGGGTCCCGCCTCCGGTGTGGGCCTCGCCTCCGGTGTGGGTTCCGCCCTCGGTGAGGCCGCCGCGCTCCGATGGGCCGGGACGCTCAGCCCGTTCCCACCAGCTGCAGCATGAGGCTCGTCGCCGTGGCGATGACGATGCTGCCGAAGAAGAAGCTGAGCAGGCTCTGCCCCAGCACCGCTCCGCGCATCCTCCGGGTCCGCACATCCGAATCGGAGGTGGCGAATGAGACCCCCACCGTGAACGCGAAGTAGGCGAAGCCCACATAGGTGGGGGACTCGTCCGTGTGGAAGTCGATGGGCGGCGGGGCCCCGCCGCCCGCAGCGTCTCTACCGCCTCCGCCGCCTGCGTCGTCCTCGAAGTAGAGCGCGGCGTACCGGAGCATGTACATCAGCTGGATGAGGACCTACGCCCCCAGGACGGAGGCGAGGCCCAGGCCGGCGCCCAGCACCCGCCCCACGGGATCGGAGTCCGCGGCGAGCAGCATGACGCCCATGCCCGCGACCGAGGCCACCGCGGCTCCCACGTGGAGCGCCTCCCGGACGGAGCGGCGAGGGTCCTCCCGCTGCGCGTGGCGCCGGGTCTGCTCCGGGGACAGCCCGCGCACGGAGAACCAGACCCAGACCGTGTGGACGCCGACGAACACCACCCAGCCGATGAGCGCACTCGTGAGCAGCGACGGGAGGGCGAGCTCGGCCTCGGCGGCGGCCATGCACAGCACGCTCACCAGTGCTGCGGCCAGTCCGCAGGCACAGGCACCGGCGAACCGGTTCCGATCCCGGAGCCAGAAGAGGCGGGGCTGATGGGTCATGCACAGATCTTCGCAGAACGAGGCCCCCTCCGCTCGCGGCGGAGGGGGCCTCGGGCGAAGGCAGCCCGGCAGGCGACTGCCTCTGCCGGTCGCAGCAGGGGCCGGCGCCTCAGACCCCTCTCAGGGCAGGAGGCACACCGCGGCGCTGTCCTCGGCGACGCGGAAGGTGAAGGTCTCCTGCAGGTACAGGTTCACGGAGTTCGCGTCGTGCGAGTCGTAGCCGATCGAGAGGTCCTGGCCCAGGTGCAGCTCGTAGTCGCCGCCGCGCGCGGAGATGACCACGGCGCCGTCGATCGCCGGTGCGAAGACGACCTCGCCGTCCTGGAGGATCCGCTGGATGTGGGCGGAGACCGGATTGCCCTCGTCCGCCGCCTCCGCGAGCTGCGTGTAGAGCTCGGCGGAGAGCACCAGATGGTACGGGCCGCCGATGCCGTCGAGGCGCAGGGTGGTGATGGCCTCTGCGACGGCGGAGGGGAGGTCCGTGATGGCGCCGGGCAGCTGGATGGGCTTGTGCGGGCTGTCCGCGATGACCCCCTGGAACCCGATCCCGTCGCGGGTGCCGGAGAAGGCGGCGCCGTCCTCGGCCTTGGCCATGAGCTTGGCGGCGTCCTTGGCGGCGTCCCAGTCCGGGTTGGGGTTGCCGCGGGTCACGGAGTCGGCCTCGTCGCGGCTGACGGTGAAGGGCACGCGCAGCTCCACGACGGGCAGCGAGGTGCGGGCGAGGCCGCGGACCTCGGCCACACCGGTCTGCGCCGGACGGCTCCTGCCGGTCGTGAGTGCGGAGAAGTCGTAGCCGCGGGGCTCCGGCATGTCGAAGATCCGGCGTCCGGCGATGTGCTTCTTGAAGGTCTCCGCGACCTCGCCTTCGAGATCTGACCAGGCGGCGTCGGAGAGGGGGGCGAGTTCGCGGTGCAGGTTGTTGGCAGTCACAGTGCATGCTCCTTAGGTGTGTTCTTGAGGCTTCCGATGCCGAGGCTGCCGCTGCGGGCGGCTCGGGGGAGGGTGGTGGGAGGGGAGTCCGGTGCCGGGTCCTCTTCCGGGGACCGCCCGCGGGGCCGCATCGCCGGTGCGTCCTGCGGCGGACCGGTCTGCTCCGGCGCACCCTGCGGTCGCTCCGCCGGCGGCAGGTCCGTGAACCCCTCCAGCAGCGCCACCGGCGGGACGAAGAACTGCGAGCCGGTGACGGCGGTGGAGAAGTCGAGGATCCGGTCGTGGTTGCCCGGCGGCTTCCCGACGAACATGTTCTCCAGCATCTCCTCGGTGTCCGCCGGATCGCCGGAGTAGCCGATGAAGTAGGTGCCGAACTCCTGCGAGCCGAGCGAGCCGAAGGGCATGTTCAGCCGGAAGATCTCACGCGGAGTGCCGTCCGGACGGTCGTCGAGGTCGTTGAGGGCCACGTGGGAGTTCGTCGGCTTCACGGCGTCGTCGAGCTCCACGTCGTCGGCCTTGGTGCGGCCCATCGCCCGTTCCTGCTCCTCGGTGGGCAGCGCGTTCCACGCCTCCATGTCGTGCGTGTACTTCTGCACGTGGACGTGGCTGCCGCCGGCGTAGGGCGCCTGCGCGGGATCCGGTGACTCCGGGATCCGCACCGCGGTCTCCGCATCCTCGTCCTCGGGATTCTCCGTGCCGTCCACGAAGCCCAGCAGGTCGCGGAGGTCGAAGTACCGGAAGCCGTGCACCTCGTCCTCGACCCGGACGGCGTCGCCCAGTGCGTCCAGGGCGAGCCTGGCGAACTCGAAGCAGAGGTCCATCCGATCTGCCCGCAGGTGCAGGAGCAGATCGCCGGGAGTGGAGGGTGCGGTGTGCACGGCACCCCTGACCTCAGGGAACGGGTGGAGGCCGGCGGGTCTGGGTGCGGAGGTGAGTCGGCCCCAGGCCTCGGCCCCGATCCCGACGACGGTGATGAGCTGTGACTCCGGCGAGCGGAAGCCCACGCTGCGGGTGAGGCCGGGGACTCCCGTGAGCACCTCGCGCACCCGCTCCTCGCCGCCGGGGGCGAGGGTGAGGACGAGGAACAGCGAGGCAGGAGGCGGGGGTGTCACGATCTTCTGGGTTGCCACCTGGGTCCTCCTTCTTTTGAGTGATTCCAGTCTAGGCAGTGGTCCGGGGCTGCGCCAGGGAGGGCAGGCGGCTCTCAGTGTGGATAGCCTTGGTGAGCCTCGGGCGGGCCCTCGTGCTGCTCCCCTCGCGTGCCCGCCGGCAGGTTCGCGTCCTCGCACTGCCCGCCGGGAGTGAGGGTCTGCAGCCGGCGCCGCCGGCCCAGCCAGGTGAGCGCGGCGATCACGAGTGCGAGCAGCACGATCGGCACGAGCATGAAGGGGCCGCCCGTTCCCGCCGACCGGTCGAAGCCCGCGTCCATCTCCCCGGCCGCTGCTGCGAGCACGAGGAGGAAGAGGTTGTTGGCGGTGTGCACCGCGATCCCGGCCTCCACGCCGCCGGTGAGGTGGGCGAGGAGCGAGAGGCCCACGCCGAAGGCGAAGTAGTAGGCGATGAGCCAGGGATCCGCCGCGAAGTGGGCGGCGGAGAAGAGTGCCGCGCTCACCAGGGTCCCGACGGCGAGTGCGGCGGTGCGGCCGGGTGCCCAGGCGCCCGCGGCGCGCTGGACGACGCCGCGGAACATGTACTCCTCCGCGGCCGCCTGCAGGGGCGTGGTGAGGACGATGATCACGAGGTAGGCCAGCGCCTTCCCCGTGAGGCTCAGATCCTGGTAGGCCGGGTCGAGCAGGCTCGAGGCCGCGAAGAGGAGGTAGACGGGCCCGGCGAGGGCCGCGGCGATCCAGAACCAGCGGAACCGGAACCCCGGACGCAGGGAATGGAGCCAGGGCACGCGCAGACCGCAGATGAAGCGGTGGGCCAGCAGCGCCACCCCGGCCGCGGCAGTGAGCGAGAGGTTGGTCGCCAGGAGCATGAGCGGGGTCATGGCGACGGCGCCCGGGGCGGCGGGCGCCGTGCCCGTGCGTGCGGTCGCCGCGAACATGTCGATGAGCACGGCGACGAGGGAGAACACGGTGGAGAGCACGAGCACCGCCACGACGACGAGCACGATGCTCACGAGGCCCTTCCACCAGCGCGCGTGCGGAGTGCGATAGCTCGAGGACCAGGGCAGTCCGGGGGGAGGCGTGAGGCGGTCCGCCGGCGGGCGGGCTGCGAACGGTCCGGGTGGGCTCGGCTGCGCAGCCGAGCCGTGCGGCGGGTGAGGACTGTGCGGAGGAGGAGCCGGGGGTGGGTCCGGTGGCAGAGTGCTCATGCTCCTCACCCTATGCGTCCCGGCCGGCCCATGGGTTCGTCCGGGCCGCTCATGCAGGCCCGCTGCTCCTGGTCACCCCCGCCTCGGCGCCGCACTATCGTCTGCTCGACGCCGTCCAGGAACATCGTGAGTCCGAAGGCGAAGTCCTCCTCCCAGCCGGCATCGAACGTGTCGTCCGCCAGCTGGGTCAGGGCGGGGAACCTGCCCGAGGCCATCGCGGCGGTGAAGAACGGGACCTGGTGCTGCCAGAACTCCTCATCCGTCATCCCGCTCTCCTCCGCGGCACCCTGCCACAGGACCTCCTGCCGCACGAGGCCCATGACGTAGGCGTCCACTGCGGAGAGGACCCCCATCTTCTCCCGGTCGCTGAGCGGCAGCCCGTGCAGGCCGGAGAGGCGGAGGTCCATGGCGGCCATGCTGTTGGGGCCCATGACGGGGCGCGTCCAGCTGGCCTGGAGCACCCAGGGGTGGCGGAGGAACATGCGGCGGGTGCTGCGGGCCGCGGCCTCGAGGGCGCTGCGCCAGCCGCGGTGGACGGCCTCGGAGTCCTCCGCCGCAGGGGCGCTGACGGAGTCCAGCATGAGGTTGAGCAGCTCGGTCTTGGAGGGCACGTAGCGGTACAGGGACATCGTGCCGACCCCGAGCTCCCGGGCCAGTGTGCGCATGGAGAGCCCGTCGAGCCCGCCCTCGTCCGCGAGTGCCACGGCGGCGTCCACGATCTGCGGCAGGGAGAGCCGGGGGCGGGGGCCCTTCTCCGGCGCCGGCAGGCCGTGCCACAGCAGCCGCAGGCTGGGGGCCAGGGGGTTCTCCTCGTTCACGTCCGCTCCTGTGGGAGAAGTGCTTGCCTACTGCGGACACCGTACGCTACCTTTACTGCGTGCGGTGTACCAAGAAGGTGGACGGGTGCGCCGCACGGGACCGCACACAGAACGAGAGGGCACCTCATGAGCGCGCGCAGCGCCTCCGGCACGGAACTGGCCGTGGAGACGCACGGACTGGTCAAACGATTCAAGGAGAACATCGCCGTGGACGGGGTGGACCTCGCGATCCCCCGCGGCGGCATCTACGGCGTCCTGGGGCCCAACGGGGCCGGCAAGACCACGGTGATACGCATGCTCGCCACGCTGCTCCGCCCGGACGGGGGCGAGGCGCGGGTGCTGGGACGCGACGTGTTCGCGCAACCCGCCGCGATCCGTGAGCGGATAGCGCTGACCGGCCAGTTCGCCTCACTGGACGAGGACCTCACCGGGATCGAGAACCTCGTGCTGCTCGGCCGGCTGCTGGGATTCTCCGCGGCCGCTGCACGGCGGCGCGGGGCGGACCTGCTGGAGGCGTTCGACCTCGGCGACGCGGCGGGCAGGCAGGTGAAGAAGTATTCGGGCGGCATGCGGCGGCGGCTGGACATCGCGGGCTCGCTGCTCGTCACCCCGGAGCTGATCTTCCTCGACGAGCCGACGACCGGTGTCGACCCCCGCAGCCGGAACCAGGTGTGGGACATCATCCGGACGCTGGTGGACGGCGGCACCACGGTGCTGCTCACCACCCAGTACCTGGAGGAGGCCGATCAGCTCGCCGATCGCCTCGCCGTGATCGACCACGGGCGGGTGATCGCGGAGGGCACCCCCGGCAGGCTCAAGGCGCAGGTGGGATCCGGGGCGCTCAAGGTGCGCGTCGTGGAACCCGCGGACCGTGAGCGGGCCGCGGCGATCATGGGCTCCGCCCTGGGCGCGGAACCGGTGCGCGAGGCCGACGAGGCCGCGCTGACGGCGCGCCTGGCCGAGGGGCAGACCGCCGGGCCGGTGCTGAGCGCGCTGGAGGACGCGGGGATCGGGGTCGAGACCTTCGCACTGGGTCAGCCCAGTCTCGACGAGGTCTTCCTCGCCCTCACTGGGCGGCCCGTTGAGCCGGAGGAGAGCGAGGAACCCGGGGCGCGCACGGAGCCTGCGGCACACGCCGAGGAGGCCACCGCCTCGGGCGCGGCCTCCCCTGCGGCCGCACACGAGAACGGAGGAGAGGGACGATGACCGCACAGACCAGCCGGGAGACCGCAGCGCCCGCCGAGATCCGCGGAGTGCTGCTGCGGCCCGAGGACCGGCCGAGCCCCTCGAATCCCCTCAGCGCCTCGCTGACCTACGGGTGGAGGGCGTTGCTCAAGATCAAGCACATCCCGGAGCAGCTCTTCGACGTCACCGTCTTCCCGATCATGATGACGGTGATGATGACCTACGTCTTCGGCGGCTCCATCGGCTCGGCTGTGTCCGGTGCGCAGGCGGGCGGCGACGCCGTGGGCGCCTACGTGCAGTGGCTGATCCCCGGGGTCTTCGCGCAGACCCTCGTGATGATCACGATGTACACCGGGCTCACGCTCAACCGCGACATCTCCAAGGGCATCTTCGACCGCTTCCGCTCGCTGCCGGTGTGGCGGCCCGCACAGCTGGTGGGCGCACTGCTGGGGGATCAGGTGCGGTTCACCCTCGCCGGCGTGATCATCCTCGTGGTCGGGTTCATCATGGGTTTCCGGCCGGAGGGCGGTCTCACCGGTGTGCTGGCGGCGTTCGTCCTGCTGCTTGTGTTCAGCTTCTGCCTGTCCTGGGTGTGGACCGCGGTGGCGCTGCTCATGCGCACCGAGCAGGCGGCGATGGGCGTGTCGATGTTCATCCTCATGCCGCTCACGTTCGTCTCGAACATCTTCGCGCCCACGGAGACGATGCCCGGTCCCATCCGCGCGTTCGCGGAGTTCAACCCGGTCTCCACGGTGGTGGGCTGCATCCGCGAGCTCATGGCCGGCACGTTCGACCTGGGCTCGATCACGATGGTCCTCGTGTACTGCGCGGTGCTCGTCGTGGTCTTCGGGCCGATCTCGATGGTGATCTACAACCGCAAGAGCTGAGAGCTGAGAGCTGAGAGCTGAGAGCTGAGGCCGGGCCCTCCCGCGCGGGAGGGCCCGGCGTCCGGCGGCAGGCCTCAGCGGCCGCGGACCGGCTCGCGCCGGCTCAGGTGACGGCCCCGCGGACCTTGTGCTGCGGGACGTCCCAGAGCCGGTCGTCGAGGATCTCGCGCAGGGCCTCGACCGTGTCCCAGACGTCGGCGTAGCCGACGTAGAGCGGTGTGAGGCCGAAGCGCAGCACCTCGGGTTCGCGGTAGTCGCCGATGATGCCGCGTGTGATGAGTGCGCTCATCACGGCGAAGCCCTCCGGGTGGGTGATCGAGACCTGCGAACCGCGTGCGGCGTGCTCCCGCGGAGTGACGACCTCGACGGGGTGGTGCGACAGGCGCGCGTCGACGAGCTCGATGAAGAGATCGGAGAGCGCGAGGGACTTCGCCCGCACGTCTGCCATGTCGACGCGGCCGAAGACGTCGAGTCCCACCTCCGCCACGGACATCGAGAGGATGCCCTGGGTGCCGGTGAGGTAGCGGCGGATCCCGTCCGCCGGGGTGTAGCTGGGCTCCATCT
The DNA here is from genome assembly GCF_039531405.1 of Brevibacterium salitolerans. NCBI lineage: Bacteria > Bacillati > Actinomycetota > Actinomycetes > Micrococcales > Brevibacteriaceae > Brevibacterium > Brevibacterium salitolerans. Next base: position 51,513 of record NZ_BAAAPZ010000007.1, on the reverse strand, counting down.
CGAAGGGCTGCCGGTGGCCCCACCAGCCGGACAGCGGCTGGGAGAACCGTGTCTGCAGCGCCTCGGAGACCCACACGAACGCGGGGGAGCCGGGGCCGCCGTTGAGGAACTTGTACGTGCAGCCGACCGCCATGTCCGCGCCCGCCCCGGCGAGGTCGACCTCGAGGGCTCCGGCGGAATGGCAGAGGTCCCAGATCGCCAGGGCTCCTCCGGCATGGATCGCCGCCGTCGTCTCCGCCATGTCGAAGAGCCGTCCCGTGCGGTAGTTGACGTGGGTGAGCACGACGACCGCGACCTCGTCGGTGAGCGCGTTCGGGAATCCGGCGGCCACCTCGGCGTCGTCGACGAGACGGACCTCGTAGCCGTCGCCCAGCTGCTCCACCAGCCCCTCGAGCATGTAGATGTCGGAGGGGAAGTTCTCCCGCTGGGTGAGGATGACGCTGCGCTCCGGGGCGTCCGCGGCCTGGATCCGGCAGGCAGCGGACGCGACCTTGAAGAGGTTGATCGAGGTCGTGTCGGTGACGACCGTGGTGCCGGCGCCTCCGCCCACGATCCCTGCGACCTTCTCGCCGAGCTTCGCGGGCAGGTCGAACCAGCCGGCGTCGTTCCACGAGCGGATGAGGCCGGTGCCCCATTCCTCCGCGATGACCTCCTGCGCGCGTTCGGCCGCACCCGTGGGTCGTGCGCCCAGCGAGTTCCCGTCGAGGTAGATCGTCCCCGGAGGCAGGAGGAACTCGTCGCGGAGGCTGCGGAGGGGGTCTGCGTCATCGAGCCGCACACAGGCCGCGCGGTCGAGGACCGGGGCGGGGGATCCGGCGCCGAGGCCGTCGCTGGGGGTCGTCATGGATGAGTCCTTTCGGTGAGGTGGGTGAGTCTGTCTGTGGTGCTGTCACCGGGGCGGGGCCTGGTGCGGGGACGTGTGCCGAGGTGAGGGCGGTGCCGCACCGGCCTCGGCGGTCTGGTCTGCCGTCCTGCCGGCAGACTCCGCCCCTGCTGCGGCCGCGCGGGCGGCGAGGATGCGGGCCACGGCGGGGTAGCGCAGCACCGTGATGAGGACGCCGACGGCCAGCCAGACGGCGAGGGCGATCCACACCACGGGAGTGAAGTCGGCCGTGAGCAGGGCGATCTGGTAGAGGTTGACGGCGGTGCCGATCACCGCCAGCGTCCAGTGCAGCCATGCCGGGATCGTGAACGGCGCGCGGGCCTGCACCTCGGGCATGACGTAGCGCATGCGCAGCGACACCAGGAGGATGGCGATGAGCATGACCTGCACCAGTGCCGAGGCGGCGGTGCCGATGACGGAGATGTCGAGTCCCGCCAGTGCGGGTGCGATGCCGAGCACGAAGAGCGCGGTGAGGATCCAGTGGGGCGTGCCGAAGCGGGCGTTGACCCTCCCGAACGCCGCAGGGAGCCAGCCGTCGTCCGTGGCCGCGACCAGGCCCTTGGAGCCCCAGAGGAGCTGGGCGTTGAGTGTGGAGACGATCGCGACCATCGCCCCGCCGAGGATGAAGAAGACCCACCAGCCGTGGGGCATGATCTCCGCGGCGACGACGGACAGCGGCTGTCCTGAGACCTCGGCGATGGGCAGGACACCCACGGCGGGAATGGAGATGAGGACGTAGAGGAGGCCCACGATGAGGGTGCCGCCGATCATGGCCAGCGGGATGTCGCGTGCGGGGTTCTTCATCTCCCGGCCGAGCTCCGCGACGCCGAAGCTGCCCATGGTGGCGAAGGTGAGCAGTGCGGCCGCGGACAGCAGCTGGGTGAAGCCGTGCGGGAGCGGCTCGGGGTAGGCGTTCCACTCGATGTGGCCGAATCCGGCGATGATGAAGACGGAGAAGCCCAGCAGCATGAGGACCATGAGCCAGACGCCCACGCGTGAGGAGAAAGCCGCTCCCATGAGGTTCGCGACGTAGAAGACGCTGACGATGACCACTGCGACGACGACCGGGTCGAAGAAGTCCGCGAGGGAGTTCAGATAGATCCCGGCGGAGAGCCCGTAGAGGCTGAGCGCGCACTGCTGCATGAGCGCCAGCCACATGTTGAGGAAGCCGAGGCGCGGGTGGACGACCCGCGCGGGCCAGGTGTAGGTCCCGCCCACCGTCGGCAGGGCCGAGGCCATCGAGGCGTAGGGGATCGAGACGAGGATGATCGTGATCACCGCGATGATGTAGGCCCACGGCGTGCCTCCGCCGGTGATGCCGATGGCCACTCCGGTGAGGGAGACGATGCCGCCGCCGATCACCTGGTTGATCGTCACGCCCAGGGCGCCGGGCAGGCCGATCGTGCGTTTGAGCTGGTCCTGGTTGAGGCTGACTGCCACGGGGGCCTCCGGAGTCGTCGTCCCCGGTCGCCGGTTCTGCAGGCCTCTTCCCTGAGGCGTCCGGCGAACGGTCGGGTCTGCCACATCGTGGCAGATGATTCGGATATGTTGGGCTGGGTCCGAAGAAGTGGGGAAATCAGGGAGGAATCTCTGTCATGAATTCGAGCTTGATCGACAATCACCGGCCCGAATCGGCGGATGTCCGATTTGCCGAGGTGGATCTCGCCCTCCTCCGGGAGCTCAGCGCGGACGCACGCATCTCGAACAAGGAGCTCGCCTCGCGGGTGGGACTGGCGCCGTCGACCTGCTCCGGACGTGTGCACGCCCTGCGGAAGCGGGGCGTGCTGCGGGGGTTCCGCGCGGAGATCGACTACGAGATGCTCGGCCTCCACGTCTTCGGGATGATCTCCGTGCGGATGACGCCGGTGGGCCGCTCGCAGCTGGCAGCCGTCATCGAGCGTCTGCTCGGCGTCCCGGAGACCCTCGAGGTCTATCAGATCTCCGGGGACCGCGACCTGCTCGTCCATGTCGCCACCGACCATCCGACGGGGCTGCACCGCTTCATCGAACGGCATCTGTCCGATCCGACGATCGCCCATACGCAGACGAGCCTCGTCTTCGGCCATCACCGCAGCTGAGTTCCGGCCGCCGGACGCGTGCCTCGGGGCAGGGCCGGGTGCTGTGCGTGAGGGCACGGCCGAGGTGCCCTGCGCCGGCGCAGGGCACGGGACCCCTGGTGCGTGAGGGCTCGGGGTGAGACGGTGGGAGCATGGTCTCCCACAGCTCCCACGGCGACAGCCGCAGCACTGACGACAGGACCGGCGACAACCGCCTCGGGGGCGCCACCAGTCCCTATCTGCTCCAGCATGCGGACAATCCCGTGGACTGGCGTCAGTGGGGTCCGGAGGCGTTCGCGGAGGCGGCGGCACGCGATCTGCCGGTGATGGTGAGCATCGGCTACTCCACGTGCCACTGGTGCCACGTCATGGCGGCGGAGTCCTTCGCGGACCCCGTCGTCGCGCAGCGGCTGCGGGAGACCGCGGTGGCGGTGAAGGTGGACAGGGAGGAGCTGCCGGGGGTCGACTCCGCCTTCATGGACGCGCTGCTGGCAATGCGCGGGCAGGGCGGATGGCCGCTCACGGCCTTCGCCACGCCGCAGGGCCGGCCGTTCTTCGCCGGCACCTACTTCCCCGCCGCACCGCGCCAGGGCATGCCGAGCTTCTCACAGGTGCTCGCCGCCGTCTCCCGCACCTGGAACGAGCAGCGCGACCGTGCGGAGGAGATCGCGGCGTCGCTGCAGGAGCGGCTGGGGCGGATGCAGCCCCTCGACGTGGGGCTGCCCGAGCGCACGGCGGGTACGAACGGCGGAGAGGCGGCCGTTCCCGAGGCTCCCCTCCCGGACCCCGACTCCCTCACCGCCGCGGTCGAATCCCTGCTCGCCGCGGAGGACCGCGCGCACGGCGGCTTCGGCACCGCACCCAAGTTCCCGCCGTCCATGAGTCTCCTCCACCTGCTCCGCCACCGTGGGCGCGTGCTCGGGGTGAGCGCAGAGGCAGGGGCGGACGGCTCGGAGAGCAGCGGCGGTGCGGAGGGCAGCGGCGGCTCGGAGAGCAGCGGCGGTGCGGCACGTGCCCGCGGCATCGGCGGCTCAGCCGGACCGGGCACCGCGGAGCGCGGCGTGCAGGCGGACGGCGGTGGCGACGGCGCACTGCTGGACGCGGTGCGGCGGGCGTTCGTCGGGATGGCCTCGGGCGGCATGCGCGATCACGTCGAGGGCGGAATCGCACGGTACAGCGTGGATGCGCGCTGGCACGTCCCCCATTTCGAGAAGATGCTCTACGACAACGCCCTCTACCTGCGGGCGGCGACCGCCTGGCACCGCGCGGAGGCGGCGCTGGACCGGGAGACAGCGCTGGACCGCGACGCGGAGTTCGGCCGGGAAGCTGCGCTGGACCGGGAGACGGAGGAGGACGCGGGCCCCCGCGCGGCTCCGTCCGTGGGTTCGCGGCACACGCGCCTCGCGGCTCGGGAGGTGCGTGACACCGCCGCGTTCCTCCTCTCCGGACTCCGGTTGCCCAGCGGCGCCTTCGCCGCCGCCCTGGACGCGGACTCCCCCGACGACCGCGGTGAGCATTCGGAGGGCGCGTACTACCTGGAGGCGGACCTGCCGGATGCGGAACCGGGCGGTACGGGCGACGCGCACCGTTCGCCGTTCGCCCTGCTGAAGTCCGTGGAAGCCGCGGACCCTGCGCGTGCACACCCGGTGGGGATGCCCGCGATCCGTGAGTGGGCACGGAGCGGCGTCGGTGCGGACGGAGGCCCTGCGCCCTGGGAGACGCCCACGGCCGAGGCGGTGCGCGCCGAGCTCTCCCGCCGTCGTGCCGGACGCCGCCGGCCCGCCCGCGACGAGAAGACGGTGAGCGAGTGGAACGCACTCGCGATCACCGCGCTCGCCGAGGCCGGGGAGGAGTTCGCCGAACCCGCGTGGACGGAGGCTGCGGCGCGCGCGTGCGCGGCGGTGCTGTCCGTGAACAGCGCACCGGCGGCCTCGGAACCGACCGCCGGCGGGACGTCACGCGCGGAATCGGCTGCGAGGGAGGAAGCAGGGCCGGTAGCGGACAGGGAGCCGGTCGAGGGACCCGGGTCCGCGTCCGCGGCGGAGGCGCGTCCTGCCGGAGGCGCACGCCCGGCCGGCGGGACTTCCGCGCCCTCACGGCTGCTCCGCAGCAGCACTCGCGGGACGCGCGGGCCAGGGGCGGCGACGCTCGCGGACGTCGCGGGGATGCTCACCGCGTGCCTCACGGTGGCCGGCCGAGGCGAAGCGCGTGAGGACACGGAGCCCCGAACGGCCGGGGAGAGCGACCGCGCCCGGGCTGCCGCTGCGATCCCGGGGCTGCTGCGGCAGGCGCTGTCGTTCGTGCGGACGGCGCGTTCCGAGGACGGCCGCGTCCGCACCGTGCTGCTCGACTGCGAGAGCGATGGGATCGTGCCGGCCCGCGGCTCGGACCCGCTGGACAGCTCTCAGCCCTCGGGGCGCTCCGCCCTCGTCGAGGCGCTGCGGCTCGCCTCGCAGTGGCTGCGGGATGCCTCCAGCCCCGCAGAGCTCTCCTCCCTCCGCCGTCTGCTGATCTTCTCCGCGCTCCCGGCGATCCAGCAGGCCGCCCGTTCGGTGGGCTGGATGCTGGCGGAGGCGGAGCTGCTCCTCGCGGAGCCGCACCTGACGGAGGAACCGGGGAGGCGCTGAGCAGTGCCCGGCCGCAGCCGCCGGTGTGCGGCGCGGTGTGCGTGCACCCCGGTGTCTCGCGTAGCGTGACCGTATGGCTACTACGACCATCACCACTGACAACCTGCAGTCGACGATCCAGGACAACGACATCGTCATCCTGGACTTCTGGGCGGAGTGGTGCGGTCCCTGCCGCAACTTCGCGCCCGTCTTCGAACAGGCCTCGGACACCCACGAGGACATCGTGTTCGGCAAGATCGACACGGAGGACCAGCAGCAGCTCGCGGGCGCCTTCGGCATCTCCTCCATCCCCACCCTCATGGTCTTCCGCGAGGGCGTGGGCGTGTTCCAGCAGGCGGGGGCGCTCGCCGCGCCGCAGCTGGAGGAGCTCATCACCGGCGTGCGCGGCCTCGACATGGAGGACGTCCACAAGCAGGTCGAGGCACAGAAGCAGAAGCTCGCCGAGGAGCAGGCCGCTGAGCAGTCGGGCGCTGCCGGCGAGCCCGGCCGGACGCCGGGAACCTCTCCCTCAGACCTCTGAGACTGCGCCGCACCTCGGAGGCAGGGCGCATTCATCGCCGGGCGCCGCAGTCCGCAGTCCGCCGCGACCTGTCCGCACCTCGGCCGCGCACCGCAGCCCCGCCGCGTCAGCCGTGGAAGAAGGCCTCCACCGCGTCCCTCAGCGCAGTGAGGTCCGCGATCGCGCACATCTCCCGTGCCGAATGCATCGACCACAGCGCCAGTCCCACGTCCACCGTCGTCATGCCCAGCCGCGTCGCAGTGAGCGGACCGATGGTGGAGCCGCACGGCACCGTGTTGTTCGAGACGAACTCCTGGTACTCCACCCCGGCGGCCTCGCACGCGCGTGCCCACACCGCCGTGCCCACCGCATCGGTCGCGTAGCGCTGCTGCGCGTTGATCTTCAGCAGCGGTCCGCCGCCCAGCCGCGGCCGGACCACAGGGTCGTGATGGCCCGGATAGTTGGGATGCACGGCATGGCCCGCGTCCGAGGACAGGCAGACGGACCCCGCCAGCGCACGCAGGTGCTCCTCACGCGAGGCCCCCAGCGCCAGGGAGATCCGCTCGAGGACGTCTGCGAGGAACGGGCCCGAGGCGCCGGACCGGGTCTCCGAGCCCACCTCCTCGTGGTCGAAGGCGGCCAGCACGGCGATGGAGTCCAGCGTCTGCGGGGACGCGGCCTCGAGCGCGCTGGTGCCCGCCCACACGGAGGAGAGGTTGTCCAGGCGCGGTGAGGCGAGGAACTCGCTGTGCGCGCCGAACAGCGCGGGCGCCTGCACCGGAAAGGTCACGGCCTCCACTGCGGCGACCTCGGAGACCGCGACCTCTGCGGACTCCGCGAGCAGCCGCAGGACGAGGGAGGCCGGCTCCGCGCCGTCCGTGCCCCGACCGTCCTCAGCACCCTCAGTGGTCGCAGTGCCTCCCGCGGCCTCGGCCGGCCCCACCATGTCCGCCAGACCGATCACCGGCTGAGTGTGACGCTGCCGGTCCAGCGTGAGCCCCTCATTGGCCTTGCGGTCCAGATGGATCGCCAGCTGCGGGATGCGGGCGATGGGCCCGGTGCGCGCCAGCACCGTCGAACCGTCGCGCAGCACCAGGCGGCCGGCGAAGCACAGCTCGCGGTCCAGCCAGGAGTTGAGCAGCGGACCGCCGTAGATCTCCACACCGGCCTGCAGCGCGCCCTCGGCGGTGAACTCCGGGCGCGGCCCGAGCTTGAAGGCGGGGGAGTCCGTGTGCGCACCCAGCACGCGGAAGGGCGGGAGCGGAGAGGCCGAGGCCCCGGCGGCCGGAGCGGTCGCCTCCGTGGCCGCGCCGTCCGCGTCCCCGGCCTCGGGCTCATCCCCGGAGCCGGCCCCGGTGGCAGCGCTCGCATCCGCGGGCACGGCGAAGGCGATGACGGCCCCGTCGCGCACGACCACGTAGCGTCCGCCCGGGGCCAGGACCCATGCCTCCTCCTCGCTCAGCTCCTCGAACCCCACCGCGGCCAGCCGCTCCCTCACGGCGTAGGCGGCGTGATACGACGAGGGCGCGGCCATGACGAAGTCGGAGAGTTCGGCCGCATGCGCGGCGGCGGTGGCCGCCGTGGCTGCGGAGTGAGGGGCGCTGCTGTGGCTGCCGGTGCGGGTCTGCGCGGAATGCATGCTCATGGCCTCCAGCCTAAGCCGGGGGCGGCGGTGCGCGCCCGCGTCTGCCGATAGCCTCGAGAGGTGTTCACGTCTCTCATCCGTCTGCTGGGCTGGACCTACCTGCCCATCTCCCTCGTGGCGAAGCTGCCCTTCGCGATGTCCGTCGTCGCCGTCATGACCTCCGTGTCCGCCCTGCGCGGCTCCTACACCGAGGCCGGCACCACCGCAGCCCTGGTGGGGCTGGGCACCGCGGTCTCCGGTCCGCTCATGGGCGCGGCGGCGGACCGGTGGGGCCAGCGCGGCGTGCTCCTGGCCCTGGGCGTCGCCAACTGTGCCGCGCTGCTGGGGCTGGCCTGGGCTCTCGTCGCCGTGGCCCCCTCGGGCGCGATCATGGCGTGCGGCCTGGCGATCGGGCTGACGGCCCCGCAGGCCTCCTCCATGGTCCGGACGCGCTGGCTGCTCGCCATCGATGCCGAGGTGCCCGGGGATCGCCGGTCGAGGGCCACCTCCGCGGTGCTCTCCTACGAGTCGATGATGGATGAGCTCATGTTCGTGTTCGGTCCGGTGATCGTGGGACTGGCCGCCGTGGCCTGGGGCACCGTCTCCCCAGTCGTGGGCGCGGCCGTGCTCACCGCCGGAGGGGTCACGGCCTTCGCCCTGCACCGCTCGGCGGACTACGCGCGGGGCCACAGGACGGGTGGTGCGCGGGGCCACAGGACGGGTGGTGCGCGCGGCCACAGGGCGGGTGGCACACGGGGAGCGGCCTCGGAGGCTCCCCGCTCTGCCGCGGCCGGGGGCTCCGGAGCACACGCCGCTGCCGCGCCCTCCGCCGGGGGCGCTGCGGCACCCGGCGCGCCCGCCGCTGCGCCGGATCCGGTGTCCTCGCTGCTCCGCGCGGCGGTGCTGCTGCCGGTGCTGGGAATGGTGAGCATCGGCCTGTTCTTCGGATTCAGCCTCACGAGCCTCACCGCATTCATGGAGACGCAGGACCGCGCCGATGCCACGGGCATCCTCTACGGCGTCATGGGCGTGGGTTCGGCGGTCTTCGCCCTGGGTGTCGTGGCGCTGCCGGACCGGTTCCGGCTCAGCGTCCGCTGGCTGGTCTTCGCCTCGGTCGCGGTGGCAGGCTGCGTCGTCTACTCACAGGCGCAGACGCTGCCGGTGTTCGTGGGTGCCCTGCTGCTCATGGGGACGGGCGTGGGGCCGAGCCTCGTCACCCTCTTCTCGATCGCGTCCGCCAACGCGCCGCGCGGCCGCATGACCACGGTGATGGCGACCATGACGACCGGTGTGGTCGTGGGACAGTCCGGGGCCTCGGCCGTGGGCGGAGCGGTGCTGGACACGCTGGGGCTGCAGGCCGGTCTGCTGGGCCCGCTGGCGGCGACGCTGCTCCTCCTGGGCGCGGGAATCACCCATCTTTTCACCCCTGACGCCCGGGGGACTCGCAAGCGTGTGTCCTAGGATGTGAGGCGTCCCGCAGCATCCGACGTTCGAGGTCTCCAGTGGAACAGTTCGAATCAGAATGGCATGCCTGGCATGACGAGCGCCTCGCCGCGCTGGCGACGCCCTTCGGGTTCCTGAGCGTCACCGGCCTGCACTGGCTGGAGGAGGGTGCCAACACCTGGGACTCCGCCCCCGGCGTGTTCGAGCGCCGGGGCAGTCTCATCCGCTTCCTCGTGGAGCCCGGCCGGAGTGTGGGACCCACGGCCGCGACGATGGACGCGCAGCGGGAGGCCGCGGAGCGGGAGGCGCGACAGCAGGAGTCGCAGGGCCAGGACGCGCGCCCTGGAGCTGCCGGCGAGCCCGTCGCGGAGTTCGGGCGGGAGGCGGACGGCACACCCTGGATGCGCGTGCTCGCCCCCGGTTGCTCGCACCCCTGGCTGCTGGCCGGCCACACCGTCTTCGAGGTGATCGAGCGCGACGGACGGCTGGGGGTGCGCATCCGCAGCTCCAGATCCGCGCTGCTGCAGAACTTCGTCGAGGTGCCGACCTTCCCGCTCGACGTCGCCTGGACCGTGACCGGCACCTTCACCCCGTTCCCGGAGCCGCGCACGGTGCGCATCGCCACCGCACTGCCCGGGCTCGAGGCCGACGCGGTCACGGTGGGCGAGGTCTCCTTCGAGCTGGGCGGGCACACGCACCGCCTCACCGTCACCGGCAGCCCGCAGACCGGCCTCCGGGCGGACTTCCACGACTACACCAACGGCGAGTCGACCCCGTCCTGGAGGACGCTGAGTCTGGGCGTGCCGGATGCCGCGGGCAAGGTGATCCTCGACTTCAACCGCGCCGTCGTCTACCCGTTCGCGTTCCTGCCCTGGGCCACCTGCCCCGCGCCGGTGCCGGAGAACATCCTGCCGCTGGCGGTGACCGCGGGGGAGCTCAAGCCGCTGCGCACCATCGGGGAGTCGGGCATCAACCATCCCGTGGGCATCATCGACCTCTCCCGCGGATTCGACATGCCGGAGGCGCTCGCCTGGCTGGAGGAGGCCGGGGCGGACGTCATCCGCTTCCGCGTGCACGCGGGGGTCCCGATGCCGGGGCCCATCGCCGCGGACGCCTTCATCGTCGCGGGTGTGACCGGTGCGGACGACCACGCCGGCGAGGAGGTCGTGGCCCAGGTCCGCGAGTTCGCGGAGGACGCACTCGCCGTGGGCACGCCCATGGTGGGGATCGGCAGCTCGGGAGCCGCGCTGCTCCGCAGGGCGGCGCTGACGTGCGACGGCACGGAGACCGCTGCCGGGGCCGGTGGCGTCCACGGTCCGGCGGACGGCGCCGGTGCGAACGGGCGCGGGCGCGGCACCTCTCCGTCCCTCGTGGTGAGTCCGGACCTGGCCGGTGACCGTCTGCTGCGGCCCTATGTGCGCAGGGACGAGGCCACGGGCCTGGGGATCATCGAGGTGGACGTGCTCGCCGAGGCCGCGAACGGCACGAGCGCCCGGTCCCGAGGCGAGCGCGGGTCCGGGGAGCCGGTGCAGGACCGCCGCCGCGTCTGGTTCGAGCTCATCGACCGCTTCGCCCGCCTCGTGCTCACGCGCTGAGGTCTCCGTTCGCGCGCGTGTCTCACTGCGCTTCGCCGGAGGCCGCTTCCGGCGAAGCGCAGTGAGACACGAGCTGAAGGCGAGTCCTCAGCTCACCAGATGGTGACTCGGTTCTCCGGGGCCAGCCACATGCCGTCGCCCGGCTGCACCCCGAACGCCTCCGCGAAGGCGTCCATGTTCTTCACGACCTGGTTGCAGCGGAACTCCTCGGGGGAGTGCGGATCGATCGTGAGCCGCCGCCGGCGCTCCTCCGCGCGCATCGTCGAGCGCCAGGCACGTGCCCACTGGGTGAAGAACGCGCGTGCGTCCTCCTGAGTGACCTCGCGGCCCTGCTGCGCGCGGCGGATGCCCAGCGCCTTCCAGGCGATCGACAGGCCGCCCAGATCGCCGATGTTCTCGCCGATCGTGAGCGCGCCGTTGACGTGCTCGTCGTCTGAGAGGCCGGCGGGCACGAGTGCCTCGTACTGCTCGATGAGGGCGGAGGTGCGCTGCTCGAACCTCTCGCGGTCGGCCTCGGTCCACCAGTTCGTGAGCTTTCCGCGCCCGTCGTAGCGGGAGCCCTGGTCGTCGAAGCCGTGGCCCACCTCATGCCCGATCACGGCGCCGATCGCCCCGAAGTTCTCCGCGTCCGAGGCCTCCGGGTCGAAGAACGGCGGCTGCAGGATGGCGGCGGGGAAGACGATCTCGTTCATGACGGGGTGGTAGTAGGCGTTGACGGTCTGCGGCGTCATGAGCCACTCCGTGCGGTCGATCGGCTGCCCGATCCGGCCCACCTGCCGTGCGTGCTCCGCCGCGACGGAGCGGCGGACGTTGCCCACGAGGTCGTCGGCGCGGATCTCCGCCGGGTACTCGCGCCAGCGGTCCGGGTAGCCCACCTTGGGGGTGAAGAGGGAGAGCTTCTCCAGCGCCCGCTCCTTCGTCTCCTCACCCATCCAGTCGAGGCCGCGGATGGAGGAGTCGTAGGCGGCGATGAGGGCGTCCACGAGTTCGCCGATCGCCTGCTTGGACTCCGGCGGGAACTCCTGCGCCACGTAGATCCGTCCCACGGCCTCGCCGAGCAGCCCCTCCACCAGGCTCACGCCGCGCTTCCACCGCTCCCGCATGGTGGGCGTGCCGGAGAGGGCGCGGCCGTAGAACGCGAAGTTCTCCTCGACGATCTCGTCCGTGAGGTATGGGGCGAACGCGTGCGCCACGTTCAGCATCGCCCAGGCCTGCAGATCCTCGAGCGGCGTCTGCTCCCAGACCTCGCCCAAGCCGGTGAGGAAGCTGGGCTGGGCGACGACGAGGTGGGAGAGCCGCTCCGCATCGATGTCCGTGCCCGTCAGCCAGCCGCGGAGGTCGAACCCGCCGGCGCGTTCGGCGGCCTCGGCGACGGCGAGCGCGTTGTAGGTCTTCTCCGCGTCCCTGCTGGCGACGACGTCCCAGTGGTGTGCGGCGAGCGCGGTCTCGAAGGCGAACACCGCCTCGGCGAGGCTCTCCGCCTCACGCCCGGTGCGGGCGGAGACCCCGGTGAGGGCGAGCAGCCGCGCGGCGTGGGCGAGGAACGCCTCACGGATGGGGGCGTGCGCCTCCTCGCGGTAGTAGGACTCGTCCGGAAGGCTGAGCCCGCCCTGGTGGACGTAGAGGGCGTAGTGCTCCGGATCCGCCGCGTCCGCGGAGACATAGGCCGCGAGGGCGCCGCCCGTGCCCTCCTGCTCCAGGCGGGCGAGCACGGAGACGAGCGCATCGCGGTCGGAGGCGGCCTCGATCGCGGCGAAGGACTCCTCGAGGGGGTCGAGCCCCCGGGCCGCGATCGTGTCCGTGTCCATGAAGGAGGCGAACAGGTCCGCGACCTTGGGGTCCTCGGCGTGCTCGATGATGGTGCGGACCTTCTCCTCCGCGGCGTCGAAGAGACGGCGCATCTCCCCGTCGGCGGAGCGGTCGTCCGGGATCACGTGGGTGTCGATCCAGGCGCCGTTCACGTACCGGTAGAGGTCGTCCTGGGGGCGAGTGCGCTGATCAGCGGTGTCCTGGGCGGAGGCGCCCTGAGCGGGTGAGTCCTGGTGAGTCGTCATGCGCCCACCCTACGGCGCTGTGATCCGCATGACCACGCGGGGCCGATGGGCGCGTGAGGAGGAGATTCCCAGGCGCATCAGGGACAATCGGGAGGGTGCTGCGTCCGGGGACGGGTCGTGCCGGCGGGTCCGCCGGACGTGGCGCGGACAGACGCACTTCCGAGGAGGACCCCAGTGATCTCACGCCTGCGACCGGCCGGAGCAGCGCTCGCCGCCCTGTTCCTCATGCTGTTCGGTCTCACACTCAGCACCGCGGCTTCTGCGCACGACCAGCTCGTGTCCTCCTCGCCGGCGGACGGTGACGAGCTCGCCTCCCAGCCGGAGTGGCTCGAGCTGGAGTTCTCCGGCAACGTGCAGGAGATCGGCAGCGAGATCCGCGTGATCGGCCCGGACGACGCCGACGTCTCCGCCGGTGAGATCACCATCGAGGGCCGCACGCTCTCCAGCGCACTGCCGGACAACCTCGGGCCGGGCGAGTACACCGTGCAGTGGCGCGTGGTCTCCGAGGACTCCCACCCCATCGACGGCTCCTTCTCCTTCACGATCGGCGACGACGGCGCGGCCGGCCAGGACGGTGCGGCGGCCGAGGGCGACGGGGACGGCGCGCAGCTCGGCGGTGCGGCAGTGGATCAGCCCGAGGACGGCGCCCAGGACCAGGGCACGCTCAGCGAGGACGCCTCCGGCTCCGGCATGTCCACGCCCATGATCATCCTGCTCTCCGTGGGCGGTCTGGCCGTGGTGGTGCTCGTGGTGCTCCTGCTCATGCGCAAGCAGAAGGGGCTGCCGGGCACACCGGGCAATCCCGAGGACGGCGCGAAGGGCTGAGGGCCCGCCCCCTGAGCTGACTCGCTCTCGCGGACAGTGCGATGCCGCCCCGCTCGTCAGCGGGGCGGCATCGTGCTGTCCGGGCGGGTACAGCCCGGCCGAAGAGGGCTCGTAGAGGCGGGCTCCCCGTGGGCCGAACCCTGCCGCGGCGAGCGCCGCAGGTCCAGGGCTCCTCGCGCGCGGCGGCCTGGGGCGGTCCCCTTCGATCAGGCGAGACGGCCCGCCAGCGCCCCCGCGGCCTCGGCGAGGACCCTCTCCGGTTCGCGCAGGCACGTCTCCACGGGTGCGAACTCGCGCATCTCGACCATTCCGGCGACCCCGGTGCCCTGCAGCGCGGAGGCCTCCAGCTCCGAGGCACCGCAGACCACCCAGACGGGCAGGCCGCGGGCGGCGGCGCGCGCGATGACCTCGCCGGGGCCCTTCCCGCTGAGCGTCTGCCGGTCGAAGCGGCCCTCTCCGGTCACCACCAGGTCCGCCCGTGCGAGCTCTGCGTCGAAGCCCACGAGCTCCATGATGTACTCCGCGCCGGGCATGAGCCGCGCGCTCAGCCCCACGAGCGCACCGAACCCGGTGCCGCCCGCGGCACCGGCGCCCGGGGTCTCCGCCGCGCGGATCACGGCCTGCCGATCCGCACCGGTCGTCTCCTGCAGCGTCGCGGAGAAGCGGGCGAGGGCGGCATCGAGCCGTGCGACGTCCTCCGGCGCCGCACCCTTCTGCGGGCCGTAGACGGCGGCCGCGCCCCGGGGCCCCAGCAGGGGATTGTCGACGTCGGAGGCGAGCACCACCTCGGCCGCGGCCAGGCGGGGATCCATACCGGACAGATCCGCCCGGGAGAGCTGCTGGAGCCCGCCTCCGCCCGGAGCCACGGGTTCCCCGTCCGCCGTGAGGAAGCGGGCGCCGAGCGCGGTGAGCATCCCCGCTCCGCCGTCGGTCGAGGACGAGCCGCCCACTCCCAGGACGATGCGGGAGCAGCCCGCGTCGAGCGCGGCGGCGATGAGTTCGCCGGTGCCGCGGGTGTCCGCCGCGTACGCCGTCTCCCGGGTGGGCTGCAGCAGCGCGATGCCGCTGGCCTCTGCGAGTTCGACGATCGCGGTGTCCTCCCGCACCGCCCACGTCGCCTGCGCGGGGGTGCCCAGAGGGCCCGTGACCTCCGTGGTGCGGGCGGAGAAGCCGGCGGCGAGGGCGGCGGCCACGGTGCCGTCGCCGCCGTCTGCGACGGGCACAGACACGGTGGTGTGACCGGCGGAGCTCAGCGGTGCGGCCAGGGTGCGGGCGACCTGGGCGGAGGTGAGGGTTCCCTTGAATTTGTCGCAGGCGAGGAGGATGCGCATGGCATCAGAGCCTAGCGCCAGCCGGCCCCTGCGGGCAGCGGCGACCGGGAGCGCGGTGTGCGGCTGCAGGGCTGTGCGCGGCCGCAGGACGATGTGCAGCTGCGGTATGGGAGGCGGCGGAAGTCAGAGCCATGACGGCCACACGTTTCTCAGCCTGACCGCCACGGTGCGAACAGTGTAACGGACGTTCTCAGTCCTCGGCGACGACGGGGATCGAGGAGGTGTCCACGGTCTCCCGCCGGGGCCGTCGCCGGCTGCCGGGCACCCGCTCCGGGTCCATGAGCCGCTGCCCGGCGAAGGAGAGGAGGCATGCGAGCGTGGCGCAGACCGCGATGATCCACAGCGCCTCGTGCGCGCCCAGCCGGTCGATGACGCTGCCGGAGAGGGCGGAGCCGATGGCCACGCCGAAGCCCAGGGCGGTGGAGATCCACGCGAGCGACTCCGTGAGGCGCTGCGGCGGTGCGAGGGCCTGGATGACGGAGCTGACCGCGATGAGGCTGGGTGCGATCGCCCCGCCCACCACGAACAGGAGGACGGAGAAGGCGACCATGTCCGTGGCCAGCAGGAGGAGGACCCACGTGCCCACGCTCAGCAGCGTCAGCATGTAGGCGAAGCGCCGGCGGACCGGGATCTTCCAGTCCATCGCCCCGTAGACGGTGCCCGCGAGGAGGGAACCGGCGGCGAAGGCGCTGAGCGCGATGCCGGCGAAGGCCTTGGCGTCCTGCTCGTCGCCGAATCCCACGGCGGTCACATCCACCGCGCCGAACAGGATGCCCAGGAACACCTGGCAGAACACGGCCAGCAGGATGCCGGGGTGGGACAGGACGCGGCCGCCGCCTCCTGCCTTCCGGCCGCGCGGGGTGGGCTCGGTGGCCTTCTGCGGATAGAAGAGCAGGGAGCCGGCCAGGGTGGCGCAGCCGGAGAGGATCACGCCGGCGGGCGAGAACCAGGCGGTGGCCAGGGCGGTGACGAGGACGGGGCCGGTGACGAAGAGGAACTCATCGGCCACGGCCTCCCAGCTGAAGGCGGTGTCGAGCTGCCTGCTGTTCTCCACGATCGCGTTCCACCGGGCGCGCACCAGCGAACCCAGGCTGCCCACACTCGCACCAGTGAGGCCGGCGAACACGAACACCCAGCCGAACCACCAGCCCATGTACACGGAGAGGAGCATGAGGAGCAGGGAGAGCATGTGCACGCAGACCACGGGCACCATCACCCGGGACTGGCCGAAGACGTCCACGAGTCGCGCGATGACGGGCGTGGTGAGCGCCTGCACCACCATGTAGCAGCTGGTCACGAGCCCCGCGAGCTCGTACGACCCGGTCTCCCCCTGGATGAACAGCACGATCCCGATCCCCAGCACTGCGATGGGCAGGCGCGCCACGAGTCCCGCGAGGGAGAACCTCAGCGCTCCCGGCAGGCCGAAGATCTCGGAGTACTTGCTCAGCATGGGCCAGAGTCTAAGCGGCGCGGACCCTCGGATTCCGCCGGATCCGGAGGTCCGCGGGGGAATGTGCCGCGAATCTCAGAAGACCGCGCCCGAGCGCCCCCTCCGCGGAGGTTACGTCTGCGTACCGGCCGTGTTGGGCGGCCGCTACGCAGACGTAACTTGCGGAGGGGAAGGAGCGCGGGGAGAGAGCGCGGGGCCCGGGCCGGTTCCAGCGCCGGGTTCTGGGCCTCGCCCGTGCCCGAGGCCGGGTCAGCCGATGACGGCGTCCACCAGTGCGCGGGCCTCGTCTTGGACCTGGGCGAGGTGGTCCTCGCCGCGGAAGGACTCCGCGTAGATCTTGTAGACGTCCTCCGTGCCGGAGGGACGCGCGGCGAACCAGGCGTTCTCGGTGCTCACCTTGATGCCGCCGATGGGTGCGTCGTTGCCGGCGGCCGTGGTGCGGATCTCCGTGACCTCGTCACCGCCCAGCTGTGCACTGGTGACGTCCGCCGCGCTGAGCGCGGACAGCGCGGCCTTCTGCTCCCGGCTGGCGGGGGCGTCCACGCGCGCATAGGCGGTGGCACCGTGCTGCTCTGCGAGCTCTGCGTATCGCTGGGAGGGCGTCTTCCCCGTGACCGCCGTGATCTCCGAGGCGAGCAGAGCCATCGCGATGCCGTCCTTGTCGGTGGACCAGGCGGAGCCGTCGCGCCGGAGGAATGAGGCTCCGGCGGACTCCTCACCGCCGAATCCCAGCGTGCCGTCACCCAGGCCCTCGACGAACCACTTGAAGCCCACCGGCACCTCGTACAGATTCCGCCCGGCGGCGGCCGCGACCCGGTCGAGGAGCGCCGAACTCACGAGGGTCTTGCCCACCCCGGCGGCGGCCGGCCACTCCGGGCGGTGCGTGAACAGGTAGTCGATCGCGACGGCGAGGTAGTGATTGGGGTTCATGAGACCGGCGTCCGGGGTGACGATCCCGTGCCGGTCCGCGTCCGCGTCGTTGCCGGTGGCGATGTCGTAGCGGTCCTTCGCCCCGATCAGCGAGGCCATGGCGAAGGGGGAGGAGCAGTCCATGCGGATGCGCTCGTCCCAGTCCAGGGTCATGAAGCCCCAGGCCGGATCCACGTCCGGGTTCACCACCGTGAGGTCGAGGTCGAAGCGCTCGCTGATCTCCACCCAGTAGTCGATGGAGGCGCCTCCCATGGGATCGGCACCCACGCGCAGGCCCGCATCGCGGATGGCTGCGATGTCCACGACCGAGGTGAGGTCGGAGACGTAGGACTCCGCGTAGTCGAAGTTGTGGGTGGAGTCGAGGTGGAAGGCCCGCTGGAACAGTGTGCGCGGGATCTTCTCCCATCCGGCCTCCAGCAGGGCGTTCGCGCGGTCCTGGATCCAGCCGGTCGTCGCGGAGTCCGCCGGCCCGCCGTGGGGCGGGTTGTACTTGAAGCCGCCGTCCTCCGGAGGGTTGTGGCTGGGGGTGATGACGATCCCGTCGGCGAGGCCCTGTGCGCCGGCGCGGTCCCGGTTGTGCGTGAGGATGGCGTGCGAGATCGCGGGAGTGGGGGTGTAGCCGTCCCGGGAGTCGATCATGGCGGGCACGTCATGGGCGGCCAGGACCTCGATCGCGGTGAGGAACGCGGGTTCGGAGAGCGCATGGGTGTCGCGGCCCACGTACACGGGTCCCGTGATGCCCTGCGCCCTGCGGTAGTCCACGATCGCCTGGGTGATGGCGGCGATGTGCGCCTCGTTGAACGAGGCCCGCAGGCTGGAGCCGCGGTGGCCGGAGGTGCCGAAGCTCACCCGCTGAGCGGCCTCGGCGGGGTCCGGGACGATGTCGTGGTAGGCGTCGAGGACCGCGGGGATGTCCGCAAGGTCCTGCTCCTCTGCGGGATGACCGGCTCGTGTGCGCATGAGGACATGATGCCCAATCCGCGCGGCGGTGTCGCGGTGTTCTCGCCATGCGGCCCCCAACGTTCCCTGAGCGGAACCGCGGGTGCGCGCAGCGGGGGCAGCCGTGGTGCGCGCCTGCTGCAGCGCCGGCCCGAGCCTCCCACCGCGGTGCTCAGCACAGAAGCGGACGCGTGCCGTTGCGTGGGCCCTTGGCAGGACCCGCGCAGCGGCACACACGGATGGGGAGGCCCGCTCAGGGGAGGCCCGCTCAGGGGAGGCCCGCTCAGCCCTCCGGGGTGTCCCGGCAGCCGGTGCCGGAGCCGATCTTCGTGATCATGCCGGTGGTCGCGTCACCGCCCAGCGTCTCCGTGACGAACCGGTCGCCGTCATCGTCCACGACTGCGGCGGTCTCGCCGATGTCCTCGCGCACGTCGGCGGAGGTCAGGCCCATCTCCTCGAGCGAGGAGCCCCAGCGCAGGGCGGAGTCGAGGGTGATCTCGTCCGGGATGCCGCCCAGCTCCGCCTCCCAGGCGAGGCAGGTGGCCCAGTCCGTGTTCTCCGGGGGAGTGACGAGCGAGGCCGTGAACTCGTCCCAGGTGCGGGTCCGCCGTTCGTAGCCGGCGTAGTCCGTGTCCTCGACGGTGTCCGTCTCCTCCTCGTCCGGTTCGCCCAGCCTCTCGCTGAGCCGGTCGAAGGCCTCCTCCGGGCTGAGGTCCTCTTCGCCGGTGAGCACGGCGCGGTCGCCGTCAGCGCCTACCACCACGGTCTCCTCGGGCCGTGGGACGGTGTCGAGGATGTCCTCGCTGCGGGTGACTTCCGCGACGGCGCCCAGCTCCGGGTCCCACTGGTAGTTGGCCCACACGCGGCCGCTGGGAGCGCCGGGTTCGTCCCCCTCCTGTTCGGGGCGGAGGAGGTAGCGGTAGCCGTCGCCGTTGCGCAGGCTGGAGTGGAGGAACGTCTGGCCGCTGCCCGCAGGTGCGCGGTGGGGGACCTGTGCCGCCGAGGTGCCGGTCGCCGCCTCGGCACCTGCTCCGCCGCCGTCCGCCCCGGAGGCCGTGTCCTGCGCGGCGCCGGTGGGGGCATCCGCCCCGTCCGCCGGCGCACCGGCCGTCACCAGGCCCACCACGGTGAGGGCGTCCTGGGTTCCGCCGACGATCATGTGTCCGGAATCGATCCGGGCGGCGTCCCCGGAGGGTGCCTCGCCGCCCACGGCGTCGCACTCGAAGGGCACGGAGGCATAGGCGCGTCCGTCCGGTCCGATCTCCACGTAGTTCGCATCTCCGGTGATGCGGATCCGCACCTGCGCTCCGTCCGGGAGGTCTGCGGTGGGCGCGCTCGGGTCGATCGTGGCCTCCCCGCTGGAGAAGTCGACCGGTCCCTCGTGCATGCAGGCGGGGAAGGCGGTGAAGGTGCCGCCGCCGAACTGCACCTGCGAGTCGCGGGTGATCGCGGCGGGTGCCTCGGCCTCGGGCGCCTGCGTCTCCGCGGCGGGTTCCGCGGAGGCCGGTGCGGGTGCTTCCGCGGCCGGCTCGCCGGAGCCGGAGCACCCGGCCAGAGCCAGCAGTGCGAAGGCGGCAGCCGCGGCGGGCGAGGTGCGTGCGAGCCGGGGATGCCGGAGGGCGCCGTGCCTGCGCACGTGCGTGGAAGGCGCGTCGGGCGCAGGCGGAGCCGAGGCGGGAGGCGTCACTTGACCCACGGCTCCTCGCCGGTCTCGGAGACGATCGGCAGACCGTGGTCGAGGTTCCAGGCGCCCATGCCGCCGTTGACGTTGATCCCGTCGAAGCCGTTCTGGTTGAGCCAGGCCACGGCCTGGCGGGAGCGGCCGCCGGTGCGGCAGACGACGTAGATGTCATCGTCGAGCGGGAGTTCGCCGTAGCGGACGGGGAGCTCGCCCAGCGGGATGTGCTGGGCGCCCTCGATGTGTCCGGCCTCCCATTCGTCGTCCTCGCGGACGTCGAGGATGGGGGCTCCTTCGGGGATCTCTGTGACTGCGGTGCTGGGAATGTCCATGCCTGCGATTCTACGAGCACGCAGGTCTCGCGTCAGGGCCGCACTGTGCCGAATGCGCAACGCGGCCGGGCTCCGGCACAGCCATTCTCAGAACGGCGCCGTGACCCGGAGTCGTTGCACGTGCGGCCGCCGCCCCCGGGGGAGGCCTCCTCTCGTCTGCGGATTCGGGACGAGGGGAGGCTCTCCCGCGGGCACGCACCCACGCCTCACAGCCGCGTGCGCAGCTCCGTCTTGAGCACCTTGCCGGCGGCGGAGACCGGCAGCTCATCCGTGAAGTGCAGCTCGCGGATCTTCTGGTACGGCAGCACGCGGGTGGCGAACCAGGAGGTCAGCTCCTCGCGGAGCTCCTCGTCGGTGGCATCGAGGCCGGATTCGCTCGCGGCGCGGTCGGGCACGACGAAGGCGACGGGCAGCTCGCCCACCTCCTCGTCCGGGCGGCCCACCACGGCGCAGCGCAGGACGGCGGGGTGCGCCGCGAGTGTGTCCTCGAGCTCGCGCGGGTACACGTTGTAGCCCTTGTACAGCAGCATGTCCTTGGCGCGGTCGTGGATGCGGTAGAAGCCCTCCGCGTCCACGGAGGCGATGTCGCCGGTGCAGAGCCAGCCGTCGACGTACTGCTCCGCGGTGAGCTCCGGCGCGCCGTAGTAGCCATCGGTGACCTGCGGTCCGGAGATCCACAGCACGCCCTCGTCACCGGTGGGCAGGACGGTGCGCCCGTCCGCGGCACGGATCTCCGCGCGGGTGTCCGGGATCGTCACGCCCACGCTGCCCGCCTTCCGGAAGCCCTGCGGGGACATGTCGGAGGCGAGCACCACGCAGGTGCCCTCCGTGAGGCCGTAGCTCTCCGCCACCGCGGCGTTGGGGAGGACTCCCTTGATCGTCTCCAGCCCGTGGGCGTCCAGGGGTGCGGCGCCGGAGCCGGCGACGGTCATCGACTCGATGGTGCGGCCAGTCTTCCGGGCGTAGTCCGCCAGCGCCAGGTACATGGGCGGATTGCCCGAGGTGTAGGACACCTGCCAGCGGTCGCACAGGTCGAAGAAGACCTCCGGGCGGAAGCGGCCGGTGAGCACGGTGGTGACGCCGCCCAGGGTGAAGAGCGCGAGGCTCGCGATCCCCTGCGCGTGGAACAGCGGCGGCACCTGTGCGGCCACCCCGGAGCCGGGATGCAGGAAGGGCTCGCCCAGCTCGGAGATGGGGGTGAGCACGAGGAAGCCGTCCTCGGCGCGCTCCACGCGGGAGAAGTAGCGCCAGGCCGCCATCTGCACGGCGTTGGAGACGACGTTGCGGTGCAGGACGCGCACGGCCTTGGAACGTCCGGTGGTGCCGCCGGTGAACTGAAAGTGCGCCACTGCGTCCGGTGCCGCCAGACGCGGTTCGAACCCCTCGTCCGAGTGTTCGAGCGCAGCGGCGAAGGACTCGAAGAGCGGCTGCGCGGCATCCTCGATGAGGGCTGCGGCGCGCTCATTCTGCTCTGCTGAGGCCGGGGCCGCCCACGTGGGTTCTGCGACGAGGACGCGGCGGGCATCGAATCCGGCGGGCTCATCTGCGTGGACGTCGCCGGATGCCTGCGCGTCTGAGGATGCCGTTGCGGCCTCGACCGCGGCCTCCAGGTGCGCGGGGTGCGTGATGAGCACCTGTGCGCCCACCTCGCGCAGCTGCCGCGCGAGCGCGTGCGCCGGCTGCAGGGGGTTCACCAGGGTGACCGCCGCGCCGGTGAGGAGGACTCCCCAGTAGGCGACGTCGAAGTGGCGGGAGTTGGGCAGCTGGATGCCCACGACGTCGCCCAGCCCCACACCACCGGCGGCCAGAGCGGACGCCAGGGAGCGGGCCTCGGCGAGCAGCTGGGCGAAGGTGAGCTGTTCCTCGCCGTCGACCACCGCGACGCTCTCCGGCCAGCGGCGGGCGGAGGAGAGCAGCAGTTCCGGCACCGCCGCCTCGGGGTAGTCGAGCGTGCGGGGCATTCCCGCGGGGTAGTACGTGCCTGCCGCAGTGGCGTCTGTGCCTGCGGCGGCGGGTGCGGCGGCATCTGCGCCGGCGCTGCCCGAGGCCATCTCAGCTGTCATGGTCGTCCCTCCGTTGCGAATCGACTTGGAGCCTACGACTGTCTGATCGTTCGATCAAGAAGGAGCCGCACGGGGGTGGGTGTGCCTGCGGCTCACATGGGCCGGCCGGCCTGAGCGCGCTGGTGCCAGCTCAGGGCCTCGGCGAGGATGTGCGGGGCGTGGCGGGCGGTGGGGTTCTCCCGCCAGGCGCGGTCGTGGTAGTCGAGCAGGCGGTCGCGGAAGTCCGGATGTGCGCAGTGGGAGATGATCCGGCGGGCGCGCTCATTGGGCGCGGTGGCGCGGAGGTCCGCGATGCCCTGCTCCGTGACGAGGACCTGGACGTCGTGCTCCGTGTGGTCGACGTGGGGGACCATCGGCACGATCGAGGACAGCGATCCGCCCTTGGCGGTGGACGGGGAGACGAAGAAGTTGAGGTAGGCGTTCCGGGCGAAGTCGCCGGAGCCGCCGATCCCGTTGATCATCGTCGAGCCATTCACCTCGGTGGAGTTCACGTGGCCGTAGATGTCGGCCTCGACCATGCCGTTGATCGCGATGACGCCCAGGCGGCGGACGATCTCCGGGTGGTTCGACATCTCCTGGGTGCGCAGCAGGATGCGGCCCTTGTACTTCTCGATCTCCGCGTTGAACTGCTTCGCGCGCTCGCGGCTGAGGCTGAAGCTCGTCGCGGAGATCGAGTCGAGCTTCCCGGAGTCCAGGAGTGCGAGCAGGTTGTCCTGGATGACCTCGGTGTAGCTGGTCATGTGCTCGAACTCCGCCTCCGCGAGGCCGGCGAGAACGGCGTTGGCGACATTGCCCACCCCCGCCTGCAGCGGCAGCAGGTTCTCCGGCAGGCGGCCGGCGCGCACCTCGTGGCGGAGGAAGTCGATGAGGTGACCGGCCATGTCCTGGGAGGTCTGGTCCACAGGGGAGAAGGAGTTGTCCCGGTCCGGTGCGTTCGTGCGCACCACCGCGGCGACCTTGGCGGGATCCACCCGGAGATACGGATCGCCGATTCGCTGAAGCGGATCCCGCAGCTCGATGGGCATGCGGTAGGGCGGGCGGCGGGTGCCGTAGTAGACGTCGTGGAAGCCCTCGTAGGCCCGAGGCTGCCACTCGTTGACCTCGAGGATGACCCTGTCCGCGAGGTCCAGCCAGGTCTTGTTGTTGCCGACGGAGCTGGACGGAACCAGGAGCCCGTTGGGCAGGATCGCCGCGACCTCCACGACGGCCACGTCCAGCTTTCCGTGGAAGCCGAACCAGACCTGCTGGGCCAGGTGGGAGAGATGGGTGTCCGTGTACTCGACCTCACCGGCGTTGACCTGCCGGCGGAGGGTGGGGTCGGAGAGGAAGGGGGCGCGCTTGGCGATGCCGTGGGCGCGGGCGAGCACGCCGTCCACCTCGTCGCCGGTGGAGGCGCCGGTGAGCAGGTTGATCCGGAAGTCCTCGCCGGCGTCATGCGCAGCCTCGATGCGCTCAGCGAGGGCGGAGGGCACCGCCTTAGGGTATCCCGCACCGGTGAAGCCGCTCATCCCCACCGTGTCACCCGGTCGGATGAGCTCCGCGGCCCTTTCCGGAGTGGTGACCTTGGAAGCGAGAACGGGATCTGTGATGCGAGACATGGGGTCAAACATGCCCGATGCCCTGTGCCTCGTCCAAATCCCGCGTGCGGTGCGCGACGATCGCGGCGACGTTCTGCTCCGCCCAGGTGCGCAGGGCCGCGACGGGGGTGCGCAGCGAGAGGCCGAGGTCGGTGAGCGCGTACTCGACGCGCGGCGGCACCTCCGCATAGGCGGTGCGGTCGATGAGGCCGTCTCGCTGGAGCGACCGCAGGGAGGCGGTGAGGACCTTGGGTGTGATCGCTCCCACTCTCTCCCTCAACTGGCCGAAGCGCAGGGGGCCGGCGGCCAGAGCTTCGATGATGAGGACGGTCCACCGGTCGCCGACCCTGTCCAGCACCGTTCGGGTGGGGCACGCGGGGTTGAACGCGTCGCCGGTCCAGGGGTCTTCCATGTGCGCCTCCGATAGTATCCTTGAGGTACTCGATATCCTAAGGATACTATCAACTCGGTGCATCACGGCACGCAGAATGGAGGAGAACATGAGGATCGCAGTGTTCGGGGCGACGGGAATGATCGGCTCGCGGATCGTCGCCGAGGGGGCACGTCGCGGCCACGACGTCATCGCGCTCTCGCGCTCCGGTGACGATGTTCCGGGTGCGAGGGCGGCTCGCAGGGCGGACATGGCCGACGCCGAGGACGTGGCCGCGGCGGCTGCCGATGCGGACGTCGTCATCTCGGCGACCGGGCCCAGCCGGACCGGCCGGCCGCATGAGGATTGGCTGCACGCCGTGGAGTGCCTCGTGCGGCGGGCGGTGGGGACGCGCCTGCTCGTCGTGGGCGGTGCGGGGACTCTGGAGGTGGACGGGGTGCGACTTCTCGACGCCCCGGACTTCCCCGCTGCCTATCACGCCGAGGCGGTCACTCAGGCAGAGGCGCTCTCCCTGCTGCGCGGAGCCGAGCGCGCCGACTGGACCGTGGTCTCCCCGGCGCCGGAGATCGGCCCGGGGGAGCGTGCGGCCGAGTACGCCTCGGGTGCGGACTCCCCGGCGGGCGGCCGGATCTCCGCGGAGACCTTCGCGGTCGCGATCCTCGACGAGGTCGAGCGCCCGGCCCATGCGGGCGAGCGCTTCACGGTCGCCGATCTCTGAACGATCCCGGAGGCGGGGAAAGGCGACGGCGGCGGA
>NZ_BAAAPZ010000007.1:0-26427 GCF_039531405.1 Brevibacterium salitolerans | reverse complement strand
CCGTCCGCCGCCTGATGGTCCTGGGCCGGCCTCAGCCGGTGCCGGGGCCCGGTCAGTGCCGGCTCAGCGGCCGGTCCAGTCGGGCTCGCGCTTCTCCGCGAAGGCGGTGGCGCCCTCCTTGGCATCCGCCGAGGTGAACACGGGATCCACGATGGGCGCCTGCTTGGCGAACTTCTCCTCCTCGGACCAGTCCTGGGACTCGATGATGAGCTGCTTGGACACCCGGACGGCGAGCGGGCCGTTCTTCGCGATCTTCTGCGCTAGCTCCAGCGCGCCGTCGAGCGCGCCGCCATCGGCCACGATCGTGTTGACGAAGCCGTTCTCCTTGCCGAACGTCGCCGGGTAGATGTCGCCGGTGAGCGCCATCTCCATGGCGACGGCGCGGTGCGTGCGGTTGGGCAGTGTCACGACCCCGCCGGCAGCGGCGACGAGCCCGCGCTTGACCTCGGGCACGCCGAACTTGGCGGTCTCCGCGGCGACGACGAGGTCGCACGCGAGCATCGTCTCGAAGCCGCCGGCCAGTGCGTAGCCCTCCACGGCCGCGATGAGCGGCTTGTCGATGCGGCCCTCGGTGAGGCCCAGGAAGCCGCGGCCGGGGATGGAGGGGCGCTCGCCGCGCACGAAGCCCTTGAGGTCCATTCCGGAGCAGAAGGTCTTGCCCGCGCCCGTGATGACGCCCACGTAGAGGGAGTCATCGGACTCCAGGCGGTCGAGGGCCGCGACCATCTGCTGTGCCATCGCGGCATTGGCGGCGTTCTTGGCCTTGGGGCGGTTGAGGGTGATGACGAGGACGTTGCCGCGGACCTCGGTGAGGACCTCGGCCTCGGTCGCTGCGTTCTCCGTACCGGTGTTCTCCGACATGTGAGCTCCTTTGCCTGTTGTCTGCTGTGACTGGTCTGTAGGACGGGGCCGTCCGGTTCGAGTCAGGTCTGACTGTTCAAGTATGCCAAGTATCGCTCCGGCGGCGCAGTGCGCAGTGCTCTGGCGCGCAGCGCCGTGGAAGCAGCGCCGTGGAATCAGCTGCGGCGGGCGGACAGTCCCATGTCCTTGGCGATGATCGTCTTCATGATCTCCGAGGTGCCGCCGTAGATCCGCGTGATCCGGGCGTCCGCGTAGAGTCGGGCGATGGGGTATTCGAGGATGTAGCCGTAGCCGCCGTGCACCTGCAGGCACTTGTCGACCACCCTGCCCTGCACCTCGGTGGCGAAGAGCTTGACCCGGGCGGCGTCGGCCGGGCTGAGCTCGCCGGCGTCGTGGGCCTCGAGCGCCTGATCCACGAGGGCCTGCGCCGCGGACGCCTCCGCGGAGCACTCGGCGAGCACGAACTTGGTGTTCTGGAAGCCGGAGAGCGGAGTCCCGAACGAGGTGCGCTCCTGCGCGTACTCGGAGGCCAGACGGATCGCCGCCTGCGCGGAGGCGGTGGCGTTCACTGCGATGGTGAGCCGCTCCTGCGCGAGGTTGTGCGAGAGGTACTTGAAGGCCCGGCCCTCCTCGCCCAGCACATTGGCGGCGGGGACCTCCACGTCGTCGAAGCCCAGCTCCACGGTGTCCTGCGAGCGGATGCCCAGCTTCTTCAGGGGCTTGCCCACGCTGAAGCCGGGCATGGAGGACTCGACGACGAAGATCGTGAGACCCCCGCGGCGGTCCGCCGGGTCGAAGGGGGAGGTGCGTGCGACGACGAGGACCAGGTCCGCGTTCGCGCCGCCGGTGATGAAGGTCTTCTCCCCGTTGAGCTTCCAGTCCCCGGTCGCGGTGCGCTCGGCCCGGGTGCGGATGCCGGTGAGGTCCGAGCCGGTGCCGGGCTCCGTCATCGCGATGGCCGCGAGCCGGGTGCCGGCGGCCATGCCGGGCAGCCAGCGCCCCTTCTGCTCCGCGTTCGCGTACTCGAGGATGTAGGGGGTGACGACGTCCTGGTGGACGCGCAGCGATCCCAGGGAGACGCCGGCGGCGGCCGTGGCCTCCGTGAGGACGGCGTTGAACTTGAAGCTGTCCTGGCCGCCGCCTCCGTACTCCTCCGGGATCTGCATGCCGATGAGGCCCAGCTCGCCCATCCGGGCGAAGACGGACCGGTCGATGAGGCCCGCCTCCTCGTACTCCGCGAAGCGGGGGACGAGCTCCTTCTCCGCGAAGTCCGCGCACAGCTCGCGGAAGGATTCGTGGTCCGGGCCGTAGACGGTCCTGCGCATGTCTTGTCTCCATCGACTTTGAATCGAACACTCGTTAAGCTGACTTCGAGCGTATCGTATCCGTCAGCGCGGACCAGCCGCGGGCGGGAATCAGCCTCGAAGGGGAGTCATCATGCCGGAAGCAGTCATCGTCGATGCCGCACGCACCGCAGTGGGCAAGCGCGGAGGAGCGCTCCGCGAGATCCACCCCGTGGATCTCAGCGCCCACGTGGTGCGCGGGCTCGTGGAGCGCACGGGGATCGACCCCGCGCTCATCGAGGACGTCATCTGGGGCTGCGTGAGCCAGGCCGGTGAGCAGGCGGGCAACGTGGGCCGGTGGGCCGCGCTCGCCGCCGGCCTTCCGGAGACCGTCGCCGGCACCACCGTGGATCGCGCGTGCGGCTCCTCGCAGCAGGCGCTCACCTTCGCCGTCGCCTCCGTGGCGGCGGGCCACCAGGAGGTCGTCATCGCCGGCGGCGTCGAGTCGATGACCCGCGTGCCCATGGGCTCCGCCCGCAAGAACGGCCCGGGCAGGCCCTTCGGCCCCTCCATCAAGGAGCGCTACGGGCAGGACGAGTTCAGCCAGGGCATCGGCGCGGAGATGATCGCGGAGCAGTGGGGCTTCACCCGCACGGACGTGGACCAGCTCGCGCTGGACTCGCACGCCCGGGCGCAGGCCGCGCACGCAGCCGGCCGACTCTCCGGCCACATCCTCCCGATCACGGGTCTCACCAAGGAGGGCGAGGAGTTCGAGTTCGCCGTGGATCAGGGCATCCGCCCCGGCGGCACGCTGGAGACGCTGGGCGGGCTGAAGACGGTGTTCCGTGAGGACGGCGTGGTCACGGCCGGCAACTCCTCGCAGATCTCCGACGGCGCCGCCGCTCTCCTCGTGATGACGGATGCGAAGGCCAAGGAGCTGGGGCTCGAGCCGATCGCCCGCGTCCACACGGCCGCGCTCGCCGCCACGGATCCGGTCATCATGCTCACCGCGCCCATCCCGGCCACCCAGAAGGCGCTGGCGAAGTCCGGTCTCTCCGCCTCGGACATCGACGTGTTCGAGGTCAACGAGGCCTTCGCGACGGTGCCGCTGGCATGGATGCGGGACATCGGCGTGGACTGGGAGAAGGTCAACCCCAACGGCGGTGCGATCGCACTCGGCCACCCGCTGGGAGGCTCCGGTGCCCGCATCATGACGGACCTCGTCCACCACATGCGCGCGACCGGCTCCCGCTACGGTCTGCAGACCATGTGCGAGGCCGGCGGCCAGGCCAATGCGACCATCCTGGAGCTGCTGGGCTGAGCGCCGGCCCCGCCCGCCACATCCGCAACGATCACTGGAGACCGACGATGCTCTCTGACGCGCCCGCACCTGCCCGTCCGTCCGCGGCCGAGGCCGCGCAGCCGGCCACCCGCACGATGGGGGAGCTGGTGTACTCCGCGCTCACCCGGTACCCGGCGCGCACCGCGTTCGTCGACGGCGAGCGGAGGTTCTCCTACCCGCAGGCCGCCGCCGGCGTGCAGGCGGTGCGGGAGCGGCTGCGGGCGGCGGGGGCGCAGGCCGGCGACTACGGCTCGGTGCTGGCCGGCAGCCGGCCGGAGACCTTCTTCGCCACCTCGGCCCTCTACATGGAGGGGCTGCGGGTGAGTCCGCTGCACCCGGAGAACGGGATCCGGGACCACCGCCTCTCGCTCGAGCTCGCAGAGGTCACGGTGCTCCTGTACGAGGAGGGCCGCTTCGACGCGATGGCCCAGGAGCTGGCGGCGGAGCTCCCCGGCCTCCGGATCGTCCCGCTCGTCGTCTCCCGGCCGGTCGAGGCGAGCTCCGGGTTCGCGGTGCTGGACAAGCCGGTGCGCGTGGACCCGGAGACGCCTGCCTCGCTGGGCTTCTCCGGCGGCACCACGGGCACGCCCAAGGGCATCGTCCGCAGCCACCGGACGATGGTGACGAATGCGCTCTTCACCGTCGTGGACTGGGAGTGGCCGGCGGACAACCGCTTCCTCGTGACCACGCCCATGTCACATGCCTCCGGGGCGATGGCGCTGCCCATCCTGCTCCGGGGCGGGTGCATGGTCATGATGGACAAGTTCGCCCCCGAGGCGTTCGTGGACGCGGTCGAGGCGCATCGGATCACCTCGACGTTCCTGGTGCCCACCATGATCTACCGGATCCTCGCGCTGGAGCCTGCGCAGACGGACCGGCTCCGCTCGCTGGAGACGGTGGTCTACGGCGCCTCGCTCATGGATCCCTCGCGGCTGGCGGAGGCGATCGAGCGCCTCGGGCCCGTCTTCCTCCAGCTCTACGGGCAGGCGGAGGCGCCCAACCTCATCTCCGTGCTCCGGCGGGAGGACCACGACCCCTCCGTGCCGGGCAGGCTCGCGAGCGCCGGCCTGCCCACCGCCTGTGCGGACGTCACGGTCCGGGACGAGGAGGACGCCGAGGTGCCCGTGGGCGAGGTGGGGGAGGTCTGCGTCTCCGGGCCCATCGTGATGTCCGGGTACTGGAACCAGCCCGAGCTCACTGCCGAGACGCTGCGCGGCGGTCGCCTGCACACCGGTGATCTGGGGCGGTTCGACGCGGACGGCTTCCTGCACATAGTCGGCAGGAAGAAGGACATGATCATCACCGGCGGGCTCAACGTCTACCCGGCGGAGGTGGAGGTCCGGATGCTCGAGCACGAGGCCGTGGCCGAGGCCTGCGTCGTGGGTGTGCCGGACGCGGACTGGGGCGAGCGGGTGGTCGCCGCGGTGGTGCTGCGGGAGGGTGCGTCGCCCAGTGCCGACGGCGGCGATGCCACGGCGCGCGAGGGCGCGGCGGGCGGCACAGCGGATGCGGACAGCGAGGCGCTCGCGGAGGAGATCCGCGCCTTCGTCCGCGCGGAGAAGGGCAGTGTGCAGACGCCCAAGGACGTGGTGTTCCTCGAGGCGATCCCGGTGACGAAGATCGGCAAGCCGGACAAGAATGCCGTGAGCGCGCAGCTGAGCGAGCTGCTGGGCTGAGCCCTCGCGTCCCTCCCCATCCCTTGTGCCGCTGGCCGCCCAGATATGCCTGGGCGGCCAGCGGCACATCGGGTGGGAAGCCGGCCATCGATGGACCGGCCTCCGGAGGCAGGGGACGCTCCGGTGCTCCTGATGGCAGCCCGTGCTCAGAGGCCCAGGAGTGCCAGTGGCACCACTGCGATGCCGTCCCTGCGCCGGTACGCCGTCTCACCGGTGGTGATCACCATCAGATCGACGTCATCAGGCATCTTCTCCCGGAGCCATTTCAGGTGTCACACCTCGCTGTCCTTGAAATCGGGGGAGAGCTTCACCTCGATCGCGATGACCTGTCCCTCGTCGCCTTCGACGATGAGATCGATCTCCTGCTGCCCGTCCTGCGAGCGCAGATGGCCCACGGTCGCGCCGTGCGCTTCTGCGATGACCCGCACCGTCAGGGTGACGAGGGATTCGAACAGCTTGCCGACCTTGTCCGCGGCGACAGGGGTGGCGAGCTTCCGCGCAGTGAGATTCATGAGGCGGGCAGCGAGAGCCGGGTCGGCCAGGCCGTGCTCGTGCAGACCCATGGTCCTCATGCGAGGGGAGAGGATGCGCCCGGCCCCGCTGTGCGTCCCCGCCCCTGGGCGCAGGGTCGCGCTGCCGGCAGGGAGAAAGAGGCCGGCGGGTGCTCCGCTGTCCACCGCTCGTCTGATGGCATTCCACGCATCGGTACGGTGCTGCCGTTCGTCGATGAAGTGAGTGCCGCGGGGCAGCGGGGAAAGGATCAAGCTGCGCTCAGGAGCTCCCGATGTTCCTGGGTTTCCAGTTCCGAGAGTGCGCAGCCCGGTGAGACGCCTTTGCTGTCCTGCCGACGCGCGTGGGGCTGTCGAGGGCGATGGCGGGAGCTTCTGGCATGAGCGCGTCCGGCAGGACGTCCGGACTCGGTTTCAGGTACGTCATCAGACGTCCTCGCGCACCATCACTGCACGTTCTGCACCACCCTCACCTCACACCTTGCGCTGCTGTCTTCACTACAGGGAGTGTGCTGTTTCCTCTCCGGTGTGCAGGCGGTTGAAGGGACGTCCACCACCATCGCTCACTTCGTGCTCAGCTTCTGAGCGGATCCCTCAGGGCCGGCCTCGGCGGCGGGCCGATGCGCGAGACGCGCACGCGCCGTCCGGAGGCCCGGACTACCCTGTGGTGGGAATGCAAGCGCCGTGCGGACCGCGATCGCAGGGGCACGGCACGACTCGGATAGGGCAGGACATGGACGTTCAGGCATCATCGACCGCACCCGGGACCGGCGGCGCGGGACAGGCCGGCTCGGACGGCGGACAGCCGCTGCCGGACTACAGCGAATGGATCGGCCGCACGGAGACGCTCACGGACGTCGCAGCCCCCTCCGTGGCGCTGCGGCTGGGGGCGGTCCTCGATCGTCCCGCGGACCCGGAGCGCGTCTTCCCGGTGGGGCACTGGCTGCACTTCACCCCGGATGCGGCGATGAGCGAGCTGGGCCCGGACGGGCACCCCAGGCTGGGCGGCTTCATGCCTCCGCTGCCGTTTCCGCGCCGCATGTGGGCCGGCAGCCGCATCGCCTACCACGCACCCATCCGGGTGGGGCAGTCCCTGGAGAAGACCACCACCATCGAGGCGGTCACGCCCAAGGAGGGCCGCAGCGGCCGCCTGTGCTTCGTGGAGCTCCGGCATGACGTGAGCGCGGACGGGGCGCGTGCGCTCACGGAGCACCAGACCATCGTCTACAAGGAGGCCGTGCCGGTCGATCCGGAGGGGCCCGGCCCGGCGCGCCCGCCGCGCGCGGACGGCCCCGCGCCGGAGGGGTGGGACTGGGCGGAGGAGAAGCGGACCAACGAGGTCATGCTGTTCCGCTACTCCGCGCTCACCTTCAACTCCCACCGCATCCACTACGACCTGCCCTATGCCACGCAGGAGGAGGGATACCCTGGCCTCGTGGTCCACGGTCCTCTCTCCGCCACGATGCTCATGGACTCCTTCCTGCAGCGGCACCCGGATGCACAGGTGCTCACCTTCGACTTCTCCGCGCGCAGTCCGCTGTTCGTGGGCGAGCAGACGTTCATGTGCGGGCGGGAGACGGCGCCGGAGGACGGCTCCGCCGAGGAGGGCGTCCGCACGCAGGAGCTCGCGGTGGTGGGCCCCGGCGGTGCGGTCTGCGTGAAGGCGACGCTCACCCACCGCTGAGATCGCGGGCGCACGTCTGCTCGGTGTGGGGTCCGGTCTCCGGAATATGCTCGGATCCTGATGCTTCATCTGACCCGTGTGCGTCCTCGGTCTGCGACCTGCGTCCTGAGGTGCATTGCGAACCCCGTGATGGGGTTCCATGTGGCCGCCACGGATCGGCACAGACACAACGGAGCCCGCGACATCCACCAGTGCATGGGATCCGTGCCGAACCCGGCACGGGCGCCGTGCTTCAGCCGCGCTCAGGACCGGGAACCAGTGGCACCACGGATGCGCTCCCGGGCGCAGTGGCAGGCCGATCCTCCGGAGAGGGCGACGGCACCTGCTACTGGACACGACGGGGGAAGAGACAGGCCGCGCACTTCGTGTGATTCAACCACGACAGGGGCGGTCCCAGCGACCACAAGCGGGCATGCGATCTCCTCATCCTGGCCGGGTCCGGAGCGTCTGTGCGCACCGGGCTCCCGGAGGAACCGACCTGGCCGAGTCCGCCGGTCACGGATGTGGCGGTCTCCTTCTGCGTGTCATCGACGGTGCTGGCCGCACCGCTGCCGGTAGGGGCAGTCAGATCTCGATGCTCGGCGTCATGGGCGAGGTGCTCGGCTTCGCTCAATCATGCAATGCACACCGGTGAGGATCCCTTGCGGGCGGGCATGAGCGATCCCGTGTTCGCCCCTACGGCGCCTATCCGACAGCGGACGGGCGGGCCGCGTAGAGCTTCCGTCCTCACGTCGCGAGCATCACCACGGAAGCCGCGCAGGGCGTCTACGGAGCCGTGGACTGCGGCCTCTACATCGGTACGTTCCTGCTGGCGGCCGAGAACCTGGGCTTGGCCTGCATCCCGCAGGCGGCGCTCGTGATGCGTGCGGCGGTGCTGCGGGAGTACTTCGGCCTCTCGGAGGACCGGCAGCTCGTCGCCGGGATTTCGTTCGGCTACGAGGGCACAGGGTATGCGACAAACAGCTACCGCACGGAGCGCTCCGGTCTCGAGGAGGTCGTCACCTGGGCGGACTGAGGGAGCTGCCTCGCGCACGAACGGTCTTCGCCGGCGATCACGTCGTCGGCCGAGGCCTTTCGCCGCCGGCGGTCCTCAGGCGCTCTCCGCCTGCTCCTCGTCGCTCCACAGCCCCTGAGCCTGGAGATTCGCGATGAGGTAGTCGGCGCTGCCCGTGGTGTGCGTGATCGTCAGCACCCTGGCGGCGGCGGCGTCGCCCTGGGCGAGGGCGTCGACGATCGCGGGGTGGGCGACGTGGGAGTCCTCGACCTGCTCCTCGATGGTCGCATAGAGGGCCGGCGGCAGCTGGCTGGCGATCGACTCGAGGAGGAGAGCGAGTCTGTAGGACTCCGCGCTGCGGTTGATGATCTTGTGGAACTGCCGGCCCAGGAAGGTCACGTCTTCCGTGTCACCGGCGGCGACCGCCGCGTCGAACTCGGTGATGTTGGTGCGCAGCGCGGCGATGTCGGACTCCGTAATGCGTCCGGCCGCCCGGGCTGCGAGCTCACCCGCAAGCTGGCTCTGCGCCCAGAAGATGTCGCGCACGTCCTGCGTGGAGAAGCTGGAGACCACGAACCCGCGGCGCGGCACGAGGCGGACGAAGCCCTCGTTCCGCAGCGTGAGGAGGCCTTCGCGGACGGGAGTGATGCTCACTCCCACGGCCTCGGCGATGGGCTCCATGCGGATGAACTCACCGGCGCGGATCTGACCGGAGATGATGAGTTCGCGGACATAGCTCGCCACTTCCTCCGGCAGCGGGCTGCGCTCCCGTCTGCGTCCGCGTGTGTCCCGTGTGGCCATGAGATCTCCCGACTGCGATTCGTGCTGTGTCCAATACATTATGTGCGCATGGCAGACGAATTGCAGTCACGTCTGCCGTGCCCGCACTCCGGTCACGAGGTGGTGGAGGCTGTCGGCGATACCGTCGAGCTCATCCTCCGCGGCTGGACTGATGGCCGCGACGCGCACCTGCGGATGTGAGGGCCGGGATGAAGCAGCTGTGCTGTCCGGGGAACCTCAACAGCCCCGCGAGGACATGGTCTCGCGAGGCTGTCGGTGGAGCGGGGTGCGGTTGTGGCGGAGCCTTCGCCGTCACTTCCCCTCGGCGTTGCGGAGGATCTCCTCCTCGTCGAAGTCCGCGATGGGGAGGGCGAGGAGGCGCTCGAGCTCCTCCTCCTCGGGCATGTAGGCCAGCAGGCGGAGGCTGAAGATGAGGTACTCGCGCTCGAGGTCCTTGGGCGTGAGGCTGCCGTCCTTGGAGAACCACAGCGGGATGGAGTTGACGATGGAGAGGACCGCGCGCGAGGAGGTCTCCGCACTCGTCGCGGAGAACACGCCGGCCTCGATCCCGGCGGCGACGGTGCGGGAGTAGATGTTGCGCGTCTCCCGCTGCAGCTCGCGGATCTCGGCGAACTTGTCCTCGCTCAGCCGCTCCGTGTCACGCAGGATGACGCGGCTCACCTGCGTGAACCGCGAGCGGTAGAGCACCGTGAAGCGCACCAGTGCGGACAGGCGCTCGACGGGGTCGTCGCCCGTCTCCTCGAGCACCCGCAGGGCCCGTTCGGAGAACCAGACGAACGAGTTGTGGATGAGCTCGTAGAGCGCGTCCTGCTTGGACGGGAAGTAGTAGTACAGGGCGGACAGGCTCAGACCCGCCTCCTGTGCGATGTCCCGGATCGAGGCTCCGTCGAACCCGTGGCGGGCGAAGGTGATGCGGGCGGCGCGGAGGATCTCGCTCCGTCCGTTGCCGGCGTGGGCCATGTGGGGACCTCCTGGTCTGCAGCCGCCGGGGGCTGTGCGGATCACCGCTGCCGTGATCCGCGCCGAGGCCCCTTCGCCTCGGCGCGGACCGCGTGCGGGCGGTACGGTAGGGATGAGCGGGCATCCGCCTCCCGTTCGGGGAGGCGGCCGGCGCTGATGTGCGGGCGTTTAGTGATCGTTCGGTCAGTGTCTGGGAAAAGCCTACCTCCTGTCGGTGCCCTGCGCCGCCTGCGCTTTCATTCCGATGCCGCCGGCGGATGTGCATAGGGTGGAGGGGAGAGGCGCGCCGAGAGCGGTGCGCGGACCGTCTGGAGGTAGCCATGCCCATCACCGTGAAAGCGCTGCAGAAGACCGGACCGGACGCCCCCTTCCGCGTCACGACGATCGAGCGTCGCGAGGTGGGCGAACACGATGTGCTCATCGACATCCGGGCGGCTGGCATCTGCCACAGCGACATCCACACCATCCGCAACGAGTGGGGCGAAGCGCACTTCCCACTCACGGTGGGGCATGAGATCGCAGGCGTGGTCGAAGCCGTGGGGTCGCAGGTCACGGCGTGGAAGCCAGGGGACCGCGTGGGGGTCGGATGCCTGGTGAACTCCTGCGGCGAGTGCTCCGAGTGCGCTGCGGGGTTCGAGCAGAACTGTGCGGACAAGGTGGGCACGTACAACTCGCAGGACGTCGACGGCACCGTCACGCAGGGCGGATACGCGGAGAAGGTGGTCGTGAACGACCGCTTCGTCTGCAGGATCCCCGACTCCCTCGGCTTCGACGTCGCCGCACCGCTGCTGTGTGCCGGCATCACCTCCTACTCGCCGCTCGCACGCTGGGGTGTGGGCCCCGGTTCCGCGGTCGCGGTGCTGGGTCTCGGCGGCCTCGGCCACATGGGCGTCCAGATCGCCCGTGCCATGGGTGCCGAGGTGACCGTCCTGTCCCGCAGCCTGCGCAAGGAGGAGACGGCCCGGGAGCTCGGCGCCTCCCGGGTGCTCGCCACGACGGACGAGGGCTTCTTCTCCACGCACCGCGGGGAGTTCGACTTCATCCTCAACACCATCAGCGCGGACATCCCGGTGAACCGCTATCTGGGGCTGCTGAAGCCGCGCGGCGTGATGGCCGTCGTGGGGCTGCCGCCGGAGAGGCAGTCGCTGAGCTTCGGTGCGCTGGTGGGCGGTGGGAAGGTGCTGACGGGCTCCAACATCGGCGGCATCGCGGAGACGCAGGAGATGCTCGACTTCTGCGCGGAGCACGGCATCGGCTCGTGGGTCGAGAGGATCGGCGTGGACGAGGCGGACGCCGCCTACGACCGGGTGGTCGACGGCGAGGTCCTCTTCCGCTTCGTCATCGACACGGCGACGTTCGCCGGAGCCGAGGCCGTCTGAGCCCGGCGCGGGCAGGCACCCTGGCGGGAGCCTGCCCGAACCTGTGCCTCGGGTCAGAACCTGTGCCTCGGATCCGGGCCGGCACCTCGGGCTCGGTCCGCGCGGAGGGGCCGAGCAGGTGCTCCGCTCAGTCGCCGAACACCCGGCGGATGTGGTCATTGGCGAAGGCGCCGTGTGGATCGAGCTCGCGGCGCACGGCCTGGAACTCCTCCCAGCGCGGGTAGAGGGGAGCGAGAGCAGCCGCGTCCAGATCGTGCCACTTGCCCCAGTGCGGACGTCCGCCGTGTGCCAGTGCGATCTCCGTGAGGGCGGCGAAGAACTCGCGGTGGTCGAGGCCGAGCGAGACGTGCGCGGCGATGTAGCAGGTGTCGCGTCCGTATGCGGGGCTGAGCAGCGAGTCCGTGTCGCCTCTGACGAAGCGCACCTCGAACGGGAAGTTCACCGGCAGCCCGCGCTCCTCGACCATCGTCTTCATCTGCGTGAGCACGGCCTGCGCCGCCTCCCGCGGGAATGCCCACTCGGTCTCCATGAAGACCTCGTCGCGGGAGGAGATGAGCACCTTGTGCGAGGGGCCGGTTGTCGTGTGGGTGCCGACGGAGAGGGCGAGGCGGCGGTTGAGGTCGGGGATGCGCGAGGGATCCGCGATCCCCTTGGCACAGGCCTCCGCCATGTCGAGGCGGTCGAGGGGTGCGGCCTCGGTCGTGACCCGCACCTCCGCTCCGTACGTCTCCGGTTCGTCCGGCTCCGGATTGATGCGCTTGACCATCGCCCGATCGCTGTAGGGGAAGGTGAAGAACTCGAAGTGCCGGTTGTTCCGCACCTCGGCATCCAGGTTCTCCAGCAGGCCCTCCAGCGGCTCCGAGCTGAGGCGCTCCCGGAGGCGGTAGGCGGGTGCGACGCGGAGGGTGTAGGCCGTGATCACGCCCAGTGCGCCGTCGCTCAGGCGCGCCGCCCGCAGCAGATCCGGTTCGTCCGCCGTGCACTCGAGCACGTCGCCGGAGGCGGTGACCAGCTCCACGGCCTCCACGAGGGTGGCGAGGTTGCCCATCGTCGCACCGGTGCCGTGCGTGCCGGTCGAGACCGCGCCGGCGAGCGACTGCCGGTCGATGTCCCCGAGGTTCACCATCGCCAGGCCGTGCGCGTCCAGGGCGGCGTTGAGCTCCCACAGGCGGGTGCCGGCCGCCGCCCTCACCCTGCCGCCGGCGGAGTCCACCTCGAGCAGGCCCGTCATCCCGTCGAGGCTCAGCAGCGTGCCGGCGGTGACGACGTTGTCCCCGAACGAGTGCCCCGCGCCGCGGACCCGCAGAGGGCCGCCCGCACCCGCCGCCTCGCGGATGGCGGTGCGGACGTCCTCGAGGCCGGCGGCGACCGGCATGCGGGCAGGCGCGCAGCTCTGGCTCCGCGACCAGTTCTGCCATCGCCGCGCCCCGCCCGCGGCTTCCGCGGCGTGCGCTCCCTGCTGCGGGGCCTGTGCCCCTGCGGCTGCTTCCATGTCTCTCACTCTCCTGTGGTCTGTCGTGGGCGTAGGACTGCGCGAGCCGGCCGGTCTACAGGAAGCACCGGCCCTCGCCGCGGTACGTGGGCACGCTCGTGAGGATCTCCCCGCCGCCGGTGGAGCCGACGATGTGCACGGTGTCCACGCGCTCGGCGAGCTCCCCGGCCTTGGTGTGGCGCATCCAGACCCTGTCGCCGGGACGCAGCGAACGGGCGGCGTCCCCGCGCAGCGGCGTCTGCACCTCGCCCGCGCCCTCATTGGGCGTGTAGTCCAGGCCTGCGGGCCAGACCGGCTGGGGGAGCCTGTCCGGTCCGGGGGAGCCCGAGGCGATCCAGCCTCCGCCGAGCAGCGTCGCGACGTCCGGTGACGGTCTGCGGACGACGGACAGGGCGAACGCGGCGGCCGGCTCCGGGGTGAATGCGGAGTAGTGGTCGAACAGGTGCGGGCCCAGCAGTCCCGAGCCGGCGGCGATCTCGGTCACGCTGGGGTCCTCCCGTGTGGTCTCGACGGATCCGGTGCCTCCGCCGTTGACGAAGTCGAGATCGTGTCCGGCGGCATGGGCGATGTCCCGGACCAGCGCCACGGCCTCCGGCCGGCGCGCGCGGAGCTCCGCGACGGACGCGCGCTTCATCTCACGGATCCGGGCGGCACCGGGGCCGTCGTCCGTCACGCCGGCGATCTGCGCCTCATAGGACATGACGCCGGCGAGGCGGAACCCCGCGCGCCCGGTCACCTGCCGGGCGAGGTCTGCCAGCTGCGCGGGACTGTGGAGCGGCGAGCGGTGCACTCCGGCGCGTCGTGTGCTCCCGTCGGGCTGCGGCTGGAGCAGAGAGGCGTCGAGGTCGAGCGCCACCCGCACCTCCGCCCGGGCGCCTGGTGCGGCGACGGAGTCGACGAGGTCGAGGTGCGCGGCATCGTCGATCATGATCGTGATCGCCGCGGTGAGGGCCTTGTCGGCGGCCAGCCGTCGCAGAGCGCCCCGATCCGCACTGGGATAGGCGACGACGATGTCGTCGAACCCCGACTCCGCCAGCCAGAGGGCCTCCGGCAGCGTGAACGCGAGGATTCCCTGGTATCCGGGCAGAGCGAGGACGGCCTCGAGGACCGCTCGGATCCGCACGGACTTGCTGGCGACGCGCAGCGGTGTTCCCTGAGCGCGGGCCAGCAGGTCGTGCGCGTTGCGTGCGAGCGCATCGCGGTGGAGCACCGCGTAGGGCGGGTCGAGATGGGCGGTCGCGGTCTCCATCTCGTGCCAGTGGACGGACGGTTCCGGGCGGTGATCGGGGACCGGGCCGGGGGAGAGGCCGAGGTCGAAGGGGAGAGGGGAAACGCTGTTCATGCGATGGACCTCCGAGGAGGGAGTGCGGTGGGTGCGCCGGGCTTCCGGGGCCGAACCCCTGGATGTGGCGCCGGTCACGTGGTAGTCTTCCACGAAATTGGTCAAGCGTCCAATTTAAGCCCGGCGAGAGGCTGGGCTGATGGCGTGATCGCGCCGAGTGCCTCCCACTTGCACTCCTCGACCCTCTGCGCCTTATTTATGACGGATGTATGAAGAAAAGAGGAATCGCAATGCCGACTGACACCCTGATCCGTGCGGACCTCTCCTTGGAGGCTCTCGAGGAGAAGGCGCGCTTCATCCGCACAGAGACGGTGAGGCTGACTCGGATCGCCGGGGCCGGACACTATTCCGCGGTCTTCTCCTGCGCGGAACTGCTCGCTGCTCTCTACTATCGCGAGCTCCGAATCGATCCAGACGACCCCCGCAGGCCGGATCGGGATCGGTTTGTGCTCAGCAAGGGGCACGCGGCGATCGGGCTCTATCCGGTACTCGCAGACCGTGGCTTCTATGCGCCGGAGCTGCTGGAGTCGTTCACCCGCCTGGGCAGTCCCTTCGGGGACCACCCCGATATGAAGAAGATCCCCGGCATCGACTTCAGCTCCGGTTCGCTGGGGCATGGGCTCTCGATAGGCGCAGGCATGGCGCTCGCCACCCGTCTCGGCGGGTACGCCTCGAACGTCTGGGTGATGACCGGAGACGGCGAGCTGGGAGAAGGCCAGGTCTGGGAAGCGGCGATGGCGGCGGCTCATCATCGTCTCGGTCGTCTGCGGGTGATCGTCGACGCGAACCAGCTGTGCATCGACGGGTTCACTCGGGAGGTGATGGATGTCGAGCCCATAGACGAGCGCTTCCGCTCCTTCGGCTGGGATGTGCATCGCATTGACGGGCACGATCTGTCTGCGATTCTCGAGACCTTCGGCGGCCTTCCCTCGGAAGGTAGGGGGCGGCCGCAGTGCATAGTCGCAGACACCGTCAAGGGCAAGGGCGTCGCGCGGATGGAGCTGAGTCCTGACTGGCATGTGGGCAACCTCGTGGGTCAGGACTATGACGACGTGATTGCGGAGCTGAAGGGAGAACCCCGATGACAAGGGAGATGCAGGACCCGATCACGGGTCTCCGCGCCGTATCGGATGTTCGTGCGGACGCAGCGGTGGGCGCGGGCGCACAGGACTGGCAGGACCAGTCCGAGGTATTCAATGGAACGGCAGTCACCGGGCTCAGGGACGCACGTTCATCGGACGGGAACGATACGCGGCAGATTCCGGCCTTCGTCTTCGGAGAAGAGCTTGCTGACCTGGCAGAGGGCGATCCGCGCGTCGTGGTGTTGACCGCGGATCTGGGGAGGGCCAGCCGCGCGAACGATTTCCGTGACCGGCATCCAGAGCGGTTCTTCAACGCGGGCATCGCGGAGAAGAACATGATCACGATGGCGGCGGGCATGGCCAGCACCGGGTGCGTGCCCTTCGCAAGCACCTTCGCCTCGTTCGCCGCTCTGCTGGGCGCGGAGCAGATTCGGACGAACTGCGCGTACCCGAAGATGCCGGTGCGGGTGGTGGGCCACCACTCCGGTATCTCGCTGGGCTTCTACGGAACCAGTCATCACAGTCTCGAGGATCTGGGGATCATGCGGACGATCGCAGATCTCACCGTGGTCGCGGCTACGGACGCCAACCATCTGCGGTCCGTCCTGCGGGCGTCTCTCGACCATCCCGGGGCGATGTACATCCGTCTGGGCCGTGGGCGCGATCCGCAGGTCTACGATGCGCCCCCGCAGGTGGAGTTCGGCCGTGCGCTGACGCTGCGGGAGGGCGGCGACCTCACCCTCATCGCTGTGGGCTCCACCGTCCACCCCGCGCTGGAAGCTGCTGAGCGGCTCGGACGGCACGGCGTCGGCGTACGGGTGCTCGACATGTTCTCTGTCAGTCCGCTGGATCGGGCTGCGATCGAGCGGGCAGCGAGAGAGACCGGGCGCATCCTCGTGGTCGAGGAAGCGAACCTCACCAACGGTCTGGGCACCGCTGTGGGGGAAGTCCTGCTGGAGCTCGGCATACAGGGGGTCCGCTTCAGGAAGCACGGTGTTCCGGATGAACACGTGCCGGTGGGCCCGCCCGCCGCGCTGTACGCGCACTACCGGCTGGATGCGGCCGGGATCGAGACGATTGCGAAGGAGCTGCTGTGAAGAGGACAGTCATCACTGAGCCTGCGGCTGGGCGAGATGAACTCGACCACCGGGAGAAGGACTCCCTGTTCCGTGCTCGTGCGGGGAAGGTGATCCCCTCCGGAATGTACGGACACATGGCTGTGCAGAAGTTGCCGGCCGGTTACCCACAATTCATGGAGCGAGGTGAGGGCTGCCGTCTGCGGGACGTGGACGGGAGGGAGTTCATCGACTTCATGTGCGGGTGGGGCCCGATCGTGCTGGGACGAAGGCATCAGGACGTGGACCGGGCGGTCTCTGAGCAGTTGGACAGGGGTGATGTGCTGAACGGGCCCGCACCCGTCATGGTGGAGCTCGCAGAGACCCTGGTCGAGATGGTGCCCCATGCGGACTGGGCGCTTCTGGCCAAGAACGGCACAGACGCGACCACCACCTGCGTCTCCACAGCACGTGCCGCCACGGGCAGGCGCAAGATTCTCCTGGCACGGGGCGCGTATCACGGTGCTGCGCCCTGGTGCAGTCCTTCGCTGGGGGGCGTGCTG
Organism: Brevibacterium salitolerans; assembly: GCF_039531405.1. Classification (NCBI taxonomy): domain Bacteria; kingdom Bacillati; phylum Actinomycetota; class Actinomycetes; order Micrococcales; family Brevibacteriaceae; genus Brevibacterium; species Brevibacterium salitolerans. The sequence continues at coordinate 9,404 of NZ_BAAAPZ010000007.1, read as the reverse complement.
CCGGAGGACCGGGCGCATCTGGACTTCTTCGAGTACAACGACCTGGAGTCTGCGAAGGCCGCCGCCGAGCGTGCCGGCGATGACCTCGCCGGCATCATCATCGCACCGGTGAAGCAGGAGCTAGGCACCAGGCAGGAATACGCCACCGCAGAGTTCGCGCGGGGGCTGCGGCAGCTGGCCGATTCCGCGGGAGCTGCTCTGATCCTCGACGACGTGCGCTGCGGCTTCAGGATCGACCTTCAGGGAAGCTGGGCTCCACTGGGGGTGCAGCCTGACATGGCCGCCTGGTCGAAGGCGATAGCCAATGGCCACCCACTCGCGGCGGTGACCGGCAGTGAATGGCTGCGGGAGGGAGCAGAGGCGATCTTCGTCACCGGGTCCTTCTGGTACTCGCCTGTGCCAATGGCTGCGGCTATGGCGACTCTCTCCGTCCTCAGGGACTCCGATGCCCTGGACCGGATTCGCGTCGCAGGGGAGAGCTTCATCTCCGGGCTCCGGACACAGGCTGCAGCACACGGTTTCGACGCCGAGGTGTCCGGTCCTGTGCAGATGCCCCTGTTGCAGTTCGCGGATGACTCGGATCAGGCGCTCTCGTCCGCATTCGCCGATGAGGCGGTGCGCCGCGGTGTGTACCTGCACCCTGTGCACAACTGGTTCCTCTCGGCGGCGCATCAGGAAGCCGATATCGCGCAGGCGCTGGAGATCACGGATGAGGCCTTCGCCGCACTGGGCCGGAAGCTCTGAGCGGAGGCATCGGTCCGAACGGGGGATGAGGGGACGGCGCTTCCGTGATCGGCTGCGGTCTCAGAGGTGAGGGCGGGCCCGTCCGCTGCAGCGGACGGGCCCGCCGATGGGGCCTCTGGGTATCTCACATCGCTCGACGAATGCGTGTTCGTTCTCTCGACTTCAAACCGAACTCGGCGGCTGGTGTCCGACCGCACCAGGTGACGGTACGTATTCCTGCGCCGGTGTTGCCGCATGGGAGCGGTGTCAATGCGGCAGGCTTCGATGATCTATGGTTGGAAGGGTTTGGACGGCGAACCGGAGGTTCAGCGAATGCCTAAGATCATCGACCACGATGAACGCCGTGACGAGTTCGCTGAGGCTGTCTGCCGTCTCATAGTCCGTGAAGGCGCTGCCAACGTCACCACGCGTCAGATCGCAGCGGAGGCCGGTTATTCGACGGGGATCCTGGCGCACTACTTCGCGGACAAGAGCGAAGTCATGAAGTATGCGCTGACGTATTCCCACCGTGAGGTCTACCGATTCGTCGACATGGACAGTCTCGACGGGCTGGACGGCCTCTATGCATTCATGCGGGCCTGTCTGCCGCTGGACCAGAGACGTGTCTTCCTCGCTCAGGTGGAGGCGAGCTACTTCGGTCTTGCAGTGGGTGATTCGGAGATAGGCTCCGTCGTCTCCAGAGAGTTCGACGCCTTCAACCGTTTCGTCGCCAAGCTCGTCCGTTCCGCCGTGGAGGCGGGCGAACTCGTGCCCAGCGCCTTGGACGGAGAGCTGGTCTCCACCTTGCGCCTGGTGATGGACGGGATCAGTTTCAGGGTGGCCGTGGGCAAGAGGATCCCGGCTCCGGAGCAGCTTCGGATGCTCGACAAGGCTGTCGCTGAGTACCGGGTGGACGTTTCCGGCTGAACTCGGCCATCACTCTGGGCCCTGGCGCACCGGGGCGCTGCCCTGGGAATTGCCCCTGGCGACCCGGACTCGGCATGCCCTCTTCGAAAAAGTGCTTTACATCACACCCTTGCGGCCCTAATGTTATTTCAGACATCCGAGATAAATAAGCTCGGTGCTTCTCCTGGGGACCCCGCGGCATCAGCAGGCTCGTATGCGGGCAACAGCGCAGTGGACTACCCGTGGCCCGGTCGGGCCGGACGGACCGACCAGCACAGCACATCGAAGGAGTCACTCATGCATCGCAAGTACCTTCACCGAAATCGCATACATCAGATCACCGCTGCTGCCGCTGCGCTGTTCCTGTGCGGAACCCTGGCGTCCTGTGCCCCACCCACGGCCTCAGGCGGAGCTGACGGCGGAGACGGAGTGATACTGGGCCGGGCGATGGACCTGACCACACTGGACCTCAGCCGTACGTTCTGTGACAGCTGTCAGATCTACAACGCAGCGGTCTATGACACGCTGCTCTCGGCTCCTTCTGCTGACGGAGAGCTCGAACCGCTGCTGGCTGAGAGCTGGGAGGCGAACGACGACCACACCCAGTTCACCTTCACCCTGCAGCCGGATGCGGTCTTTGCCGACGGCTCCCCGGTAGAGGCCAAGGACGTGAAATGGTCCTGGGAACGACTGCAGGGTCTGGAAGGCAGTCCCAGCTTCCTCATGGCCGGAGTGGAGTCCATCGACACTCCTGATGAGAAGACAGTGGTCGTCAACTCGGAGCACCCCAACTCGGCCTTCTTCAACATTGTCAGCGCCGGTTACACCGGCATCATCAATTCCGATCTGGCTGCGGAGAACGGTGCGACCACAGATCCTGCTACGGATACCGCCGAGGAGTGGTTCATGGAGAACTCCGCCGGTTCGGGTCAGTACGTCCTCGAGTCCTATGCGGAGGGTGACCAGCTGGTCCTGTCACGCAACGACAGTTACTGGGGCGAGACACCCAACTTCTCCTCCGTGACCATCAAGGACGTGGCGGATTCATCGTCACAGCTGCAGCAGCTCCAGCAAGGCGATATCGATGTGGCGATGCAGCTGAGCTTTGACGCATTGAGCCAGGTGGAAGGCGATTCCGCCATCACGAGCGAAGTGGTGCCGTCCTACAACTTCGTCTACGTCGCGCTTTCGCCCGGAGCTGCCGGAGCAGATCCGGTGCTTGCGGAGCCCGAGGTGCGCGAAGCCATCCGCGCAGGCATCGACTACGAAGCCGTGATCGATGCCACTGTGGGCGGCCACGGCGAACTGCAGTCGACCGCACTGCCCAACGGCTTCGAGGGCTCGGCGGATCTCCCTCTGCCGAAGTATGACCCTGAAGCGGCCAAGGAGCTGCTGGCGGAGGCCGGCCATGCCGACGGTCTCGACCTCGATGTCACCTTCCCCACCTTCACCATCTACGGCGTCAACTTCGGCACCATGTTCCAGTCGATTCAGCAGAGTCTGAGCGGGGTGGGCATCGATCTGAATCTGAATCCCTTGGAATACTCGGCATGGGCGGAGCAGATCGGCAGTGAGGGCATCCCGGTGACCTCGGTGTACTACGCTCCGGATCATCCGGACAGCATTCAGTACCCGCAGTACTTCTCCCGCGCCGCTGACACCACCTGGGGCAAGCGTTCCGGTCTCCCTGAGGATCCGGAACAGACCGAACTGCAGGCACAGGCGCTCGCGCAGACGGGTGAGGACCGGACTGCGACTTTCGCGGAGCTCGGGCAGAAGATGTACGACGACGCGCTCATCCTGCCGATCGTCAATCCCAACATCATCCTGGCCAGTGGAACGAACGTGGAGGGCAACAACTACCACGTCACCCGCAACATCGATCTCCGTGAGCTGAAGTTCACCGAGTGAGTCCGCTTCGGTGCGGTGCGTTCAGACGGGCGCACCGCACCGAACCTGACGCACGTCGAACCCGGCACTGAGAGAGGTGCACGCAGCTATGCTCAGGTTCATCCTGAAACGCTTGGCGATGGTGCCGTTCCTGCTTTGGGGAATCGCCACGATCGCGTTCTTCCTCTCCCATTCGATCACCGGCAACCCGCTGGCATCGATCGTGGGGGAGCGCAATCTCAACAACCCGGACATCGTCGCTGCGGCGAATCAGAAGTGGGGCCTGGACCAGAATCTGCCTACGCAGTATCTTCTGTACTTCCAGAATCTGCTGCAGGGTGATCTGGGTACGTCGTTCAGGTCCAAACAGCCCGTGCTCAGTGATCTCGCGGTGCGGCTTCCGGCTACCGCTGAACTCGCCGCCGTCGCTGTGACTATCGCGGTGGTCGTGGGGGTCGTTCTCGGTGTTCTCGCGGCTCGCTACAGAGGCAGCCTGCTTGACGGCGTGAACCGCATCTTCGCTCTCACCGGGTCCTCCCTGCCGGTCTTCTGGGTGGGCCTGCTGTTCCTGTTCGTCTTCTATGCGACGCTGGGAATAGCGCCCGGGCCCGGGCGCCTGTCTGCTCGCGTCGAGCCACCGGGCTTCATCACCGGCTTCTACACCATCGACGCGCTCTTGGCGGGCAATGGGCCTCTGTTCTACGACGCACTGATCCACCTGCTCATGCCGGCCTTCGTGATGAGCCTGCCGCTGATGGGAGCCGTCATCCGGATGGTTCGCGCCCAGATGCTCGAGGAGCAGAGCGCGGACTATGTACGTACCGCCAGAGCCAAGGGGATGAACCAGACCCAGGTGCTGGGGCACCACGTGCTCAAGAACGCTCTGACTCCGGTGGTCACCATGGTCGGCATCTCCGTCGGCATGGTGATCATGGGAGCTGTCCTGGTCGAGACCATCTTCTCCTGGAGCGGGATCGGCACCTACGCCGTCGAATCCGCCCGTGCGCTGGACTACCCGGCGATCACCGGCGTCTGTCTGGTGGGCGGCTCCATCTTCCTGATTGCGAACCTGCTCACCGACATCGCCTATGCGCTCATCGACCCGAGAGTGAGGATGAAGTGAGCATCCTGAATGACCCGACCATGAGCGAAGGTCTGCCCGCCCAAGCACGGCCGAAATCACTGGTGACAGCGGGAGGACTGCGGGCCTGGCTCAAGCCGCTTGTGCGTCCGCAGATCGTGTTCGGAGCCGTCGTCATCGTCTTCTGGCTGATCGTGCTCGTTTTCGCCGGCCTCATCGCACCTTATGATCCTTTCGAAGCTTCCGGCCCGCGGCTGGAAGCACCCTCTGTCGCTCATCTCTTCGGCACCGACACGCTGGGTCGCGACGTCCTCTCCCGCGTGCTCCATGGAGCACGCCAATCGGTGCCCCTGGCATTCGTCGCCATCGTCATCTCCGTGGTCCTGGGCGGAATCCTGGGCGCCGTAGCAGGGTTCTTGGGCGGACTCGCAGATGTGATTGTCATGCGGCTGGCGGATATCACCCTGGCTTTTCCTTCGATTCTGCTGGCGATGGCGGTCACCGCAGCTCTCGGACCAGGTCTGTGGCACGCATTTGTGGCGATCGTGGTGGTGTGGTGGCCCATCTACGCGCGTTTGGTGCGCGGCCAGATCCTCTCGATCAAGGAGCGTGAGCACGTGACAGCTGCGCGAGCCATCGGCATGGGACGGTGGAAGATTCTGCGCAAGCACGTGCTTCCGCATTCTCTGACGCCTGTGATGGTCAATGCCACGATCGACCTCGGCACCATCATCATCCTCATCGCCTCACTCAGCTTCCTGGGTCTGGGCGCACTGCCGCCCTCCCCCGAGTGGGGCGCCATGATCACAGAGGGGGCTGCGAACTTCTACCAGTGGTGGATCGCGGCAGGAGCCGGTCTGGCCATGGTGTCCATCGTGCTGGCGGTGAACTTCCTGGGTGACGGGCTGCGGGACGCACTGGACGTACGAGGTGGACGATGAATCGCCGGGAGGACGCCGTGTCACCGAACAGCTGTCGGCTATTGGACGTTCAGGGCCTCAGCGTCGCCTTCACCACCAAACGAGGCGAGGTGACAGCGGTAGAAGATGCGTCTTTGCATATTGACAGGGGACAGACGGTGGCTCTGGTGGGGCAGTCGGGCTCCGGCAAGTCCACACTTGCCTCAGTCATCAATCATCTTCTGGCTTCCAACGGCAGAGTCACCGCAGGTTCTGTCGAGTTCGACGGCGCCGATCTGCTCGACCTGAGCGAGCAGCAGATGTGTGCCGTTCGAGGTCGTCAAATCGGTCTGGTGCCGCAGGACCCGATGTCTAATCTGAACCCGCTGCGGAGCATCGGCTCCCAGATCGCGGAGGTCTTCACCATCCACGGTGTGGCGAAGGGGCAGGAGGCGAAGAGGCGAAGCATCGAGCTGCTCGACCTGGTGGGGATAGGAGAGGCACCGCGTCGTTTCCGACAGTACCCGCATGAGTTCTCCGGAGGTATGCGCCAGCGAGTGCTGATTGCGATGGCGCTGGCATGCAGACCCAAGCTGCTGATCGCAGATGAACCCACCTCGGCGCTGGACGTGACTGTACAGAAGCGGATCCTGGGCGAACTCGCCTCTCTGACGGAGTCAATGGGGACCTCGGTGCTGTTGGTGACCCACGATCTGGGCCTCGCCGCGGAATGGGCTGATGAAGTGGTGGTGATGAACCGTGGTCACGTCGTGGAACGCGGAGATGCCAGGACGGTTCTCACTGCTCCCAGTGACGAATACACCAAGCGCCTGATTGCGGCAGCGCCGAGCCTGGCGGCTCGTTCTCTCACGTCGGAGGCCTCACGAGAGGACCCGGACGCTGTCGGCGGCGAACCCGGTGAAGTCGGGAACATGTCTGACCACATCGCTGAGGTCAGCGAGCTGACCAAGACCTATGCCGTGAGGACGGGGCTGTTCGCACGGTCCAGCGCATTCGCTGCGGTCGACGATGTCTCCTTCGCCGTGCCTCGCGGTCAAACCGTGGGAATCGTCGGTGAGAGCGGCTCCGGCAAATCCACGACGGCAAAGCTGCTGCTGCAGCTGGAGGGCGTCAGCTCTGGTTCCATCACATTCGATGGCAGGGATGCGACTTCTCTCTCAGGCGGGGACCTGTTCTCGTTCCGTCGACGAGTGCAGCCGGTGTTCCAGAATCCGTATGCCTCTCTGGATCCGCGCTACACCATCGGCGATGCGATACGGGAACCTCTGGACGTGCATGGGATCGGTGATCCCAGCGACCGGAACGAACGCGTTGCCGCGCTGCTGGAGCAGGTTGCGCTGGATCCCGCACACGCAGACCGCTATCCGCATGAGCTCTCCGGGGGTCAGCGCCAGAGAGTGGCGATCGCTCGCGCGCTCTCGCTCGAGCCGGAGCTGGTGATTCTGGACGAAGCTGTCTCCGCACTGGACGTGCTGGTGCAGGCTCAGATTCTGGACCTGCTGGTCGATCTGCAGAAGCGCTTGGGACTGAGCTACGTGTTCATCAGCCACGATCTGGCCGTCGTCCGGATGATCTCCCACCGTGTCCACGTGATGCGGGCCGGGAAGATCGTGGAGAGCGGTACGCCCGGAGAGATCTTCGACCACCCACAGCATGAGTACACGCGCAGCCTGATCGCAGCGATCCCCTCCGGAAGCTCTGACCACTCCGGCCCATGAGCATGTATGGCGTTCCTACTGAGATGGAAGGTGACCATTGTGTCGACACTCCCTGCTTCATTCGTTGCCGCCGGGCATGATCGACTGCCCTCTGCTTCGGCCGCGGGGCCGCGCGTCGCGGTTCTCGGCCCGTACATCGTGGACGTTCTGGGGCGTCCGGTGAGCGAACTTCCACCTGGTCAAGGCGGGATCCTGCTGGAAGAGATCCGCATGACTGTTGCAGGGACGGGAGGAGGCGCGGCCGTCGATCTGGCCAAACTCGGCTGCGCGGTGGACTGCTACGGGGCGATTGGAGCGGACGGTTTGGGGGCATTCCTTCGTTCGCAGCTCACGAGCTACGGCGTGGACATTTGTGGACTGGTGGAGAAGGACGGACTGCAGACGTCGTCGACGATGCTGCCCATCCGCGCCAATGGTGAGAGGCCTTCGATGCATGTGCAGGGCGCGACGCGGGCTCTGCGCGCGGACGATTTGGATGTCTCGGCCCTTGCCCAGGCGGATGCGCTTCTGCTGGGCGGTCCGGAGGCCATGCCCGACATTCTCGGTGAGAAGGGTGCCGCCGTTGTCGACGGGTTCCGCGAAACCGGCAGACCGGTGTTCGCGGATCTGCTCCATTCCCGCCCTGCAGAGATGCAGCAGGAATTGCTGAGCATGTTGGGCCGGGTCGATTGGTTCATGCCCAATGACGAGCAGTTGCGTGCCTGTACGGGAATCGATGACCTCGCTGCGGCGGCTGCGAAGCTTATCGCCGACACCGGAGTGGGAACGGTGGCAGTGACCACGGGCGGTGATGGTGCTCTGCTCGTCCGCCGGGGTGCGCCACCTGTGACGGTCCCGGCCTTCGCCACCAGAGTCGTGGACACTACCGGGTGCGGGGACTCCTTCAACTCCGGAGTGATTACTGCGGTTCTGGGCGGTTGTTCGCCTGAGGATTCTGTTCTCCTGGGGTGCGCGTGTGGAGCGCTGGTCGCCTCTGGACTGGGGTCGGACGCGGGGATAGTCGATCTGCCTACGGTGCTGGATTTCATGGGGCAGGAGAAGCCTGAGGCTGCGACGCGGATCCGTGCACAGCTTCTTCCCGTTGATGGGTCTCCGGTGACTCAGTCTGATGGTGGGGGAGCACAGGTGCCCGGGATCACTGCCCCGCAACTGGAGGAGAGGAGAATCCGTCTCGCTCGCCGCGCACGGGACATTGCGAAACGCGGCGTCGTATTGGCGGGTGCAGGAAACATCAGCGAGCGCCACGAGGATCTGGTGTTCATCACGAGAGGCGGCCTGCGCTTCGAAAGTGCAGAACCGGAGGACATCTGCGTGCTGACGCTCCGAGGCGAGCTGCTCTGCGGATCGCGCCCCTCCTCGGAGACTCTGCTACATCTTGGTGTCTACCAGTGCACAGAGGCGTTGGCGGTCGTGCATACGCATGGCCGGAGCACGGTTGCTGTAGGGCTGGTGGAAGACGAGCTGCCGGTCATTCACTACAATATTCTTCGTTTGGGCGGCCGGGTGCCCACTGTGCCGTACTTCCCGTTCGGTTCGGAAGAGTTGGCAGAATCTGTGGGGGCATCGATGGCAGCCGGCTCTCGTTCTGTGCTTCTGCGCAATCATGGAGCAGTGAGCTGCGGTTCCACCCTTGATGAAGCCATCGAGTTCTCGGAGCTGACGGAGTGGCTCTGTGAGGTCTATCTGTCTGCGCGTGTCCTTGGGGCTCCCGCTCGGCTGAACCACGGAGACCTTACGGAAGTGAGAAGGCGCGCTGCTGAGTACGGAAATGCCGCCAAAGCCTGAGGCTTTGGCGGCATCCGCCGCTCTTTCTCTTCTATCCCTGGTTCCTTGCGAACTGGTTCTGCCCGCCCAGCGGCTGGCTGCCTCCGCTCTTGTAGACGAGCTGTTTGTTTACGAACTCGTCCATCGCCAACGGACCCAGCTCACGGCCCACACCCGAGCGCTTGGTGCCGCCGAACGGCAGGAACTCCCGCGTGGTCTCCGGAGTGTTGAGGAACACCATGCCCGCCTGGATCTGGGAACCCACACGCTCAGCCCGCTCCAGGTCCTCGGAGAACACGGCCGCACCCAGACCGAACGGCGTGTCATTGGCCAACTCCACCGCCTCGTCCTCGCTGCTGACTTTGAACAGCATGAAGGCCGGCCCGAACAACTCCTCGTGAT
>NZ_BAAAPZ010000006.1:202059-250731 GCF_039531405.1 Brevibacterium salitolerans | reverse complement strand
GGACCTCGACCCCTACCCGCCGAACCTCACCCGGCGCGCCCCCCCACCGGATGTCCGAAGAGCCGCTTAAGGGGTGACCTCTCCCCTAGAGGCTGAGGGATGAGGTTCAGTCCCCTGACCGCACAGAAGCGGTCACTGCGATGTCCCGTCGCCCCGGTGCCGAACGACCGCATACAGACGCTGGTCCGAACCGGCAGCGGACTGAGCCTCGATCTGCACGTCGAAGGGGCTGGGGCGCCGGCTCGGAAGACCGGCCCGGCCGTGCCCTGTCCCAGCCAGGCAGACTCCGGCTCAGCCGGCCGACCAGATGTCGAGTTCTGCGCGGAAGAACGCGTCCGCCCGCGCCCGCGCTGCGTCCTGCCGGGAGCTGCCCTGCTCGGTGCCGGCGTGCTGAGGACCGTGGTGCCCGGCACCGCCGCCCGGAGCAGCGCACTGCTCCCCGGAGCGGACCGCGGCGTCCCGCCCTGCCTCGCGCTCGGCGGCCCGGGTGAGCTCGTCCTCGACGAAGCGGGTGAGCACGGCCGGAGGCTCGCCGGCCCCCAGCTCCCGCGTCACGGACTTGAGCGCGATGAGCTCCTCGGCCGCGTCCTGCACCGCAGGCTCCGCCGAGGCCTCGCGCAGGAGCGCGCGCAGCTCCATGGGCGGGACGGCGGACTCCGGATGCGCGGCGAGCCAGCGCAGGGCGGCGGCCGGCCGCAGTGCGTAGAAGAACCGCTTGAGCGTGTGCGGCCGGCTCTTCTGTTGCTGGGCCACGTGCAGGTAGTGCCGGCACAGGGCCTCGCGGTCCACGACCTCGGCCGCGAGTGCGAGGGCACGGTCCCTGAAGCCCTCATCGCCGGAGTAGACGATGGGCGAGCGCAGCCATTCCACGGCCGTGGCGTTGCCCTTGACGAGCAGCCGTACCGCCTTGCCGAGGTCCCACCCGCTCACGTCGTAGGTCTCGTCGAGCGGCGTCTCAATGACGTCGCGCTCCGGCCACAGGGACAGGTACGCGTCCCGCGGGCGCACGTAGAGGAAGCGGCAGTCGTAGTCGCTGTCCGGCGAGGGGAAGCCCCACGCACGGCTGCCGCTCTCGATCGCCCAGAGGATCCGCACACCGTGATCGGCCTCGACACCGGCCAGGCGCGCGTCGATGCCGCTCACCACGGCGGGGTCGAGACCGGAGGGAACTGCACACATGTGCGCAAGCCTATCGGCGCCTCGGGAGCGGTGCGCCGGGCACCGGGGCACCCGGGCGGGGCCACACGCTGACCGGGCCGGCACCTCGGGTGGGGGCCGCTGGGCACCGGGGCATCCGGGCGGGGGCCACACGCTGGCCGGGCCGGCGCCTCGGGAGCGGTCGGCTTGCCGCTCCCCGCGACCATTGGCACAGTGGGCGCATGAGCGAGGCGAGCACATCCAGCACACAGGTCCCGGCCGCACCCACCATGCGTGCGATGCGGCAGGAGGTGCACGGCGGACCCGAGGTCCTGCACGAGGTCACCGTCCCGCGCCCGGAGCCCGGCATCAGCGAGATCCTCGTGCGCGTGCGGGCGGCCGGCGTCAACCCGACTGACTGGAAGCACCGCGCCGGCCGCCGCTTCCTGGGCGACCCGCCCTACGTGCTGGGCTGGGACGTCTCCGGTGTGGTGGAGCAGGTGGGGCTGGGCGTCACCCTGTTCCGGCCGGGCGACGAGGTGTTCGGAATGCTGCCCTACCCCCACGGCGCCGGCTCCCACGCGGAGTTCGTCACGGGTCCCGCCCGCGCCTTCGTCCGCAAGCCGGCCTCGGTGGACCATGTGCAGGCCGGCGCGATCCCGCTCGCGGCACTCACCGCCTGGCAGTGCCTCGTGGACGTCGCGGAGCTGCGCGCCGGCGAGCGCGTCCTCATCCACGCAGCCGCCGGCGGGGTGGGGCACATGGCTGTGCAGATCGCGAAGGCACTGGGCGCTCAGGTCATCGGCACGGCGAGTGCGCCCAAGCACGGGACCGTCATGGGCCTCGGCGCGGACGAGATGATCGACTACCGCACCACGGACTTCGCCGAGGCGGTGAGCGACGTGGACGTCGTCCTCGACACCCTGGGCGGCGAGAACCAGCTCCGCTCACTGCGCACGCTGAAGCCCGGCGGCCGTCTCGTCTCCACCGTGCCGGTGCCGGCCGGGGGCCTCTCCGCCGAGGCCGAGCGCCTGGGCGTGCGCGCCCAGGTGATGCTCGTGGAAGCGGATCAGGCCGGCATGAGCGCCGTCGCCGATCTCGTGGAGACCGGACGGCTGCGCGCGCTCATCGCGGAGGTCTTCCCGCTCGCCGAGGCCGCGAAGGCGCACGCCGCGGGCGAGACCAACCGCACCACGGGCAAACTGGTGCTCACTGTGAGCGACTGAGCGACTGAGCGGCGCCTATCGCTGGGCTGAGCGGCTGAGCGGAGCCTATCGCTGGGCTGGGTGGCCCGAACGAACGTGGGCGGCCCGGAACTTCTGGACCGAATCTCATGGGATCACTTCACCCGGCCACCCACGCCGAAATGGCTGGGTGAAGCGATCGGACCAGCCGAGGCCGGTGCCGGCCTCGGCATCGGAGCATTCAGATCACAATACGGCGAAGGTGATGCGGGAGCGCGCGGGAGCCGGCCTCGGGCGCGGCTGCGGGCAGTACTCTGAGCGGCATGACGAGCAGCGCAGCTGTCGGGAGCCCCCGCCACCGGACCTCCGCCGAGGCCTCGCCCCCGGCCCCGCGGATGGGACCGCGGGCGTGTGCGTGGGCGGGCTTCGCGGTGGTGCTGGCCTATGCGGCCTTCGCCGCGCTCCAGATCATGGTGCTCAACCCGCGGGCGGCCGCACCGGGGCGCAGCCTGGCGGTGATCCGTGACGAGGTCGCGGCCGCCGGCGAGTCGCTGGGACACAGCTTCGCGCTCATCGTCCTCTCGGTGGGGGTGGTCCTCGCAGTCGCCGGACTGATCTTCGCCTATGCCGCACCGCAGCTGAGGCGGGCGCCGGTGACCCTGTACTTCCTGCTTCTGCTCGTGTGCGGCGCTCCCGGATACTTCTTCGCCTCGTTCGCCTCCGGCATGGCGCTCGCGGACACCTACGGGATCACCGGCGAGGACCACTCACGCTGGTCCGTCGTCCTCTTCGCGGCGAGCGGGGCTGCGCTGCTCGCCGCGCTCGTCCTCGGCCTCGTCGCGCTGTCCGGACGCCGGCGACACTGACGCGGCTCCACACGCGAACTCCCAGCTACACACGCGGACTCCCGGCTCCACGCGAACTCCCAGGCCCACACGACCCACACCTCAGGCCCAGCCTCTCCCCGCAAGTTACGTCTGCGTACCGGCCGTGCAGGGCGGCCGGTACGCAGACGTAACTTGCGGGAGGGGGCGGGGCAAGGGGCACAGCACCCGCCCGGAGAGCTGCGGGAAGGGCTGTGGGGAAGCCTGCGGGAAGGACCTACCGGGAGGGCTGCGGCACCTGCGGGGAACGCTGCGGCACGGCGAGCGACACCGTCACCAGCACGAGCAGGGAGACGGGCAGCGCGACGACCACGGACGCCACCTGCTCGACAGGACCGAGAACCTCCCAGCAGACGGTCACGGCACCCGCGGCGACCATCGAGGCGATCGCACCGGCCGCGCTCGCGCGCTTCCAGAACAGCGCGGCGATCACCACCGGGGTGATGGCGGCGCCGTACATCGTGTAGGCGTACATCTGCAGGGCGAGCAGCGAGGGGAAGAACTGGACCATGACGTAGCCGAGCACGGCCACTCCCGCCACGGACAGGCGGCTGATCCGCACCTCCTGCCGCTGGGCGCGCTCCGGCTCCGCGGCCGCCTCGCGCTGCCGGCGGCTTCCCGGCCGGAAGACCAGGTCGTAGACGATGTTGCCGGAGCAGGTGAGCAGGTACGAGGAGCCCGTCGTGACGATGATCGCCAGCGCCGCCACAAGGATCACGGCCCCCAGCGTCTCCGGCACGAACTCCCCTGCGGCCAGGCCCAGGATCGCCATGTCCGGATCGGACTCGGGGTTGAGGATGCTCGCCGAGGACGCCAGCAGGATGATCGGCCCCACCACGAGGACCGCTCCCACGAAGAACACCAGGATCGCCTTGAACGCTGTCGCGGTGTCCTTGGCCGCGCCGATCCTCTGATGCATGTTCTGGTCGCCGAGGATCAGCAGGAACAGCGGCAGGAAGTAGCCGAGGATCTGGAGCGGACCGAGCACGCCGGTCACGGACCGGAACGCGGGATCGAGCTGGTCGACGTAGCCGCCGATCCCGCCGAGGTCGCTGACGAAGAGGTAGGCGAGCGCTCCGCCCAGACCCAGCACCACGAGCAGCGACGAGAGGAAGTCCGTCCACGCCACGGACTTCAGCCCGCCGGAGACCGCGAGGAAGCCGATGAGGACCAGCGCGACGATCGTCCCCTGCACCTCGCTGAGCGGGGTGATCAGGCTGAGGATGTAGCCGGTGCCGGTGAACTGGTAGGCGGAGATGCCGATGAAGGCCACGAGCACCAGCACGGTGCCGATCACTCCGGTGAGCGGTCCGAACCGCGCGCGCAGGAGCTCCGGCACCGTGTTGAAGGAGCTCTTCCGGATGCGCCGGGACATGAGGCCCAGCACGACGATACCCACGAAGGTCCCCATGAAGAAGAAGATGCCCGCCAGCGGACCGTTGGTGAAGACGAAACTGGCCCCGCCGATGATCGAGCCGGAGCCGACGAAGGTCGCCAGGAGCGTGCCGCCCAGCACGAACGTGGGCAGCGAACGGCCGGCCATGATGAAGTCGCCGCCGTCCCGGATCGACTTTCTCCGGGAGAACCATGCGGCCACGCCGATCATCAGCGCGAGGTAGAGGACGAGGACGACGATGTTCGTCATGGACATGTGGCACCTCGGGGGTCGACGGCGGAACCGGACCAGTATGCCCGCCGTCACACACGAATGCAAACAATTTTGCCTGCCGCGCTCCGGCGAGAGCACGACACGGGCGCGGCCGGTGCCCCCTCGTGGCCCCGCCCCCTAGGGCTCCACGATCCCCATGGACCGCCACAGCTCGTCCGCCTCGCGCAGGTGGGCCTCGACGTGCTCACGGTCCAGATCCGCGAGCACGGTGAGCACGGCCTGCACGGCGGCCACCGCGGGAATCGTGGAGGGGAGGTAGCGCGAGCTCTCGCTGGGGACGGTGACGACCACCTCGGCGAGCCGTGCCGCCTCCGTGGAGCGGTCGGCGAAGACGACGAGCGCAGCCCCGCGCTCCCGGGCGAACCGCGCCAGCCGGAGGACGATCTCCGCGGTCTTCCAGACCGTGAAGGCGATCACGACGTCCCCCTCCCCCAGCTTGCGGACCGCGTTCAGCTGCGCGGACGAGGGGCCGTGCGGGAGCTCGAGGTCGTAGCCGAGGAGCTGGCCGTTGTGGGCCAGGACCTCGGCCGGCGCGAGGTAGGTGCCGGTGGCGAGCACCACCGTCCGCCGGGCGCTGCGGATGCGTGCGGCGGCCCTGGAGTAGGCGTCCTCGTCGAGCCCCTCCGCCATGCCCTGCAGGGTGCTGATGTCCCCGAGCACCACCTCGCGCGGACCGCTCGCCCCCACTTCTCCCGCCGGCGCGAGCATGCTGTCCGCGCGCAGACCGGCCAGGTAGTGCCCGCGGTACTCGATGATGAATGCCGGCCAGCCGGTGAAGCCGAGGAACTGCGCGGTCCGCGTCACCGTCGCGATGTTGACGTGCGCCGCCGCGGCCATCGCCTTGACCGTGGCGAAGGCGGCCTCCTGCGGCGCAGTGCGCAGGACTTCCAGCACCCGGGCCATGGCGGGCGGAGCCCCGCGGCCGTCCAGGAGCGTGTCGATCCAACCGGCGATGAACTCGTCCGTCATTGCAAAGTCCTTTGCATAAGCCTACGGTGGGCGGCAGACACCCATCCGCGAACGGAAGGCGCACGCAGTGAAGCTCGATCCCCGCGCGACCGCAGTGACGAATGTCCGCATCCTCGATCCGGAGGCCGAGACCGTCTCCGCACCCACCACCCTCCGCTTCAACGGCGATCGTATCGCGTCGGTGGGTGCCGCCCCCGCGCCCGGCGAGGAGGTCTTCGACGCGGAGGGGCGCATCGCCGCCCCGGGCCTCATCGACTGCCATGTGCACGTGCTCGCGAACTCCCCCGACCTCGGCAGCCTCGGGGACGAGTCCCCCGCCTACCTGACCGCCTGCGCGATCAACACCATGCAGGGCGCCCTGCGCCGCGGGTTCACCGCGCTGCGGGATGCGGGAGGCGCGGACTTCGGGCTCGCGCGCGCAGCGGACGAAGGCCTCTTCGTCTCGCCGCGCCTGTTCTTCGGCGGCAAGTCGCTCTCTCAGACCGGCGGACATGCGGACATGCGCGGGCCGGGCAACGCCCTCGTGGACAACCACCAGTGTTGCCCGCACATCGGCCTCGTCTGCGACGGCGTGGACGAGGTCCGCCGCGGCGCCCGCCAGCAGTTCCGCACCGGCGCGGACCATCTCAAGCTCATGCTCTCCGGCGGCGTCGCCTCTCCCACCGACAGGGTCGATTCGACGCAGTTCTCCGATTCGGAGATCCTGGCCGCCGTGGAGGAGGCCGAGGCCGCGAACCGCTACGTGCTCGGCCACGCCTACACCGCGCGGGCGATCAACAGGGGCCTGCGCCTGGGCGTGCGCTCGATCGAGCACGGGAACCTCCTCGATGAGGAGACGGTGCGGCTGTTCCTCGAGCACGACGCCTTCCTGGTCCCCACCCTCGTGACCTACCAGCGGCTCAAGGCCGACGGCGCGCGCCTCGGGCTGCCCGCCGCGAGCCAGGCCAAGGTCGACGACGTGCTCTACGCCGGCCTCGAAGCCCTCCGGCTCGCGGATCGCGGGGGCGTGAACATCGCCTACGGCTCGGACCTGCTGGGTGAGATGTGGGAGTACCAGAGCCAGGAGTTCGAGATCCGCGCCCAGGCGCAGTCCGCAGGGGCGGTCCTGCGCGGGGCCACGACCACGGCCGCACGCCTCCTGCAGGCCGAGGGCGATCTGGGGATCCTCGCAGAGGGTGCCTACGCGGACCTGGTCCTGCTGAACGCGAACCCGCTCGAGGACGTCACCGTGCTGGCGCGCCCGGAGGAGAGCATCCACAGCGTCTTCAGCCGAGGCGCACTGGTCGAGGACTGAGCCTCTCGCCGCTCCCGAGGCTGGAGGTCCGGTCTCGGGAACGGCCCACCGGGCGTCCGGCCCCGGGCTGCGGGCATCCGGACGAGGAGCCCTGTCCCCTCGTAGGTTACGTCTACGTACCGGCCGCCCTGCACGGCCACTACGCAGACGTAACCTACGAGGGAGGGGGCACAGGAAGGGGCACGAGAGCAGGGGGAAGCGGGAGGGGTGTGCCGAGCGCGCGAGGCCGGGCGGGGCCGGGCGCGCCAGAGGACAGTGAGCACCCCGGTCCGGCGGGAGCCTGAGAGAGCCCGGGTATCCTCGAGACGTCCCACCCACCCCAGGACGGAGAGAGCCATGAGCAGCGGTACGCAGTCGATCGACCGCGCCGCAGAGGTCCTCGCCTTCGTCGTCCGGGCCGAGGACCCCGTCTCCTACACGGCCGTGGTGGAGCAGACCGGCCTGGCCCGCTCCACCGCCTCCCGCCTTCTGCAGGCACTCGAACGCGGCGGGCTCCTCGAGCGCAATCGCGAGGGCCTCTTCCGCGGAGGCCCTCTGTTCGCCGAGTACGCCTCACGGTTCGACAGGGTCCAGACCCTCGCGGCCGCGGCCCAGCCGCTCCTCGAACAGGTGGGTGAGGCGACCTCGGAGACGGTGACGCTGGGGGTTCCCAGCGGTGACACCGTCGTGCACATCGCCCAGGTCGACTCCGCCTACGTGCTGGGTGCGACCAGCTGGGTGAACGCCGAGGTGCCGGCACACACCTCGGCCCTGGGCAAGGTGATGTACGCCTTCGGTGCCCTGCCGCTGCCCGAGGGCGAGCTGGAGTCCTGCACACCGCACACCCTCACCACTCTCCCCGCGCTCGAGGCCGACCTGGAGCAGGTGCGTACGCGCGGCTACGCCGTCACCTGCGGCGAGTTCGAGGAGGGACTCGACGGCATCGCCGCACCCGTGCGCAGACCCGACGGATCCGTCCACGCAGCGCTCGGAATCTCCGGCCCATCGCTGCGGCTGGAGGGCGAGCACGCCCGGATGGGCACCCTGCTCATGAAGGCGGCGCGCTCACTCGAACGCGGACTCGCGCAGCGCCGCGGCACCTCCTGAGACGCCTGCGCGCAACCAGAGAAGATCGCGCACAGCCTGAGACGAGCGCGCAGCGGTCCGGGCTCCTCGCCTTCCGTCCCTCTCACTCTCGGCTCAGGCGTTCGACCAGATCACGGCGCCACGTCTCCGTCGCCGCGATCTGATTGAACGTGTACACGTGGAGGCCGCGGACCACGGATCCGGACGCGGGCACGGGCCCGTCTCCGCGGCCGTAGGTGTGTCCGCCTCTCCGGGGGTGCTGGGCAGGCCCCTCTCCGACCTCACGCGCGGCCCTGGCCTCGGCCTCGGGCGCGGATGCTGACTCGGCCCCGGCCCCCACCTCGGGGGTGGACACTGCCCCGGCCTCAGGAGCAGCCGCCCTCCGCTCGGAGGGTTCCCGCGCTCCCGTCCCCGAGGCCTCGGCCCCCTTCTCGGGGAGCACGGGAACTCCCTGCGCGTCGAGCTCCCGCACCAGCTGTCGGAGCCACCGTTCCGGGCTGAAACCGCCGGGGGTGAACATCCGTGCGAAGAGCGAGCGGTTCTTGGCGAGGAAGCGGGCCGACTCCCCCACACCGATGGCCCCGGCCACTTTGAGGAGCCGGGTGCGCTCCACCGCACCCGCCGCGCCGATGAGGACGGGCAGCGCCTCGCCCCGTTCCCGCAGTGTGCGCGTCCACGCGGCGACCCGCGCGGGATCGAAGCAGAGATTGCTCACCACGTGGGTGGCGTACGGTCTCTTGTCCGTCATGGCTCGGACCGTCGTCCCGTCGGGGATCGTCGGATGGGACTCGGGGTAGCCGGCGACGCCCACGTGCCCGAAGGGAGAACCCAGCTCCGCGAGGTCGCGCAGAAGATCGAGCGCCCCGGTGTACGGTCCGGCAGGTTCAGCGGCATCGCCGGCAGGCACGAAGACGGAGTCCACCCCGGCACCGGTGAGGCGGCCGACGATCTCCTCCAGCCGGCCTCTGCTCTCGACCATCCGGGCCGCGAGGTGCGGAACCGTGCGATAGCCGGATTCCTGCAGACTCACCGCCGTGCTCAGCGTCCGCTCGAGCCCCATCCCGGGCGAGGCCGTCACGGTCACGATGCGGCCCTGCGGCAGGTTCTCCATCACGGCCGAGACCACGGACTTCGTGGGCAGCACCTCGAGGCGGGGCGCCTCCAGGAGCTCACGCAGCACGGCGGACTGGGCTTCGCTGAGGCGTCCTCGCCGCAGTGCCATCCTCGCCAGCCTCCCCTCCGGGAAAGGAATGTGATCCACACCATAGCCTCGACGCCGGAGCGCGGGCTACACTCATGTTATGGGACTGCAGTTCCATATTATAGAACTGCAGGCGGGTTCGGCAACGGCGGCGGACCACACCTCGTGCACCGTCATCACGGGGCGGATCCACCGCAGCTGCGGGAACCGCAGGCAGGTTCGGCCACGGCAGTGCTCCGAGCGAGGCAACGCTCCGAGCGAGTCAGCACGAACAGCGGATGGTGAGATCCTCATGACCACTTTCGACGACACCGACACCTTCCCCGAGGGCGGCCGCACCGCCGCCTCCCCCGAACCGCCCACCAGCGCAGAACCGCAGGCCGGCGCAGGCACGGACACCGCGCCGGACCTGGAAGCCGCACTCGACGTGGGCGAGGACCCCGTCGACGAGAACGTCCCCAGCGTCGACCAGAGCGACCGGCTGGTGCCCATCAACCTCCGCCAGTCCGGGCCCACTCCCGTCGAGATGCTCATCGACACCCGCGTGCGGAAGTCCCCGTACTGGGAGCTGTCGATGCAGGCCGGCTGCTGGCGCGCCTCGGTCTACAACCGGATGTACCACCCGCGCGGCTACGTCCCGTGGGAGGACGGCGGGATGATGGCCGAGTACGAGGCGCTGGTGAACCGCGTGACGCTGTGGAACGTGGCGGTGGAGCGCCAGATCCGGGTGAAGGGCCCGGACGCGGAGGCGTTCGTGAACTTCGTCATCACCCGCGACGCCACGAAGATCCCGCCCATGCGCGCCCGCTACGTGATCCTCTGCAACCAGGACGGCGGGATCCTCAACGACCCCGTGCTCCTGCGGATCAGCGAGGACGAGTTCTGGTTCAGCCTCTCCGACTCCGACCTGCTCCTGTGGCTGCAGGGCGTGAACGTCGCCGGGACCTACGACGTGGAGATCGCGGAGATCGACGTGTCTCCCGTCCAGGTGCAGGGACCGCGCTCCGTGGACCTCATGGCGGACCTGGTGGGGCCCGAGGTCGTGGATCTGCCCTCGTACGGCCTCATGAGCGCGCGGATCGCCGGGTGCAGGGTCATCGTCTCCCAGACCGGGTTCACCGGTGAGAAGGGCTACGAGATCTACCTCTACGACGCCACCCGGTACGCGGAGCAGCTGTGGAACGCGGTGCTCGCCGCCGGCGAGGCGCACGGCCTGGCGGTCGTGGCGCCCTCGCACCACAGGCGGATCGCGGCCGGGATCCTCTCCTGGGGACAGGACATGGACGTGGAGACCCTGCCGTTCCAGGTGAACCTCGCGTACCAGGTGCCCAGGGAGAAGACGGCGGACTACATCGGGAAGGCCGCGCTGGAGACGGCGCGAGCCCGGATCGAGGCCGGCGATCCTCCGTTCACCCACCAGCTCGTGGGCATGCGGCTGGGCGGGAAGCCCATCGACGACTATGCACCGGACTTCTGGCTCATCAGTGCGGAGCCCGGCGGCGCCCCCGTGGGATACGTGACCTCGCCCTGGTATTCCCCGGAGCTGGAGTCGAACATCGCGATGGGCTACGTGCCGGTCGCCATGACCCGGCTGGGCACTCCGGTCTGGGTGCACCTGCCGGACCAGTACGCGGAGACCCCGGGAGATCCCGTCTGGGGCGAGGTCGTGGAGATCCCGTTCCGGCCGTCCGTCAACCCCAACACCCGTGAGCGCCTGAAGGAGAAGGGCCTCGACAGCGCGGTGTGAGCCGGGAGCGGGATGCGGTGGGAGCCGCGTCCGCGGGGCGCGGCTCCCACCTCCCTTCCTCCGGCGGTGTGATCGCTTCGCCCGGCCATCTGTGCGTGAGTGGCCAGGTGAAGCGATCACACAACGGAGCTGCTGCCCATGGCACGCTTGGGTGGGCATCCCCTCACTGCACGCTCATTCCTCATTGCACGCTCATTCCAGGAGCGCGAGGCCGCGGGTGGAGCGCGTCATCGCGACATAGCGGTCCACCGCTGCAGTGACGTCCTCACCCCAGGAGTTCGGCGCCAGGAGGACCACGAGGTCGAACTCGAGCCCTTTCGCCGTCTCGGGGGTGAGCATGCGCACGCGCCGTGTCATCTCGTCCGCCTCCCACGCCGCCTCGCCCGCCTCCCGCGCCAGCTCATCCGCCGCATGCGGCGTTGCCGGCTCCGGCGGCATCCCAGCCTCACGGATCGCGCGCAGCTGCGCCCCGGCTCCCCCTCTCACCGCCTCCGAGGCGATGACGCACGCGATCCCCTCCGGCTCCCGGCGCAGCCACTCGGCGAGGATGCGCTCGAGGTCTTCGACCCGCCCGTGCACCACCGGCGCACCGGTGCGGCGCACCGCACGCGGGACCGCGATCCCCGGGAGCACCTCCCGGATCACCGGGGCGGCCTCGGCCATCACCTCGGCGGGGGTCCGGTAGCTGATGCTCAGCCCTGCCCTGCGGATCCGGTCAAGACCCACGCGGCCCAGCCGTTCCTCCCATGAATGGGCGAACCCTCGGCGTGCCTGCGCACGGTCGCCCACGATCGTGAGGCTGCGGGACGGGCAGCGGGCCAGCACCATGTGCCACTGCGCATCCGTGAGCTCCTGCGCCTCGTCGACGATGATGTGCGCGAAGGGGCCGTCCAGACGGGCGTCCCCGGCCGCCGAGGCCGCCCTGCCCGAGACCGCCCTGCCCGAGGCCGTGCCGCGCACGACCGCGCCCGTCGTGCCGACGGCGACGTCAGGCGCGGCCTCGTCCTCGAGGAGTGCCTCGCGCAGATCCGGCCCGCGCAGCATGGACATGAGCTGGAGCTCGCTGTCGTCGGCCTCGATGAGATGAGCGGCGACGCTCTGCCTCTCCTCGGCCTCGGCCGTACGGGCCGCGGCACGGCGCGCCGCGTGCGCAGGCGCAGAGGGATCCCCGATGCGACGGCGGGCAGCATCGAGGAAGGGCAGGTCCTCCGCGGTCCAGGCCCGCGGATCTGCACGCCTGAGCGCCTCAGCCTGATCCCGGCCGAGGTCCGGGAAGCACAGCCGCGCATAGTCCGGGACCGTCCAGAGGTCGGCCACGATGTCCTGGTGGCACAGCAGCGGCCAGGACCGCGAGAAGAGCGTGCGCAGATCCTCCTCCTGCGCGAGCGCACGCCGGAGGTGATGGATCGGAACGTCGCCGAGGCCTGTCAGCTGGTCGTGGAGGATCTCGACCAGCGCCTCCCACACCTGGAGCTGAGCCTCGTTGTGGCTGGTGCCGGGCTCAGGTGCGGCGAAGGCCTCCTGCCACTCCGCCGGGCGGAGGGCGAGGTCGGCCCATGGTGTCTCCACGCGGAGTTCCTCCTCCGGAGGCTCCTCGTAGATGCGGACAGCGGCCTCCAGCACCGTCTCCGGATCCGCCGTCTCCTTGATGCGCCGGGCCTCGTCGGAAGCGTCGTGCTGGGCGGCGGCCGCCTGCGCGACGGACACCGGGGGCTGCTCGCACGGGGACGAGCCGCACGACAGTGCAGAGGCCTCGGCGAGGGCACTGCTTCCTGCCTGCGCACACGTGACGGCGTCGCCCTCCGGCACGAGATCGGTGACCGTGCACAGCCGGACGCTGTCCTCCCCGAGCGAAGGCAGCACGTCCGCGACGTAGTCGAGGTATGCCCGATGGGGACCGATCACCAGCACCCCGCCCTGACTGCGCAGACGCGGCTGCGAGTAGAGGAGATGCGCGGCGCGATGGAGCGCCACCACGGTCTTGCCGGTGCCCGGTCCGCCGTCCACCACCAGGGGCCCCGCTGCGGGCGCACGGACGATGGCGTCCTGGTCCGCCTGGAGCGTGGCGAGCACATCGCGCATCTGCGGAGTGCGCGCGGCACCCAGGCTCTCGATGAAGGAGGACTGCTCGTCGA
The DNA here is from genome assembly GCF_039531405.1 of Brevibacterium salitolerans. Lineage (NCBI taxonomy): Bacteria > Bacillati > Actinomycetota > Actinomycetes > Micrococcales > Brevibacteriaceae > Brevibacterium > Brevibacterium salitolerans. Next base: position 237,446 of record NZ_BAAAPZ010000006.1, on the reverse strand, counting down.
GCGCGAGCGGGCGAAAGGCCCCGCTGTGCCGGACCGGGTTCGCACCGGCCGCTGCCGAGGTGTCGGTCCTGTGCTCCGAGGTCACCTCCTCGGCCCTCACGGCAGCCTAGGAGGCCGGTGCCTCACCGGCTGCTGCGGCACCGGCCGCTGCAGTGGCTGCCGCTGCGGCCTCGGCGAGCGCCTCCTCGGTGAGGGCCTCGTCCCAGTAGTCGACCACGTGCGGGCCGGACCAGCGGTAGCGGCGGCGGCTCCCGAGCCCCTGCGGGTCGGCACGGGTGGCGGAGAAGAACGGCGCGGCGGCGGGCGCGCGCCAGTCGACCAGGAGCTGCGTGCCGTCCGGCGTGGCGAGGCCGCGGCGGCCCACCCAGATGGGCGCGGACCCGTCAGCAGGCACCATCCGCCCCAGGCAGACCTCGACCCCGAAGCGCTGCAGCAGCCGCAGCTCCGCAGTGAGCCGGTGGATCGCGAGATCACGTTCCAGCGCCGCCTCACCGTGACCACCCCGAGCGCGGCGGAGGCCGGCGAGCCGACGGTCCAGCTCCTCCTTGCGCTCATCGAGCGCCCGGGCGAGGGCGGAGAACCGGGCCTCGTCCTCCGCGAGGAGAGCAGGCGAGGCCTTGTGGTGCAGACGGGACGGCAGGGCGAAGAAGGTTGATGTGGGCACAGGAGCTCCTCTGAGGCGGAAGGACGGGAGGGCGGGAGGAGGGGAGGAGCACGATTCTCACCCGCGCAGGGGGCCTTGCGGCAAGACCCCCTCCGCCGCATATCCTGGAACAGCAGGGCGCTGAGGCCTCGGCGATCTTCTGCCGATACCTGTGGTCGGGTCCCGACAGCTCTCTTCCGCACTCCCGCGTCCGCAGACGCGTCCCGGTCCGAGAACCGCAGACGACCTCGGGCGCGTCACTGTCCCAAGGTCCACCGCTCCGGGGGGCTTCCTCCGCCCCCGGGACTCCGCCCCTCCGCGCTCCCGCCCGGACGCGCCACTCCGCTTCCGGATCCGCCCCTCCGCCTGAGCGGATTCCGCTGGAGAACCCCGGCGTCACGTGCGCCCGCTCACTCGGTCGTCCGAGCTTCGCCCGCATTTCGGAACAGCAGAGTGCCTTGTTCCCCGCTGAGTACAGTGACCGTGGCGCACAGACGCGCTCGCACACCCACGCACTCGGAGGAACCATGCCCACGCCCGCACAGGAAGACAGCACTGCGGCCCGCAGCGCACAGCACGGCGCAGAGAACGATGCCGCGACCGCGGCGACCAGGGCCGAGGACAGGAGCGGCTACTTCGCCGTCCTCGTCTTCCCCCTCCTCATCATCGCGGGCGGACTCGCGGGCTTCTTCTTCTCGGACACGATCTCCCAGGCAGCGCCTGCGGTGAACCCGATGCTCGGCGTCGTCATGCTCACGATGGGCCTCACTCTCCGTCCCGTCGACTTCGGCCTTGTCATCAAGCGTCCCGTGCCTGTGCTGCTGGGCGTCGTCGCCCAGTACGTGATCATGCCGCTGGTCGCGCTGGGCATCGTCACCCTGCTGGATCTGCCGCCGCTCATCGCCGCCGGTGTCATCCTGGTGGGCTGCGCGCCCGGCGGCACCGCCTCGAACGTCGTGAGCTACCTGGCGCGCGGGGACGTGGCGCTGTCGGTGACGATGACCTCCATCTCCACCCTCCTGGCGCCGCTGCTGACCCCGCTCCTCACCCTCTGGCTCGCGGGCCAGTACATGCCGCTGGACGGCGGCTCCATGGCCCTGACCATCGTCAACGTCGTCCTGCTGCCGGTGCTCGCCGGGATCGTCATCCGCATGCTGCTGCCCAGGATCACCGAGGCTCTGCTGCCGGTCCTCCCCTGGCTCTCCGTCCTCGCGATCTCCGTCATCGTCGCGATCGTGGTCTCCGGCAGTGCGGAGACGATCATCTCCGCCGGACTTCTGGTGCTCGTGGCGGTCATCCTGCACAACGTGGCCGGCATGGCGCTCGGCTACGGCGCGGCGGCACTCTTCCGCCTGCCGGTGCCCTCTCGCCGCACCACCGCGATCGAGGTCGGCATGCAGAACTCCGGGCTCGCCGCCGGGCTCGCCGCCCAGTACATGGATCCGCTCTCGGCCCTGCCCGGTGCCGTCTTCTCCGTGTGGCACAACGTCTCGGGCGCGCTCTTCGCCACCCTCTGCCGCAGCATCGACAAGCGGAAGACCGCGGCCGAGGCCCGGACGGGTGCCGAGGCCGCAGCCGCCTGAGGCGCGAACTTCCCCCTCATACACAAGTTACGTCTGCGTAGCGGCCGCCCACCACGGCTGCTACGCAGACGTAACTTGTGTATGGGGAGGAGCTGCGTGGGGAATGCGGAGCTGAGCTGTCACGCTGAGCCGGTTGCGCAGCGCCCCGCAGGGAGAGGCGCAGCACCCCTGAACTGCCGGCCACACCCCGCGCTCATGAGAAACTGAAGTCCTCATGTCGGAAGATACTCATGCGCAGGCTCACGGTGCGACCGCACCGCGCCCCCCTCTGCCTCGGCGGATCGCCGGCCACCCTCTCACCCATCTGGCCGCGGCCCTGCTGGTGCTGGGCCTCGTGCAGGCGTTCCTGGTCAAGCAGTTCCAGGTCCCGTCCGGCTCGATGGAGCAGACGCTCCAGGTGGGCGACCGGATCCTGGTGAACCGGCTCGCCTACGCCGGTCCCTGGGCGGACGGCACCCCGGAGAACGGGGACGTCGTCGTCTTCCACACGCAGGAGGACCTCTGGCCGTCCAACACTCCCGCACCCGAGGCCTCGCTCACGCACTCCGCGAAACAGCAGGTGAAGCGCGTGGCGGGTGACTGGCTGGGCATCGGACCCGGCACCAAGCACATGCTGGTGAAGCGGGTGATCGGCACACCGGGGCAGACGGTCGAGTGCTGCGATGCGGAGGGCAGGCTGCTCGTCGACGGCCAGCCACTGGACGAGCCCTATGTCTTCGACGACCTGCCGTTCGAGGCGGGCCGGATGGACTGTGAGACGGAAGCGCGCTCGCAGCGCTGCTTCGCGCCCGTGACAGTGCCCGAAGACCGCCTGCTGATGCTCGGCGATCACCGCGGCAACAGCTCCGACGGGATCACGCAGTGCCGCAGCGCCGCCGCGGAGCCTGCGGGAGACTGCGTCCGCTGGGTGCGGACGGAGGACGTGACCGGCGAGGCCTTCAGCATCATCTGGCCGCTGGGCCGATTCGGAGGTGTGGACGGATGAGCACGGCCGCTGCCGGACGCAGGACGCCGGCACCACGACCCCGCGTCGTCGCCATCGATGTGATCCGCGGCCTCGCCATCATCGGGATGATCTGGGCGCATGCGCGGATCCTCGTGGAGGGCGCGCTTCCGGACGGGCTGCTCTCCGCCGTCTCCGCTCTGAGCGGGGCCGCCACGCCGCTCTTCATGTTCACCGCCGGCTCCAGCATCGCGCTGCTCACCGCACAGACGATGGGCCGTGCAGAGCGATCCAGGTTCCGCCTCGAGTACGCGCTCCGCGGCCTGGCCCTGATCCTGCTGGGCCTCGCCCTCTCCCAGACCACCTCACATGTCGATGTGGTGCTCTCCTACCTCGGCATGACGTTCCTCGCCGCGCTGCCGTTCCTGTTCCTCCGGTCCCGCTGGCTCCTGGTGAGCGCCGCGCTCGTCTTCGCCGCCGCACCGCCGGCGGTGGACGCCGTGCGAGCACTGTTCGCCGGTCATCCGGCTCTGCTGAACCCGCAGGTGTCCGGGCATCCGCTGGCATACGTCCTCGAATGGCTCTTCACCGGCCGGGCCTACCACGTGACCTGGCTGCTGCCGTTCCTGCTGGTGGGCATCGTGCTGTCACGGCACGTGCGCAACAGCGGCGTCCGCTGCGCGGCGCTCACGGCCGGAGGCCTGGTCGTCACCGTCATCGCCTGGGTGCTGGTGGGGCGACAGGATGCCGCCGGCGGCATGGTGCGGGGCGGCTACCCGGAGATGCTCTACGACCTGGGGCGTGCGCTGGCCGTCTACGGAGCCGCAGCACTGCTCGTGGACTCCCGTGCCGCGCGTCTGCGCAGAGGGGCACGGGTGCTCTGCGCGCCGCTCACGCTGGTGGGCAGGATGCCGCTGACGATCTACGTGCTGCACGTCCCGCTGCTCACGTGGTTCCTCCACGCGCTCCCCGGCATGGCCTTCTGGCAGCAGGCGGGGACCGCCGCGCACGTGCTGGTCCTGCTGCTGTTCTTCGCCGTCTGCCTGCTGTTCGCCGCAGCCTGGGGACTCACACTGGGGACGGGGCCGGTGGAGCGGGTGCTGGGGGTCGTCTCCCTGCGGCATCCGCCTGCCTGGGCACTCCTCGTCCGCCCGGTGCGAGCCGAGGGCCTGGGAGTGGAAGCGACCGACCGTGACGGGCAGGAGACCCGCACACAGCGGGGGAACACGCTCAACGAGCGCCGCTGACGGCCTCCACCAGCCCCTCGATCTCCTGCAGGCCGTAGGCCAGCGGCGAGGCGATCACCGGCTGTTCGCGCCCGCCCAGCAGCACCGCCGCCGGGCTGCGCTGCACGCCCAGCCGGCTCAGCGCGGAGGCGGCACCGTAGCGCGTGTAGGGCAGGAGCGCAGGGAACATGCGCTCCATCTCCCGAGGCGTGGAGGAGGTGGCGACGCGCAGTTGCAGTGGGGCCAGCTCCTCGGCCCATCCCGCGGCGCGCTCGGCCACCGGATGGCAGTTGCCGCAGCTGGTGCTGAGGAAGAGGAGGAGCGTGGGCCGGCCGTCGCCGAGGTCCGGCAGCTCCTGGGTGATGCCGGTGGCGCTCACGAGTTCCGACCGGGGAATCTGCTCGCCCATGCGCACCTCGCCGGGTCGCGCCGGATCGAGCCCCAGGGCGATGGAGGCCGGTGACAGCGGCGGAGGCTCCCAGCCGTCGGGTTCGCCGAGGCCGGCCGCGTCTCCGCCTGCGCCCTCACCGCCCGAGGCCGCACCGCCCGCACCGCCATCGCCGCCGGAGCCGCCCACACGGCCGCCCGAGGCCACAGCCCGAGCGCCGGGTTCTGCGCCGCGCGCGCCGGTCTCGGAGGCGGTGGTTCCCGGCGCGTGGACCGCCGGGCTCAGTGCGCCCATGCCGCTCATGGCACGAGGTGCCCTGCGCAGCTCGCGCCGGAGCACGGTCCGGGTGCGGAGCAGCACGAGGACGGCGACCAGCACCCAGCCCAGGCAGAGCGAGACGAGTGAGAGAGCGTCGCTGCGGACGAGGACCTGCAGGAGCGCAGGAGCGGACCAGGTGCCTGCGGTCGCGAGGACCGCTGCGAGCACGAGCACGATGTTGCGCGCCAGAGTCCAGCCCGTCACCCGGTCCGTGGCTGCGAACGGGCCGAAGCACCCGCAGTCCGCCTCCTCTCCCCGGCGCAGCACACCGGCGATCAGCACGGTGAAGACCAGCATGGTGAGGACAGCCGCACCACCGGCGAGTGCACGGAACGGCCCAGGAGCCACGAGGAGCGCAGCCGCGAGGCCGATCTCCCAGACCGGAACCAGCCCGGCCACCCACCGGCGCTGCAGAGGTTCCGGCACCCGGAGCGTCATCATCGACGCGAGTGTGCCGGAGGTGCGCCCCGCCTTGGAGGCGCCGGAAGCGATGAGCGTGAATGCGAGGAGCCCCGCCGAGAACGCAGCAGCGAACTCGGCGGGGCTCATCGACATGGGAGCAGAGTACCTGAGACTCAGTCCCGGGCTCAGGCGCCGGCCGGGGGCTCCTGGCCGGGGCAGAGCTGCAGAGTGACGGTGAGCGCAGAGAGGGCGTTGCGCAGCGGCGTCGTGATGAGGCTCAGGACAGCGCCGATGCCGGGGACGCCCTCGACCGCGTCCATGAGGTCGTTGACCAGGTTCAGGTTGCCCAGGCTGGTCTCGACCACGACGAAGTTCTGCGAGGACGTGTTGGGCTGGCCCGGAGCGGTGGACGGGTTGTCGCTGCCCACGAGGCCGAAGGTGACGGTGCCGCCCACGGAGAGGTCCACCGCATCGCCCCGGAGGCTGATGAGCTGGGTCTCGCCCTCTGCGAGGTCGCGGGTGAGCTCGATGACGGCGTCGTCGCCGTTGATGGAGACGAGGCCGAGGGCGTTCGCACCCGCGCCGCCGAGGGCGTCCTCGAGCAGGTTGATGTTGATGAGCCCGCCGCCGGAGAGCGTGAACTGCGTGCCGGCGGGGACGGTGCCCTCAACGGCCTGGATGTTGAAGCCGCGGCTCTCGAACTCCTCGAACCCGAGGCCGGAGAGGAGGCCCTTGAGGGTGTCGACGAGCGTGTTCGTGATCGGGGTGATGAGAGGCGCGAGGAGTACTCCACCCGGCAGGGAGCGCACAGTGTCGCCGAGGCCCGACCGCAGCTGGTCGAGATCGTAGTTGCCGACGCAGCTGGCGGAGACGCCCACGTCGTAGCTCTCCGCCGTGGAGGCGGAGGCCATCGGCACGGAGACCGCGGCGGCGAGGACGGGGACGGACCAGGCGGCGCCCTTGGCGACGGACCGGCGGGAGATGCCCTGGTTGGTGAGCGCGTCAGTCATAAGACTCCTCAGTGTGATGGGTGTGCGGAACAGCAGTTCGCTGAGCGAGGAGATGCTCCCAGCGAACTCACCGGGGATCTCCATCCGACGATGAATCTAAGCCGCGATCCGAGGGAGAAGAAGGCTCACCGTCGAACTCTTCGCGTCTCGATCCAAGCCTGCGCGTACTGTTGCTTCTGAGCGTCACGGAACGTGATCTTCTCAGTCAGCGGACACCTCGGACATCTGCTCCGGCAGCCTCCCCTCACAACACGGCTTGCCGCAGTCACCGCCCGCGGAGCATGCCGCGCATCCTCAGGGAACGGGCGCAGCGCGTCCGCCGAGGAACGGGCACCGCGCAGAGCACGCTCACCGGTTCTTGCGCAGCTCCCGCGGGCTCGTGCCGTAATGGTCCTTGAGAGCGCGCCGCATGCTCATGGTGGTGCCGAACCCGGAGCGCTCCGCGATCGCCTCCACGCTGAGCACGTCGAACCGGCTGTCGATCAGCAGACCCCTGGCCGTACGCGCCCGCTGCCTGCGGATCTCCCCGGCCACCGTGGTGCCGGCCTCTGCGAACACCGCCTGCACCTGCCGCAGGGAGGACTGCACCTCCTCCGCCACGAGCGCGGGAGTGAGCTCCACGTCCGTGCACTGCTGCGCGATGATCGCCATCGCCCTGTCCCGCAGCACCGCCTGCGGACTGCCCGCGGAGCGGAATCCGCCCAGACGATTGAGCAGCACGGCACCGCCCATCTCCACGAGCAGCTGCCCCACCGCGTAGCTCTCGATCGCCGTGGCCGGCTTCTCCGCCGCCAGCACCTCGTGCGCGAACGCATGCATGGAGTCCTCGAGGAGCGCGGTGTCCGTGAAGAGATCGGGCCGGCGGGGCAGATTCGGGACGAAGGACTCCATCGCCTCCCACGGCAGCCCCACGACGAGGAGCTCCCAGCTGCCCAGCAGCCGCACGGAGCCCGAGGCCTCGGGCGGCACCAGGAGCAGGCGCGCCGGCACCGGCGTGCCCTCGCGGAACCCGTCGTGGCTGATCAGCCCATTGCCCAGGAAGGCGAGCTCGAACATCTCAGCCTGCTGCGCCTCCGGCCTCCCGACCAGCTCCACCGCTGTGCCGCGCGCGCCCATGAGACTGATCTCCCCGAAGCGGATGCTCCGGCAGAGAAGCCCCGCGCGCCCGCGCTGCCGGTGCACGCCGTCGGTGAGCACTCCCAGCCCGCACGCGGCCTCGGCGGTCCTCTCCCCTCCTGCGAGCGTCATTCTCCGCTCCTGCGCACCATCTCCGCGATCCAGACCGGGGCGAACGGGGAGGTACAGCCGGGAGAGGTGGGGTAGTCGGCGAGCACCTGCAGATCCTCGCCGATCCGCACCGCACGCGCGCGCAGAGCGGGATGGTGGATGCCGATCTGGGCGAGGGTCTCATTCATCGACCACTGGAGGTCTGCGGGCGCGTCCCGCATCTCCCCTTCGATCCGCGTGAGCAGCGCATCGAGGTCGAGGCCCTCGGGGTCCTTCACCACTCGCTGGGCCGTGAGGGCCCAACCCACGGAGGCCACTCGCTGATCGGCATCCGCGAGCCACTTCTGCCGCAGCTCCTCAGCGTGCGGGGACTTCTTCGCCACGTAGTTGACGAACCAGTCGTGCACCTTGGGAGCACGCGTGGAACGGACCATCGAGTCCAGCTCCGCGACCGTGTACTTCCGCGGGGTGCAGACGAGGAGGGCGAGCAGCTGTGCCGCGGTGTCACCGGCGTCCCACAGCCGGACGGCGAGCGCGTGGTCCTTCCGGATCGACTTCGCCAGAGCGCGCAGCCGGCTGAGATTCCCCCCGTGGTCGTCGCCGCGCTTCTCATTGGCCGCGCGCACCGCCGGGTCCTCCAGCTCCGACAGCCGCTCCAGCGCGGAGGTCAGGTCAGTGCTCATGACGAAAAGGATAAGGGCCACGGCAACCTGCCGGGGGCGTCACTGGGTGAAACATCACCTGCTGCGCTCTCCGCGCTGATTTCCCGCGCCTCCCGAGCGATGATCCCGTCAATAAGCGGTGCCTGCTCCACGACGCCGCGCGGTTTCTGGGCTGCTGCCGCGTGGCCGTGTGAGGGCCGGCCCTCACACCTCGCCGAGGATCAGCTGCCACGAACGGGTGTACTTCTCCTGCAGGCGCTCACGCGTGGGCGCGTCCAGCTGCGCTGCCCGTTCCGGCGTGGTGTTGTCGATGAGGTCCGCGACCTTGACGATCCGCGCGACCGCGCTCCCGCGCAGCCGCGCGAAGTATTCCTCCGGCGTCACGCCCGGTCGCCTGCTGAGCCTGTCCACGGCATCCACCACGGACTCCGGGAAGCCCTGCTCCCGCAGCGCCCGCAGACTCACCTCGGTGTCCTCGACCGTGTCGTGGAGCCACGCCGCCGCGACCGCCTCCTCGCGGATGGCCTCCGGCGCGATGAGCGCCGTCCTCGCCGCCACCCGGCCGGGATGGCCGATGTAGTCCGCGCCCACCTTGTCCGTCTGCCCCGCATGTGCGGACCGGGCCAGGGCCTCGGCCCTCTCCGCCAGCGTCGTCATGAGATCATCGCCACCTCTCCGTGGGAACCGCCCGCGCCGGCGCGGCCGCCGCTCCACTGCAAACCTATCAACGGGGACGGACATCGAGAGGAAGGTCACCGTGACACTGCGCGTCCGCGCCCCGAACGCGGGATGACTGCGGGGCCGCCACCGTCTACTGTGTGCTCTGGCCGTGGCGGCGCCCCGCCGTCAGGCGTGACCGTCGCCCGGCCGGATCCCGGCCCCGGCGGCGGCCCTCCGACCGCCCCGGCCCACCCGCCTCCGTGCACCCCCGCACCGTCCTGCTCCGCGCCTCGGAAGGGAACCGCCATGACCGAACAGCTGCTCGCCTTCGCCCTGGCGACCGTCGTCATCCTCATCGTCCCCGGACCGGACCTCATGCTCATGCTGAAGAATGCCGCGAAGGGCGGCCGCTCCGGTGCGCGCTGGACGGCGACGGGGATCATGGTGGGCAACACGATCGTCGCCACCGGCGCGGCGCTTGGCATCACCGCCCTGCTGCTGAACTTCTCCGGCGTGTTCACCGTGGTGAAGATCGCGGGCGGGATCTATCTCCTCTTCCTGGGCGTGCAGGCGTTCCGGTCGTACATGCGCCTGCGCCGCGAGGCGAAGGACAGTGCTGCCGAGGCCGCACGCACCGGTGAGGACGCGGAGCCGGTCACGGGCACGATCGAGATGGTCAGCGCGGTCACCCCCACCTCCTCGCGCGGCCGCAGCTTCCGGCAGGGCCTCCTCTCCAACCTGCTCAACCCCAAGCTCGCCGCGTTCTACATCTCGCTGTTCCCGCAGTTCGAGCTGAGCGCCCTGGGACCGGTCGCCGGACACCTGGTGCTCGCCGGGATGTTCGTGGCGATGGCGCTGGTCTGGTACGTGCTCCTCGTCCTGTTCCTCTCCAGCCTCGGCGGTCTCTTCCAGCGTCCCAAGGTCGCGCGGAGGACCGAGGCCGTGGCCGGCGCGAGCCTGGTGGGCATCGGAGGGTTCCTGCTCGCGGGCGCGTGAGCGGGCGGCCTCGGTGTGCGCGGTTTCGGCCGCCATGCGTATCGGTCACCCTGTGTTTCGGCCGCACTGCGCTTCGGCCGCACTGCGCGGTGACATCGACGAGCTGGGCCGGCCTCGAGGTCAACGGCGGTGTGCGAGGCGCACGGCGTGTCCGGGGCGCACGGCGGTGTGCGAGGCGCACGGCGGTGTGCGGCGTGCTGGGCGCGGCGGGCGCTGCCCGTGCTGCATCTGCTGCACGTGGTGCACGTGGCAGTCTTGGGACAGCCGGCGGCGGCGAGGCAGGCGGCGGTTCTGGAACACTGGCGGCATGCAGTCCGCTGACGCACGTTCCCGTTCTCCCGGGCCTCGCCCCGGTGCCCGTCTGCGCACTGCCGGTCGGCTCCTCTTCTTCATCGGCGGCGGATTCGTGCTCGTCGTGGTGACGGTGGGTGTGATCGTCGCGATCATGAACTTCCGCAGCGTCGCCTCCATCAGAGACCAGGCGGTGCCGATCGAGGGGCCCACGGAGGTCCAGCTGGAGGCGGGCGAGCAGCGCCTCTACTACGCTGCGGCGACGGACCGCGACGCACGAGATCCCGGCAGCGCGAGCAGTTCCGGTCCGGGCGGCAGTTCCGGCCCGGGCAGTTCCGGCGACACCGGCAGTTCCGGCGCGGGCAGCAACGGCGCGAGCGGCAGCGCGGGCAGCAGCACTCCTCCACCGAACTCGCCGACGCCGGTCTCACCCGACCTCGGGCGCGCCTGCGAGGTCGACGGGCCCGACCCACAGCAGCTGAGCTCGCACCTGAGCTCCTCCTTCACGTTCGAGGGCAGGAGCTACCGCTCACACGGGGGCTTCAGCGCGGGCGAGGCGGGCACGTACACCGTGACCTGCAGTGCAGAGGTCAACCGCTCGGACACGTCCGACACCGTCGACGCCGTCCTCGCTCCGCCGGTCAGCGCGCAGGGCATCGTGTTCGGGGTGTTCGGCGTGCTGGGCGGCGTGTTCGGCGGCCTGCTGTTCGGCTCCATGTGCATGGTGGGCCTCGTGCTCTGGATCGTGGGGCGCAGCATGCTCAGGAAGGCTCCGCTGGTCTGAGCTGATCCGTCCGGCCCGCCGGTAAGCCTTATCATGGGGACCGGCCCGCGGAGGCACCGCAGGCACCTCACCCAGCGTCGCAGAGGAGAAGCCGTGCAGATCACCGGCGCAGTGCTCACAGAGATCGGCCGCCCCCGGCCCTACGCGGAGTCCGAGCCGCTGGAGCTGCAGACACTGGAGCTCGATGCTCCCGGGCCGGACGAGGTCCTCATCCGCGTGCGCGCCGCCGGCCTCTGCCACTCCGACCTCTCCGTGGTGGACGGCAACCGGCCGCGCCCCGTACCCATGCTCCTGGGGCACGAGGCCTCCGGAGTGGTCGAACAGGTGGGCGCGAACGTCACGGACCTGGAGGCGGGACAGCAGGTCTCCACCGTCTTCCTCCCCCGCTGCGGCGAGTGCGCCGCCTGTCTCACCGACGGCAAGCTGCCCTGCACGCCCGGCAGCGCGGTGAACAATGCGGGCACGCTGGTGGGCGGGCACGTGCGGCTGCACGGCGCCTCGGGCACGGGTTCCGCCGACACCGGCTCTGATGACGGCTCCGGCACCGGCTCCGGCCCGGACCTCGGCACCGGCACCATGCACCACCACCTGGGCGTGTCCGGCTTCGCCACCCATGCCGTCCTCCACCGCAGCTCCGTGGTGCCGGTGGGCGCGGACGTGCCGCCGGAGATCGCAGCCGTGCTGGGCTGTGCCGTGCTGACCGGCGGCGGCGCCGTGCTCAACGCGGGGAAGCCTGCAGACGGGGACGACATCATGATCGTGGGCCTGGGCGGCGTGGGCATGGCCGCACTGCTCACAGCGCTGTCGCTGCGGCTGGGGCGTGTGATCGGCGTGGACGCGAACCCGGAGAAGCTGGCGCGGGCCTCCCAGCTGGGCGCACATGCGGTGCACACCCCGGCCGAGGTCGCAGATCAGGGGGTGAAGGCACCCGTCGTCGTCGAGGCGGCCGGACACCCGCGCGCCTTCGAGACCGCGTTTCAGGCCACGGCACCCGGCGGCACCACGGTCACCGTGGGCCTCCCCGCCCCGGACGCCGTCTCCTCGATCACCCCGCTCACCCTCACCGCCGAGGCCCGCACGGTGGTGGGGTCCTATCTCGGTTCGGCAGTGCCCAGCCGGGACATCCCCGTCTACGAGCGGCTGTGGCGAGAGGGCCGGCTGCCGGTGGAGGAGCTCATCTCCTCACGGATACGGCTCGAGGACATCAACGCCTCGCTGGACGCACTGGCCGACGGCCGTGCGGTGCGGCAGGTCATCCTCTTCGACGACTGAGCCGGTCCCCGCAGATCTGCGAGCACGCCTCCGCAGGCAACCCGGGGGCCTTCCCACACCCACACCCCTAAGTTACGTCTGCGTAGCGGCCGTGCTGGGCGGCCGCTACGCAGACGTAACCTGCAGAGTGGGCCGCAGAAGAGAACTGCAGACCCCCGAACCTCAGCGGCGGCGCTTGCTGCGGTGAGCTTCGCGCTCGTGCTCGGCCTCGGCGACGAGGGCGCGGATCGCGGCCATGATCTGTTCGGTGAGGTCCTTCCGCTGCTTCCCGGCGGGGTGCTGCCGCTGCGGTGCGGGGATCGCCTTGCCGAACGTGACGGAGAAGCTCTTGGGCTGCGGGAACCGGGCGTCCACGGGCATGACGTCCTCGGTGCCCACGAGGCCCACCGGCACGATGGTCGCGCCGGTGCGGATCGCGAGCTCCGCCGCCCCCGTCTTGCCCTCCCCGATCTCACCGTTGCGGCTGCGCGTGCCCTCCGGGTAGATGCCGAACACGCCGCCGGCCCGCAGGATCTCCTCCCCCGTCTCCAGGGCCTTCACCGCAGCGGCGGCGGAACCGCGTTCCACGGGAAACGCACCCACCGCGGACATGAAGCCGCCCACCAGCCTGTTGCCCAGGTTGCGGCCCTCGAAGTACTCGGCCTTCGCCATGAAGCTCACGCGGCGCGGCGACAGTGCAGAGAGGTAGATCGAATCCGCGAAGGAGCGGTGATTGCTCGCGATGATCACCGGGCCGTGCTTGGGCACGTTGCGCGTCCCGGTGACCACGGGGCGGTGGGCGGCCCTGATGGAGCCGCGGAAGAGCGAACGGGCGGCACGGAACTTGAGAGTGGTCTCCTCCGCTGAGAGCCCTGCGACAGTGGGCTCCGGATCCGGGATCGCCAGGCCGCTGCCCACAGAGCCGTCAGGCCGGCCGGTCTCCGGCTCGACGCCGTTCTGGGGTTCGTTCTCTTCGCTCATAATCCTCGGGGAGGTCCTCACTGGGTGGGCCGTACACATGCGTACGCGCGAGTGGACGGGCTTCCGACATGGATCATGGTAACCACCTGAGCGCCGGCTTGACGGATCCTCCCGTCTCGTGGCCTGTTCCGCACATCCGGACCCGAGGCTTCCGCACGTCCGCACCCGAGGCCGAGGCACCCACCCGCACACGCCGCCGCGCGCACGGCCGCACGAGCCACGACGCACCCCGAGGCCGGCCCGCATCGCTGACCGGAGCCGGCCTCGGGCCGGGTGAGTCCTGTCACGAGCACCCCCGAGAGCCTGTGCTCGCCCCCTCCCAGGTCCTAGACTCGAACCCTTCCACCGTCGATTCGCGAGGACCCACCATGCCCCGTGCACGTTCCACGCCCATGGCGATCACGGCGCTCGCCGCAGGCGGGTTCGCCGTAGGCACCACGGAGTTCGCCTCCATGAGCCTGCTGCCGTGGATCGCCGAGGACCTCGGCGTCACCAACCCCCAGGCGGGCTGGGCGGTGAGCGCCTATGCGATCGGCGTGGTCGTGGGCGCACCGGTGCTGACGGCCCTCACCTCGCGGATGGACCGCAAGCGCCTGCTCCTCATGTGCGCGGGGATCTTCACGGTGGGCAACCTGCTCACCATGATCGCGCCCAACCTGCTCACCCTGCTGATCGCCCGGTTCCTCACCGGCCTGCCCCACGGAGTCACCCTGGGGATCGCCGCAGTGGTGGCCGCCAGCCTCGTGAAGCCCGAGAGGTCCGGAACGGCGATCGCCCGGACGATGATGGGGCTGACCATCGCGAACATCGTGGGCGTGCCGGCCGCCACCTGGATGGGGACGCACTTCGGCTGGCGCTCGGCCTATCTGGTGGTCGCGGTGATCGGGCTGGTGACGATCGTGGGGCTGCTGACGTACCTGCCCTCCGTGCCGGCCCGGCCGGGGGCGTCCGCACGGGTGGAGCTCGCGTCCATGACGCGCCCGCAGATCTGGCTGCCGCTGGCGGCCGGGGCCATCGGGTTCGGCGGTTCGTTCGCCTTCTACACCTACATCACCCCCACGATGACCGAGGTCACCGGCATCTCGCCCAACCTGCTCCCCTGGGTGCTGGTCCTGTACGGCTGCGGGATGACGGTGGGCTCGCTGGTGGCGGGCCCGTGCATCGACCGCTCGATCGACAAGTCCGCGCTGGCCGGCGTGTTCGGCATGGCCGTGCTGCTCACCCTCACGGCGCTCCTCACGCACATCTGGTACCTGGTGCTGCCCGTCATGTTCCTCAACGCGATCGCGATGAGCCTCTTCACCACGGGGCTGCAGGCGCGGCTGCTGCGCGAGGCCAGCGACGCACCCAACATGTCCGCGGCGATGAACCACGCCGCGTTCAACTTCGCCAATGCGCTGGGCGCCTATCTGGGCGGCGTCGTCATCACGGCGGGCTGGGGCTACCGGGCACCCTCCGCGGTGGGCGTGCTGCTGGCGCTGGCGGGCACGGCCGTGCTCCTCATCGCGATCCGCCTGGGCCAAGGCCGCAGCCGCTCCGTCGTCGACCTCGGCTGAGCGGTCGGTCTGGGCCCGAACGAGCGTCAGTGGGCTGAGGGGCGGAGCTGGACTGGGCCTGAGCGGCGGGGCTGTTTCGCCTCTCCGAATGTGCGGCGCTGCGCCGCACATCGGCGCTGCCGTTCACACGCCGCGTGTCGGCACAGCCGCCCGCACCTCCGGATCCGCACACCTGCGCCCGCACAGCGTGGGGCCGAGTCCGCGCACCGCACAGAGGGAAAGCCGGCCCACACCTCATACCGGCGTTCCCACCCACCTATGAGTGGGTGGGAACGCCCGTTTCCGGGGCCCTCCCGAAGGCCACACCGCATAGCGTCCCAGCCGCCCACGCATATGTGGGCGGCTGCGTCCGTTTCCGGGCCCCGCCGGATGACACCACCCGCCTCACACCGCGCCCCAGCCGGGTCCACCCCGCAGACACACCCTCCTTCGCGTCCGCGCCGCGTGATAGATGTGGGATATGAGCGCAGTCACACCCGCCTCCGCATCCACGGCTTCCTCCGCATCCACACCCTCCTCCGCGGCCTCCCCGGCGTCCGCGCCGGATGCGGCCGTGTCAGCTTCCCCGGCCGCATCCGGCGCACGGTCCGCAGGCCACCTCCTCGTCCGCCAGCTCGAGGAGCAGGGGGTGGAACGGGTCTACTGCGTCCCCGGCGAGTCCTACCTCGACGTGCTCGACGGCCTCTACGACTCCCCCGTCCGCACCGTGGTGTGCCGCCAGGAGGGCGGCGCCGGCTGGATGGCGCTGGCCGAGGCCCGCCTCACCGGTCGCCCCGGCGTCGCCATGGTCACCCGCGGACCGGGGGCGGCCAATGCCATGATCGCCGTGCACACGGCGTATCAGGACAAGACTCCGCTGGTGCTGTTCTCCGGCCTCATCCCCACGGAGCAGCGCGGCCGGGAGGCGTTCCAGGAGTTCGACATCACCGCGTGGTTCGGCTCCACCGCCAAGAAGGTGCTCATCGTCGACGACCCGGACTCCACGGCCCGCATCGTCGCGGACGCCTTCCACACCGCCGCGTCCGGACGCCCCGGACCGGTGGTGGTGGGCCTGCCGGAGGAGCGCCTGCTGGAGCTGACGACCTCTCCCGTGGTGGCACCTCGCCCGGTGTCCGCACCCGCACCGCAGGGCATCGCCGAGGTCGAGGCCGCCATCGCCGCGGCAGCTCGCCCCGCGGTGGTGGTGGGCGGCGAGGGCTGGACCGCGGAGGCCGGCGAGGCACTGGCGGCATGGGCCGAGGCCCGCGGCGTGGGCATCATCGCAGACTTCCGCGCACACGACATCGTCGACCACCGCAGCCCGGCGTTCCTGGGACCGCTGGGCTACTCGAGCTTCGCCGGGACGCGCGAAGCCTTCGACGCCGCGGATCTCCAGCTCTACCTAGGCGGCGTCCGCTCCGATGTGATGAGCGCTTCGTATTCGATCGGCACGGAGCCGCGGACGACCATCGTGGTGGGACCGGATCCGGATGCCCACGGGCACTTCGGACCGCTCGACACGCTCATCACCGCAGACGTGAACTCCTTCGTCGCAGCGCTGGCGGAGAACGAACAGAACCGGCCGGCGGCTGCACAGGCGGAAGAGCCGGCCGCAGCGGAATCCGCGTGGTACGCGCCCTTCCGCGTCCGCTACGCGGAGTGGCGGACCACGGTGGTCGGCGGCGAGCGCAGCGAGGAGTACCTCGACCGGGACCGCGCCTATCGTGAGGCGGCAGCCGTGCTGCCGGAGGCCTTCACGCTCGCCTACGGCGCGGGCAACTACTCGGCGTGGGCCCTGCGGTACTGGCCACTGCAGGCCGGCTCCCGCGTGCTGGCACCCAAGAACGGCGCGATGGGCATGGGCACACCGGCCGCGGTTGCGGCGGCGCTGGCCAGGCCAGAAGCACCCGTCATCGCACTGGCGGGGGACGGCTGCTTCATGATGAACGGCCAGGAGTTCGCCACGGCGGTGCACGAGGGCGCGAACATCACGGTGATCGTCGACGACAACTCCGTCTACGGCACCATCGTGGGCCACCAGGAACGGGAGTACCCGGGCCGGCCGTCCGGGACGAGCATGACGAACCCGGACTTCGCGGCCTACGCGCGGGCGTGCGGCGGGCGCGGATACACCGTGGAGCGGACGGAGGACTTCGCCCCCACCCTCGCAGAGGCCCTCGCCCACGAGGGTCCGGCGCTGCTGCACATCCGGACGGATCCCACGGTGCGCCTGCCGCGGACGTGAGCGCTCGGAGGTGGAGGAGCCCGCAGGTGGGAGGACGTACGCCTCCGACCGCCCTGCATGCAGCTTCACACCCCTTACGCACTCTGCCACCCACCTATAGGTGGGTGGCAGAGTGCGTTTCCGGGGTGGGTTGCTGTGGGAGGCGGAGACACCGCGCCACCGCTGAGCCGCGTCTACCGGCGCTGAACCGCAGCAGCGCCGCGCCTCCCCGCGCCCTAGAGTGAGCGCATGATGCTCGACCTCATCCTCGACAACGCACGGATCCGCACCATCGACGACTCCAAGCCGGCGGCCCGGACCCTCGGGGTGTGGAACGGCCGCATCGTGGGCTTCGACGCGGACGTCCGCAGCCTCAACGCCCGCCGGCGCATCAACCTCGACGGCGCCGCGGTGCTGCCCGGCTTCAACGACGTCCACTGCCACACCGCCTGGTACGGTCTCACCCTCGCGAGCGTGGACTGCACCGCCCTGCCCGGCGGCCTGCCGGAGGTGTACGCGAAGCTCGAGGCGGCCTCGGCGGCGGTGCCTGCCGGGGAATGGGTCAGCGCGACCGGCTACGGGCACCGCGACTACGGCGGCGCCTACCCGGACCTCGCCGTCCTCGACAGGATCACGGGCGGGCGGCCGCTGTTCCTGCGCCAGCAGTCCGGGCACTCCGCCATCGTCAACACCGCGGCGATGCGCCTGGCGGGCATCCTGGAACCGGGCTTCACGGATCCCGCAGGCGGCAGAGTGGTCCGCGACGCGGCAGGGAACCCCACCGGGCTCGTCGAGGAGACGGCGCAGGAGCTGGTGCAGGACCTCATCCGCCCCTACTCGCTCGAAACGCTGGTGCACGCGCTGGACCTCGCCACCGCGCAGTACGCGCGGGAGGGGATCACGAGCTTCGGGGAGTGCGGCATCTTCGCCGGCTGGATCGGCCACTCCCCCATCGAGCTCCACGCCTACCAGCTGGCCCGCGAACGAGGGCTGCTCCGCGCCCGGGCCCAGCTCATGCCGATGGCCACAGGGCTCCACGGAATCAGCGCGCACGAGGCGGACGACTACGGGATCGGCCTGGACACCGGCATGCGCACCGGGTTCGGCGACGAATGGCTGAGTCTGGGGCCGGTGAAGATCTTCATGGACGGTGCCCTCAGCGGTGAGACCGCGGCGCTGCGCGAGAACTACGCCGGCCGCGACACCGCCGGATACCTGCAGGACGACGCCGAGGCCCTCCGCCGCCTCACCCTCGACGCCTACCGCTCCGGCTGGTCGGTGGCCGTGCACGCGATCGGCGACCTCGCGGTGGACCACGCCGTCGCCACCATCGTCGAGGCGATCGACACCTACGGCCCTCGCGCCCACCCCAACCGGATCGAGCACGCCGCGGTGGTCCATGACGAGCATCTGCCCACCCTCGCGGAGTACGGCATCGCGGTGACGCCGCAGGCGGCGTTCGCCAGGGACATCGGCGACGGCATGAACCGCTCGCTGGGGCCGGAGCGCCGCAGGCTGCTCTACCGCGCGCGCTCGTTCGCGGACGCCGGCGTGATGATGCCGGGCTCCTCGGACCGCCCCTGCGCGGACGGTGCCGTGCTGCGCGGGATCCAGGCCTACGTGGACCGGGCGACCGGCACCGGTGACGTCATGGGCGCGGCAGAGGAATGTCTCTCACCGGAGCAGGCGGTGGCCGCGTACACCCGGACCGCCGCCGAGGCCTCGGGCCACTCGTCCTTCAAGGGCACCCTCACGGGCGGGAAGGTCGCGGACCTCGTCGTCCTGGCGGACGATCCCGTCACGGCGGACCCCGCACGCATCAGGGACATCGACGTGCTCGCGACGATGGCCGGCGGGGAGTTCACGCACTGGGCGCTGTGAGGGGTGCGGCCTCGCCCGCCTGCGCAGGCACGTTTCGCACCTTTCAACGGTGTGCGCATGTGTGCTCGTGCGCACACCGTTGAAAGGTGCGAAACGAAGGGGCGTGCTTGTCCACAGTCCGCCGCTGCCCTCAGTCGGCCGGCACAGTCCCGGAGCCGGCCTCCGCCTCGGGCCGCTTCTCCTTCACCAGCAGACCCGCGACGAACGGGAACACCAGCACCGTGAGCGCACCGCCGGTGACCATGACGGAGGCGGTGGTCGCACTGATGAGACCCGAGGACGCAGCGATCTGCGTGACCGCGACGATGAGCGGCAGCCCGGTGGCGGAATAGAGGCCCAGTGCGATCTGCTCCCGCGGATCCGTGAGCCCGGAGCCGGTGGGCGTGAACCTCTCCCGTGCGCACACCACGAGGCCGCGCACCACCGCGATGACGCACACGAAGCCCAGCAGCATGGGCCACTCGCTCAGCACGGCGCCCAGGTCGATGCCCATTCCGCTGGTGACGAAGAAGACCGGGATGAGGAAGCTGAACCCCACGATCTCGACCTTGTGCGCGATCTCCTGGCCGTGGTCCGGCGCCACCGCGCGGAAGGCGACGTTGAGCAGGAGACCTGCGGCGAATGCGCCCAGTGCCACGTCGAGGTCGAGCACCGCGGTCAGCAGCATGAGCGTGATGAGGATGAACACCGTGAGGCGCAGCGTCGTCTGCATCGTGGTGTTGGACGCCGCCGCCACGGCCCGGCCCAGCAGCGGAATGCGCCGGAGGATCCTCGCCGGGGTCACCACCGTGATGACCGCGGCCGCCATGAACAGCAGCAGCACGAGTGCTGCCTGCCAGGTGCCGTGGCTGGAGAGCAGCAGGGACATCGCGAGGATGGGCAGGAGCTCGCCGTAGGCACCGTGGACCATGGCGGCCGCACCCAGCGGGCGGCTCATGAGCCCGGAGTCCTTGAGGATGGGCAGCAGCGTGCCCAGCGCCGTGGAGGTCGAGGCGATGCCCAGGACGATCGCGACCTGCACCTCGCCCTGCGTGAGCAGGAGGCCGGCCGCCGTTCCGAGCACCGCGCAGATCACCCACGTGAGAGCCGCATGCCGTCCCTGCCTCCCGCGCATGTCTGCGGGGCTCACCTCGAAGCCCGCGAGCAGGAACAGGAAGCCCATGCCCAGCTCACGCAGGAACTCCACGGCCTCCGTGGGCGCCGCCAGCCCCAGGGCGTGCGGACCGATCAGCACGCCGAACGCCAGCAGCCACACGACGTCCGGCACACGGCGCCGCACCACGAGCGCGCAGACCGGGGCCAGCGCCGCCGCGAGCAGGATCCACCAGACGGAGAGCAGGTTGTCGACGAGGAGATGGCCTTCAGGCATGAGAAGAAGGCTACCGCTCAGTTCGAGGCCGCTGCGCCTCCGGCGACGCTCGCCGCCACTGCCGCGCCGATCGCCGCCTGGATGCCTGCGATCGCAGAGGCCACGGCCTTCCCACCTGCCGAGGCCTCGACCGGCAGCGCCTCCGTGAGTTCGTCGATCCGCTTGTGCGCCTGGCCGCGCCGCATCCCGGCGGCCTCGAGCTCCGCCTTGAGGACGTGCGGAGCCGCGCCGAGGCTCTTGAGGACACTGAGGATGAGCGCATCCGCCGCTGCCGGGCGGGCGCCCTGCAGCGCAGCGAGCAGCCGGGCGCGGGTGTCCGCCTCCGGCCGAGCGTCCAGGGTGGGGTGCTTCTCCGGCACGAGACCGAGCATCCGCTTCCCGACCACGCCGACGATGCCGCGCTCCGTCAGTCCGTCGACGATCGCCTGCCGAGGGTTGAACCAGCCGGCCACGACGACTGTGCTCACGGCGGTGGGCTTCCTGTCCGCGAGCGCCTCGATGCCGAACGCCAGCGGCGGCGACTGCTCCCGCAGCGCTGCGGTCGAGGCGGGGTCGGCCTCAGCAGCGAGGCTCACCTTGGTGCCGCCCCAGCGGCCGGGCTCCACCGTGAGGCACTGGGCCAGGGTGAGGTCTGCGAGCAGACCGGCGGCCAGGCCGTAGTCCCGGTAGGAGACCCACGGCTCGGTGCCGCCCTCGTCCGTGGTCAGCAGCAGGAACAGGTCTTCGCAGATGAGCATCGTCGATTCGCTTTCCTCGTGGCCGCGCGGGCACGGCCGGTCTCCACCCAGTGTGCCAGCCGGGGAGTGAGGCGGCGGCTGTACGCTCGCTCCGTACGGCACATCGCCCGAGGCCCTGCCGAAGCAGAACGCCGTGTGATCAGTTCCCCCAGCCATTTCGCGAGAAACGGCTGGGGGAACTGATCACACGGCGAAGAGCAGCGCGGCGAGACCGCGGCTCAGCCCGCAGAGATCCGCGGCTCAGGCCTCGGTGAGCACCTTCTCGTACACGTCGAGGCCCGCGTTCAGCTCCTCGGCGGTGATGTTGAGCGGCGGCACGATGTGGAGGCGGTTGAAGTTCACGAACGGGAGGATGCCGCCTGCCTTGAGCTTGCCCACCACCTCGTTCATCTCCGCGGAGGCGCCGCCGTAGGGCGCCAGCTCCTCGCGGGTCTCCTTGTCCCTGACGAGATCGATCGCCCAGAACATGCCCGCACCGCGCACCTCGCCCACGATGGACGACTTCTCCGCGAGTGCGCGCAGACGCGGGCCGACGACCGTCTCGCCCAGGTGCGCGGCGTTCTCCACCATGCCCTCGTCCTCCATCGCGTTGATGGTCGCCACGGCGGAGGCGCAGGCCAGCGGATGGCCGGAGTAGGTGAGACCGCCGGGGTAGGAGACATCGGCGAAGGTGTCGTAGATGTCGTCGCTGATGGCGACACCGCCCAGCGGGATGTAGCCGGAGTTCACACCCTTGGCGAAGGTCACGAGGTCCGGGACGACGTCGAAGTGCTCGAAGGAGAACCACTTGCCGGAGCGGCCGAACCCGGCCATGACCTCGTCCGCGATGTAGACGATGCCGAACTCGTCCGCGAGCGCACGCACGCCCTGCATGTACTCCTTGGGCGGGATCATGATGCCGGCGGTGCCGGGGATGGACTCGAGGATGATCGCAGCGATGGTCTCCGGCCCCTCAAGCTCAATGGTGCGGCGGAGGTGCTTGAGGGCGCGCTCGGTCTCCTCGGCCTCGGTGGTCGCGTGGAACTCCGAGCGGTACAGGAACGGACCGAAGAAGTGGACCACCCCGGCGTCGCCGGCGTCGTTGCGGAAGCGGCGCGGATCGCCGGTGATGTTGATCGCCTGCTCCGTGCCGCCGTGATAGCTGCGGTACCGGGAGAGCACCTTGCGGCGGCCGGTGTGCAGCCGCGCCATGCGCACGGCGTGCTCCACCGCGTCAGCGCCGCCGTTCGTGAAGAAGATGTGGTTGAGGTTCTCCGGCAGACGTTCGGAGATGAGGCGGGCCGCCTCGGAGCGCTTGTCATTGGCGTGGGCCGGGTTGATGGTGCACAGCACGTCGGCCTGGTCCTTGATGGCCTGGACGACCTTGGGGTGCTGGTGGCCGATGTTCGTGTTCACGAGCTGCGAGGAGAAGTCGAGGAAAGGCCTGCCCTCGCCGTCGTAGACGTAGGAGCCCTCCGCCCGGGAGATCACCATGGGCGTGATCTGCTTCTGCGCGGACCACGAATGGAAGACGTGCGCCCGGTCCAGGTCGTAGGCGCGCTGCGCATCCGCGCGCAGCTGCTCGAGCTCGTCCTCGTTGAATTCCAGCACTGGGGTTCCCTCCTCCTGCTCCCGGTCCGCGCTCCCGGTGAGCGCTCACGTGCGGCACACCCGCCGACCGGAGACTGCGATCACAATACGCGTCCACAATAGGGGGCCGGATGCCCGCTCAGCACCTCGTCTCCACGTGGCGGGACGGTGCGCCGGCGGCCTCCGGAGGCGGGCCCTGAGAGCACCTGCATCTGCCGGGAGCGCCGGGGCTGCAAAATGGACCGGGCCGCCTCCAGGCCGGGGCCGCCAAGAGGCCCGAGGCCGCCCCAGGCCATGCCTGCCGATAAGCCATGCCTGCAGATAGGCTCGGGGAATGGCTGAGACGCAGGAGTACCGGACGCTGCGGGGTGCTGCGGAGGCGGAGATCGAGATCAAGCACTCCCGCTTCCTCGGGCTCGTCGCGCCCGTGGCCTCCGAGGAGGAGGCGCGCACGCTCATCGCTCAGCGCCGGTCCGCGCACCCCAAGGCCCGCCACCACTGCACGGCCTTCGTCCTCGATCCGGACGCGAGGACGCGGAGGTTCAGCGACGACGGCGAACCTGCGGGCACGGCGGGCGCACCCATCCTCGACGTGCTCACCGGCAGAGACCTCACCTATGTGCTGTGCGTCGTCACGCGGTACTTCGGGGGAACCCTGCTGGGCGCCGGCGGGCTGGTCCGCGCGTACGGAGAGGCGGCCTCGGCAGCGGCGGACGCGGCGCGGATCGACACCTTCGCGGAGCGCACTCCCCTCACCCTCACGGCCGACTACGCGCTGGCCGCGGCCCTGGAACGCGCCGCTCGGTCCGCAGGCTGGAGCACGGAGGCGGAATACGGGGCCGAGGTCGCCCTCACCCTGTTCGTCCCGCCGGCAGAGCTGGACTCTGGCCTGCGCACCCTCGCGGATCTCAGCGCCGGATCCGCCGAGGCCACGGCGGGTGAGAACGTCTGGGCGCGGGTCTGAGCAGACGCGACCCGGAGCAGGGTGCCGTCCCGTCCTCGGTGGCGAGGGCCGAGGCGGTCTCCGGCGGCTCCTCTCCCACAGGTGAAAGAAGCGCGGCGATCCCGTGATCGCCCTGAGACCCGAGCGTCAGCTGGGTCACGGTCGCGGACGTCGTCGCTGATCAGGGAGGAGGGCCTGCCGACGGCTGTCAGGGTCCATTCAGCCTGCCGTCCGGCCGGTCAGGTTACCCCCACCGGCATGAGGGACACTCGTCGGATCAGACACTTGGAGGACCATTGACTTCGCATCAGGACGATCTGCCCCGTGCCTGGGATCCCTCGCGGCGCGAAGGCGCGAGCCGTGATCGTGACCTGTATGAGGCCGTTTCCACGCAGGCCGGGTCGGGCGGCTCTGCCGTTGCGGCCGCGCCGCTGCCCTCGCAGACGCTGCCTCTCATCACCGAGGAGCTCATGGCGGCGCAGGAGACGGGTGCGATAGGGGCGCAGCGCGGCACCGCTGCCGCCGTCCCCGCTGCGGCATCGGCTCCCGCCGGGGATTCGGGCCCCGCCACGGAATCAGACTTCGGAGGCGGAGCGGCCGCTGCCGGAGGGCCCGCGTCCGCCGGAGGCCGCGCAGTGCCCGATCCCGCAGGTGTGGAGAACGCCGGAGCCGAGGCGGGTGCTGAGAGGGACGAGGCGGGGAAGAAGGAGAAGAAGGACGGCGGCATATCGGTCACGCAGCTGCTCGCCGGTGCGGGTGCGGCCGCCACGTCCTCGGTCATCGGCGGTCAGCTGGGCGTGGCCGGAACGGTGGCGGGCGCAAGCGTGGCGAGCATCGTCACCGCCCTCGCCGTGACGCTCTACAGCAAGAGCCTCGACAAGGGCAAGGAGAAGATCAAGGAGGTCGGCACCAAACTGGTGCAGACGGAGCCGGGAGCCTCCGGCCGCGGTGCCGGACGCAAGGGCGCGGTGCGTCGCTTCCCCAGCACTGGCGCCGGTGCGCTGGGAGTGCATGACGGCCGCCCGGAGGGGCCTGCCCAGGGCCGGAGCGACGGTGAGGACACAGCCGAAGGAGACAGCCCGGCCGCCGGAGAGACCGAAACCGCCCAGACCGGCAGCGGCCCGCAGACCTGGATGCAGAAGCTGCGGCGCAGGCGGGTCCTGTACCCGGTGGCGATCGGCGCCGTGGTGTTCGGCGTCGGGCTGGGCGCGGTGGTGATCGCCGAATCCTTCACCGATGCCGACATCTCGCCCGGCACCTCGCAGATCTCCAGGTCCGTGTCCGGCGGCTCGGCGGATGCGGACGACGGCTCCGGGGACGGCGCAGGCAGCCGCAGCGACTCCGGGACCGGCACCGGAACCCGGAACGGCGGCACGGACCAGGGCGGCGCTGACAGTGGGACCGGGACCGGCAGCGGATCCGGAGGGGACACGGACACCGGTGAGTCGGGCGCGGGGCAGGGAAGCGGTTCCGAGGGCTCGACCGGAGAGGACGGCGGGACCAGCGGTTCCGAAGGGGATTCCGAGGGCTCGGGCAGCGGTTCGGGGACCTCGAGTGGTTCCGGCGGGACCGGCGGTGGCTCGGGCGAGTCCGGGTCCGGTTCGGGCAGCTCCGGCTCGGGTTCGGCCGGGTCGGGTTCCGGGTCCGGCTCCAGCGGTTCCGGGGCGGGGGACTCCGTGTCGCAGGGCGAGGCGAACGGTTCGAGTGGAGCGGATTCCGGCAGCTCGCGCACGGCGGCACACGGGGCTGGCGGAAGCGGTTCCGCCCCAGGGGCCTCGGCGTAGGGCCGCGGGATCGCACACGGGCGACACGCACCGCACGGCGCTTACCCGGCCCCGGCGTGCTCCCGCTCTCGCGTGGCCCGTGGCCCCACCGGCTCTCTGCGCGTGGGGGCTGGGCGCAACGGCGATGCGAAAGTGCCCCGCTCTTCGTGAGAAGAGCGGGGCACTTTCGTTTGGCGACCCTGAAGGGACTTGAACCCTCGACCTCCGCCGTGACAGGGCGGCGCGCTAACCAACTGCGCCACAGGGCCTTGCTTGCACGGCCAGGATGCGAACATCCACCGTGCGGCACACGAGACCCCCGGAGAACCGGGGGAACTGTGCAGTGGCTCCGACCGGCGTCGATCCGGTGACCTTTCGATTTTCAGTCGAACGCTCTACCAACTGAGCTACAGAGCCGTATTCAATTTGGACCGAATATGCCGGCCGGAGAGCAGAAGGAGTCTCCTCACGGAAACCCCTCCCACTGCTCTGCGACCCTGACGGGACTCGAACCCGCGACCTCCGCCGTGACAGGGCGGCGCGCTAACCAACTGCGCCACAGGGCCATATTCTCTTGTGTGCGGGCACGAGCACCCATCGTACACGTACCCCCAACGGGATTCGAACCCGTGTCGCCGCCGTGAAAGGGCGGTGTCCTAGGCCTCTAGACGATGGGGGCCCAGCAGTCACCGTGCCTGCTCGGCTCGCGACCTCCGTAAGCTTACCCTCTCGGATGACCCCAGCGCAAAGCCGCAGCGCACCGATCGCGCGTGACTCTGCTCACCCGCCCTCCGGCGTCACTCACCGGCCCTCCCCGCGTCACGGAAGGTGCCGCGGGGTCCTCCTCCGGCATCACGGCTCGGCCTGCCGAGCACCTTCACTAGACTCCTCCCATGGACCTCAGCGAGATCAGCGACGAGCTGTTCGACCGCCTCGTCGACGAAGCGCTCGAGGACGTCCCGCCGGGCGTGCTCAGGCACGCGGACAACGTGGCGTTCTTCGTCCAGGACGATCCCCCGCCGGAGACGCCGGAGCTGCTGGGCGTCTACGACGGGGTCCCCCTCACGGAACGGGACTCCGGCTCGTTCAGCTTCGTCCCGCCGGACACCATCACCCTCTACAAGCACCCTCTCATCCGCTTCTCCGAGGACGCAGACCATCTGCGTGAGGAGATCCTCGTGACGATCGTCCACGAGATCGCCCACCACCACGGCATAGAGGAGGACCGGCTCCACGAGCTGGGGTGGGGCTGAGACCCGCTCGCGCACACCACCGGACTGCTGCGCCGGCACACCGCTCACCGCAACACCCACTGTCGGGAGCCGAGGGAAAACCCCTGGTCCGAGGCCCGTCATGACGCTGATTTCGCTCACGGTCCGAGAATCTCGTATCGTGACGGCATCATGTCCCGTCAAACCAAAGTCGCTGCAGCGACTCCGGCAATCCGAGTGCTCAGCCTCGCCGGCGTCGAGTTCTCCGTACACGAGTTCGACCACGATCCCGCCGCCCGCCGCTACGGCAGTGAGGCATGCGAGAAGCTCGGCGTCGAACCTTCGCGAGTCCTGAAGACGCTCCACATCCTCGTCGACTCCACGCCGGTGAATGCGCTGGTGCCTGTCTCCGGCCAGCTCGATCTCAAGGCACTCGCCTCCGCAGCCGGCGGCAAGAAGGCCGTCCTCGCGGGCATCGCCGAGGCCGAACGCCGCACCGGCTACGTCACCGGCGGCATCAGCCCCATGGGACAGCGCGCCTCCCTCCCCCTCTTCATCGACGAGTCCGCCGTCGCCCATTCGACCGTACTGGTCTCAGCCGGCAGGCGCGGTCTCGAACTCGAGCTCCGCCCCACGGACCTCGTGATGATCACCAACGCCACCGTCGCACGGATCGCCAACCTCGACTGACTCCGGCGGGCGGGGACAGCCCTCCGCTCACCTGCCGCGGCCCCCCGCCCCACGTGCAGCGCAGACGCACGCGGGAGCGGCCCGGGCACGATCACGAACCGGTGTCATCGCCGTCTCACCTCGGTCACGCCCGTGGAACACTTTCGTCATCGACGGGAACAGAACGACCGAAGGCAGGACGCACCCGTGTTCCCGGGCTACCGTCGGAAGGACCGCGGATCGCACGGGATGCCCGGCCGGCACCGGTGTCGGCGACGACTTCGCACCCGCCAGGACGATCCGCTGCCCGGAAAGGCAGAACGATGAGAACCCTGAAGAGCACAGTCCTCGCCGTCGCGGTCGCTCTCACCTTCACCGGCTACGGCGCCGCAGCCGCATCGGCGGCACCCGCTCCCGCGGAGACGACCTCGGCCACGGAGGAGACGGCTCCGCCCGCAGACGGGACCGAGGACACGGCGACCCCCACGGACGACGCCGGGAACCCGCCCGACGAGAGCGCAGAACCCACGGAGGAGAGCACGGAGGAGGCGACGGAGGACAGCACGGAAGAGGCCGCAGAACCGGCGCTTACCGTCTCACCCACGACGCTCACCGACATCGAGTTCCTCGAGGACGGCGTAACCGCCGAGGCCACGGGGCTCGACCCGGACACGGCATACACCGTCCAGGTCACGGCCGACGGCGGATACAGCGTCCGGCCGGAGAGCCTGCACTCCGATGCGGACGGCCGAGCAGCCGCCCAGCTCCACCCTGCGACCACCGAGGTGGCGATCCCCGGCACGCACACCGTGGAGGTACGCGACGCCTCCGGCGCACTGGTGGCCGCGGCAGACCTCACCCTCACGGAGGAGGAGGCTCCCGCCGAACCCCGCGTCCAGACCGATCGGGACACGATCAGCGTCTCGGAGCTCGAGGCGGACGGGCTGGGCTTCTCCGGCACAGGGTTCGAACCACATCAGGAGGTCGTCGCCACCGCCGCCTACACGACCTCCGGCACCCTCTACCTCGAGGAGCTCACCGCTGACGCGAACGGCGTGCTCACGGGCTCCGTCCGTCCGGACGGGGTGGAACCGGAGCCCGGCGAGGTCGAGCTCTCCGTCCTGGAGAGCGGGGAGGGCCCCAGCGTGCTCGCCCGCACCGCGTTCACGATCACGGGCGACGATCCCACCGGCGAGCCGGAGACCGAACCGAGCCTCACGGTGGATCCGACGACGATCAGCGCCGAGAGGTTCGTGGACGCGGAGAACGGCGGGGTGACCCTCGCGGTCAGCGACTGCGCACCCGGTGACCTCGCGACCTTCACGGTCACCGCCGCGGAGGACTCGGACGTCGTCGCATACGAGGACACCCGGGAGCTCGACGAGGACGGTGCGGGCGCCGTCCTCATCTACGGTCTCGACACGTCGCGGCCGGACCTGTACACCGGCGCCTACGACGTGACCGTGCGCTGCCCCGGCTTCGCAACGCTCACCGGCGGCTTCGAGGTGACCGGCGCACAGGACGGCGGCGGATCCGAGGCCGGCGGCAGCTCGATGCCCCGCACGGGAGCGGAGCTCACCGGACTCGCGCTCGGCGCCGGACTGCTGGCCCTGGGCGGCGCGACGCTCATGATGAGCGCAGGGCTGGGACGGAACCGCCGCACCCGGTGATCCGGTGATCCGGTGAGGACGGTACCGGAGCACGGCGCCCCGGCGCAGGAGGCTCCATCGGCTCCCGTTCCGACGGGGCTCGGTGGAGTTCCTGCGCGCCCGGTCCCGTTTCCCGCGCCGGCAGAACCGCGGCACTGCGGCTCATCACGTCTCCGCCTCCTGCGAGAATGAGGCGTGCCCACCTCCGTCTTCGCCCTCCCCGCCACCCTCGTTCTGCTGTGCGGCCTCACTCTCGCAGGGTGCGCCGCGCAGCCCGCGAACGCCCCGCAGTCACTCCCCTCCCACTCCCCGCAGCCGGCACACGCCCAGTCCTCGGACGCCTCGGGCACGGCGCCCGAGGCCGGCCCCTCCCAGACCGCAGCATCTGCGAACACCGCATCCGTGGGCACAGCGCCTGCGCCCGGGGCGTTCGCGCTCCCGCCCACCACCGGGGTCTTCGACTACCAGCTCGGCGGCGCACACCCGACGGCGGACGGCCGGCCGCTCGACGTGGTCGTCCGGGATGCCTCCGCGGCTCCGCAGCCCGGCGCCTACAGCGTCTGCTACGTCAACGCCTTCCAGACCCAGCCGGACGAGTCCGCGGAGTGGCTGGCCCGTGACGAGGAACGGCTCCGCCGAGGCAGTGCTCCTCTCCTCCTGCGCACCCCCGCGGGAGAACCCGTCCGCGACCCCGACTGGCCGGACGAATACGTGCTGGACCCGTCTGCCGAGGAGCAGCGCGACGGCATCCTGGAACACCTCGCGCCCGTGATCACGGCCTGCGCGGACGACGGGTTCGACGCCGTCGAGTTCGACAACCTCGACACCTGGACGCGGTTCCCCGCGATCAGCGAGGCGGGTGCCGGCGCGCTCGCACGCAGCCTCACGGCGCAGGCGCACGCGGCGGGTATGGCCGCCGGACAGAAGAACGCCGCCGAGGTCGCCGCCACGGCCCAGCACGACCTCGGCTTCGACTTCGCCGTCACGGAGGAATGCGCCGTCTGGGACGAGTGCCGGGCCTACACGGACGTCTACGGCGAGCACGTCCTCCAGATCGAGTACCCAGATGCCCTCGCCGAGGCCGGACTCACCTTCGCGGAGGCATGTGCCGCCCCCGGCCGCGCTCCGCTCACCCTCCTGCGCGACCGCGGACTCACCCCGCCCGGCGACGAGGCCCACGTCTACGCCGCCTGCTGAGACGCACCTGTTGAAGGGCACCGCCTGCTGAAGGGCACCTTGCGGGCTTCGCTCATTCCCGGACGCGCACCGGCCGCGGCGCAGGCCGCAACACAGGCCGGCGCTCCGGCGGCCGCACGTCAGTTCGAGCGGGCCAGCAGGCGCAGGTGCTCGACCTGGTGGAGGTACCGCGCGAAGATCTCGCCGGCCTCGTCGTCCTCGCCCGCGGCCAGCGCAGCGATGCACTCGACCACCAGATGGCGCATCCGACCGTGCCAGTGCACCTCGGACAGCCCACCCAGATCCAGCTCCAGGACCGCATTCACGTCGAAGCCGTCCAGCCATTCGCTGAACTCCCCCACCACCGCGCTGGCACCGGAGGGCACACCCTTCTCCGCGAGCATGTCCCGCGTCCAGTCCACCCGCGCGGAGCTGCGCACCAGATCGCACCTCACCCGCACCCGCAGGCTGCCGTCCTCGCTCTCGTCCTCGACGACCTCGTCCTCCTCGTCGTCGAACGCGAGCCACCACTGGAACGGCACGGTCCACGCCGAGACCTGCGAGAACACCCGGTCACCGCGCTCCTCGCGCAGCCACGACATGCGTTCGATCGCAGCCTCGCGCCGCACCCCGCGGGGCACGAGCGGGTCGAGCAGAGCAGGGGGAACGTTCTCCTCGAGCTCCTGCAGAGCACCCCAGGACAGCACCTCCTGCTGCACGGGCCACGCGCGGGTGATCCCGTCGCGGGTCTCGGAGGCGGGCAGATAGATGCGCGTGCCGGGCGTCGCCTTGGGCACGGGCGACGGAGGCAGCACGAGCAGGCGGCGGTCGGCCTCGGCCCGCAGATCCTCACGGACCTCGTCGTCGTTCGCGGACACGGCGTCGGACTCCCACGCCGGATGTGCGAAAACCGGCTCGAAGACGCGCAGGTAGACCTCGTACGGGCGTGAGAACGACATGCCCCTCAGCTTATCGGCCGGTCTCAAATCTCCGTATCCGCGCGTCGTGCGCCTTCCGGCGGGCTCCCGTCCGCCGGGACACCCTCGTACCGGGGCAGAATGGCCCCCTCTCTTCATTCCGGGTAGAATCCCCCAGAGTACGTGCACATTACAGACCAGGGACCTCATCCCACCCTGGATGAGCAACGGAGGGGGTCAGGCCAGTGGGTCGTGGTCGCGCGAAGGCGAAGCAGATCAAGGTCGCTCGGAAGCTCAAGTACAACAGCCCGGAGACAGATCTGAGCGCACTTCAGAGGGAGCTCGGCGGAGAGGCTGCGCACGCGGACAGCTACGGTCCGGACGGATTCGAGGACGACTACTCCGACTACGCGGAGAAGTACGGCGAGCCGGACGAGGACGAGGACGCCGCACGCTGATCCCAGCAGGCTGCACACGTCTCACGGAGTTGCCACCGCCTCACCGGCCATCGCGTCACGGTCGGCTGAGCATCAGGTGCAGGAGGAAGGGACCGGACCGCATCCGGTCCCTTCTCCGCATTCACCCTGGTGCCATTCGCCCCGGAGCCCGGACCGCCCGCTGACGCACGGCCCTCGCCGGGCACCGACGCCGCCCCTCGGCAGCACGGTCAGCCCATGACGCGGACCCGCGGCGAAGGGCCTCGGCGGAATGGCCTCTCAAGCGACGCCGCCGAGGCCGTGGGCCGCTCAGACCAGGATGGCCCCACCGGCGTCCACGCCCTTGGCACCGCGCACATAGGCCTCCTCGCGGGTGAACGCGCCGTCGTCCGTCCGCACGTCTCCCAGCACCCAGGCGCCGGGATAGGCGTGCAGCACCTCGTCCACCCGGGCCCCGTCCACGGCCAGCACCATGCCCACGCCCAGGTTCCACGTCCGTTCCCGGTCCAGCAGGGGCACTCCGCCGAGGTCGCCCAGCACGGAGAACACCGGCGGGATCTGCCAGGAGTCGCGGCGCATGACGCCCACCGTGGACCGCGGCAGCACGCGGGCCACATTGGCGCTGAGGCCGCCGCCGGTCACGTGCGAGATCGAGTGGACTGCGCCGGGCAGCTCCTCCAGGAGGGCCAGCAGCGGACCGGTGTACACACGGGTGGGGGTGAGCAGCTCCTCCCCCAGCGTCCGGCCGAACTCCGGGACCTCGCGGCCCAGGGACCAGCCGGCATCGGCGATGATCCGGCGCACCAGCGAGTAGCCGTTGGAGTGCAGGCCCGAGGCCGGCAGTCCCACCAGCACGTCGCCGGCGACCACACGGTCCGCGCCCAGCACCTGGTCCGCCTCGACCACACCGGTGGCCGCACCGGCGACGTCGTACTCGTCGACGCCCAGCAGGCCGGGGTGCTCCGCCGTCTCGCCGCCCACCAGGGCCACACCCGCACTCCGGCAGGCCTCCGCGATGCCGCGGACGATGGCCGCGATGCGCTCCGGCACCACCTTGCCGCAGGCGATGTAGTCCGTCATGAACAGCGGCTTGGCACCCAGCACCACGATGTCGTCGACGACCATGCCCACGAGGTCGTGGCCGATCGTGTCGTGGATGTCGAGCTGCTGCGCCAGCGCCACCTTGGTGCCCACGCCGTCCGTGGACGTCGCGAGCTGCGGGCGGCGGTAGTCCTTGAGCGCCGAGGCGTCGAAGAGCCCGGCGAACCCGCCCACCCCGCCCACGACCTCGGGCGTGTGGGTTGCGGCCACGGCCGCCTTCATGAGCTCGACCGCCTTGTCCCCGGACTCCACGTCCACGCCGGCGGAGGCGTATGTGGTCTCGTGATCTGCCATGGTCAGCACCCCCTGCGTGTGAGTTCGAATCCCGGGTTCTCGACGGGGATCGGATACTCCCCGGAGAAGCACGCCGTGCACAGCGTGTGCGCCGGCTGGCGCGTGGCCTCGACCATGCCGTCGATCGAGATGTAGCCCAGGCTGTCCGCGCCCAGGGACTTCGCGACCTCGTCGACGGAGAGCCCGTTGGCGATGAGCTCCGCGCGCGTGGCGAAGTCGATGCCGTAGAAGCACGGCCACTTCACCGGCGGCGAGGAGATGCGCACGTGCACCTCCGCCGCGCCGGCCTCGCGCAGCATGCGGATGACGGCCCGCTGGGTGTTGCCGCGGACGATCGAGTCGTCGATGATGACGAGCCGCTTGCCCTCGATGTTCTCGCGCACCGGGTTGAGCTTGAGGCGGATGCCCAGCTGCCGCAGCGACTGCGTGGGCTGGATGAAGGTGCGGCCCACGTAGGCGTTCTTCATGAGGCCCTGGCCGAACGGGATGCCGGACTCCTCCGCGTAGCCTACCGCCGCAGGCACTCCGGACTCAGGCGTGGCGATGACGAGGTCGGCGTCGACCGGATGCTCACGAGCCAGTGCCCGGCCCATGTCCGCGCGTGCGGTGTGGACGGTGCGGCCCGCCAGCACGCTGTCCGGGCGGGCCACGTAGACGTACTCGAAGACGCAGTGGGCGCGGTCGGGCTCCGCGAAGCGGTAGGAGCGCAGGCCGTCCTCGTCGATGGCGATGAGCTCGCCGGGCTCCACCTCGCGGACGAAGCTCGCGCCCACGATGTCCAGGGCCGCAGTCTCCGAGGCGACCACCCAGCCGCGCTCCAGCCGGCCCAGGGCCAGCGGGCGGACGCCGTGGCGATCGCGCGCGGCGTAGAGCGTGCCCTCGTCCATGAAGACGAGGCTGAAGGCGCCCTCCAGCGTGGGCAGGAGCTCCTGTGCGGACTCCAGCAGCGTCTGCCCGCCGGCGGAGCCGAACAGCTCCGTGATGAGCGAGGTGTCCGAGGAGGAGTCGCGGTGCGGGCGCGTGCGATGGGTCTTCTGCGTCGCCTCGGCCACGGTCTGCCGGTGGTGGTCCCGCGCCGAATCCGCGAGCGTCTCCAGCGTCTCCGCGTTGGTGAGGTTGCCGTTGTGGGCGAGTGCCAGGGTGCCGAAGGGCGTGGGTCCCAGGGTAGGCTGCGCGTTCTCCCAGGCCGAGGCCCCGGTCGTGGCGTAGCGGGTGTGGCCCACGGCGATGTGGCCGGGCAGCGTCTGCAGGTCCGACTCGCGGAAGATGCGGGAGACGAGCCCCATGTCGCGGTAGACGAGGATCTGCTCGCCGTTGCTGGCCGCGATGCCGGCGGACTCCTGACCGCGGTGCTGCAGTGCGTAGAGGGCGAAGTACGTGAGCTTCGCGACCTCCTCGCCGGGCGCCCAGACGCCGAAAACGCCGCACTCCTCGCCGGGAGGCAGGTCGGGGAGTTCAGGGGATTCCGGGGATTTCCGGGAGCCGGAAGCACGGTCGGAGGGGTCGGAGTGAGGGCTGCGGTCCGTTCGGGACAGATTCACTGCTGGCACGGGGACATTGTTCCACACTCCCTCGCGCCCCTACCGACGCGTCCGGGCGTGAGACCGTGTCCGGGCCGCTTCCGCCGCCTCCGGGTGCACGGAGTGCTCGCGCCGCGCATGGGGCCGCGCCCGCATATGGGCTCATCCACGTATGGGCTCACCCCGCGTACGGACTCGCCCGCACACATATACGTGACTGGCACGGCCGGTGAGCGGGGCTTCGAGTTCCGACACACCGCGTATGGGCTCTCCCGCCCACATAGATGCGGGCGGGAGGACCCGTCACCGGGCCCAGGGGCGGGCCCCGTCGCCGGGTCCGCGGGTGTGCGTCCGCGTTCAGGAGCGGAGCTCCTCCGGCGGGGTGCCCGAGGTGCCGGTCGCCTCCGCGGACGTGGTCCCTGCCTGCCGCGCGGCCTCGGCGGCGGTGTCCGCGGCTCCGGCTGCCGGCCCTGCCGCTGTGGGTTGCACGGCCCCGGCGGATGGCGCTCCGGCGACCTGTGCGTCCTCGGCGGCGGCCCGTTCCGCTGCGGCCTTCCGTTCCGCTTCGGCCTTCTGCTCCGCTTCCGCCTTCTGCGCTGCCGTGCGGCGGCGTGCCACATACTCCGCCTGCACCGTGTACCGGCGGGCCTTCTTGAGGTTGCGCCGGTCGATGACCAGGGCCACGAAGCCGCCGAGTGCCGCCCCCACGATGCCCAGCAGCATCATGAGGATGCCCAGCACGGCGCCCTGGGAGTAGTCGGCGGTGAGGTCCGAGGTGTCCACCGGCAGCACGGAGAGGATCCCCGCCGCGATGAACCCCACCAGGACACCCATGATGATGAACATCGAGTACTTGGGGCTGCGACGGACCTCGACCTCGAGCTCGTCCGTCATCCGGTCCCTGTTGTCGTCCATGAGCTCCCGCTTCGCCGGCTGCCTGCAATGCCGATCCAGTCTAGTGGGTGCCCCGGTGGAGGCCTCTCAGCCCAGGAGGAGTGCGGCAGCCCGCTGGACCACAAGTTACGTC